>JANQPP010000099.1 GCA_028289405.1 Pirellulales bacterium
TTGACGGCCGTCACGATCCAACGCGCGAAGCACTTCATGCATGCCCACTCCGCGCCGAATCTCGCCGCCTGACGGGGCCTAATTCAACGGCCTGCTAGCTGTTGGTTGCTCCACTTTCCCGCCTCTCACGCTTTCCGGAAATCCGAATCGCTTCACTCAAAACCCGATCTTCTCCACTAGGCTCCGCTTGATCTTCTTGCCGCTAAAAGTTGTACCGTTGCGTGCTGCGGCTATCGACATGTTCCGGTGGTCATTCGTCGAGCCATCCCTTTGCTACGAACGCGTCCCCGTACTTGGTGAGTAATTTCTGGGCCTTCTGTGGTAGCCGTCCATGTTTCCTAATCCAGTCTTTGTAGCTCGGTCGTCCGAATTGACGGGCGGGAATGCTCCAAGCGTTTCGGTCGGGAGTGACGGCGACCGCTTTAACCATCTGCTCAATATCGTCCAGTAGCCCAAGGTCTCGGATGTTTTTGAGGCTCGCGGGCCGTTCCTGAGCGATCATCTCTGGGTAGCGGGCGTTTTTGACGAGACGGTAGCGAGACTTTTCGGTGAAGGGTGCAAGAGCCTGCTTATTTTCATCGTATGCTCGCTCGGCCTCAGCCAGAAATGCTCGACGTTTTCGTTCCTCTTCTTCCTTTTTTTCTTTTCGCCTCTCTTCCGCCTCTTTGGCAAGCCGATCGAACTCGATGTTGTCAATGGCCTGTATCAGAGTGTCTCCCTCTGTGTCATACCCCGCTTCTTTGCCCTGATCCACGAGGCGAAGAATCTCCTTGCGGCTGATGGCAAGAGACTTGGCGTGCTGTTCTAGCAACTCACGGCGTTGCCGAAAGTCGAACTCGGGCGGGCTTACCAGCATTCCAGGTTGGTCTTTGTACATGGTCAACGGAAAGAACAAATCATCCAATTCCAGGCGGATTTTTTCGATGCCAGGCGTCGAGGCCGCGTTTTCGGCCCTGGATATCGAATCTTGATATGTTTCGATGGCGTCTTCGTTCGCGGCGATGTATTTTCCGTCATTGTTAGTTTCCAAGGGCACCACATCGTTCTTCCAAGCCAGAACCTCCGCCTGATATGTCTCCATGGCCGCTCGCAACGGGGCGGCACGCCGCTCAAGGCTCTCCCAATGTTTCAGAACCTGCTGATGCGTTCGTGCCTCGATTTCCTCCGGACTAGGCCCGGTCGGTGTCGGGCCACCACCGTTCGGAGTCGAAGAAACAGTTTCCACGCGGTGAACGGGCGTACGATCACCGTTAGTTTGTTTGGGATACGTAACCGCGAAACTGGCGATACTGGCCAGTGAACCTGCTAATCCAACCCAAAACACCAGCGGATGATCGCGAAGATACTGGAAGAAGCCTATTTTGAGGTTGCTTTCGGGCATGTCTACCTCGGTCAGGGTTTTGTCACGCCATCACGTTCCTGGTTGGGCTCACTCGGTTTAGAGTTTGATTCTACAACTCGATGCCGATCGGGTGAAACATTTCCTCAAAACCCGGTCTGTTATTGTCCACCAGGTTCTGCTTGATCTTTTTACCGGAATGGATTTACCGCTGCCTGGTGCGGAAATCCTCGTGAAGACGTGTTCTGCCCCGTGATATTTCTTGCCATCGGGGCTGACGCGTGCAATGCGTGCGGATAGACATGGAACGGCAAGAAACAGATAACCAACCATCACCAACCCCGCAGATCAGGGTCGGAACCATCGCCATTGCCAAACGCCCGGCGGGCGTGGCGAATACCGGGGAACGCGGCATTTGCTACGAGCTTTACGACATTAGCGGGCGGCCCGGGTACAGCTTCCTGTTTGAAAATGGAGGCTATGACGGGTTCAGCCCCGATGATGTCACGCTATGCCTGGGTGTCACCAACCGCGTCATTCCATCACTCGCAACTTACCGGTTTAGCAACGTAGGCACGCTGGTGCGTGATTTCCAGAATGGGCGGTTTGCTGCCGCCTTCCATCCGGCAGGCCCATCGGGGATCAGCTAGAACCCGATCTTCTCGACCAAATTCCGCTTGATCTTTTTGCCGCTGTGGTTGTACCGCTGCGTGGTGCGGCTATCGGAATGCCCTGCCAATTCCTGCACGTCCTGTAGGGCTTCCTCCTTACCAAGCAGGTTGGTAATCGTGGTGGCACGGAAGCTATGGGCCTTGAAGACATCCACCGGCAGGCCGGCAGCTTTCAGTCGACGCTTCACCAGCTTGGATACGCCCGCCGGCTTCAATCCCTCCTCGCCCAATCGCCCGCTGCGATTAATCGCGGCCCGGAAGAGCGGGCTTTCCGGCGGTTCATCCACGATCCCCGCCGCGTCGATATAAGCGGTAATCCATTCCTGAAGATCGTGTCTGACGGGAATATTACGTTCCTTGCCGCCTTTCTCGAAGAACCGCAGGTAAAATTGCGTGCTGTCCGTCCAGAAATCCTTCAATCGCAACTTGGCCACGGCCCCCCTTCTCGCCGCCGTATAGAGCAGCGTGCCGATGATCGCCCGGTCGCGTAAGCCGACCAGCGAATCATCTTCCAGGCTTTCCAGGAATTCGGGCACGGCCTGTTCGGGCAAGGGAGCCGTTTTGCCCTCATTGCCATTCATGGCAGGCCCGCGTACCGAGCGGGCGGGATTTAAGATCATGGCGTGCCGCTGTACCAACACGTCGAGGAAATGCCGGATGGCCGAGAGGTAGAGCGAACGCGTGGCGTCACTGGCCGACTGGCCCGTCTTGCCATGGGCTAGGTTGGCAATGTACTCGGCGACGTGGCCGGGCAGGATGTTGGTAAGCCGCAATTCCCTTTCATGGCACCAGTGCAGGAACCGCTCCACGGCGATCCGGTAGACCCGTTTGGTGTTCTGGTTGTGGAGGGCGAAGAATTCATCCCAGGCGAAGCGGGCATGGTCGCCGGCCTCTTCGATGAGCACCGGCAGGCTCTCCACCTGGCCGGTGCGGATTTTGGTCTGCTTCGCGACAACCAATTCACCCTTCATCGATCCCTCTCCGGTTGCTTTCTTAAGTGAACAAACGCCCAGCAAAAGAATGGGTAGTTAATGTCCTTTAACTGCCCATTCTTTAACACGTATTATTTACTGTTGTAAACATAAAATTCGTCGCGCGACCTTCATGCCCATACGTGGCGGCAACATCCTTCATCACTCGCGAGCGGCGAGACGTCTTGATCGCCCATTCGGATCCTTCCGAGGCCTTTTCATGGTATGGACGGCTGCTCCGGTTTGATTTTTTTCAATATTCGCTTGACGAATGCACTGCCCGACACATCAAAATGGCGGGTGTCGAATTTTCGCACGCCACCGCGATAGTCCTCCAGCACAGCGAATATCTGGCCGTGGGAAGATTCCTCGATGCGTACGAGTCGGGCCTGGACCGTACGCTCTCCCTTTCGATTCCGCCACCAACGTGGCTCCGAAAACTCCTCTGGCACGGTCAATCCCGGTGGTGAGGGTTCGCTTTCTGTCGGGAGCGGGGTCAACAGGCGTTTCGGATCAGCGAAGGCAGGCTGGTCTTGCGATTTCGCACCACGACGCCGCAACATGATCGGCGTCTCCGTGGGGCGTTGTTCGTCGAAATCGGACATCCCGATCCGCAATGTGTCATCGTCCACAAATTCCATGATCCCACGCATGGTGACACCGAGTCGTTCATCCGTAATGGGATTTTCCGCGTACCAGTCGATCCGCAGAGGATTTTTGCTCAGGTCCAAGGAGATCTGGCCCTGGGCCAGCACGGTCCCAGCCCTCAAACCTTTCACGGGGTGCCGTTTCCAGAACGTGCCCCCCTTGCGAGATCTCCAAGCGATTGGCTACCCAGGTCCGCCCGACCGCGATTGTCCTGCCGAGGTTTTCCACGACGCCCGGCTGTGCGTTTCCACGCGTGTCTTGTGCATCCCAGGCCCCAACCAGGCCGCTGAGCAGGGCTTTTTTTACTGCATCGCTCTCGGGAAGCTCTTCAAACGTGTTCGTTAACTCGGGAGGCAAACGGACCGCGTCGAGTGGAAACGGCGCCGGCGGACCGAGGAGGCGGGCCACGTCAACGGGCGACCGCTCGGCCTTCTCGGTCTCTTCCGCCCCCTTTGGCCAGGGAGGCGGGCAACACGCAGATGGATTCCGACAACTGCACGTGCTCCCCTTCCAGCAGACGGGCCTCCTGGGGACGGCAGCCAGTGGACCAGAGAAAATCAAGCAGATCCCGAAACTGAGGATCGGGCACATGCGATTGAATCTCCCGCCATTGTTCCGCCGTGTAATAGATCTCCCGCCGCCGGCGAGGCGGCTTTTTGAGCTTGGGGAGCGGGGAGCGCTCGATGTGCCCCTCCTCCAAGGCCCAGTTGAAGACCCGCAGCACGATCGTCAGGGCGTCGTTGGCGGTGGTGGTCGACAGCCGCAACGAATCGACCCAGGCGGTGAGATGCTTTTTACGCAGTCGGGCGATCGGAAGACGAGTGCCGATCGTGGCGATGAAGCTTCGCAGGTACCGCCGCTGCTTGTCGAAGGTGGCCGGCTTGCGGTGCCGCTGGCACCAGTCGAGATAGGCGTCGCAGAGCTGGGCCACCGAGGCGATCTGTTCGCTGGCCGCCTGGCCGGCCATGATCTCATGGTACCGCCACCAGGCCAGGGCCTTGTCCTTGCCCAGCGGCAACTGCTTGCCGCCCAGGGTCACGTACCAGCTTCGCGTGAACTTACGAAAAAACGGTTTGGGTTGTCGCATAATTGCCTCCCGGTTTCGAAACAGGCCGAGTCGGAAGGCTCGCAGGGGGGCTCACCGCCTGCACGCGGTGGGCTCCCATCTGTGCAACATTTTGTGCAATCGCGTTTTTAGGTTGTCGTAAGTCCAGTCGGGGCGAGAGGATTTGAACCTCCGACCTCTGCGTCCCGAAGTCATGCCGATGTTCTGGAGATTGGTGATAACGTATTGTGGCCAAAATGTTTGTGGCGATCAACTGGGGCATGGAATTGGGCTTATTTGGGCTCAATTGCTCGAATTGAACCAAATGGGTGTAGGGCATGTGTAGACTCAGGTACCTTAAAGCCACGCTGGCTTTCGTCCAACGGCGTTTCACGACCGCTGGACGCGCAATTTCGCGGATGCCGAGGTGTTTATCCCCAGGCACTTATTTTCGGTCGTAGCGAGCGTCGCTACCGGGAATTGTCGACATGTCGATTGCGTGCGGCTGGCATCTTCAGAGGAGCCGTAGAACTTGACTTTTATGGGCCTTGGCAACCAAATCCCTTACTACGCGTGGGCAAAACGCATTCGACCACCGATGGATTCCTCGGCCCTCAAGATTGATTTGGCCCACAAGCGGCAACGGCCGCCACATTTTCGAGTTGTCAGAGCATGGACGGCACGGTGAAACGCTAAGGACGTCGACGAAAATGGAAGGGAAGGGCGAGCAGTGGCGGATCACAAATTGGCCAGCAGGCTGACCGCCTTTTTGACGTTTCTTCAAACTCATAGGCTTTGGGTTTTTGCCACCTCTCTGGCCTCTGGTGCGATTTTTTTTGTCGGCCAATATGTCTCGACCGCTCCCGGAGAATACGCACACCATCTGCGGGTAGCCATCCGGGCTCAGGCTTCCATTGACGAAGGGGAACGCCAGGATTTGGTGTTCCAGTTCACGAAAGATGCCGCACAAGCCACCAGAGATGTGTTTGCCTTTTACACCACGCACTTCGGCGGCAAGCCGCTTCGCGAACCCTTGGACGACGAGACCGTGCTTCAGGGCTTGCGGCTCTCGGCGTCGGCCGAGGAGCAGGTATCAACACGGCAAGCGCCTTGGAAGTCGTTCGGCTCGTGGACGAGGAGGCGGATCAAAAGCGAGTCCAAATTACCAAAGCGTTGTCTTCCCTCAGCGAAGTACTCGGCGAGTTCGAATCGTTCTTCGTAGCCCATGCATCGGGTGGAGTTGAGGCAGTTCGAGAACGCCTGCCGGCTATCACCCAGGCGGATAAATGAAGCAGGCAAATCGGTGCCCAACTCTTACTCCTCATCGACGCCTACAGCGACCGAGTATCGACTTCAGCACGATTGGAAATGGCGGATCTGGAAGAGGAGATGTCCGCGTTGGTAGGTCTCGCTTGGCAAGGCTTCGCGGCTGCCTTTTGTCTCCTCTACGTCGTGGCGTACGCGATAGCCGTGGCCGTGTCTTTTTGGAAGTTCCGGCTAAAGTCCGGGCAAAGGATCATCCTGCCGCCGGGTTTGTCCGGGAGGTAGTCAGAAATTGGCAGCGTTTC
>JANQPP010000121.1 GCA_028289405.1 Pirellulales bacterium
CGTTCCATCCAGGTCGATGTCGCCAACCAGCCCTCCGACATCCACATCGGGGATGGCGCCATAGGTGACGGTACCGGTCCGTACGATCGTCGTTCCAGCCACACTATATTCGAAGATCAAATCCTGGGCGGAGTTGGGATCCACGATCTGGCCCAGGGAGAGCAAGGTCCCGTTGCTGAAGATTTGGCTGGAGGAAAGGTTCAATTCATTGAGGGCCTCGGAGGTGGGGTTGGCCGCCGTCCAGTCCTCGCCGGCGATGCCGGAAGTGCTGAAAGATTCCCAATTCTCCGGTGTGAGCGCGCCGCTATCGGATGTGATGGAGTAACCAGAGACATCCACGGGATCGACGAAACGCGAAAGATGGCTGATGGCCGCCTCGCCCGTCTCGGGATCAACGTTCAATACGAGATCATTCGCGGGGCCCGTGTATTCCACGATGCCTTGCACGACCCGGCCATCCGGAGTGGCATAGGAGAAGACGACATCTTCATTGGCAGGAGTGACAGGGCCGCCAGCATAGGCATTTCCCAGCGAAAGGCTGCCCCCGACCTCGATCATGGTGCTGTCAGAAAGACTCAGTTCGCTGATGCCATTCGCCAACGGATTCGCGGGAGTCCAGCCTTGTTCCCCCGACGCGGAGAATCCTTGCCAGCTTTGAGGAGAGAGCAAGCCGTTTTCCGAAGTAAGCGAGTAGGCCGCCAATTCGATAGGAGCGCCCACGGTGTTGGTAATTTGCGTTGATCCGGTGGAACGGTCCACCGTCAGGATCGGACGGTTTTCGATCGTCACCACCGCGTTCCCATTACTTGTGCCGCTGGACAACACGAGCCCCCGCTCTAGTGGAACGGAATCAGAACTCGCGGCGACCTGGCTGAAACGACCTTGCGTGCCAGAGGCTGACACGACCGTCACCGAGTCTCCAAATTGAGCGCCCGCCGGGACCTTAGCGACGAGCGTGCCCCCCAATTGGGCCGTGCCATCTATATCAAGTGCGGGATTCGAGGCTGCCAGATCGACGAGCAGGGTGCCCCCCTGGTCTTGCGAATAATTGCCGCCGACGTTGACGGAATTTGAGGCAGAGGAAAGGTCGAGCCGGCCACCATTCGTGAAATCTCGGGCGACGCTAAATTGGGCGTCTGCTTGCAAGGCGAGCGTGCCACCGGCTTGAAGGAGGGCATCGCCAGCCGTTGGCTCGAAGTCATCGAGGATCACGCTGAGCGACCCACCGTCGCGTATCTCCACCACACCGTCATCCAACTCCAACCCGTTGACGTCTGGCGCGGCGGCGTCGATGAAGGCAGTACCGCCATTGTCGATTCGTGCCCGCTCGATAAAAAACGCGCTGGGAATCGCGCCGCCGATATCGCCATCGAACCAGTTCTGATCTTCCAGCCAAGTCGCGGGGCCGGCGACATCCCAGCTCTGGGTGTTGAGCTGCGCGTTGGCGGAAGAGGGGAATGCCAAGGCGAAAACCGCGAGGGCAATTAGATTAGCCGAAAAAAAAAGCCGCCGCCTTCGCCAAATTCGGCCTCCCAGGAACAACAATACTCCCGCCAACGACAACGCCACGGTGCTCGGTTCCGGTACCGCAGCCCCAGCAGCTTGTTCATTGAAGACGGCCCGGAAGGTCACGAAGTCATTCAAGTTAATGATGCCATCAAGATTCATGTCTCCTTCCTGGAACGTGGTGCCCGTCAGGAAGTTTGCGGCCATGATTTCAAAGTCGGCCACGTCCAAGGAACCGTCTTGGTTGAAATCCCCATCGCGGAGAAACAGGTTGAATAGCAGCAATTCCGGTTGTGGTGATTCACCAAAGGAATTCACGCCCGATCCGCCACCGCCAGTTGGCAGGATGCCCCATCCAAAATTGGATTCACCTTGGGCCCAAGCAGCCACATCCACCGTCACATCGATTTCCGTCACGACGCCACTAGAGACCGATCCGGTGACGGCGCTCGGATTCGAGACTGCGTTGACACCCTCAATGATGCCAGGGCCATCGGGAAAGCCGTCGAAGGTGATGTTTTCACTTCCGTCCGGACCAGAGAGCCAATCCGACGTGACGCGATGCAGGTTGCCACTATCTCCACTGTCATTGACTGGAAGCCGCAGAATCGCCTGAGAGGGGTTTTCTCCGGTCTGAAATCCGTCGAGGATTTCTTGTGAAATGTCGAACCAGATCAATCCTTGATTGAACCCGCCGCCGTCGCTGCCGTCCCACTCCCAGGCCGGGCGATCCGCATTGGGGGCGTCAGAGCCATTGAGCCCTCCCGCCGAGGGGAGCGTGGTGCTGATCCCCGAATCGACGACCACTTGGCCTGATGCTGAAGCAACTAGCAGAACCAAACATCCAGTGCCAACCAAGGGAACGCTTGAGAAGCAGCGGAACTTGCCGCGACGAATAAGCTTCGATCCGAAATTCATGATGTGTTAGCCCCCTTGAATCAAGACTGTCAAACCGCGATGCACGCTTGGCTTTCCAACAAACGAATCCGTGAGAGCCATGAACTCCGCCAACGTTATAACCATCGAATTTACGTTTGTCACGAAAAAAAGGTACGTAGACTTCTCCACTCACGCAACCTGTACGAATCGCGAGATTCGAGTGAAGTCATTGTAAAAAATTCGTGTGTCACATATTCGCTACGTGCATTCATTGTGGACGAATATTCCACGACATTAGTGTGCATAGGATTCACTTTCGATGAGAATTTCCCACGAAACAAAATATCCCTGGCATACGCGCGGCAGGCGCGGGATAATCCGCGGCGTTTTCAGGATGCGGAGCGGAGCCGCAAAGCGGGCTTACAAGAATACATGAGGTGATCTAATGAAGCGTCGTGCTGGTTTCACGTTGGTTGAACTCCTGGTCGTGATCGCCATCATTGGAATTTTGGTGGCCCTGCTCTTACCGGCGGTGCAGTCCGCTCGGGAGGCAGCGCGACGTGCCACCTGCATGAACAACATCCGCCAGATCGGCCTCGCGCTGATGATGTACCATGATCAGCATGACCAGTTTCCCCTGGGAGGAACCACGACCTCCACCCGGCCCAATCCGCGGCAGGATCTGGAGGATGGGCACGACGCGGAGTGGGGCGCCTCTTGGCTCGTGCGGATCTTTCCCTTTTTCGAGCAGGCGGCCATCTCGGATGCCTGGGATTACGACTTGCCCATCGTCGCTCAACAGCCGGGGATTGTCAGCCCCCGAATCGCGAGCCTGGTCTGTCCGAGCGCCACGCCCACCATCAAGGCTTTTTTCGAGGGGGGGATTGCCAATGCCAAAGGCAATTATGCCGCGAATTCGAGTGCCGAGTGGCCCTTGTCCCTGTCGGAGTTCACCAGCGATTTGGATGCCCGGGGCGTGATGAGCCCCGTGGGGCAATGGGGAGCCAGGATGGGGGACGTCGAGGATGGCATCATGCTCACCGTCGCCGTGACGGAGATCCTCGGCTTCGATGATGAGCAGGACATTCGCGGTGCCTGGGCTTGGCCTTTCGGAGTAACCACGGGCGTCGAGGATGGTCGCTGGCGGCCAAATGCGTTGATGCCGGACTCCATCCCCATCTGCAACGCGGGCCTGGCCGGCAATTGCCAGCAAGTGCGAAGCTCTAACAGCATTATCGCTCCCCGCAGCAATCATCCCGGCGGCTTGCATGCCATCATGGTTGACTCCAGCTTTCGGTTCATCAATGACGAGATTGAACAAGATGTATGGCGGGCCTTGTTTAGCATCAACGGTATGGGAGATGACCACGAGGCGGTGGTCCGTACTTTGGATTAGCCGCTCATCCATGCGGACCTCAAACTAACGGAAACACCCGCACGATCAGGGAAAGGTGGGCCATCCACGCATGTGCATGATGAAACGATGCTTCGTGATGACCATCCTGCTGCTCGCCGGCTGCCAAAACGGCCCACCAGAAGACGAGTTGCGATTCGCCGAAGAATACTTCCTGGGCAGCATCAAAGCGGCTGCCTTGGATCTGCGGGATATGCTACGGGATAAGAGCCGCCTGATTCCGGACGACGAGGGAACCTCGGAATTCGAGCGACGCTTGTCGAACACGATCCTCAATCTGGAACGCTCGGAACCCAAGTTCCATACGGAAGTCGTGGAAGAAGTCTTGGCGGAATTTCGCAAGGTCCAGGAAATGCCGCTCGAGCCTTCCAATAAAGACTTCCGTGAGGCGGTCGAGCAACTCGTGGAAGTTTCGCAAAAATTGCCCGGGGACGAATCGATTTTTCGCAGCGGCGATTGATCCTCGGCCCATCCCAGCCGCCCTCAACCTGCGCCAGTTGGCAATTCATCTTGTCGTGTGGCGCCTGCGCATGTCCCGACCGCACGAATTCGCGCGGTCGAGCACAGTCCCGTTCCGAATAGCCGGTAGGTAACCGTCGCACCTTCTCTCTCACCACGATGACCGGCGAATTTCGCGGAATTTTCGCGTGCTCGCAGCGGACGACCGTGGCGGCGTCAGTTCGGTAAGTTCGGGTTGAATTGGTCCGAAAATTGCACATTTCACATGTGCGTGGCGAAGTGAAAAACGCCATGCGTGTTCGAGGTTCCAATGGAAAGGAGGGAGTGAGATGACCGAGGCGTTAACCCAACGGAAACCGCGCGGTTTGTGGGGGAAGCGGGAGCCGCTCACGACTTGGCGCGGGGAGATGGAGGATCTGTTGTCGAGGTTTTGGGAGGTTGAGCGTGAATGGTTCGGAGGCGAGATCTCTCCGTCGGTGGATGTTGCTGAAACCGACAAGACCTTGGAAGTGCGGATGGATATTCCTGGCGTCACGGCCAAGGACATTGACATCCGGCTCAACCACAATGTGCTGACCGTCACCGGTGAGCGGAAGGAGGAGAAAGAAGAGAAGGGGAAATCGTTTCATCGGGTGGAACGCCGGAGCGGTAACTTTTCCCGAACGGTTACCCTCCCGTGCGCTGTCGCGGAGGATGAAGTGGCTGCCGAATATCGGGACGGCGTGCTGGCCATCACGCTGCCCAAAACGGAAGAGGCCCAAACCCGGAAAATCAAGGTCAAGGAATAAACCGTGATAAGGCGTTTGCACGGTGAGGCGTCCGAACGGCCCTTCCCGAAGGGCCGTTCGGTTTTACGTTAAGAGCCTGGGGACAAAACACCTCGCATCCGCGAAATTGCGCGTCCAGCGGGCGTGAAACGCCGATGGACGAAAGTCAGCGGAGGTTTTGTCCGTTGGCTTTAAACCGGCAGCGACCTGCCATGGCGTCAAGGAGGGGTGGCGCCTCGCTGCAAGAGTTCGAGCGCGTCCTTCCAGAACATCAAGTCCAACCCTTCCGGGCAGCCATTTTTCTCCCAGAGGGAATATGCGGTTCTCCGTACATCCTGTTCGGTAAATCCAAAAGGGATTTGGGAACGGGGTATGTCGACATGCTCGGTCGCCGCGTCCGAAACCCAAGCGGTGACCCGTCGTGGCGCCGGGGAGGTGGTGAGAGTAGGTTTCTCCGCTGGTTTGTCGCGTGGCGGGGTGCCCTCCGTCCCCTGCTGCAGCAAGCGACGCAAATCTTGCACGACTTCTGAAAACCGTTCTCGGTCTCGTTCGCGATAGGCTTCGAGTAGATGCCGTAGCGAGGTAGCCGCCGACCTCCAAAACCGCTGACGGCTTCGGCGTTCACGGAGCGAATCGACTTCTTCTCCGAGATCCCGCCGCAGTCTGTTCCAATCGGAACTCAACGCGTCGAAGATCGTGGGCCAAAAGACCGCCTCCAATCGTTCGCCGGCTCCCGGATTGCGGATGGCCTCGTCAAATTTCATGGCGTCCCGCAACAGCATCAGGCGGGATTCGGCGCTCCACTCTTCCCCCAATTTATGTTCCTGGACCAAAGCGCGAGCGGCGAAGACGAAGGCTTCCCTTTTTTGGGAGAGCAATTGGCGGAACGCTTCCGGTCCGAAATGCCTCACGAACGCTCCGGCCGTCCGCGATTCCCCGAAACTATCTGGAGGAAGCACATAGACCTGAGGAGGCTGTACCGAAGTGCCGTAATTTCGCAATGCCTCCAAGGCGCGTTGCTGCCCTTCGCGGTGCCCGCCGAAGGCCAGAATCACCGAGGATACGCCCTGGCTTCCCAGCATGTCCCAATGAACAGGACGGGGAAGCCGCACCGCGTCTCCCACGGAAGCGACGTTCGGCACGCCACTGACTCGGAGCTGGATGGCCTCCAGCAACCCCTCGACCAGCACCAGCGGCACATTCCGTTCTGGAACCGGACGGAGATTCCAGTCCAATCCAAATACCAGTGGTTCCTCGAGAACTTTGAGGAAGAGCCGCCGTTCTTGGGGAGCGTCACGACGGAGCACATCATACGCCACGATCGTGCTAATCTGTCCCCAGCGGTCCCGCCAGGGAATGATCAGGCGTCCCGCCAAACGGTCATCGCCGGCGACGGTGGAGACATCAATGTCCTCCTCGCTGAAACCGACTCCGCGCAAGTAGTCATGTACATCCTGGCGGGTGCTATAGACTCCCAAGGGGATATCGTTGGCCTGACGTGGATCGAAGGAGAAATCTCGCTGCACGCACTCTCGTACGGTCGCTCCGTGTTCGCCAGCGAGCAACTCGTGGCAATAGGCCGCGAACACTTCCAGAAGTTCCCGTTGCCTTTCACGCTCCGCCGCTTCGACCTGTTCCGCGCGGGAAACGGGCCGGTCCAAAAAGCTGCTATCCACGCCGGCGAGTTCCGCCAGCTTGCGGATGCCCGCGGTAAACTCCGAGGCGGAAGGGAGTTTGCCCCCGTTGATGTAGCTCAGCCAGCTTGTACCGCGTCCATCAGTTCCCTGAAAGCCCCAAGGCTGGTGACAAATCAGGGCTTCACGGAGCGGACCATTCTCTCGATCCTCCGCGCGCGAAACGGCTAGCCAAGAACGCCCCTGCCGGCTCCAGTGGAATTCGGGGAAGGCTCGATCGAGGCGCTGGAACAGTGCGGGCAAGACGTCGTGCTCATAGAAGTCCGCCAAACCATGTTGTGAAATCAGGCTTCTCCTCATTTGCTGATCCATTCCTTCTCGTGCATCGAATTGGTGGCCTTCGCGGCGCGGGACGGCTGGGCGCGAGTTATTCTGTGATCTCTTTTCCGGTGAGGCAAGGATCTCAAAGAATTCGGCCTTCATGGGTGAGGCAGCCATCCAATATGGGGACTTTGGAGGCGGTGTATGTCTTTTTCCTGAATGATCACACGGGTGCGGGACTGACCTTTCGCTGGATTGCCGAGTTGCCTACGATTTTCCAGCCTGAAAATCGAGGGGCGACATCCGGACGGGCAGCGGAGAATGGCCATGGAGAGGCTTCAACAGCGAAATCATCGGCCCTGGCCGCTCACGCGTTGGTTGGCGTACGTGGAGACGACGAGTTTGGCCGCTCTCATCTTCGGCCTGCCTTGGATCTTGGGCGGACGGCATCCCTGGGGACGGCTCTATCTTGTAGTGGGGGCCTTGATCTTTACTGGTGCCTGGAGTCTGCGGAATATTTTCCTCCCGGCAACACACTGGCGAAAGATTCCCGGGTGGCCGCTCTTATTGCTGGGGGGAATTCTCCCTCTCTTCCAACTCCTGCCGATGGCTCCCTCTCTGCTGGAGTTTCTTTCGCCTCGCCTGATGAATCTTCTGCCTCTCCACTTTGCCTCGCCGGGTAGTTCGCCTTTCTTTCCGTGGGAACGGCTTTCCCTCCATCCATCCGCCACACAGGCCGCTTGGAGCATCTATATAAGTTACGTACTTTTCTTTGCCGTGGTTTATCAACGCCTGCACTCGGTGGGCGACGTGGAGCGGATGCAGCGCTGGATCGCCCTGTCTTCGCTGCTCATGGCGATCGGCGGGCTGTTTTTCTACTGGTTCGGTGGCGAGCGATTTTTGACGCTGTATGACCATCCGCTCTATTCGGCTACGGGCGAGGTAAAGGCATCGTTTGCCAACCACAATCATTTTGCCCACCTGCTGGCTTTGGGCATCGGACCGTGGTTGTGGTGGATGATGAACATGTGTCGTGGGAGGACGCGGGAACAGGTTCGGCGAACCGGAGCAAACCGGCAGTACCTACAGGGAACTCCGCTTTGGCTATTCTTCGTGGGCGGTACCCTGGTGATCATCTCCGCTGTCTGGGGTTCGGGGTCTCGTGGTGGACTACTGGTTTTTGGCTGCGCCAGCCTCATCGGAGTCGCGGGATTGCTCGCCAACCCGACGACGCGGCGGCAGGGGATCTACCTCCTCGTGGCTTTGGCGTTCGGTGGCAGTTTCGTGATGTGGAGTCCCCGTGCGCCCGCTTCACCCGATGCGGCAGCGGATCTTCTCTCCGGGGACGTGGAAAGATTGGATCGGCAGGGCTTGCGCCGCCAACTCTGGGCTGCCGAGATGCGGGCGATTCACGATTTTTGGCGAATGGGCAGCGGATTCGGCACGCACCGCGAAGTCTGTCCAACGTATTTCGCGCCGCCGGTGGATCGTGAATTCACGCATGCCGAAAGCGGCTATCTGCAAATCTTCCTGGAAGGAGGGCTACCTGCTTTCGTGTTGCTGATCACCGGCGTAACGCTCATCTTGCAACAGTGCTCGCGCTTATTGCGAACCACATTCGAGGGACAGCATGCCGGGTTGGCCGCGTCGATCGTAGCCTCCATTGCGGCAAGCCTGCTGCATGCCGCGTTCGACTTCGTGTGGTACATTCCGAGCTTGATGGTGATCACACTCGTACAAATTGCCTGCCTATTCCGTTTGCGTGAACTCGTTTCCGTTTCGCCATCGACATCGAGCGTTCCCCTCCAGCCTCTTGGCCTTCAGCTCCGCTTCGCGCCGCTCGCGGTGGTGTTGTTTCTCGGGACATGCATGCTGCGAATTCAAGCCCCGGAAGCGCTGGCCGCCCTGCATTGGGATCGTTATCTGCACGCCACGTTTTCGACAGACAAATCCCAACAAGGAACGCTCGGTGTCGGCGGACGCGATGCCATGGCAACTGAATGGGACCACAAGGCCGCTCAGCCAGATACCACTGATGTTTGGGCCGTGCAAAAAGAACATCTCATCCGCGTACTGGAAGCGAATCCTTACCACGCGCGAGCCCATGCCCGACTGGCCGCGACTTATTTGAGGTTGTTCGAACAGAGACAAAGTCGCAGTGAGAATCCGCTGCCCTTACGCGAGATTGCCAAGACGGCCCATGCATCGGCGTCTTCGGATGTGCATGCTTGGAAGAAATGGCTCAAAAACCTCACAGGACCGAGGATTGAGTACCTTCAACAGGCATCATGGCACGCACGCCGGGCGGTGCAGCTCTGTCCGCTCCAAGGAGAAGCCTATCTTTATCTGCGGGAAACGGCCTTTCTGGAGCATGACAACCAAAACCTTCAAGACAGCTTATTGGAACAGGCGTTACACACACGGCCTCATCACGGCACGATACTACTGGAAGCCGGCCAAACCGCCTGGGAACGTGGCGACTTTGATCGTGGCTTGGCGTTTTTCCAGCGGGCCTATGCAACCAGCCCCGAACACGGCGCGCGTGTCAGGCGACTCATCTTGGGAAACGAGCCCTCTCCATCACGGTTGGAGTTTTTCATCCGTGAGTTCGCTCCTTCCAGTGATGTGTTCGGCACTCTCATCGCCGATATGGCCGACCCGCCGGAATTCCTGTGGCAAGCATTGGCTCATCAAGCCGTGCGGGAGGCACGGAAAAGTGATGGCCGGCAAGCGGTGGAAAAGTGGAGGCTTGCCCACGCCGCGTTTCGCGAAATCGGACAGGATGCGTGGGCTATCAAGGCCGCGCGGTCTGCCCTCGCGCTTCAGCCCACCGACTACCGCATTCGCCGGCAGCTCGCCGAATACTTTGCCGAGTTGGGGAAGATCCCAGAAGCCCGCGAGGAAATCACCTGGTGCTTACGACGGCAACCGACGGACCAAACGTTACTGCGTCTCTGGAAGCAGCTCGAGACCATCGATTCAGAAACCGATGTGTCACGGAAAACGGAGCCGGTTTCGTTGGCGGCGCGCGATTCTTGAAGCGTCTTGACCCTTGAGGATGAGCCCGCCTCCGCGAATCAACGTGGCATTTGATGCCATCGCCTGAAAAAATCCTTTGACGGCCCCGCCGGCGCATCCTATGGTGGGCGTTCATTCCGTGGCGAGTTTCGCCGTGCGGAAGGCGACAGTTAGTTCAGCGAAACCACGTGGAGGTTGACGCATTCATGGATTACGGCCCCTTGGTCATTCTGGGAGTGGGGATCGCGATCGTCTTGGGATTGATCGTGGTCTTACGGGTCAACGCATTCATCGCCCTGATCACGGCGGCCATGACGGTCAGCCTGCTGGCACCGGGCGACATCTCGCAAAAGATCAGCCGTGTCGCGGCCGCTTTCGGGTCCGCGGCGGGATCGATCGGCATCGTGATCGCGCTCGCGGCGGTGATCGGCAAGTGCATGCTCGATAGCGGCGCGGCCGACCGCATCGTGCGGATGTTCCTCAAACTCCTGGGGGAAAAGCACGCGCCGGTGGCGCTCTTGGGCAGCGGCTTCGTTCTGGCGGTCCCCGTCTTTTTCGACACGGTCTTTTACCTGTTGGTACCGTTGGCGCGGTCGCTGTATCGCAAGACGGGCAAGCTATATCTGAAATACTTGCTGGCCATCGCCGCCGGCGGAGCCATCACGCACACGCTCGTGCCCCCCACGCCCGGGCCGTTGATGATGGCCGCCAACTTGGGCTTTGACGTGGGCATGATGATCATCGTGGGCATCATGGTCGCCTTGCCCGCCGCCGTGGTGGGGCTAATCTTCGCGGGTCTGGCGGGTCGCTGGATGGACATTCCCATGCGCCGCGTGGGAAGCGAACCGGAACCCGAGCCACTGCCGGACGAAGAATTGCCCTCGCTCTGGGTTTCCTTGCTGCCGGTGATCTTGCCTGTGTTGCTAATTTCGACGAACACCGTGCTCTCCACGATGGCGGACGCGGAACGGGCCGCCAGCTTGCGCGAAGCCGACGTCACGGATTGGCCGGCTTTCACTACGGCACTCCGGAATGACGCCGCGCTGGCCACGCCTCATGCAGCCCAGCGGATGCAATCTTTGTGGACGGAAAACGCAGCGGAAGATCCCGAAGAGAGTGGCGATGCACAAGAATTCCTTGCGGGATTGGAGGGCGCCACGCCGGAACAACGTGGCATTTGGCTCACGCAATTCAACGATCGAGTTTTGCTATCCAAACGTTTCTATTCGCCGGAGTTTTTTCAAGAAGTGGAATTGAACCCCGTGGCCACGGAACTCGCCGCGAAAGACCTGGCTCGTCTTAAACCGGCGGAAGTCGAACGGCTCAACCGGGCCCTGTTGGATTCGACGTACCCCGAATTGGTCCGCGCTCATGAATGGCAAACCTCGCGGCGGCAACTGGCGGATATCAGCGCCTTGGTCGGAAACGCGAACTTGGCCCTGCTATTGTCGACGGTGATCGCTTTGATCGTGCTGGCCCGCCAGCGCGGACTTTCACGCGGGGCGTTGGCCGATGTGGTCGAGCAATCCCTGATGAGCGGCGGCGTGATCATTCTCATCACGGCGGGTGGCGGGGCGTTCGGCGCCATGCTCAAGGAGGCCCGCGTTGGCGACACGATTCAGCAACTTTTCGAGGTGGAAGGGAGCGGCAGTTCCGGTTTGCTGTTTATTCTGCTGGGTTTCCTGGTCGCGACCGTGCTGAAGGTGGCTCAAGGCTCCAGCACCGTCGCCATGATCACCGGTTCCGCCATGCTGGCGAGCATCGCTGATCCTGCCTTGTTGGGCTACCATCCGGCCTACTTGGCAACGGCGATTGGAGCCGGTTCCTTGGTCGGTTCCTGGATGAACGACAGCGGATTTTGGATTTTCGCCAAGATGGGCGGACTGACCGAAACCGAGGCACTGAAATCTTGGACGATTCTTCTACTGTTCTTGGGGCTGGCAAGTTTGGGTGCCACGATTCTCCTCGCCCGCTGGCTACCGCTGGTCTAGGCCAAGTGAATTGCGCGTTTCCGCTCTCGTTTTTTGGCCCCCACCTAAGCAGTGCATGATCCGGTCATAGATCCTCACAACAAATGCTGGTGATTGGACTCGATGAAGCGGGTTACGGACCCAACTTGGGGCCACTCATGGTGGGCGGCACGTGCTGGGAAGTGCCTGATTGGGCAACTCTCGAGCGGTTGGGCGAAATCACGTGCGAGCATCATTCAACCACGAAGCGGTCCCCGACCACACGGGCGCTGTGGGGAGATTCGAAGCAAATCTATCGAGGCCGCCAAGACTTCGCACGCTTGGAACAAACGGTACTTGCTTCATGTGCCGAGGTGGGAATCGAATCTTCTTCCTGGCATCGGCTGTTGGAAGAGACGGGCGCGGATTTCGTTTCTCAATTCGCGTTGCTCCCCTGGTATCAGGATCACGATCCCGTTTTGCCCCTAAGTTCATCGCCGGAGGAGATTCGCCACCAAGCCTGCATGATACGAAGCGAATTGGACGAACGTGGTTGCTGCTTACACCGCATCGCCACCGCCTGTCTGTTTCCGCCGCGCTGGAACGAACTGATCGCGCACCACGGCAAGAAGTCCACCGTGTTGACTTGTACCGTGCTGTCATTGTTGGTCAATGTTCTCAAGGCGGAAGAATCTTCGGAGTGCCTGGTGATCGGTGACAAGCATGGTGCGAGAAACGCCTACGCCGGAATGCTGGCGAGCGCTGTACCGGAAAGTCACATCGAGATTCAGCATGAAGGAAACGCCGAGAGCCGGTATAGATGGACTTTCGGTGGCCGATCCATCGACATTCGCTTTTGCGTAAAGGGGGAGCGTTGGGTGCCCGTGGCTCTCGCTTCGATGACCGCCAAATATTTGCGTGAAGTCGCCATGCGCGTGTTTAACGCTTACTGGTGCCGACACATCCCGGGGCTGCACCCGACCGCCGGCTATCCTCAGGATGCCAAGAGATTTCGCCGTGAAATCGACGCCAAACGCAGCGAACTCGGCATCGAAGAACATTGCCTGTGGCGGGTCAAATAGGCCATCCAATCGGTAGCCGTCGCGATCAACTTCCCGCACTCGCGGGTCGCCGCACAAGGTCCGATTTGTCGGCCAGTTGCTCTAGCGCATCACAGGTAGCTTCTAGCCCATCAAGTTCACGCAACCGCGCCGCCCAATGCTGGCACTGCACTTGAACATCCGGATTGGTGAGCAGGTAGCGAACGGCCCGCGCGGCCCGGTCTACTTGAAACTGCCGTCGAGGGATCACATCCCCCACTCCCAATCGCTGGATGCGTTTGCCATTGTCGGGCTGATCATGGCTCAAAGGCATGATGATTTGCGGAACACCTGCCGCGAGCGTCTGCGAAAGCGTGCCTACCCCGCCATGATGCACGACCAACGCGGAACGTGGAAAGACATGGCTAAAGGGAGCATAGGCAGCGTGTTTGACGTTTGCCGGGAGGTTTCGAGGGACCTGGGGCCCCTCACGTGCCACCAAGAGCCCACGACGGTCTAGCCGCCGGCACACCTCGACGGCGGTTTGGAAAAAGTCCTCCGCATGCAACATCGCCGAGCCCGCCGTGAAGACCAATGGCGGTTCGCCATCGCCGAGAAACCGGTCCAAGTCAGCATCCAAAGGCTCCTCGCCACCCGCGTTCCATAAGGGGAATGACGTAAGCACCGCTTGCACTGGCCAATCAGGCTGCGGCGGAGCGAACCACTCCGGAAACATGCCCACGACGAGGTCCGGCGAGTGCCACAGTTCATTCACATTGCGGACAGGCGGCAAGCCGTTTTCGCTACGCAAAGCATTCACGGGCCCGCGCAACGGGGGATTGAGCATGGCCTTGACCGTCAAACGAAATTGCAGTCGCTTGGCCCAACGGGGTACCCCGTCGTCCAGCCACAGCGGCCCCAATTGGGGCGAAGCATGCTCGCTCCAGATCACGACCGGTTGCAAATGCAGGCTAGCCAGCGGCAACTCCCACTTGTCCCGAGCGATGCGGACGCCAAATCCAAGCGTGGAAGCTACGAGCAATGTCCCCTCGGAACGCGGGAGACCTTCGACGTATTCGAATTGCCGCCGCAGCATGGGCAGGACGCTGTCACGAAAGACGACGCGAGGGCCGTGTAGAGGATGCCACAAGCGGGGATTCTCCATGACCTCATCGAATTCGTGCTGGTTGGAAAGCGCCACGAAATTCAAGCCAACCTTCTCGGCATCATCACGGAACGCCTCCGCCGTTGCCAAGGTGACGGCGTGACCCCGCCGCTGGAGGCGCTCTCCCAAGCCGATGAAAGGAAAGACATCTCCCGCGCTACCGATCGGGAATAAATGAATGTCCATATCTCATTTGCAAGATGTGCCAGGGGATCATGGCAGGCCCCTTTTTTAGGAACTGTAGCCATTTCATTAGCTTTTTAGAGAAGCGGCCGATGGCTGGCAACCAGAAACAGATCGTTGTTGACGGTTCACGGGGGGAGTCCTATGCTGCCATCGGAAGAGTTCCTTGTCTTTTTCTTGAGGAGGCGGCCATGCTTTCCAGGCTATTTCGGTGGAACACATTATCTCCCGTAACACGGTCGCAATTCTTTCAAACCCTGGCGATGTGGGCAGTCTTGGCTTGTTGCCCAGTCGCGTCCGCTGCTGAAAAAATGGCGGTCCCTGTACAGCCATCTAAAATCCGCGTGGAATTAGGCGTGGAGTCGCTCAGCGAGGACTGGCAACGGACGGTCGAACTCCCGGAAACCCTGGCTTCTCCGGACGACAGGTGTGAATTGTGGGTACGGGACGGATGGCTTCACGCCCGTCGGCTGAGCGCTAGCGGCCAGGCCGATTGGGAAGTCGTGCTATGCGAGATCCAGCCAGAGGTCCAGCCAGACGTTTACCTGGTGGAAGGCCAGCCCTATGTGGAGATTTCCTACCACCAGGGGCGTTACTTCATTCGTGACACAATGTTCGCCTTCCGCTGTCTACGACAGTCTAAAGTCGAAGCCCCGTCCGCACCGCTGATCCCCGCCGAAAATTGGATGGGTCCCGCAGCGAAGCGACGCGGCTTCGCCGGCAACCCAGTCGATAACTATTACCTCCATGCCTGGGACCAAGACGAATGGCACCACATTGGGGCCGGACCCGATGAAAATCATTTCGACTGCGTGCTGCGCATCAACCCGACCGCATTGAAAGCGAAAGGGCATGGCTTTCAAGGCGTCGGTGGATTGACGTACGTGTTTCACGGCGATACCTGGGCCATGGATGACGGCACGCTGTTCGTCGCCAACCGCACCCTCGAAGCGGGATATTTAATGCACTTGGCGATGGAAGAAACCCGGGACAAGATTCGGGACGGGAACCCTCCCACGCTGGCCATTGACCGATGGCTCAATACCGACGACCCCCTGCCTTGGGACGCGCTCGCCGGAAAAGTGGTGCTGCTGGACTTCTGGGGAACCTGGTGCGGACCATGTGTAGCCAATATCCCGAAGGTGCAGGCTCTGCACGAAAAATATCAGAACGAAGGTCTCGTGGTGCTGGGATTGCATTCTTCCAACGGCTCGGATGACGTGGAGGCTTTCCTCGAAGCACAAGGCATTACCTTCCCCATCGCCGTGGATAATGGGCAGACAGCGAAAGATTTCGCCATTGATGCCTGGCCGACCTATTTCTTGATCGACCGGCAAGGCAAGGTCGTGTTGGGCTACGTCCACAACGTCCCCAGCGATTCGATCGTGGCTCAGTTGCTGGCGAATTGAGTGAACCGCAAGACAACGCGGAAGACATCATGTGATCAAGCAAGCTGCCATATAAGCCAGAAAAGGCTCACGGTGCCGATCCCGATCGCGGCTCCTTCTAAAGAACGCCCCAGCAAAGCCCCCACGGCGATGAATGGGCAGACCATCATGATCCAAGTCAGCGGTACTTCCGCGGGAAACGGAGCGCGTAGCTGATGCGCCTTCGTGATGGCGGCATAACAACCCAAAGCCACCGCCACCCACAATGTCGCTAGCAAACCGCCACGCAAGGAGAATTGCCATTCGGAACGAGCCATTTTCCATCCGTCAGTCAAGGAGAAGATTCAAGCGGGCATCGGACGCATGATCGCGAATAGGCAGCATGCGATAAGAGCCTGGGGACAAAACATCGCCGTATCCGCGAACCTGAGCGTCCGTCGGCCGTGAAACGTCGACGGAAAAAACAACGGTAGGTCTCGTCCGTTGCCTTTATGGGGTTCACCAGTGCCGCCTGTTTTCCGCTGGCATCCATCACTTTACACGGGCCACCACGAGCGTGCGGTCGTCGCGATACGGCTCAGAGACAGCAAATGCCTCCACACCTTGCACGATGTGCGAGACGATCGACTGCGGACTGAAACGGCAAGACTCCGTTAGATATTGGTCCAGCCGCGATGGACCAAACTGACCTCCCTCCTCGTTCATCGTCTCAGTGATTCCGTCAGTATAGAGGACGAGGAGATCTCCAGGAGACAAGGTGATGACCGAACTTTCATAGCGGGTCGAATCACCCACGCCGAGAGGGACATTCACCGCCTTATCCAGGGATCCGGCTTCGGAAGTTCCGCAGCGAATCCAGCGGGGAGGATTGTGGCCCGCCGAGGCATATTCCAATTGCAAGGTTTCCGGATCGAAAATGCCATAAAAAGCGGTCACGAAGGCCTCGAAGCCATTCGTGTAGCGGCTAGCCAGATGCCAATTCACAAAGCTCAGCATGTCCCCGGGATCACCAGATTCCTCTGGGTAAAGATGCGCGATGCTATGCGTCACGGCCATCATCACGGCGGCCGGGATGCCGTGTCCGCTCACATCGGCGATGAGCAGCCCCCATTTTCCCGAGGGGAGCGGGAAGAAATCATAGTAGTCCCCACCTGCCCGGCGGGAGGTTTGATAGTACGCCGCGAGGCTCAGCCGAGGAATATCGGGCAATTGACGGGGCAGCAGGCTCTGCTGGATCGCCGCGACCGTTTTCAATTCGCGATCGACCTCCTCATACGCTTCACGCACCTGTTCCGAGAGCACCAAATTGTGCGTGGCACGGCCAAACAGGTTGGCCAGCCAAACATCATCCGGAAACCGCTCGCGGTCAAAAGCGGCAGGCTGTTCTCGGGTGAGAATGACCATATTCAGAGCTTGGCCTTGGTCGAGCATGGGAATCGCCATCGCCGAGCGCTGCCCCTGAAGGTAGGGTGCGGCGGGATCGTCGTCCGGGACATCCAATTCATCGAAGATTTGGGGCACGTCACCATACAACAGGTCCGCGAAAAATCCGCCACGTAAGAGCGGCAGGCGGTCGGCCTGCTTCCAGGGATTGATCTCTTCTTGCCATTCGCTGTAACGAGTCACACGAAACGCTGGACACCGCAAGCCGCGCCGGCTGAGTGAAATCCGGCGATCCACCGGGAAAATACGGGCCATGCGCCGCGCGTACGCCTGCACCATCTCTTGGGGATGGGTTTGCAGACTCATCTCTTTCACGACGTCGTAAATGGCGTCGAGCCGTTGCTGCCAATTTGGAATCGGATTGGCTTTCGCGGTTTGGATTTGCGTCATATTTTCCACTGTTTCTTGGTATCGCCCCTTGGATTGCTCAAGCCATGTCCCTGCCGTACCGACAACTTCCTTCGTTACGGACGTGGATTCGAGCTAACCGGCCGATGAAATCAGGACCTCGATTCGTCTGCCTCGGAAAATTCTCGGTACTCCTCAATACATGAGCCAAATGGCCAAGCCTCCGCAAGCGCTCCTCCCGCGACAATGGCGACGTCCTAAGGAAAGGGAAGAGGCATGATTTGCCTGACAGCGAACCTTCGGCTGAATTAGGCGGAAGCTCACGAATCCATGCTATCCCAGATAATCACCGAAAAGAAGGAAGGCACGGCAAGTAGCGGGAAAATTCGCCGCCGCAAGCGAGGCGGACTGTCATCACGAACGTTTTGACAGAACATCTCCAAGAGCGACAAAACGAGGATGTTCAAAATCTGGTTCAGCAGTGGTGCGTGTGGTGTATTGCCGAATGAGAGCCGTCCGGTTTGAACTTTGTTTGGTGAGCGAAGTTGTCCCCGCCCCTGTGCCCTCCGATTATCTTTTTTGGCACTACCGTCCCTTTCTTCAGCGCCGCAGGAAATGGGGCCAAAGCGCGTCGCTAAGGAGTAATCCGTCTCGGCTCAAACGGAGCCGTCCATCGGCAAGGACGAGCCATTTCTCTTCCAGGAACCGTGGCAACATGTCTCCCACCAGGTCTGCTACTTGGTGGCCCGTGCGGCGAGCAAACTCTTCCAACTGCACGCCTTCCAATCGACGCAGTCCAAACACAAGTGATTCGCGGGCCCGGTCCTCGGCGCCCAACCGTTCCGATTCTTGGACCGGTGACTGGCCCGAAAGCAGGCGTTTGACGTACGTGAATGGGCTGCGGTGATTAACACGCCGTTCGCCCGCTAAG
Source organism: Pirellulales bacterium (assembly GCA_028289405.1). Classification (GTDB taxonomy): domain Bacteria; phylum Planctomycetota; class Planctomycetia; order Pirellulales; family JANQPP01; genus JANQPP01. The sequence continues at coordinate 18,446 of JANQPP010000121.1, forward strand.
AAACTTGCCGCACCGGGACCCACGCCGAAAAATTCACCGCCCTGCCAATAATTTTCGTTGTGGCGGCAGCGATGTCCCGGCCAGGCGAAATTGGAAACCTCGTAATGTTCCAGGCCGGTGGATTCTCCATGTTCGATTGCCGCTAAATACATGTCCCGTTCGAGTTCTTCGTCGAGCGGAGTCAAATCCCCTCGGCGAACGCGGCTCCAGTAGGCGGTTCCCTTTTCGTAGGTGAGTCCATAGGTGGAAAGGTGGTCGGGCTCAAAAGTACCTGCCTCTCGCAGGTCGGCCTTCCACTCATCCAGGGACTCGCCCGGAGTGCCAAAAATCAGATCGAGTGATACGGAAGCAAATTGCCGCACGCGGGGCCAGATCTGCTCCAGAACTTGCGGCGCGTGGTCCCGTTCCAGTAGCCGTAGCTTTGCGGCGTGAAAGGATTGCATGCCGAGGCTGATGCGTGTCACACCGGCGGCGAGCAGAAGATCGGTTCGCGCTTCGTCCACATCCCGGGGGTTGGCTTCCACGCTGTATTCGCCGCTGGGCAAAAGCGGGAACCAGCGTTCAATTAACGTCAAGAGTTGTTGTAATTCGGGCGGTGGCAGATGGGTCGGCGTACCGCCACCTAGAAACAGCGTCCGCACCGGGCGGGGAGTTTGCAGGTCCTCTAGTTCCTTCTCCAGTGCCCGCAGGTAACCATCGATCAGATCATCGCGTCCCGCCACGAGCGTGAAATTGCAGTATCCGCAGCGTTGCGCGCAGAACGGGACATGCACGTACGCCGAACTTGGATCCGCCGTTGGCTGCGCGTCGTTTTGGTTCACGGCGGAACGAACCGATGCGGCAGGTTTTGGTGCATGCGAAGAAAACGTCAGAAAAGTACCACGGCCTCCTCGGGGAGCCATCCCTGCTGACCGCCGGGAAACTCTGCAAAAAGCCAGGAGTTCCGCTTCTCCAGCAACATGAATTCCGTCCCTTCTGGCAATGGCCGCGTAAAGGCGGGCGCGAAGCTTTCCGCGTTCCCCTTCCGGGCTTCGACTTGGCTGTCCACGATCACGCCGGACACGCGATACTCGTACCGATAGACATCGTAGCCGATCGAAACGCTCAAGAGCAGTAGCACGGCGAGCGAAGCTCGGGCAACCCACCGCAGCCCTCGGCGGGGCCATACCGTCGCCACGACGGCGGCTAGGCACGCCAAGGCGGCGAGACCGAACGCGAGATGGAACTTTTCGTGATAAGCCAGCCAGTTTTGCCAGGGGATGACCGTCTCCCATAAAGGCCATACCTGCCGGGCCAGCGCTTCCCCACTCAAAAGATCAAGATTCGCCGCCAAGTAGGGATCACGTGGCAGGTATCGTTCCGCTTGTCGGTAAGCCGCAATGGCCCGACCTTTTCGGCCCGCGTGGGTGTAGGCATTTCCCTGCTGAAAAAAGAGGTCTCCATGCACGAATCCCCGATCTAGGATTTGTTGGTAGAGCGCCGCCGCGCGGAGGAAGTCGCTGTCTTGCACCGCCTGATTCAGCGTGGTTTCCGCTTGTTTCCACAACCCTTCCACTTCGTCTGAAGGTCCGCCGCCACATCCGGAGGCAGCGACGTAGCATGCCATGAATAAAGCCCGCCACAGCGGGCAGGCTCGAGTGATCGATATTCGCGGCAGGCCACGCATCAGAAACTCCGCATATTCATAACCGATGCCAAGTCCGCCAATAGACGTTTCGCATCATCGAAAGTTTCGACCGACAGATTGCTGGAGGATCCGAATCTTACTTCCTCGCTCGCCGCGGCGATTCGCGCGGCACGCTCCACCAGTTCATCAGGCAGCCCCGCCAATTCAAGCCGCTCAGCCAAGTCCTGGCCGCTGAGAAGTGGATCATCGCCGCCCAAGGTGTCGGCCACATAACCGGAAACCGCCTGATGCAGTTTTTCGGCCGCAGCGCGGACTTCCTTGCGTTCCCATGATTGGCGGGCCTCTCGCAGGCCATTTTGGCTCCGCTTCCACGCGCCCCGTCGGCGGATTTCCGCTTCATTCCGAGGGCGCCGCCGCCAGGCCACGACTCCCCAGGCGGCCAGGTAAGCTCCACACAAGCCTCCCATCCCCGCCGCCCAACGCAGCGGACGTATCCGTTGATTACGCAGCGCGGAAATATCAACCGCCTTTCCGAAGAGGCCCTCTTCCGAAGTTTCCCAAGCAGCGTTTTCGTCTGTTCTGTCGCGGGGAGCTTTGGCCAGATCCGCAGCGGAGAGCCGTTCCGCTTCCGCCACATCCACCGGCAACCGTTCGGTTTCGAGGGTTACATACCGCTCCGTTTCCACGTCGAAATAAGACAGAGGAATCGAAGGGATCGCGTCCACGGTGGCAGTTTTCGACCGCAGCGCGTAGACGAAACGTCGCGTCCCGCCTTGAGTGTCGGTGGACGCATCGTAAATGCGAAACTGTTCAGCGAATTCCGGAATCTGCTCCAAGTCTGGTGGCACGGCCAAAGCGAGCGAACCTTCACTGCGCAAATTCAAGGTGAGCGTCAGTGGATCACCCACGCGAACTTCCTCGGGGGTGACTTGAGCTTCGCATTCCATCATACCGATCGCGCCGATGTAGCTTTCGGGGCGACCTTCCTCGGGCGGTTCACGCACCGTGATCGTGACCTCGGGTGTCGTGGCGAAGACCCGCTCCGCGACGACCTTCTGGTTCTCTATTTCCCCTCCAGCAAAAGTTCCCCGCAAAATGGCCCGGCCTAGTCCGTATTCTCCAACGTGATTGCTATGAAACGTCCGCGTGAACGTGTACTCCCAATATTGGTCTTCCTCGCCGTCCGCGCGAGTTCTGGTGACTCGCTCGGGCTGAGGTTGAAACAAGAGTCGCTGGGAGTCGAAGAACAAAAACAAGCTGTCATCCCGTCGAATATCGTTGATCGCGAAGCCATGATTCCCTCGATAAACGTAACTTCCCAACCAGGTTTTCCAATCCTGCTCCGGCTGAAGTTTCTCGGGAAGATTTTCGTCGATGGCCCAGGGAATTTCCAAGGAAGGGTGCTCTCGAATCAGCGGCTCCAGTGGACTTCTTGATTCATAAGGTGCGGGCAGCCCCTTCAAAGCCACGGTCAGCAGTACCTCACATTTCTGCGTGGGATAGACGATGGCCGGCACCGCCTCAATTTCCAGCAGGGCCACCTCTTGTGCGCCCGGCTCCAGAACTTGCACCGTAATGCGTCGCCCGGCGATTTCTTCACCGTTCACGTTCACCACCGGCGGAGGAATTTCCATCTCGCCCGTGGAACGAGGAGTCAAACGATAACGGAAAATGATACCGAAGCGGCGAACGCTGCTTCGTCCGCCCGGCGTGATGGAAAAACTACTGGTGTTGTAGGACTGTGGACCTAAAAAATGCACATCGAAAAAGTCATGGACGGGCAATTCGGGTGGAGGCAAATCCTCCACGTTCGACACGTTCAGCGTGTAGATCAAGGACTCCCCCTCGTAAAGGCGGGCCCTATCCACGCTGGCTTTGATCGTGACCTCTTGGGCACGAACCGTTTGCGCATGCACCATGGCGGCTAAAAAGCAAACGGCACAAACAGCCCCCATCCAGATGTGCTTCCAACGTGACATGCTCACCAATCCCGTTCCACGGGTTCTCTGCGGTACAGCCATTGTTCCAACTGTTTTCGCTGCCGGCGGTGTTCCCGCTCGCGCTCCCGGAGACGTTGTAACAGCGCTTCGACTTGTTGCGGTGTCATGGGGCGATTCTCTTGTTCGGAAGCGTCTGGTTGTTTTCCTGATTCTTTTTCCTGCTCCTGAGATTTACTCTCATCCGGTTCGTTTGGCTCTTCAGGTTTCGGCTGTGCTTTGTCGGAATCCTCGGACTGTGATTCGTTGTTCTGCTCAGAGGGAGAGTCCTCCGAGGAATCGTTTTCACTTTGCGGTTGCTGATCTTGATCCTGCTGGGAATCCTGCTGTTGCTGTTGGTCTTGTTGGGATTCTGGTGGGGTTGATTTGGCAATTTCTTCCAACAGCCTCAACGCTTCTTCTGCGGGCGGCTGCGCGGCAGGCCAGTCCGACTGCTCCAAATGTTCGGCCGCGTGCTGCGTGAGGGGCGGGATTTGTGGACCCAATTCCACGGCCTTGTTCAACATCTGACGATATTGGGCTAATTGCTCCTCCGCTGAAGCATCGACGCCGGACGAGGCGGACGTATCTGCCGGGAGTTCGGGCGCTTCATCGAGGGGATGCGGTTCGTCGCCGGTCGTCGTCGTTTCTGCAGGCGGCAATTGCGCCAACTCCGCTTCCGCTCGTTCGGGTAGCACGCGGACCCAACGATCGACTCGCCGCTCTTGGCGTGCCGTTTGTTCAGCGTCGCCTGGCAAAGAGTCACCGGTATCGGCTGTGGCAGGAGGTTCGTCGGACGTACGGCTTTTGATGGTGGAAACGACTTTTTTCTGTTGCTCCAAGGATCGTTCGAGTAAATGTGGCAGCGGCGCCACGGCGAGGTAGAGATCGTCCAACGCTCTCCAGGCGGCGTCTTGGGCTTCGACGGCGAGCAATATCTCCTGACTGTTCAAGCCGTCAGCAGCTCGCTGCATGTGATCTCCCGTCTGCCCGATTCGATGATCCAACGCCTTTTGCATGTCCTCCGGCAGCGGTTCGGCAGGCGCTCCATTCGACATCGCGGTGGCGAGTGCGGCTACAAGTTTTTCCCTCAAATGGGGCATCTCCGCCGCCAGTTGACGTTGGGCCCGCGCCGTTTCCCATAGTTTTTGGCGGAGAAGTGGGGAATCTAGTTCTTCCGTGGTGGCTTGAGCCTGCTGTCGCAAATTCTCCTGCTCTTCTTGCAACTGTTGCAGGTAGTCGGGAAGGTCCGCTTCGTCCCGGCGTTTTTGGCGGTCCAATTCTTTCCACGCCGCTTGCATGTGTTTGATCCACAAGCGGATCGCCTCCAAATTGCGCCGCGCTGCCGCGTGTCCTGGTTCGACCTCCAGACAATCGCGGTAATGGCTGACGGCTTGCAGTAGCAGATCCACGCCTGCTTGGCGAGTTTCGGATGACGCTACCAAAGGTTCCTGACCAAACATCGCTTGTGCCTTGGCGACCGAAAGATGCCCCAGATTGTAGTGGCTCTCCGCCGCGACATGCGGATCGCGGGCCACGGCCGCGCGTTGAAATAGAGGAATTGCTTCGTCTGGTTTTCCTCCAGCGGCGAGCGCGCAGGCTTGATCAAAGAGGATCCGGGGATCTTCGACCTTTAGTTTTTCGGCACGCTGGAATTTTTCAAGCGCCGCCGTGTACTCTCCCTGCTGGTAACGTGTAATCCCTTCCCGCACCAGTCGGGTTGCCGATTCCTTCCCCGAAACGACTCCGGGTAGGAATGCCAGCAGCATCGTCACGAGGATCAGTGGATGATACATCACGCGGCCTTCTCGGATTCAAGGTAGGCTTGCGTGCGACAGGGAGCCACTAGGCTTTCTCCAAGCAGGAAGACCACCGCCGTGAAGGCGAACCATTGATATTGTTCCAATCGCCGTTCCCGTTTGCCGCCGCGCGTTTCCGCCCTCCGAAGTTCCGCCAATTCTTCGCGACAGCGTTCGCCCAAATCGTATGCCCTCGTGGCCGCGGGGATGTAGGTGCCTCCCGTCTTGAGGGCAATGGAGCGTAGCAGTTCCTCATCTAGCTTGGACCAGACTTGCTGGCCTGCATGCTCCACATAACCCTTGGCCGATCCCTTTTCTTGAAGGGGGATGCGGGCTCCTTCGCGCGGATCACCGAGTCCCACGGCGATGACCTTCACACCCCGCTCGGCTGCCGCCTCGGCGGCCTCCAAGGGATACGAATCTTGGTCTTCGCCATCGGTGATCAGCAAGACCACTTGGTCCCGGTCGTGAGCCGGTTTCATGGTTTCGAGTGATTTACGGAGCGCATCTCCGATCAAGCTGCCACCACGAGGCGCGCTTTGCGTATCGACCTCTTCCAACGCCTGGCGAAAGAAGCCATGGTCGGTGGTCAAGGGAACTTTCACCACGGGCCGCCCGGCGAACACGATCAGTCCCGCTCGGTCTCCTCGCAACTGTTCCAACACGTCTTGAATGTCGAATTTGGCCCGCTCGAGGCGATTGGGGGCGATATCCTCGGCCAGCATGGAGCGGGAAACGTCCAGTACGATGGACAGATCCAGCCCGCGCGCGACGACCTCCTCGAAGCGTGTACCGAAGCGTGGCCGAGCCAGTGCCAGAATTGCCGCCGCCAGCCCCAGCAACAATGCCAACCCTTTCCACCAACGGCGCGGTCCGCGCAAGTCGGGCATGAGGCGCGCACGCATGTTGGCCTCAAAGAGGCGTGCCGCCGCCTGCCGCTTTCGCCTTTGGGCATAGAACAACAGCGTCACGAGCACCGGCAGGAGCCACAGCAGCAACAGGAGTCTTGGATTTCCCCAATCCATGCGATTCTGCTTCTACTATTACGGCAACGTACGAAAACGGGTGGAGGCTAAGGTGATTTCCAGTAGCACGCAAGCCAATCCCGGTACGATCCAATACGAAAAAAGTTCGCGATAGCGCATATAAATCCGGCCCTCGGAGATGGTTTTCTCCAACTGATCGATCTCCGCGTAGACGTCGTTTAAGGCAGCGGTGTCTTCCGCGTTAAAGTAACGCCCATCGGTGGTCGCCGCGATTTTCCGCAACGTTTCCTCGTCAAGCCGCACAACCCGGGGCACGAACACGCGGTTCCCCAGCGGATCCAAAGCTGGAAAGGGAGCACGGCCCGTTCGTCCCACGCCGATGGCGTAAATCTTGATTCCGGCGGCCTTGGCGGCATCCGCAGCTTCCTCCGGAGCGATCACGCCCGCCGTATTCTCCCCGTCTGAGAGGAGAATAATTACTTTGCTTTTGGCGTCGATGTCCCGCAGGCGATCGACCGCCAGCAGCAGAGCATCGCCGATCGCCGTGGACATTTCTTCTTCCAGCAGCGACTGATTGATGATGCGCCCCCGTTGGTCCCGGATCGGCTTCGGGATTTGCACACTTCCCAGGACTTCCAAGAGCACTCCGTGATCCAGAGTGAGCGGGCACATGGCATTCGCGAAACCCCCGAATTCGATGAGACCGATGCGGTCGTTGGGTCGGCCCGACAATTCTTCCGCCCCGGACACGAAATCCCGAAATACCTTTTTTACGGCGGTGAGCCGGTCCACCGGCTGGCCATCCAGTTGAAAATCATGCGCCTGCATGGAGCCAGAGCGATCGATGCACATCTCGATGGCGATTCCCTCGGCCCGGACACGGTAATCTTCGCGACCTTTTTGCGGGCGAGCTAAACCGACAACAAGACAGCAAAGCCCCCATGTTCGCAGCCAGGCGAGACGCCGCTGAAACCAAACGGTCCAAGTCTCGGGAAGCACGTCCAAGCGACGAATACTGGAAAACACCACGGCCGGTTTTTGCTGCCGCGCTCGCCACCACGCTCCACCCAGCACCGGCAGCAGCAGCAACAGCCAAAAGGGATCCCCGAAGCGGAAACCGTTCACGACACGACCTCCGCCGCCAGAACTGTGGGAGCGTTCACAAAGGATCGGGCGCGTTGGTAGCTTTCCTTCACATCGTCGAAGGACGGGCGAACTGCTGCGAACTTGACCAAGTCCGCAGCTTCGAGAAACTTGGCCAGGCGGTCATGCTCCGCGCGTGAAAAGACGCTCTTCGTGGAGATGTCGCGTAGGAATTCCTCGGTAGTCTCCTCCGGTGCGCGAATGCCGGTTGTCTGTTCGATGTAAGTGCGCACGATGCCCGTCAGCCGCACGTAAAACAGTTTCACGTCCTGGCGGGCCGTGTCACTGGCCCATAATCTTTCGAGGTCCCGAACTGCCTGTTCGCGGGGGCTGAGCTTCACCTCCTGGGCACCCTGCTGCCGACGTCGTCGCCACAAAATCCATGATCCGGATGCCAAGAGAAGCAGTCCCGCCACGATCGAAGCGAGAATTCCCCAGGGCACCGGACGCGGCAGTGCTAAAGGCTCCGTCGGTCCCGCCAGCGCGTCCAGCGAAGGAGCCTCCTGCTCCAAGGCCGACTCAATTTCCACTGTAAGCGGTTCACTGGTCACCGCATGAGACTGACCATCCCCCTCGGGACGTTCGTCGGTGAAATGCAGCGTAATCGGGTCGATCCGCAGTGTGCCGGTCGTGGTCGGTTCCAATGTGTAGACCTGACGGCGTACGTCGCGGCCAATTGCCACGGCCGGCAGCGTTTCACGAAAATCCCGAATGAGAAACTCCCCGAGCGCTTCTCCAAAAGGGGGCGGCTCGATACGTACGCCCGGCTCCGTTTCGATCGTGAGCGTCAACTCCGGTAGATCCGAAAGCCTAGCGCGAGCCGGTTCCACTTCCACGCTAAAGCGGACCGGGCCACGCTCGACAACGGATTGCGAAGGATTACTAGCCGCTTGAGAATCCTGGGCCTGATCCGTTTCTCCATTTCGACCGCATCCTGGCAGACAGCCAATTCCCACCATGGCTAATAAAAGGCCCGCGCGTGCCAAAACGCCGACGCCTCGGCGACGCTTGAATTTCGGCAGGAGAATGTACCGCGAAAAAGTGGACATCGTTCCTTGGTGCATGTTCAACGAAAACGTCGTTCGCGCATGCGGAAAAAGCGCCTCAGCGTTTTGGAATAATCTTCCCCGGTACTCACCGACAGCTCGTCAATCCCTAAGCCACGAAAACGCGTGTTCCAGGTCTCCGCGTGACGATTCGCTTCGCGCACTAGCGCCTCGCGGACACGGCGATTTCGTGTATCCACCTGGCGCAATTCGCCCGTTTCCGCGTCGGCGAAGGTCACGATGCTAGCATCAGGAATTGTGCTTTCCCGAGGATCCGCCGTCCGTACGGCGATCAAATCGTGGCGCTGCCGAGCGATGGCGAGCGGCTGGCCAGGATCGGGAGCCAAAAAATCACTCATCAAAAACACCACGGCCCGCCGCCTTTGGACTCGATTCAGAAACATGAGTGGCGCCGCCAGATCCGTCCGCCGTGGCCGGGGTGGCAGCGCCACCAATTGCCGGATCAATCGCAGCATGTGCGACTTCCCCTTCCGAGGAGGAAAGTAGTCCACCACTTCCTCATCGAAGGTCAACATCCCAATTTTGTCGTTGTTTCTCAGCGCCGAAAACATCAGCAGCGCGGCAAGCTCCACCGTAAGATCCCATTTGGAACGCTCGCCCGAACCAAACACCCCAGAGCCGGAGACATCCACCAGGAACAGGATGGTGAGCTCCCGTTCCTCGCGAAACCGCTTGACGAACGTGCTTCCGGAACGAGCGGTCACGTTCCAGTCGATCGAGCGGATCTCATCTCCTGGTTGATATTCGCGAACCTCTTCGAATTCCATGCCCCGGCCACGGAATACGCTCTTGTACTGCCCGGCGAACAAATCGTTCACGGCGCGGTGGGCCACGATTCTCACGCGGCGGACTCGTTTTAGAATCTCAGCGACGGCGATTTCCTGCATGCGTCGCTCTCCTTACGGCACGGGAACGGCGTTGAGGATTTCCCGCACCACGTCGTCCGCCGATTTTTCCTCCGCCTCCGCCTCGTAGCTAAGGAGGATCCGATGCCGCAACACATCAGGCGCGATGTCCTTCACGTCCTGCGGCGTGACGTAGCCTCTGCCATTCAGAAAAGCTTGCGCCCGAGCACCCAATCCCAGATAAATCGAAGCCCGAGGCGAAGCGCCGAAATCCAACAGCGGCTTCAGATGCGACAGCCGTGCCTCCTCCGGGTGCCTCGTGGCGCGGACCAGTTGCACGATGTAATCCTTGATTTGGTCATCAATGTACACCAGGCGAACGCATTCCTGCATATCGAACACATCCTGAGGCTCCAGAACGGGACGCACCTCCCGCTGCACCCCGTCGAGGGCCAAATCGAGAACTTTCCGCTCTTCCTCCACTTGGGGATAATCAATCAAGACCTTGAGCATAAAGCGGTCGACCTGCGCTTCCGGCAAGGGGTAGGTCCCCTCTTGTTCGATGGGGTTTTGCGTGGCCATCACCAAGAACAACCCCTCCAACGGATAGGTCGCGTCCCCAATGGTGACCTGACGTTCCTGCATCGCTTCCAGCAACGCCGATTGCACCTTGGAGGGAGCCCGGTTGATCTCGTCGGCCAGCACGAAGTTCGCGAAGATAGGGCCGTGCCGGGTTTCGAAACGACCCTCGGGAGCCACGTAGACCATCGTCCCGATCAAATCCGCCGGCAACAGATCGGGCGTGAATTGAATTCGCTGGAATTTCGTGGAAAGCGCATCCGCCAATGCCTTAATGGCCGTGGTTTTGGCCAGCCCAGGCACGCCTTCCAAGAGAATGTGTCCCTGCGTGAGCAAGCCGATCAACAAGCGGGACACCATGGCCTCTTGGCCCACGATTTTTTTGCGGAGCTCCGTACGCAGGCGCTCCACGAGTTCCGCTTTCTCCGCGACTTGTTCTTTGATGTTTTGTACGTCCACCGCCATGCGTGGGTTCCTCGCCTATGATGTTGCCTCAGCGGATCGTTTCCATGGCACCGCCGTGGCTTGCGGAAATTTTCGCAAAAAATCGGACCGAGCAAACCGTTCCGTCGATGGTGGCCAGCGGAAGACTCTCCATTCACGATGCCACCGCAAATCATATTCAAAGGGGTGCGGAATGTGTCAAGTCCAGGCCGTTCCATCATTTGGGCCAAACGTTCGAGATTGGGACATGCGGGGGCCCATCGACTTTCAACTCGGTAGACCACTACGATGGTTAAGGATCTTGAACACGACACGCAGGCGGAACGCGATGCGAATTCAAACCGGCACTTTGACCGTCACATTACTGCTTGGCATAGCCATCGTGCTGGGCGGGTTCTCGATTTTGTATCACCACCAATCGGGCAACCAGGCGCTTGCGTACTGGGGTTCCGATCAGGCCGAATTGATTGGCCATGCCCCGCGCGTGGATTGGCTGCGGCTTTCGCCCGTGGAAGACCCGGACGCGACGCCAACGGAATCCATGCTCACGGTCGATGGTCGGATGTATCGAGTCGTGGAAACGCGGGACGTGACGGGCGCTCCCGGATTCACGTACGTCCGCCGTGCATTGCTACAGGATGACAGCTTCGAATTTGGCGTGGCGGAGCCGAAGCACTCGGAAACTATGGAGACATGGTATTCCGCTTTGTGTTTCATCTCCGAGGATGACAACCACGTTTATGTCTACTTCGACCAATCCTTTCAGCATGTCTTCGGGAACCACGGATCTCGTGCCGTCGGTGTCGGTCCCATTAGCAAAGGGTTACGCGCGGTTTTGGGGAAAATGGATACCTCGAACACCGACGAACCCGTCCGGGAAGATGCGCCCTGAACGCGTGTCCTTAGCTGGGCTGCGAACTTCGCTCGGCCCGCAACCGGCGTTCGGCCTCTTCCACTTCACGGTAATATTCACGGCGGGCCAGCATTGACGCCGCATCGTGATCCACGATCACGATCACGTCGCGGTGAAGTTGCAATGCCGACGCGGTGACCTGCGCCGTGACGGGCCCCTCCACCGTGGCTTGGACGGCCCGTGCCTTGTTGAGGCCGCAGGCCATTAGCAGACAGCGGCGTGATTCGAGAATCGTGCCCACGCCCATGGTAATCGCCAGACGAGGAACTTCTTGCTCGCTTTCGAAGAATCGGGCATTATCCCGCACTGTTTCCGGAGCCAACGTTTTTAGCCTTGTGCGACTGCCCAACGAGGAGCCCGGCTCATTGAAGGCAATATGTCCGTCGCCGCCCACGCCCAGGATTTGCAGATCAATTCCCCCCGCTTCCTGAATGGCGCGTTCATATTGCTCGCAATGCGCCTCGAAGTCGAGCGCGCGGCCATCCGGTACATGTGTATTTTCAGGGTTGATGTTGATTTGGCTGAACAGATTTTCTTGCATGAAGTGGCGATAGCTTTGCGAGTGCGTGGGAGGGAGGCCCACGTACTCGTCCAAATTGAACGTCACGACCTGTGAAAAATCGAGCTGCTCTTCGCGATGTTGGTGGATGAGTTCTTGGTAAAGTCCAAGCGGCGTGCTTCCCGTGGCCAACCCCAGGACGCAATCTGGCCTGCGGCGCACCAGTTCGGCCAGGAATTCCGCCGCCCGGCGGCTCACGGTCTCTTTGTCCGGTTCTTCTATGACCCGCATTTTCAGTGGACTCCCAACTTTACCTGCTGAGGCATTGGCTAAGCGCTCCCAAAATCCTATCAAGCCCCGCGTAAAACTGTCTATTGCTCCTAGTTCCGCGCAGGACGCCAAATTCGTCTGTTTCCAGTTACGGCGTCCGACTATAATCCGCCGCGCAAAGAACCGAGCCGCCATCGTGTTTCGAATCGGTAGAAAGGATGTTACCCATGCGTTCGATCGCTGTCATCAACCAGAAGGGGGGCGTCGGCAAAACAACTACCGCCGTCAACCTAAGCGCCGCCTTGGCTGCGGCGGGTCAGCGGGTATGCCTGATCGATTTGGATCCGCAGGCGCACGCCAGCTTGCATTTGGGCCTCACTCCAGAACCGGAGCAACGTTCGATCTACGATGTTCTCACTAGCGAAATGCCGTTGGCGGAGGCGCGGCGGGAAGTCGCCCCCAATTTGTGGGTGGTCGGATCCGATTTGGACCTTGCGGCGGCAGAAGTGGAATTGGCCGGCGTTGTCGGTCGTGAGGTGATTTTGCGGGACCGCCTGGCGGACGACGAGGCGGAATTCGATTTTGTGCTAATGGACTGCCCTCCCTCGTTGGGCGTGTTGACGCTCAACGCCTTGGCGGCCGTCGAAGAAGTGCTCCTACCGCTTCAGCCGCATTTCCTGGCGCTGCATGGCTTGAGCAAACTCCTCAGCACGATCCAGTTGGTGGGCCGCCGCCTGAATGATCGACTACGTTTAACCGGCGTCGTGTTTTGCATGTACGAATCGGGCACGCGTCTGGCTGCGGAAGTGACGCAAGACGTGCATGCGTTTTTCGACGCGACGCGGGCGCAGCGGACGCCCTGGTCCGCGGTGCAACCCTTCGAGACACGGATTCGCCGCAATATCCGTTTGGCGGAAGCTCCTAGCTTTGGCCAGTCCATCTTCGACTACTCCGCCGATTCCCACGGCGCGGAGGACTATGCGAAACTGGCCCGGGAACTCTTGGGAGGCACCGCGGGGCCGCTGGAACCTGTCCAGGCGGACACCCTGAATCTCGCCAGCGCGGCCGCTTCCTAAACATCCCCAAGGGATCTCGTCCTCACGTTTCGCCGCCTCGCCGAATCGTAAGCTAGGTTGCACGCCTTCCACTCGCCGCGTTCGGTAAAATGATGCCGTACCCGCTTTCGGTGCGTCTAGAGGCGTCACAGGCTGAAGAATTGCCACCACGCGCAGGGCCGCTTGTATCAAGGCCAACGCTTGCGCGCATTGTTCGCGGCTTCCGAAAATCTCACTCTGAAAACTCACGGATTTCTCGCGAACCATGGCGGGAAGACCGTCGATGAAGGGAGTGGTTCGCAGGGATGAACTCGTTGGAAACGGACTTCCACGGGATGGAGCGCAGCGCGGGCGGTAACCTCTCCGCTGCGCCGCGGCAGCTTGCACGTTAGCCCTCCAAGTGAGGGCTTTTTGATGTGTCTGCCGAGCATGATGCCTTTTTCAAGGGAGTCCGAATCATGAAAAGCCAATGGATTCGTTTCCTGTTCTGCGGCGGCGGGGTGTTGCTCGCCCCCAGCCTTCTCCCCGCGCAAACGGATGGCCTGCCGCTGCCCACCTCTATCCACAACCTCTATGCTCCACGCAGTGGATGGGGAATGCATGGCCGGCATCATCACGGCCACGTCATTCACCAGGGCATTTCCTCCGAGACCGTGGTGCTTTCCGAAGACGGAATGGCGGATGACATTACGCCGATTCCCGAGAATGAGAACCACGCTCCGGCACCTGTCTCCGAACCCGAATACTACGGGAGCATGGGTGAGGAACTCGGGCTCGGCGACGCTGATTGCGGAATGTCATGCGAAGCCTGTGGCACGGTTTGTGGAAAAAAGTGCGGGCACCGCTGGTTCGCGTCTTTCGCTGGCATGAATTTGACTCGCGACGATATAGATACGCGTTTTCTCGGGGATGAATTGAATAACGCGGCCAACCATGTGTTGCCAGTCCCCGATACAGACCCCAACGGCGGCGGCGAAGTACATCTGGGCCGTTGGTTTGGCGCGCGTAGCCGCGTGGAGGCGTCCTACTGGATCGTGGGCAGCTTGACCGACTCCACGGAAGCATTCGGCGCGTTGTTGCCGGCGGGTGCTTTGCAAACGAACCTCGATGTGGCCACGGCTCCCGTTGCACTCGGGGCGAACGTGCTGGGCGACTTCTTCGTCAATTCCGCCGCGCAAACTCTCCGCCGAGAAAACGATTTCCAAAACCTGGAGATCAATTTCATCCGTGGCGGCGTGCGCCCCGCCAGCGGAAGTTTCACGGCAAGCTGGATGGGAGGCATCCGGTTCTTTCAATTCGATGAAAACCTGTTGTACGGTTCGGTCGCCAACGGCTTTGCCTTCGGAGCCAACGGCGGGGCGAACGAAGCCTACATCCAATCCGACGTGGAAAACAATCTGGTCGGCTTCCAGTTCGGCGGGCGAGGCGAATTGTTCGTGGGAAAAAAATGGAGTATCTATGCCGCCCCCAAGATCGGCCTCTACGGAAATCACATCAACCAGCAAGCCAGCGTGTTTCGGGGCGATGGCGTGAATGGGCTACTCGTGAATTCCCAGGTGGACGAATTCGCCGTCCTGGGGGAAATCGAAGCGGGGATCAACTACGAGATCTCACCCCGTTGGCGGGTGTTTGGAGGCTATCGCGTGATCGCCGCCTCGGGTATTGCTCTCGCCGACGACCAAATCCCGCTCGTCGTGTCGGACACAGCCCAATGGGCGGACGTGAATTCTAACGGCGATTTGATCATTCACGGCGGATTCGGCGGCCTCGAATACCGTTTTTAGCACACAGGCATTTCCATTGGGCAATTCTCCCTCGGTGGGGTCAGCCAGTCTGGCCTCGCCCGGGGAACGCGGACCGTATCTCTCGATTTTCAGCGTGAGAGGGAAAAATCCTTGAGTCCTAGGCGATGAGGCGTATCAATTCCTGGAATTGCCGCACATGCCGAATCGGCTCGAAGTCGGACTCCTCATGGGCCAACTCTCGATACGTCGAATCCAGTTTTACGGCGTGGGTCAGGGATTTCAAAGCACGGTCCGTCATACCGGCCAGGCTCTGGTAGCACGCCAGGTTGTAGTGCAGGATCGGTTCCTCCGGGTGTTGGCGAAGCGCGGACAATAGGGCGTCCATCGCGCGAGGTAATTGTTCCATCCGCTTGTAGCACCAGCCGATGCCGACCCATACGGCGATGTTTTCCGGAGCCTGTTCGGCGGCCTGGAGTAATTGTGGCAACGCCTCGTCGAATTGGTCGAGTTCCCGCAAAGATTCCCCCCGCAAGTAGGCCACATGACCAGCGAACCGTTTCAGCGGTGCGTCAATACGCTTAAGGGCCTGCCAAGCTTGGCAGGGCATGCCCAGTTCCAGGTAGCCCTCCGCTTCCAAGATCAGTCGCTGCTGAAGGATTTTGCTTTTGGCCGAAACCACGGCACTAGCTCCGCGCGAACTCATGGGTCTCTTGCCTCCATCCAATGCCTTGCTTTCATCCATCATTCTAATTGCCGCGAGCGTGCAGCGCCACCAGGAGAAGAAAAAAGGAGGCAATGGAATGATTTTCCTTGAGACGATCCTTACGCGCTGGCCAAGCCTTGTATGCGCTATGTCCTAACGCCTTATCGCGACAGGCAAAAGCCTTGACGACCGGAATGGTCCCTCCTAGGCTTAGGCGAGTAGCCGCCGACGTCGAAGGAGTCGAATAAAATAGACGCGGATTGCCCCCTGGTGTAATGGCAGCACGAGTGGTTCTGGCCCACTTAGTCGAGGTTCGAATCCTCGGGGGGTAGCTTCGATGGAGTATTGTCCGCCTCATTCGACGCTGGTGGACACGGCCTATCACCAGATGATCCGGCCTGCCACGTATCAAAACCGCCCGATCTTTGGCCCAGGCAACGTGCTTGTCGCATGCGGTTGCGCGTTGCGAGTCGCTATTTCGGCTGCTTGTGAATGGTTAGGTGGATGATGGCCCGTCGCCGCTCGCCCACGGGCCAACTGAGCCGACTCTTGGCGACGACCCGTAATCCAGTTTATGTGGTCGCTGTTTCGGGGGAGTTGCTTTACGCCAACGAGGCTTGTGCGGATTGGTGCGAACTGACAGTGGAGCAACTGGTCGGCGCCGACTGCCACGCCAATACGGATACAGCACTCGGCCTGATGGGCTTAGCTCCCCCCCCACATATTTGGAGCGAGCGAGTGCCTGCTTGGAGCACCGTCGTCCCACCGACGGCAAACTCCGCCGGACGCCCACGCGTAGCATTTTTTATTCCTCTCACGGGCGAGGGTAATGCCGTGGATGCCGTGTTGGCCGTGGCGCATACAGGCAATTCGGATCAACGCGACTCTTGGCCCCCGCCCACGACAACGCCGGAAGCCACCGTACTGCGTGCCGCACTTCAGCAGCTTCGGCACAAATTCCAAGCGGAGCCATTGCGAGAAGTGTTGGCCGGAGAGAGCGCAAACATCCGTCGGGTCCGCCGGCAAATCCAACTGGCTGGCCAGCACAGGATGCCCGTGTTGGTGCATGGCCCTGCCGGTAGCGGACGGCAAACCGTGGCCCGCGCCATCCATTTTGCCGGGCCAAAAAACGAAACCGGCCCCATCGTCCCGCTCGCTTGCGGACTGCTGGGGCATGACATGCTCCTCTCAACGTTCCGTGCGTTGCGCGAGCGGGACGATGATCGAGCACCACACGCCTCGACGATTACGGTTTTGCTGCGAGATGTCGACCAGCTTTCGCTAGACTTGCAGCGGGAAATTTTGGACATCGCTGATTCCCCACATCCAGTCTGGCGGGTCATGGCCACGACTTCTCGGGAATTACCCGCGCTTGCCGCGTCGAGGGAGTTTCTGCCCAGCCTGGCAGACAGTCTCTCGACCGCCGTAATCACGATCCCCAATCTACGCGAACGTCAAGAAGATCTGCCGCTGATAGTTCAAGCCATGGTGGAACAGGCCAACCACGACCGTGCCACGCCGCTCTCGGGCTTCACGCAAGAGGCGATGGACCAACTTGTGGTCTATCCCTGGCCGGGCGAAATGCGTGAATTGGCGCAGCTCGTACGGAATTCCTGTGATCAGGCGGAAGGGCCCTTTGTGGAGGTTTCCGATTTACCCGAGCGGATTCACCACGCCCGACTCGCCGCAGAACACCCTCCTCGTCCCGTTCGGAACATCGATCTGGAAGAGGTTTTGCGGGATGTCGAGCGGGAAATCATCCGACGTGCGTTGCGAATTGTGGGTGGAAACAAAGCCAAAGCGGCAAAAATGCTCGGTATGACCAGGCCCCGGCTATATCGCCGGTTGGAGCAAATTGGGCTGCCAACCGATGAGTGAAAGACGCGCGGACGTATAGCATCGGTGGAAATCGCTCCGACGCATGCCTGGACGGCATTACGGAACAGCGGCTTCCGAAAGGGAAAAGTGTTCTACGCCGTCTGCCTTCGCGATGACCGCGATTCCGGAGTCCGTGACGGTGAATCCTCGGGCCAAATCTTCTTCCCGGTTGAATCCGATTTGGGTCCCCGGTGGGATCTGAACACCCTTGTCGATGATGGCCCGACGGACCTTCGCGTGCCGCCCGATGTTGACTCCTTCGAAAAGAATCGAATCCTCGACACGGGAGAAACTGTTGATCCGCACGTTGGGGCCCAAGATGGAACGCAGGACAGTCCCGCCCGAAACGATGCTACCGCTACACGCCACGCTGTCGAGCGCTCGGCCCTGGCGGCTGTTGTCCCCCTCTTCGGCGAACACGAACTTGGGCGGTGGGCAGTTGGGTTGATACGTCCGCAAGGGCCACCGCTCGTCGTAGATATTGAGCTGTGGATCGACGGAAACCAAATCCATGTTGGCTTCAAAATATGCGTCCAAAGTCCCCACGTCACGCCAGTAGGCGTCCGTTTTTTGGTTTTCATCACGGAACGGATAGGCGTAGACCCGATGGGAATCGATCACGGACGGAATGATGTCCTTGCCGAAATCGTGAGCGCTGTCCTTACGGGTGGCATCCTTACACAACTGCTCGAACATGAATCGGGCAGTGAACACATACACTCCCATTGATGCCAGGATGTGTTGATCGTCACCGGGGATCGTGCGCGGCACTTGGGGTTTTTCGTCAAACCCGATGATCTTTCCGTCGAGATCGATGGCCATGACGCCGAAATGCCGGGACTCCTTCGCGTCGACGCGGAGTGCCGCCACGGTGAGGTCCGCTTGCTTCTCCTGATGGTAACGGACCAAATTCATGTAATTCATCTTGTAGATATGATCGCCGGCGAGCACGACGACGTATTCCGGCCGTTCTTTCTCCAGCGCATAGATGTTTTGATAGACCGCGTCGGCGGTGCCCTGATACCAATTGTCATCGATCCGCTGTTGGGGCGGGACAATATCCAGGATTTCTTCCAAGTCGTGGCGGAAATAGTGGCGCCAGCCTAGATTGATATGCCGGTCCAAGCTCATCGCTTTGTACTGCGTGAGCACCAAAATCTTGCGGAAGCCGCTGTTCAGACAATTAGAAAGGGTAAAGTCGATAATCCGGTAGGCACCGCCAAACGGGACCGCGGGTTTGGCTCGATCTCGCGTCAAAGGTTCCAACCGTGTGCCTTTCCCCCCCGCCAGAATGACCGACAAAATCCCGTCCGTTTCCATGAGCCGTGTTCTCCTCGTTAGTATTGCCTCGATTCTCTCGCCGCATGGACGTATTATTCGCAGTTTATCGCTTCGGCGTTCCGTTCAGAAGGGCTTTACCTCACCTGAAGAATCCGCACCGTTTGGATGCATGCCTCGGTGGCTTCGACGACTGCCCGGATTAGTCTGATTTTCCAAGTTCAGCACGTTTGTCCGATTTCATGTCTCCCTGGTTGGCACGGCATCCAGCCATGTCCGACACCACATTTCAAAGACCAGCAGTGCCCATAAGCGGTAACCATGGTCGAAGTCTCCGGCCAGATGTTCGTTCACATACCGCCGGACGATCTCTGGCCGCATAATCCCCCTGCGGGCCAGGCTTTCCGGAGAGAGCGAGTCTTGCAGCAAGCCCTTCAATTCGTGGCGAAACCAATGACCTAGCGGTACCCCGAAGCCCATTTTGGGCCTCCGCATCACGCTGGCTGGCAACAGGTCGGGAAAAACTTGAGCCAGAATCCGCTTTCCAGACAAACCACGCATTTTGAATCGCAACGGGATGCGGCTAGCCCATTCCACCACCCGGTGATCCAGAAAGGGTTGACGGCATTCGAGGCCATGCGCCATGGACGCCATATCGACTTTGGTCATCAAGTCGCACGGCAGATACGTCAACAGATCCGCCGTCGCGGCACGCGTCACTGGATCCCGCTGGCCCGCGCGGTTCCATGTCTCGGAACAAAAGACGGCGGGGTCAGTATCTGTCAGCGATGACAGAAAATCGTCCGTGTACAGCTCGGCCCGCCGCGCATCGTTGAAGATGTAGATCCACTCCAAATACCGCCGCTCCTCGGGGAGCACGATCGCCTCCAAAAAACGCTTCAATCGCCGTCGCCGAGATTTCTGCCTGAGGCTCGTGGGAAGCCAAGCGGCACATCGCCGCGCCGCCGCTAAGACGCTGCCCGGAAGGTATTGGTCCGCCCATGCCGACAATCGTACCGCGCGATACCGCGGGTAACCGGCAAAAAGCTCGTCTCCTCCGTCGCCCGTCAGCGATACGGTCACTTCCTCCCGGGCCAATTGAGAAACATACCAGGTGGGAATGGCGGAACTATCCGCGAAGGGCTCGTCGAATTGCCAGACCAGCTTTTCCCAAATATCCACGCGCTCGGGCTCCAGACGGAATTCCGTGTGGTCCGTTCCCAACCTCCGAGCGACGGAACTCGCGGCGGCGCTCTCGTCGTACTCCGGAATCGTGAAGCCGATCGAAAAGGTCCGCACCGGGTCGTCACGTAGCTTCTGCATCAGTCCGACAATTAAGGCGGAATCGACCCCGCCCGATAGAAATGCGCCCAGAGGCACGTCACTCTGCAACCGCAGCTTGACCGAGGTGGTGAGCCGCTCCCGCAACTCGTTCCGCAGGGTTTCCGGTTTCTCCGTCGATTCGACATTGAAATCAGGGGACCAATAAGGCTTTACCTGAAGCGTTCCCTCGCGATATTCCGCGTAGTGGGCCGGCGGCAATTTGCGGATGCCTCGAAAAATTGTTCGAGGATGTGGCACATATTGATAGGCGAAGTACGCATCGACGGCGCCGGGATCCAAGTCCCGGCCCAGACCGGGCACTTGTAACAGGCTTTTTAGTTCACTCGCAAAGAGCAACCTCCCCGGCTGCTCGCTATACACCAAAGGTTTCTGGCCCAACCGGTCCCGGGCAAGCATGAGGGAACCTTGACGTTGGTCCCAAACCGCGATCGCGAACATGCCCACCAAATGCTCGAGAAACTGAACCCCCAAATCCTCGTAGAGGTGGACGATGACTTCGGCATCGCCACGAGTGCGGAACGTGTGGCCGTGCCCCTCCAGACGGTGGCGGAGTTCTCGGTAATTGTAGATTTCTCCGTTGAAGACGGCCCACACCGTTTCATCTTCGTTCGAAATGGGCTGACGACCGGTGGCCAGATCGATAATAGCCAAGCGGCGGAAACCGAGCCCCACTCCAGGGATGCCGGAGCGGCCCGTGCGGTCCATCGGCGGTTTCCAGAGAAATTGTTCGTCGTCGGG
This sequence comes from Pirellulales bacterium, assembly GCA_028289405.1. Lineage (GTDB taxonomy): Bacteria > Planctomycetota > Planctomycetia > Pirellulales > JANQPP01 > JANQPP01. The sequence continues at coordinate 39,335 of JANQPP010000121.1, forward strand.
GCCACGATGAGCGAGTATCCGCGTCATGTGGCGAAGCGTGGCCTCATCCACACCTTGGCCTGAACTTGACCAAACAGCTCCGCAGATGCCACACATGGAGCCGCTCCGTCACGTCAAAAGAAATTTCTCGATGAGAAGAGAGCGGCCTTACCAACCTCCCGAAAAGCTGGCACTAATCCTTCCCAATGTGTTCGATGAGTGGCCAGTACTTGGAGAAGTCGAAGCCGGGGCTATTGTCGGCATCGTGGCAGCGGCGGCACAGGTTTTCCTCGGCCCAACCCTTGTTCAGCCGCATCAAAGCTCGATGCTCGGTTTTTGCTACTTCATCTCGACCACCTTCGGCGGCAACGTGGGCCGCCCCTGGTCCGTGGCAATTCTCGCAGCCATTGCCCACCAGCAGCGGTGTCTCTTCCGGACTCGTGAATCCTGTCTCGTAGGGATAGTACTCTTGCGGGTTCCAGCCCGTCACGTGGCAACTGATGCATTCGGGATCATGATGCCGTGCCGGATCCAATTCCAGTAGCGTCTTCGTCGCCAAAACGTGGGCATGCGGCAATCCCGAAATGTTAGGCCGATTCTTCCATTTGGCGTACGCTTTTTTGTGACACTCACCGCAGCTTTCCGAGCCAGTGAACTGTGCAGCCAGCGGCCCATGTTCTCCTCGGGGATGACTCACCGGCTGCAATCCCAATCCGGAATAACCTAGCGCCTTTAATTGTTCTTGATAGTCGGCCATTAGCGTTCGCATTTCGGAGGTGAGTTCGAAACGCGAATCCAAGGGGACTCGCTGGTAGCGGACAGGGTTTTCCGCATCGTCAAAGAATCCCAATACGCCAACGTACATCCCCTTTTGGCCGACCTCGATCCGCCGCGTATCGGACTGCTCGCTGACGGGCCGGGGTCGAGGTTCCGGCTCCACGGTGGCCGAGGTGGAAACCACGAAGTCGAACAGCGGGAATTTCTCGGCAAGGGCATCGGTTTCCTCGGCGGGCGCATGTGCCAAGAGGACCCAATGATCGCACCCTTCCGCCTCCAACTCGCTTTGGATTTCCGCGAGCGCGGACTCGGGGGGCGTTACTTCCACCTCGCTACCACCGAGCTGTGAAAGATAAGACGATCCCATCACGGAAGTCACACCGATTTTCCGTTCACCTGCTTGAAGCACGCGATACGGTTTCAAACTAGTGACGTCTGGAATTTTGACGTTGGCCGCGACAAACAAATCGGGGAAAGATTCCGTTTGGATCCACAAAACTTCGGCGGAAAGTTGGCGTAAGTCCTCCAGCCCCAGCGCCACGGCTTGATATTCCATCGCCTCAAGAGCTTGGATCGTGGTTTCGAATTTGATTTCCGCTTGGCGGCCAAAACGACGGATCTGGCTGCCCAAATCGACGGGCAAAACCTGCCAGCCTTTCTCCCGCAGTTGGCGAAACAGCCCCTGCCGCCTGCCAATGCCTCCTTTCTGAAAATCGAGACCGGCACAGCCGCAAGGTTCTAGATAACCTCGCTGCTCCCCAGTGATCGCCAAGGCGAAAAGCGGGTCGGGCCAGTCGACGAAAATCGGTCCATTCACAGCCACGGGGTCTTGTGCCGCTTCGCCGTGGCCACCGTAACCAGAGGTCCCCGGCTTCTCCGTGCCAGACGCGTTCTTTGCGGGCGGCCGGATCACGGGTGAAGACGAACGATTGCAACCCGCGAGCAGGAGGGCCGAGACCACGCATGCGGTGTAGGCCCGGGAAAAGCGACCAAGACCCGTCTGATTTATTCTGCGTTGAGCCAATTCTCGAATCCCTTCTACATGCGTACCGCCAGGGCGGTAACTGGATCACGATCCTTCCACGGCAAAGCGGACCCGGATCACCATTTGCTGGATGCCGGGATGGGTGGTGGAGAGCACGATCCGCGCGTTCTCCCCAAAACTGGAACCCAAATGATTGACTGGGCGGCTACCGGCGGGAACTTCGATCTTCAAGGGATATTGCACGATGCGTCCATCCAGCAGCTCTTCTTTCTCGCCAAGCTCCACTTGGAGCGCGGGCGAAGTGACCTCCTCGATATTCAACTCGGTCGACGCACGGTGTTCGCCGCTGACTTGCACCCGGAGCAGGTAGCTTTCCCCCTCGGAAGACTTGATCGTTCCCAGGCTCAAGCTTTGATTCCGCGAATTCCACCGCCGGTCTCCCGCCACGGTGATATGGCTTTTCACCGTACCTTGAATCGGAATATCAATGGGTGGCACATGAGACAAGGAGGTCCCCAAACGCAGGGTTTGCCGTATGCTGCCCGGTGGCAATCCCGGTTTGGCCGCGACGGTCACGACCGTCCCCTGGGTAGCGTCCTGCCAAGTGACTTGATCGCTTTCAAGCCGCTCGCTAGAGACCTCAAAAAACTCCGCCGTCTCCGGCTGAGTGAATTCGTGCGAAACGACGTCAATCGGCTTGTCACCAAAGGCATACAGCCGCAGCTTCCCCGATTTTTCTTCATCCACCGCGAACTTCCCCAAAATCACCGAAGTGGGAACCGCCTGAAAGGACTGCGTTACCGTCCCTTTGATTACCAGTTCCACCCTGGGGCGTTTACGATCGTTGGTCGTGATGGGAGCAGACGTCCGGAACGCACCGGAGGTATCTTCCGTATGCCATTCCAGAACCACGGTGGTCGATTCACCGGGTGCGATGACCTTCTTCTCAATCTCGCTGACCGTGCATTTGCAGGAAGGCTGTCCTGCTTTCAAGGCCAGCGGCGCATCACCGGTGTTCGTGAACACGAAGCCATGCTTACGATGTTCGCCGCGCTCCATTTTCCCGAAGTCGAAGATCTCTTCCTTTACCTCCAACACGGGTTGTGGAGATCCGGCCGGAAGGAGAAGTGGAGCGTCGTTGTCCTGAAAAACCGGTTGGTTGGATGGTTTGTCGGGATCGAATAGTAGCCCCACCGCGTACATGGAGCGGCCCATTCCCACGAAAATACCCAAGACCACGGCCAAAATGCCCAGAACGAAAATTTTTTTCATGGCGCTTTGAACTGGAGTAAAAAATTCGCCGAATTGCTCGATCCTGGGGCCGAAATAGACACCTCAGGATACCGAATGCGCAGCCTGACACGTGCTCATTTACGTGAGTCCATGCGATTTGGTTCGATTATCGAAGCCGCCGAATCACGTGTCAATTCGATGTGTCAGAGAGTATCGATCGTAGTCGTTCCTCAGCTGAGCCGATTGCCGGTGCCTCTGGATCCGAAATGTCATATTGCCGCAGGTCCTGTTCTGGATGGGGATTGAGCGCGTCCAGCCGTAGTGCCTCACGGGCAGCGTTTTGGGCTTCGGATGTCTGACCGGCCACCGACAAGCACCAGGCCCAATCGGCCCAAACTTGGCTCCCATGCGGGTACAATTCCACGGCCCGTTCGTAGTGAGACAGGGCGCGCCGCAGCGCTTCTTCTTTTCCTGTTTGGCGATAAATGGCCAGATACCAATGCCCAATGTTCTGCCATAAAGGCGCGGCAAAGGGATCGAGCCGTTTGGCGCGTTCCACGCTTGCCTCGAAACGTTCGAGGTCTTTTTCCTCACGGGTTTGTAACCAACGCTGCCACCAGGTGGAGGCCAACAGCCTGGCTGCCCGCGCGGACCAAAGATCAGCCTCCACCGCCTCTCGTGACCAAGACAAAGCAGCCGGCAAATCACGCCGCGACCAGGCGGCCTGGGCCTGGGCGAACGCGGCTTGGCTGTGCCAAAAAGGCCGAAACATCGTGGTGTAACAGGCCACGAGAACAATCATGCAAGCGGCCCCGATTCCATACCGGCTCCGTGGCGAGATGGGGCACGTCTTGGACGTTTCGCCTACTTGCAGCAAGGCTGCCAGCGTCCAAAACAGACCAGCGACTGCGGGAAAACCGATGCCTCCCGCCGCGAGCAGGTTCAAGGCCAACATGCCATGCGCCACTGCCAGGACACTTCGCGGCAACTGGCCATGATCCACCCATTGTCGCAGCAGCCAAAAACTTGCCAGGCTGACTGCCATGCCGCTGGCCAGTGCCTCCAAGGAAAGGGGAACCGTGGCGCTGGAACTGGCCAGGAATCCGAGGATCCAGCCAATTGCCAATGCCGAGGAACCCAATGGAAACACCTCGTTTTGACGATCTTCGGCGGAGTCCGCTGTATCGCCGATGGGAAAATCTCTTGGAACCCGGAAATAGAGCCCCGTCCAAGCCACCACCATCGCCAGCGCCGCCGGCACACCCGCCGTGGCCGCAATTTCCAACAGAAAATGGTGTGGGTCTGCCACGGTCTCACTGGCCTGAGGCAGCTTGAACTGAGTGTACACGCTCTGGAAATTTCCAGGCCCGCAACCCCAAATCGGGAAGACCTGGATCATGTCCCATGTGGCCAGCCAGTATTCCAGTCGAAAACTGAACGAACGCCAGGCGTTGGCAACGAGTTCCCACCTTGTGAGTGCCACGCCGACGGCTATACAGCCCCCCAATCCGGCCGCCGCGAACACCATGAACTTGGACCGCTTCGTTCCGAGGCCAGCACGGACCGCGCCGACGGCCAAGAGTGTTCCTCCCACCGCCAAAGCCAGCAGCGCCGTGCGGCTGTGGGTAAACCAAAGACAAGCGGCAATCACGCTCAACAGCACGGCTATGGAAATCAAAACGGATGACGAGCGCTCCTTTCTTCGCCACGTATCGTGCAACATCACGCCGCCGAGCAAGAGCCAGGGCAGCAGAAAGCCGGCCAAGGAGTTGGTGAGTGCGAACGTCGCCGTCGGTTCCGCCGTTTCCAGACGGCTTTCGAACAGTAAGCGCTCACGGGAACCGGGCGGAGCATGAATGCCCATGCTTCCCAACGCGGCGTCGGGGTCCGAATGATACAGGGTGCGGGTCGCTGGAAAAGTAACAAAATATTGATAAAGCCCTAATGCGGACAACGAAACACTCAGGCTAAGGAAACAGGCCACGATGGTCCGCGTGTCGCGAGAGGTGCGAGCGAGCTGTCGCATTAGGAAATAACCGATACCCAAGACCAGCCATTCCCACATCATGTTCAATGCGGGGCGTGGAGCCGCCCGGCGCACGGCCACTAGCGAGCTGAATGTATGCCACCCCACCAACACGGCCACCGCTCCATCCACGAAATTCCAACGAGGCGCGTCGCGGCAGATGATGGCCGCGCAGGTAGCGAGCGCGATCCAGATCAAGACCAGCGGCGCGCCGTCACCGAACTCCGAAGCGGACTCGCTGGGATACAGGGTACGCGCCACGAGCAGCGCCACGCAGGCGGCTAGCAACACTTGGCGAGGATCGCGCCAAAAGTACGAACGGCGGTCCTTCTCCAATCCACGGGACGAGGAAGTCGAAGATCGATTCTTCGAGATTCGGGGAACGGAGCGTTTCCGCTGGGCCATGGAGAAGCGGCCTCGCGAAGCAGGAGATTTCTAGAAGTGTACTAGCGGAAAATGCGTGGGATTCCGGCGGACGGCGACAATCACTCCGTGAACTTGCCGTCGGAACAGCGTAGAGCCACCGCTTCCAATCGGGACACGAGTTACTTTTGGATTTGTTGCCTGGCTGCCCTTTCCAGCATCGCTACCAGAGCCAAGACACATGCCACCATCAGTCCTATCACCAATGCGCCCCAACCATTCACCTGCCGTAGCAGCAAGGCTCCCAGCCCACATGTCGCGGTGGCCAAGTAGATGGTCCCCACTGCCTGGGATTTGCTCATGCCCAAATCCACGAGGCGATGGGAAAAGTGGCTTTTGTCGCCGGTGAACAGGCTACGCCCTTCTCGCAAGCGAATCCACAATACCGACACCGTATCATACAGGGGGACCGCCAAAATGCATACGGGCGCCAGGATGGCATGCCGAGGCACATCTCGGCCTACAAACGTTGCCAAAATCGTCGCCACCGCCAGATAGAAGCCGATGAAATAGCTGCCCGCATCCCCCATAAACAGCCGGGCAGGTGGCCGGTTGTGCCACAAGAAACCAGCCAAGGATCCCACCAGGACTAGCAGAAAACCACCGACGAAAAGTTGTGGTCCGGCTCCGCCAGATTCGGGAACCAGCAACAAGGTCGTGGCCAGCAGCAACGCGGCGATGCCCGCCACACCACCAGAGAGGCCATCCATGTTATCCAGCATGTTGAAGGAATTGATCAGCCATACGATCCAAATCACCGTCGCGGCGCCGGTGATCCAAGGATTGTCCACGAAAAAAGTCAGCCGCCAACCTTTCCAGACGACAAGCCCGAGCGCGAGGCCGAATTCCGCTCCCAAACGCCACCGCCAATCCAGACCACGCAGGTCATCGATTAAGCCGAGTAGCAAGGTTCCGCTGGCGAGCAGGAGGATCATCCACAGGGAGCCAGACATGGCGGAAATACCGGGCAGATGTACCGCCACGAAAGACGGCAACAAGCTGTCCGTCGCGTGGGGCCCTTCACCGTGACCAGCCATCAGCAGCAGCCATAGAACGCCCTGCCCCAGTGCGAACGTCACAATCACTCCCAGCCACACGGCGATTCCACCGCCAAGGGGAGTGGGCGAGGTATGAACCTTGCGGTGGCCGGGACGGTCGATCAGCCCCCAGCGCGGAGCTTCCCTGCGGATCAAAAAACCTGCGGACCACGAGATCAAAAAGCTTGGTAGCAGCGTACCCAGTACAAGCCAAATCACCATGGACTCCGCAATGAACACGAACGGTCGGCGTGGAAGGATACGGGAGCATGTTTTTTCATGGTGACTCACCAGAGCGATGTCGCAAACGTTGCCGCAAGTAGTCTCGGCAACTGGAAAAGAACTGGTGATAATCGTCCCGCTGGTAATCGGGAAAGGTCCAGGGATGGGGTTGCCAGCACCCTTCGCGAAAGGCCAAAGTCACCTCGCCATAAATCCCAGAAGCCAGGTACAGGCGATGGGCGTGATCTTTCGTGGATGCCAGCACAAGTTTCCCCAACGCGATGTAGCCTGGGTCCAAGTTGACGGGCCTCTGAACGCCCCACTCCTCGCGGGTGGAAATCTGCTCCTCCCAGTTATTCGTCATCAGCTTTCGCGCTGGCAGCTCCTCCGGATCGATGAGCCGTTCAAAACACCAAAAGACCTTTCGCAGGTCGCGCCCCATCGATTTGGCGTAATAGTCGGTTTCCTCGAATGAAAAACAAGGGCTTTCCAGGGAAATTTCGCCCCAGGTACTAAAAGCCTGTTCACGCGCCTGATTCAGCGCGGACTGGTGGGCACTAAAGGCTGCCAGCAGGAACAGGACCGGTTGTGGACGACGGACCTCGCCCATGAACTTGACCGCCTCATAACACATCTCGGGGAAATCGCGGACGGCATGAAATGCCATTTGCCGAGGGTCCGCAAAAGTGCCAAATGCTTGCTTCGCCTGATATTGGCGATTAAGTTGCGTAGTGAGAATAGCAGAATTGCGCCTGGCCGTCGAACACGGAATTCGGCGCTCCCCCGAGCCCGCAAATTGCGGCTTTTTCGCCGTGCGTTGGCGGTGCGCGGTCATCAATATGGCTTCAACGAGCGGCTCCGAAATCAAGATGGGAATTCGCATGAACGGCGGGAATCGCGTCGGCTTTCAACTAGCGAAACGCACTTTGCGGTTGGAACCGCTAGAACAGCGTGAGCTACTGGCCGTCGATGCCAGTGGCCCCGAGTTCCTGGTAAACACCACGCAAGACGGCAGCCAGCGGAATTGGGAAGAGACCTCACGGTCCATCGCGGTCGATGGGGACGGTGATTTCGTCATTACCTGGACCAGCTATTCGTCCGACTTCTTGGCCTACGACATTTTCGCTCAAAGGTACAACAAAGCGGGAGAGAAGCTCGGAGATGAATTCCGCGTGAATTCTGGCGGGGGGACTCTACAGCAGTTTTCCACCGTGGCCATGGACTCTGATGGGGATTTCGTGGTGGCGTGGACGAGCGAGGGCCAAGACGGCAATGGCCGCGGCATTTTCGCCCGCCGCTATGACTCGAATGGCACCCCGCAAGGGTCGGAATTCGCCGTGAATACGGTGACCGCTGGCGACCAACTTCTCCCTGATATAGCCATGGATGCCGATGGGGATTTCGTGATCACGTGGCAAAGCTATGGACAGGATGGTGACGGCTACGGCATTTATGCCCGCCGCTACAACTCCAACGGCACAGCGCAGGGATCGGAATTCCTCGTCAATGACACCACGGCGGCCTGGCAGCTTACTCCCGCGGTGGCCATGGACGCCCAAGGAAATTTCGCCATCACGTGGTCCTCCGCGTATCAGGATGGAGACCAATTCGGGATCTTTGCCAAGCGGTATTTGGCGAATGGCCAAGAGCGGGGGCCGGAATTCCAGGTGAATTCCAGCGTGGTGGGCAGCCAGCGCAATCCCTCGGTAGCGCTCGCCCCCAACGGTGATTCCGTGATTACCTGGTCCAGTCTGTTTCAGGACGGCAGCGGCTGGGGAACTTATGCCCAAAGGTACGACAACAAGGGAGACGCCGTCGGGAATGAGTTCCGCGTCAATACGCAGACCGCTGGGAACCAGCAATTTTCCAAGGTCGCGATGGACGGTAATGGGAATTTCGTCATCACTTGGGCCAGCGAAGGCCAGGACGGAGACGGTTGGGGGATATACGGGCAGCGGTTCACGGTCGACGGCGGAACCGAAGGGGACGAATTCCGCATCAACACGCAAACCAACAACGACCAGCAGTATCCCAGCGTGGCCATGGACCCCTTGGGCGATTTCGTCGCCACGTGGTCGAGCTATGGCCAAGACGGCAGTGCGTTCGGGATTTACGCGCAGCGGTACGCCGCCAACAAGCCCCCCGACGCCGACGCGGGTGGTCCCTATTTCGTCGAAGAAGGAGACTCTCTCACGCTGGACGCCAGCCGCACCTTTGACCCGGATCGGGATGGACTCTCCTTCAGTTGGGATCTGGACGAAGATGGAGAATTCGACGATGCCACCGGCATCAATCCCACACTCACTTGGGAACAGTTGCAGGCTTTGGGCCTTTCCGATGGTCCACAGCCCTCTCGGCTGATTCGTGTCCGCGTCTCGGATAACCAGACGCCGCCCGTGGAATCCGCGCCAGCACAGCTTACTCTCCGCAACAAGGCTCCGACGATTGAAATCGATGGTCCCGCGGAAATCGACGCCGGAGAGGTTTATCGGCTGGAACTGGGAACCATTTCGGATCCGGGCCCGGATACCGTGACCCGCATTATTGTCGATTGGGGGGATGGCACCTCCAACACGTACACCACCGGCGGCTTCAAGGAACATACGTACTCCGCCGGGCTCGATTCCGCCCGCATCACCGTGGACCTCGAAGATGAAGATGGCCGCCATCGTGACGTGGCGGAGTTAAATGTCAGCTTTGTCACCGAAAATCCCGTGCTAACTCTGGAGGGAGATGCCGAAACGACCGAAGGCGCCGCGTTCCAGCTCACTTTGGGGGACATCACCGAAATCGATCCGGACGAAGTCACGCAGTGGGTGGTCCATTGGGGAGACGGCTCCACCGAAACTTTTGACGAAGGGGGCATGAAGTCTCACGTCTATCAAGACGACCTCGGCCAGATTGAAATCAAGGTCGACATCGTGGCCCGTAATCAGACGTTCCCCGTGGCCGGACGCCATTTACTCACGATCAACAATGTCTCGCCGACGATTCCCATCACCGGCCCTCAGGCCGTGGACGAGGGGTCGGTGTTCCAGATCAACTTGGGGGGCGTCAATGATCCGGGGCAGGACACCGTCACGCAATGGATCGTGGACTGGGGCGATGGTAACCGTGAAACCTTCACCAGCGGCGGACCACGATCCCACGTTTATCAAGATAGCGCGGCCAACCGCGTGATCACCGTCGATTTGCGGGACGAGGACGGCCTGCATCTCGAAGCGGGCACGCGAAATATCGTGGTCAATGACGTGGCTCCCACGATCGCCATCGCCGGGCCGGCGGTCGTCAATGAGGGGGATTCCTATCAACTCACCTTGGGACAAATCACGGATCCCGGTGACGACCGGGTCACCTCATGGCTCGTGGACTGGGGGGATGGCACGCAGCAGGTTTTCGCCACGGGTGGCGTGAAGTCGCATGTCTACCAGGATGGCATGAATGCCTACACGATCGTGGTCGGGCTGATTGACGAGGAAGACCGGCACGAAAACGTCGCCTCGCAAGCGGTTGTCGTGAACGACGTCGTTCCGAGGATCGAACTGGATGGCCCGAATTCCGTGGATGAAGGGGCCACTTTCGCCCTCAACTTGGGCGCGATCATCGACCCAGGCCAAGACACCGTGCGGTTATGGCAAGTGAATTGGGGGGACGGCCAGCGTGACCGTTTCACCAGTGGCGGCACGAAAACCCATGTCTACTCGGACGGGGATCAAGACTATACCATCACGGTCGATCTGGTGGATGAAAACGGCACGCATGCGTCGGCCGGGCAATTTGAAGTATCGGTCCGCGATGTGGCTCCCACGCTGGATGTATCGGGCGCTTCGTCTATCCCGGTCGGCACCGCTTACCGGTTGCAACTGGGCACCGTGGCCGATCCCGGCGACGACGATGTACAAGAATGGATCATCGACTGGGGGGATGGCACGGTGGAAACGTTTCCCTCCGGCGGCACTCGGGAGCATGTGTATGCCACGGCGGGGCGGAGGACGATCACCGTGGATCTCGTGGACGAGGACGCGGTGCATCAGGACGTGGCCTCGATCACCGTGGATGTCGGCGGAGGAAACAACACGGACCTGCCGGGCGACGCCGACCGTGACGGCACCGTGGGACTGTCAGACTTCACCATCCTGAAAGAGAACTTCGGCAGCGGAACCACGTGGGAGCAAGGCGATTTCGATGACGACGGCCAGGTCGGCCTAAGCGACTTCACCATCTTGAAGGACAATTTCGGCCGCACTTCGGACGACCCGCCGCAAGAGCCGGAGCCCGAACCGAGTATCCCGGGAGACGTTACCAATGACGGCGAAGTCTCGCTCGCCGATTTCACCCTCGTCAAAGACAATTTTGGTAGCGGCACGACCCTTGAGACAGGGGATGCCGATGGCGACGGGCAAGTCGGCTTGAGCGATTTCACCCTCGTCAAAGACAATTTCGGACGCACGACCGACGACCCGCCGCAACAACCCGAACCCGAACCCGAACCTGAACCTGAGCCAGGCTCTAGCATTCCAGGGGATGCGAACCGGGACGGCTCGGTCGGGCTCGCCGACTTCACTCTCGTGAAAGATAATTTTGGGATCGGCTCGACTCTTGCCGAGGGGGATGTCGATGGCGACGGAAGCGTCGGCCTCGCCGACTTCACGGTGGTGAAGGACAACTTCGGTCGGACCGGGCCCGTGGATCCGGCGAACGAGCCCAAAAATTCCATTCCTGGTGACGCCGATAGCGACGGGCAAGTCGGCCTTTCCGATTTCACGATCCTGAAGGATCGCTTTGGCAGCGGAAGCCGTTTCGAGGAGGGAGATTTCGACGGCGACGGCCAAGTCGGCCTAAGCGACTTCACGATCTTAAAGGACAATTTCGGCGCGGTCGCGAATCCCGCCCCGCGCCTCTCTTCCAAGGCGGTTGATGCGTTCTTCGGCGGTTTGGGTGAATAAGTTGTCGCGGCCTTAAGTGCCGTTCAGACAGGCACATCGAGTCCTGGCGGCTTGCCAGACCTCGCGTGAGAAAAACCACGACGGCGCCCGCTCTCAAAAGGCGAAAAATCGTCACGATGGCGTCAAGCCGGACTCCACGCGACGTGATCGACTTGGCGCGGGCAGCCATCCGATATACATCCTACTCGTGTGAATCGCGTCGCACTCAAGGCCAAGCGCGAACTCTCTCCCTGGGCGGGGCGGTCGAGCCTGAGAGACACTGTCAAGCTGCTGGCGATGTGAATATTGCCTTGGCACCGGGCGAAAAATGCCTCCGTGTCGGTCCTGCTCACGCGTAGCAGAAAGCGATGCGGGTGCTATAAATCAGCAACACGCGATTCGTGTCGTTTCGAACAAAGGATGTGAGAACGATGACCGCTTTCGGATACTCCTCCCCGCTATCTCCCATGGCCCGGCGCACGCTCGCGAGCGTCTTTGTATTCAGCGTGGCATTCTATAGCGGAATCGCCGCGCGAGCCCAGCAGAATTCACCTGAAAACGCGCTGCCTCGGCGGACGGACATTTCGTCGTCGCCCGGCTCACGGAATCTCTCGCCGGATCAACAGATCCTCCGCGACAAGATTCGCCGGGCACTATCGATCTACCACGCGCGGCACGCTGATGCGCGGCGGCACAACCCTTGGGAAGTCATGCACTGGATCGTGGGATATGGTGTCCACGCCAACATCGTGGGAGCCGGGCGATATGATAAGCCAGTCAACGCCATTGGCTGGCTCTGTTGGAACGGACGTTGCCAAGGAGAATCCCTGCTGTATGTCGACGGTGCCCTCCCTGCCGCGAGGAAGGGTCCGCGTCTGCAAGGCCATCAAGGACAGTTTCTCGCGATTTTGGCCCAGTCGCGCGTTCCGGCGGACTATCCGCTGCGCGTCCAAGGGCGGGAATTTCAGGTCCGTGATTTAGTGGAACGAGAAAAACGGACCTGCCAAGCAGGCATGGAATTGACTTTCAAACTCATCGGCTTGGCCCACTATCTGCCGTCGGACTCGCGTTGGAAAAGCCAGCGCGGCGAGATGTGGACTATCGAAAGGCTCATCCAGCAGGAGATCGAGGAGCCCATCCGGGGAGCTCCTTGCGGCGGCACGCACCGGCTCATGGGGCTAAGTTACGCCGTTCGGCAACGAGAGCGGCAAGGCTTGCCAATCTCTGGGCAATTCGCTCGCGCCAGGCAGTTTATCGACGATTACCACCGTTATACGCTGGCACTACAAAACCCGGACGGGAGCTTTAGCACGTCTTGGTTTAGTGGTCGAAATGCCCAGCCGAATGTGGACCGGCGGCTACAAACCTCGGGACATATCCTGGAGTGGATGGCTTACTCGGTACCGCGAGATCAGTTGTCGAGCCCCGCCATGCAGCGCGCCGCCGACTACGTGGCCAGCCTGTTGATTAGCCAGCGACAGCGCCGCTGGGAGATCGGCCCTTTGGGCCACGCGCTGCGGAGCCTGGCCGTTTATGAGGAACGTGCCTTCGGGAGCCGCGCCGGGAAGTTGCCAGAGTCGACTCCCACGGAGGAGAGCACGACGAACCCGGAAGTCACCGAAGTTCCCGCCCAAGAGACCAACGCCACTTCGACGGAACGCTTGGCGGCGCGAGATGCTGTCTCGCGGCCACCGCGTCCCTCTCGTGACGATCAGCCGCCCCAAGAGGTCGGGCCACGGCTCTTTCAACCGTAGCGCGAATCCCACAAGAAGGTAAGCTTTCCCGACCGCTTATTTCTTTTTTTCCGCCACGGCGGCTTGCGCGGCAGCAAGCCGCGCGATCGGCACGCGGAACGGCGAGCAACTGACGTAGTCCAGCCCCAGCTCGTGGCAAAAGACGACGCTGGAGGGATCACCGCCATGCTCGCCGCAGATGCCGAGCTTGATCTCCGGACGCGTCTTACGGCCACCTTCGACGCCCAACCGCATGACGCGGCCCACGCCCTGCTGGTCGATGGTCTGGAAGGGGTCGTTGGGCACGATGTCATTCTCACGGTAGTAGGTGATGAACCCGGCGTAGTCGTCGCGGCTCATGCCGAGCGTGGTTTGCGTCAGGTCATTCGTGCCAAAGCTGAAGAATTCGGCGTTCTTGGCGATGTCATCCGCGCAGATGGCGGCCCGAGGCAGTTCCACCATGGTCCCCACGAGGTAATCCACCTTTACGCCCTTCTCTTTGAAGACCGTTTCGGCCGCGTCGCGCACCACTTTCTCTTGGTTCTTGAACTCGGCCAAAAAACCGACCAGCGGGATCATGATTTCCGGTCGCACTTCGGTGCCGGCGGATTGCACATTGCAGGCCGCTTCGATGATGGCCCGCGCCTGCATGCGAGTGATTTCCTCATAGACGATGCCCAAGCGGCAGCCTCGGTGCCCCAGCATCGGGTTGAATTCATGCAGCTCTTCCACGCGGCGGCCCACGATCTCGGCGGTCGTGCCAAGCTTCTTGGCCAGCTCTGCTTGGTTGTTCGCATCATGCGGCAGGAACTCGTGTAGCGGCGGATCGAGCAGCCGGATGGTGACCGGCCGGCCTTCCATGGCGGTGAAAAGGCCCTCGAAATCCTCTCGCTGAAATGGCAGTAGTTTCTCCAGCGCCTTTTCACGTCCTTCGAGGGTCGTGGCCAAAATCATCTCGCGGAACTCGTCGATGTGGTCGAAGAACATGTGCTCAGTGCGGCAAAGCCCAATCCCTTCGGCGCCGAAGGCAATCGCCTCGCGGGCCTGCTTCGGCTCGTCGGCGTTCGTGCGAACCCGTAACTTGCGGAACTCGTCCACCCATTCCATGAGTTGGGCGTAACGGCCATAGGTCTCGGCTTTTTCCGGCGCCAGCGTTTTGGAAATGAGCACCTGCAGGATTTCGCTGGGAAGCGTCTCCACGGCCCCTTCGAAGACCTCGCCCGTGAAACCATCAATGGAGATTTCATCCCCATCGCGGAGGACCTTATTCCCGACGGTGACGGTGCCTTGCGTGTAATCGATTTCGAGATCTCCGCAACCCACCACGCAAGCTTTGCCCATTTGTCGGCTGACGAGCGCGGCATGCGAGCTGGCACCACCAAAAGCGGTCAGGATCCCCTTGGCCGCCTTCATGCCCCGCAAGTCTTCGGGACTCGTTTCCCGCCGCACCAAGATCAGGCTGACATTATTGTCCGCGTTGAACAATGCTTCCGCGTCCGTGGCGTGAAAACAGATTTTCCCGCTGGCGGCGCCGGGTCCGGCGTTGATTCCCTTGGCCAGCAATCGCCCTTCGTCCAGAGCTTTCCGTTTAGCGGCGGGATCATAGATCGGCTGCAAAAGTTGGTTAAGGTCATCCGGCGGAATCCGCTTGGATCCCAGGGCTTCTTCCTTGGTGATCAGGCCCTCATTCACCATATCGACCGCGATCCGCACCGCCGCGAAACCGGTCCGCTTGGCATTGCGGGTCTGGAGCATCCAGACGTTGCCCTTTTGTACGGTAAATTCGATATCTTGCACGTCGTGGTAGTGCTTTTCCAGCTTTACGCCGATTTCGTTCAGATGCCGGTAAGATTCCGGCATGAGCTTTTCCATGTCTTCTTCGATCCGTAGCGGCGTCCGGATGCCGGCTACCACGTCTTCCCCTTGGGCATTGATCAGGAAATCTCCATTCAGGCCGGGATTTCCCAGCGCGCCGTCCCGCGTGAGGGCCACGCCCGTGGCGCAGTCTTCGCCCAGGTTGCCAAACACCATGGCCTGCACGTTGCAGGCAGTGCCCCATTCGTGAGGAATGCCGTAAGTACGGCGGTAAACCAGGGCGCGATCGTTCATCCAACTGCCGAAGACGGCCCCAATAGCGCCCCAGACCTGTTCCATGGGATCATTCGGAAAGTCTTTTCCGGTGCGGTCCTTGATCAGGTTCTTGAATTCCGCCACGAGATCCTGGAGCTGTTCGGCGGTAAGCTCGTAATCATGCTGCACGCCGGCTTTCTTTCTCATCGCTTCCAAAGCGACTTCGAAAGGATCGTGCTCGGTCTTATCCTTGGGCTTGAGATCCATCACCACGTCGCCATACATCTGCACGAAGCGGCGGTAGCTGTCCCAAGCGAACCGCGCGTTACCCGATTGCTTGATCAGGGCATCCACGGCCTTTTCGTTTAGGCCAATGTTCAGCACGGTGTCCATCATGCCGGGCATCGATTCCCGGGCACCCGAGCGGCAGGAGACGAGCAAAGGATTCGAGGCGTCCCCGAACTTGGCTCCCATCTCCTTTTCGATCTTGGCCAACGCCTGGTCAACCTGCGATTTCAGCTCCGGCGGATACTGGCGGTCATGGTCGTAATAATAGGTGCAAACATTGGTGCCGAGCGTGAAACCGGCCGGAACAGGAAGTCCCAGATTGGTCATTTCGGCGAGGTTAGCTCCTTTGCCTCCCAACAGCTCGCGCATGCTGGCATCGCCGTCAGTGCCGTTGGGTCCAAAGGAATAGACGTACTGCGCGTTCTGAGACATGGGAGAAACCCCTTGTGTTCAAAAAGACCTATCTGAATTCGCGAAAATGGTGACCAGGCCAGTGGAAGTGCCTTTTGATCTGCCTGCAAATGAACTGCAAAACTTAACAGCCGCGCCAAAAGTGGTCAAGGAAGCGCGACTTCCCCCGAGGAGAACACACTTGAGGTTGCCTTTTTGCCCGAACCTACAGGGCGAAAGCTCGCTTTTTCATGTCCTACGTGGGTCCCAAGCCTGCCAAAATTGCACGAGCCTTGGCAAGCGGTAAAATAGGTCTCGCCGGTGGAAAGCCAACCGCTTCCGGCTCATTCAAACAGACTCTCACGATGCTTCAGCCACGAGGTGGATCCCATGAACCAAACCGATTCCGCTCGCCCTCAAACGACATCATCTGGCACATCACACCGTTTGAACCGCCGCCGTTTCCTGGAAGCAGGCACGGCTTCTCTGGCACTGTCCTCCCTGGCTCCGCATGTCTTCGCCTCTGCCAAGGATACGCCCAAACGGGTCGGACTGATCGGCGCCGGTTGGTACGGCAAGAGCGACCTCTGGCGATTGGTACAAGTCACTCCCGTCGAAATCATTTCGATTTGTGACCCCGATCAAAACATGCTGGCCGAGGCGGTGGAGATCGCCAGCCAGCGGCAGAAATCGGGCAAAAAGCCGAAGACCTACGGCGACTATCGTGAAATGCTCAAAGAACACGAATTGGATATCGTGCTCGTGGGCACTCCCGATCATTGGCATGCCTTGAACGCCATCGCCGCCATGGAGGCCGGCGCGGACGTATACGTGCAAAAACCGATCAGCGTCGATGTCCGCGAAGGGGAGGCCATGGTCGACGCGGCTCGTAGATTGGGCCGCGTAGTGCAAGTCGGCACGCAGCGTAAGAGCACGCCTCATCTGATCGACGTGAAAGAGCAGGTCATCGAGGCCGGCCTGCTGGGAAAAATCGGGCACGTGGAGATGTGCTGTTACTACCACATGCGGGCCAACGGCAATCCGCCGCGGCAACCGGTTCCCGACTTTCTCGACTATGAAATGTGGACCGGGCCGGCACCGCTGCGTCCTTACGATGGCCTGCCGCACCGGCGCTGGTGGCGGACCTTCACGGAATATGGCAACGGCATCATGGGGGATATGTGCATTCACATGTTGGACACCGTGCGGTGGATGTTGGGGTTGGGCTGGCCCAAAACCATCACTTCCACCGGCGGCATCCTCGTGCAGACCGATGGCAAATCGAACATCTCGGACACGCAGAACGCCACGTTCGAGTTCGACGATTTCAACGCCGTGTGGCAGCACCGCACCTGGGGCACGTTTCCCGATCCGGATTATCCCTGGGCCCTGTTCATCTATGGCGACAAAGGGACGCTCAAGGCCAGCACGATGCGTGCCGACTTCATCCCGGAAGGATCATCGGGCGGAAAGCCGCTACACTTTGAATGCCTCTATGAGAGGGAGAAATATCCCGAGGACGTGGATGAAAAGGACAACGAGCTCAACGCGGCCCCCGCCACGCGGCGGCACATGCTCGACTTCCTGTCCGCGATCGAAAACCGGGGGCGACCAGTGGCGGACATCGAAGAAGGACACATCTCCACGGCAAGCTGCATTTTGGGCAACATCTCCATGCAACTGGGGGGCCGACCGCTCAACTACGACCCCGAACAGCGGATCGTCGTTGGAGATGAGGAGGCCACGAAGTTATTGCGCCGGCCTTATCGTGAACCGTGGGAACATCCCGGCGTGGCATAAGCGGCGACTGCGAGGTTCGATCTTTCTAGACGGACTCCATGGCACATTTAGCGGATTCGCTTTGGCGAACCTCCGAAGACTGGTCGTGTCTTGCTCTTGGATTGTTGGCTCACGTTGCAGGGACGGTCATGGCCAATTCAACCTCATCTAGCTTGATCGATCTCAGCCACATGGTCGAGGATGGGTTGATTACCTACCGAGGGCTGCCCGCTCCCGTGATCTGCGATTTTCTCAGCCGCGAGGAATCCAGAAAGCACTACGCTGAGGGAACGGAATTCCACATCGGCAAGATCGAGATGGTGGCGAACACCGGCACGTATGTCGACGCGCCTTTTCATCGGTACGCCAAGGGAAAGGACCTTTCCGAACTGCCGCTATCGTCGCTGGCGGACCTGCCCACGATCGTCGTCCGTGCCAAGGCCCACAAAATCGATGCGGCCCACTTCGAGGCATTGGATGTCTCGGGCAAAGCGGTGCTCGTGGAGACCGGTTGGTCCCGGCATTGGAAAACCGACGCCTACTTCGAAGGCCATCCATTTCTGACCGAAGACGCCGCCACCCTTCTTCGGGACCTCGACGCGGCCCTGGTCGGTATTGATTCCCTCAATATCGACGATACTCGCGACGGGCACCGCCCCGTCCATTCCACGCTGCTTGCCGCCGAGATTCCCATCGTGGAGCATTTGACGAATCTCGCCGCCTTGCCCAAGGAGGGTTGCCGCTTCTTCGCCGTGCCGGTCAAGGTGCGGGCATTTGGCACGTTTCCCGTCCGCGCGTTCGCCAAGGCCGAAAATCAATGACGCCAACTCCCATCAATCTCGCCCAGAAGTTCTCACTGTTTTCCGAACAGTGGGTTCCCAAAATCATCGCCAAGTTTGAAGATTACCATTTCAAACTAGCCAAGCTGGAAGGCGACTTCGTGTGGCACAGCCATCCGGAAAGCGATGAAGCCTTCCTCGTGCTCGGCGGTTCGTTGCGGATCGATTTCCGTGACGGCGCGGTCACGCTGAACGCAGGTGAAATGCTCGTCGTGCCCAAGGGCGTCGAGCACAAGCCGTTCGCCGCCTCCGAATGCCAGGTGATGGTGCTGGTCCGCGCGGGCACGGTCAACACGGGCGACGCCCCGGAGAGCGGACTGACCTCCGAAGCGGACGCCTGGCTCGTGGAGGAATAGAGATGCCTCTCGCCTCAGCGAGCAATACTCACACCTTAGCCCCAATGCGTCACTTCTCCACGACCCAGATATTTCGATAGCGAACTGGGTTGCCGTGGTCCTGCAGATAAAGCGGTCCGTCGTCGGGACCTTCGGGCAGGATGGCGGCGGTTGTGGCCTTGGGAACCTCCACATTCTCGTGGATAAGCACGCCATTGTGCCGCACGGTCATGCGGGCATCCTCGGTCTTATTGCCGTCGCCGTCGAAACGAGCCGCGCGAAAATCGACGTCGTATGTCTGCCAGGTAAGAGGCGGAAAGCACATGTTGACGTCCGGGGCTTTGACGGAATAAATCCCGCCGCATTCATTATGCTCGCCGGTGAGCCCGAATGAATCGAGCATCTGGACTTCATAGCGGCCCTGCATGTAGCAACCACTGTTACCCCGCGCCTGCCCTTGAGCTTGCGGCATGTAAGGCAGGCGGAATTCGAGGTGTAAGTGGAAATCGCCGAATGTACGTTTGCTCTTGATGCCTTGCATCAGCAGGCCATCCTCACTCATCCGGCTGGGCTCGAAAGCGTCCGCTGACTTGCCATCAAAGAGAACAATCGCGCCCTCGGGCGGTTTCGCGCCCAAAGTCGGGCTCTTCCGTTCCACGCGTTTCATATCACCGATGCGATCGTTTTCTCCCAAGTACACGGTCAGCACCCCGTCGTGCAGACGCCCGGAACCACGATTGTGTTCGTAAACGACGTCATTCCCCTCGCGCTGGCCCTCGAATTCCATGCGGGTCGATTTGTCCCAACCGTCGCCCGGCAGGCCGCCGCGATACCCCACGACGCGGAACTTCCCTTCGCCCAGAGCAATGACGTGCGCTCCCCAACGCCGTTTCTCGGTGCGCCCCAATTCGCCCGCGTACTCCCCTTGTACCTCGAAATCCCGATCGGCTTTTTCGGGATCCACCACTGCCCGTTTGGCTGGGTCGTCATTCTGTGCGACGGCCCAATTGGTCGCGATCAACGGAAGGCAACACGTAAGTATCGAACGAATCAGTAACCGTTTCATGATGGATCCTCCACGGTGGTGGGTTAAAGGATTTCTATGGGGAAGGCACGGGCCGGGTTCTACACGCGTTTTGCAGCATGGTCAGGGGAACCAAATCATTCAAGCTGCCAGAGCGGAAGCCTTGCAGATCCAAGGTGACAAAGCGGAATCCCAGCGAACGCAATTGCTTCACGAGCGCTTCGCGTGTTTCTTCTTCGGCCAATTTGGATAGTTCGCCCGGGGGGACTTCGATGCGGGCCAAGTCGCCCGTGTGATATCGGACGCGAAGTTCTCGCAGCCCTAACTGCCGTAGATAGCGTTCTGCCTGCTCAACCATGCGGAGCCGTTCTGGCGTGACTTCCACGCCCACCGCCAGCCGGCTGCTCAGGCAAGGGGAGGCGGGCTTGTCCCAAATCGGCAACTGCCAGTAGCGAGCCAATTCTCGCACGTCCGACTTTTTCAGGCCGCATTCCACGAGCGGGCTGACGACGGAAAAATCTTCTGCCGCACGCATCCCCGGGCGGTAATCCCCCAGGTCGTCCAGATTGAGGCCATTGGCGATTACGGCCAGGCCCCATTTTTTTCGGAGCGGTTCCAGCCGGCCATAGAGTTCCGTTTTGCAGTGGAAGCAGCGGTCGCCTGCATTCCGAACATAGTCGGGATTCGCCAATTCCCGGGTATCCACGACTTCGTGCCGGAGGCCCATGCGCTTCGCCAATTGCCGGGCCTCGGCCAGTTCCTCCCGTGGCACGCTGTCGCTACTAGCGGTGACGGCGATGGCCCGCTCCCCCAGCGCGAGGCGGGCAGCTTGGGCCACCACGGTGCTATCGACACCCGCCGAAAACGCGACCAAACAACTTCCGTATCCCCGTAGGGTTTCCAGGAGCTGGTGTCGCTGTAGATCAAGCTGGGACGTGGAATGTAGCATCCGTTTAGCGGCCAGACGGTGGTCAAGTAACAACGGCGACATGCCCATTTTCGCGGGCATCAGGCGTGGGGGCAAGACGTGGGCATCGGGGAAAAGAAAGCAGCGGACGATCCACCGCAATGCCGTGGCGACGAATTTTCGAGAGCCCGCTTCCAAAAGGTGGGCAGACCGAAGCCCGGGTTGTGTGATCCGTCCGCGAATTCCGCTGCACAAGGCAACGGGCGGCGGCTGTACACGCGGCCGAACTTCTATTCAAGATGCCCAACGGACTATCGCATCGGCTCACCAAAAAGTTTGCGTCGGCAGCACGAACATGGCAGATGCGCCCGCAGCTTGGACGTCGATGGACGATAGCATCCACCCACGTCCAACGCATCCTAGCAACGGGCTGATGGCAACTCAAGAGCGACGAACGAAGCCACGGCTCGATTCCTTGAGGCGATATTTGGCCCGCGCCTGGACGAATCGTTATGATGGACCGCAGACCTTTGACGCGACACAGGCACCACGCAAATGCCAAGTCGCAAAGAACTTCACGGATCGGAACGGAGAAGCTAAATGGGAACAGCACAGGCATCTCCCCGGCACCAAGCTGGCCACGCAGACGCCGCGAGCGGCGTCGAATACAAACTCGACACGACGCGACGCGCGATGCAGGATTTTTTCCTCGTGCGCGGCGTGTTGTCTGGCCTACTGGCTGGCGCGATCGCCCTCACGCTCATGGGATTGTTGGATTTCTATTGGCCACTAGCCGGGGGAGTCCGCGCCGCACTATTCGTGGGTGTTCTGGGACTCGTGGCCGCGATGGCCGTGCGTCTCATTTGGCGGCTACGGCAGTGGAATGCGGACCAAGCCGCGCGGGCCGTGGAGGAAACATTTCCCGATCTAGGGCAACGGGTACGGACTTCCCGCGAATATGCCCACCCTGATTCACATACGGCGTTGGCGTCGAGCGAAATGGTCGGAGCCCTCTTCCAGGACACCGTGCAAAAGGTTCAGGGAAAGGACTTCACGCGGGTCGTGCGCTGGCCACGAATCATCCCCTGGGGCACGGCCCTGGGGCTCCTGGTGGCCACGGTGTTGGCATTGCTGCTGGCTGTACCGGAAGGGTGGATCACTTTGGGCCGCGTGCTGCTCTTGCCGGTGCATTACACGAATATTGAATGGCGGTCCGAGGGAGAACCGCTGCCCCGAGGATCGGATGTCGTGCTGACCGCTGAGGTTCAGGGGCGTCCGCTCAAGAATGTTGAGCTTTGGTATCGGCCGCTGGAGAGCCAAGAGGAGTGGCAGAAGCGCCCCATGCTGCCGCCTGGGCAAAGCGATGATGCCGAGTCCGCGTCCTTGGTAGGGAAAATCGAGACCACACTAGAAGACTGCCAAGCATCCCTGGAATACAAATTGGTCGGCGGTCCACAAGAGTTGGCCCCACGGCAGCTCGTGATTTTGCAGCCTTTGGAGTTGGTGAGTTCCGAGGCCACGGTCACTCCACCGTCTTATACAAAACAGCCGCCGGAGACGATGGAAGGACAAGCGGTCACCGCTTGGGAAGGTTCGCATATCACATGGGAATGGACGCTCAGTCGCCCTCCCGCGACGGCGCGATTTCAATCGCCAGGCACCACGCCCGAACAAGAAAACGCGGCAGACCCTAACGCGCCAGAAATCCAGATCGACGGCGAAAAATTGCGGATCGATTGGTTCGCGGCCAAAGAGACGCAGCAGTTTGAACTCGTGGCGGAAGCCGAAGATGGCATGTCCTGGCATTCCTTGCCGTTTCAATTGGAAGTCCGCCCGGATGAAAAGCCTCGCATCCGCTTCTTGGGGCTCCCCGAGCAGATCGAGGCCACGCCCACTACGGAAATCCGGCTCTCCTTGGAAGCGAAAGACGACTTCGGACTTTCGAAATTGGGGATCGCCTATCGTGTGGATGATGGACCGGAGAAGGTTTTGTGGGAAGCGGACTGCCGTGAGTCGCCGCCGGCGGTGGCGCATGTCCCTCTGCTGCTTTTGGAGGAGCACGCGCTGAGCATGGACAGCGCGGTGACCTACCACGCTTATGCAGTGGACCAGCGTGACGAACCACGGACCACGAAAACCGATCTGCGTTATATCGACATTCGGCCCTACAAACGGGAATACCAGTTCGCCGAGAGTGGAGGCGGAGGTGGCGGTTCCGGAGGAAGCTCGCTCACGCTGGAAGAACTCATCGCCAGGCAGCGGCACAATCTGAACCGGACGTTTGCTTTTTCCGAAGATCCCCAAGTGCCCGCGAGGTTGATGGAACGGCTCGCGCGGCATCAACGGGAGATCATGGAGGCGACGCGGGAATTCACTTCCGGCTGGGAACGCCAATTCGGCTCCGTCCCTTCGCTGCACGAGGCGGCGACCGCCATGGAAGAGGCGGCCATTTCCCTGGAAGGGCAAGACTTGCCCGGCAGTTTGCCTCCCGAACGGGCTGCCATCGCCGGACTCATCCGGGCCCGCCGCAATATGCGGAAACTCTTGAGCCAAGGGGGGGGCGGCAGTCTGGCCCAAGCCCAAAGTTACGATGCAGAAATGAGGCAAAACTTGCGACCGCTCAGCCAAGATGCTCCCGGTCCGGAAGCTGCGGCGACCGAGCTGGCCAGGGATATGAACAAGCTCGCACAGCAACAGCGGGAATGGTCCCAACAGGTTTCCCCGCCTGGGGGAGGCGGGCCGCAAATCGAAGGCCAACCCGGCATTTCACAGCCAGCTTCTTCGGGCATGCAACAACAGAGGTCTCAGCAGCAAGCGGCCAGCCAAACCGCTGACGAATTGCGCGAGCGACTGGCGGAGAGTGAATTCGGTAGCCAGGCCAGTGATAAGGAAATGGAGCAGGCGGCGAACGAACTCGGCCAAAGCCTGGAAGCACTCCAGCAACAAGAGGCGGAACGCGCAGCGCAGGAAGCCCAAGACGCGGCGGAACGTCTCGCCCGCATGGCCGAGCACTTGCAAGGGCTGCATGGCACCGATTTCTCCAGCCGATTGCAAGCGGCCCAAAGCGAAGCCGAGCGTCTGGCCACTGAGCAAGACGAGCTGGAAGCAAGCCTGGAAAGCTCACCGACGGACGACCTGCAAACCCTCGCGGAAAAGCAAACCGAACTGGCCCGGCAAGCTGAACTGCTCGCGGAGCGATTGCAACGTTTGCGGGAAGATTCCGTCACTGAGGAAGGCCATCTTTTCGACGCGCTGACCTCGTTGGATCCGGCCAATGCACTAGGAAACGTCGTCCAGGCGATGCAATCAGCCAGTGGGGCGCTGCAATCCGGCGATGAAGTCCGCGCGACCGAAGTCATGCGCCGGGCGACCGAGAGTCTGGAACGACTGGCTGAAGCCCTCAGTGAATTGCGGCGGGATCAGATGCAGCCTCGTCTGGAGGAATTGCTCGCCGCCGAGGAACTGGCCGCGCGGCTGCTCGAACAGGCTGGCGGAGACGCCGCCGCCCAATCTCAAGCGCGAGCGGGGCGTCCCCAGTTGGACCGCATGCTAGATGCGTTGGGCATGGGCTCATCGCCAATGGGGAACCCACAAGAATCGCCGCTCGCGGAGAGCAATACGGCCACTCCATCCTCTTCCCAGTCAGGTAGTTCCACAGGTGAAGCGGGACTGCCTGGACTCGAACCGGGGTTTCACCATCCCCAGTGGAACTCGGTCGATGAGCTGCGGCAGGTTGTGAGCAGCTTGCAACAGGAAATCCAAAAAGTGACGCTGTTGAGGGCCATGTTGGACTCCGATATGCCTATTCCAGCGAACTACCGTCCCTTGGTCGAGGAATATTACCGACGACTTTCAGATGATCTATGAGCAGAGAGTGAGGGCCGATCCGTCATATCGAAAATTTCAACGTTGTGTAAATCGACGAATACCTAGACATGTATCCATCCGACCCGAATTGAGAAACATTTACGAAAAAACGGAGGGTAGCGTTTCCAGCGTAGAAAGCGGCAATTACACTCGATAGTTAGGAGTTGTGCCTTGCTCAAAAGGATTATTGGTAGCCGCGACATGTTTTAATGACGCGCCGTAAGTTGTTGTTTAGCAAGGCAATATGGAAAACGCTTCTTGGCATATACAACATTGATTTCGCAACGATGGGGCAGAACATGAAAATGGAAATCGTGTCCTTCAAACGACTTGGTGCGTTCAGCATCGCCGTCGTGTTTGGTCTTCTGGGTTTGGTACCTTCGTCCGCATTTGCCACGCTCTATATCAACAATTACGTGGGGAATTCTGGGTATCGCGAAAATGATAATCAGGACAACGTGGTGAAGGTCATCGAACGGTACAACAAGTACAAAAATCCAGACCTTCCGACCGACATCATGCTCTTCAAGAAGACGGACGACCATGCCGATTTCGTCTTCGATCCGGCCAATGGCTTTAAATTCTGGGACCGCAAGGAAGGTGGAAACCAAATTACATCCGCGTCGGAATTGCATTCGGTGCACAAGGCATGGTTCACCTATGACGGCCCCATGGATTTGCTTTATTACTCCGTGAAGGCTGGCAAGAAGTTTAGCCTCTTCAAATTCGTGGATGGCGTTCGCAACTTGCTGGCAGTCAAATGGAATTATAAATGCAAGGACATTTCTCATGTCTCGTTCTGGAAGGATCCGGGCAACCCGGTGCCGGAGCCCGCGTCGCTGTTGGTGTGGGGTCTGATCGGCTTGGTCGCCGTGGGTATGGGACGTCGTTTCCGCCGGCGATAGTACAAACCCCGATTTCAAATTGAATTGTTTCCTTAAAAGGCCGCACGAAACCGCGCGGTCTTTTGCTTTTATGTTTGGACTTCTCATAATATGCCTCCGGCAGCGAATAAGTTACGGTCAGTCAGTTCACGGTCGGAGAAAGTTCGCGTATGGCCTGGGATCCTCCCTTTTCGTCGGCGGTCATTTACTGTGCTGCTGGCGCGGCGGTAGCCGTCTTGCTCCTGGCCTGGAGATGGGCGCTACAGCCCAGTGGGCGAGGACTCAAGTTTTTTGTCCCGCGATTGATGTCCTGGGGGCTCGCCGGGGTCATTCTGGCCAATCCGGTAACCGAACAATCCCGTGAGCTTCCGCCCCAACCGGCGCGTGTCACCGCGTTGGTCGATTGCTCGCGGAGCATGGGTCTCGACCATCCGGAGACGCGACTAGAATCCGCGCGGAACGCGCTCCATATCAACGAAAGCCTGCTCGATCCGGCACACGGCGCCGACCTGCAATTGTTCACCTTTGGCGAACAGCTTTCCTCCGCCACGACCGTGGCCCAAATGCGCGCTCATGAGGAAGCCTCCCAACTGGCCATGGCGCTGGAACGGCTGCCCTCGCTCTATCCTCGGGAACTTCCCCGGGCCGTCGTGGTATTTTCGGATGGCACTCTGCCCGAGGCTTCCCGGCTCTCGCGCATCGCCAGCGATTACAGCCGCCTGGAAGTGCCGATCCACGTATTTCCACTAGGAAGCCAGGCAATCCGAGGCGATGTAGCGATCGAAGACTTCGTGATTCCCGCGAAGGTCACGCCCGGCGATCGCGTGCCCGTGCGGGCCACGATCCGGACACGGGGATACTCCGGCGAGCGAGCGGTGCTCCGTGTGAAGTCTCGTGACTACCCGCAGCGGGAGCCGCTGGCGACGCTGCCCTTGACTCTCGAGGAAGGCTCCCGCCCTTATGAAGTTGTGGTGGAAGCGGATGCCAACGCTGGCGGGCTGCTGTTGGAAGTCTCGCCGCTGCCCAATGAAGCGATCGAGGGGAATAATCGCGTTCCGTTCGAACTGCTCGCGCCGCCGCGAAAAATCCGCGTGCTTTATATGGAAGGGACGCAGGGGTCTGAATACCGCTACATCCAGGACGCACTTCATGAAGACCCGCACATGGAATGCCTTTCCATGGTGGTCAATTCCCAGTACGCGCGGCGGCCACGCCTCCAGCGAGTGGGCGATCCCTATCGCGGATTTCCGGAAACACGCGAAGATCTGTTTGAATTTGATGTCGTCATCTGCAGCGATATCTCCCAAGGGGCGTTCACTCGCGAGCAACTGGAATGGACCCGAGAATTGGTCGCGGACCGGGGAGGCGGGTTTGCCATGGTGGGCGGGCACACCAGCTTTGGAGCGGGCCGTTGGGATCAAACCGCGTGGGACCAAATCATCCCGATCGACATTCGCGGCGGACGCATTGGGCAAGGTTACGTCAACCAGACTTTTTCCGTGGAAATCCCCGCGAAAGCTCGCCGGCATCCCATTTGGCGGATCGTGGACGATCCTCGGCGAAATGGACAGATCCTCGACCAGATGCCCCCCTTTCACGGCACGAATCTCGCCGAACGCGTCAAGCCGGGAGCAACCCTGCTGGGCGTTTCTGCCCAGTCTTTGGCGGTGGCGGGAATCACGCCAATCTTCGCATGCGAAAGCTATGGAAGAGGACGGACCTTCGCCATGCTCCCCGACTCCACGATCGCTTGGGGAACCGATTTCGAGCGCCGCTGGGGGGAAGGCGATAATCGTTACTTCCGCAAATTTTGGCGGAACGTAGTCCACTGGCTGGCTAGGAACTCCACCGGTGGCGGCGAGAGGATTCATGTCCACACGAACAAGCAAATCTACCGTCCGGACGAGGCGATCCAACTCGCGGTCGAGATCGACAACGACCAAATGCAGCGGACCACGGACTACCGCGTGGAAGTGGAACTCCCCGCCGGTCCCGCGCAGGTCCCTCCGGCGGCCCGCCTAGCCCCATCGGAAGCGGAGATGGAGTACCGTGGACGAATTCCGGCTTATGTACCTACTACGGGCAACGAAGGTGAGGCCTCCACGCTGGCCTCGCTGCCGCTGGAGATTGTCGCATACGAAGGCTCGCGTGAAGCGGCCCGGCGAACGGCCATCGTGCAGATCCTCCATGACTCACGGGAGTTGCAAGACCCGCTGCCCCGGCCCGAGGTCTTGCAGAAAATCGCCCAGGAATCGGGAGGGCAAATCTTGACGCATCCCGCGGATCTGGCGGACTTGCTCAACGCTCTGCCCACCTCTCCCGGGGAACGTGTCGTGCACCGCTCGCCACGCTGGGACACGCCTTGGCTGTGGGGCGCGATCATGGGGCTATTCGCCATCGAATGGGCGTTGCGGCGCCGCTATGCCGCCGGCGGTCCTCGTTGACTCTTCGCCACCGTTCACGCAGGATCAAGCCGGAAATGATGAAGCGGCGGACTGTGCCTCGGCTTTGGAACGCTTCACGAGGTATCCTGGAATAAATTTATCCCGAGGACGCTTCGTGCGGGAATTCCAATAGGTCCGATGAACCTTATGAATTCGACGGCGAATCAAGCCATGGCAGACGGTCCGCGCCCCAAGGCGGTGATGCGGCGATTCTTGTGGACGGCGACTCCCTTGGTGGTGCTGCTGTCGGTGAGCTTGGCGTGGATCTATTTCCAGGATGTGCGCCATCGCCAAGCGCTCTTCGCGGGCGAAGCGGCCTCGCTCGTGGCTTTGCAACACGAGTTCCTGACGGAGGAATTTCGGTCCGTCCAATCGGACTTGCGGTACTTGGTCTGCCAAGCCGACTTGCGACGTTTTTTTTCTGGCGACAGCGCGGCGCGCGAATCGCTGGAAAATGAATACGCCGCCTACGCGGCGGCCAAAGGTGTCTACGACCAGATTCGCCTTCTCGATAATTCCGGCCAAGAGGTCATTCGCGTCAACCATCACGGAGGAGTCTCGGAAATCGTGCCGACCGACCAGTTGCAAGCCAAAGCCGACCGCTACTACTATCAACACGCCTTGCAGCTCGGACCGGATGAGATCTATGTCTCACCGTTCGATCTCAACGTGGAACATGGAAAGATTCAGCAGCCCCACAAGCCGGTCATCCGCTTCCTCATGACGGTTTTCGACAGCGATGGCCAAAGGCGTGGGCTACTCGCATTCAACTACCTGGGCGCGCATTTGCTGGCGAAAATGAAAGAGATCGCGAGCGGGTTCCACGGCGAAATCATGCTCGTCAACCAAGCGGGTGAGTTTCTCATGGCTCCGAATCCGGCGGAAGAATGGGGTTGGCTACTGTCACATAAGCAGAATTTCCGCGCGAAGTTTCCCAAAGCCTGGCACAGAGGTCGGAGAACCACTCGAAGCCAAATCGAGGCCGGAGGAGACTTATTTACATTTCAATTCGCGTCAACATCCACACAAAATATGACTTCGGAGGAGCTGGACTCGCAGTTGTCCGAAAACACGATGTGGATCATCTCCCAAATCCCGGCCCATGTGATGACCCAAGCATCGCGGGAACTCATGGGAAAGCTGCTTGGCATTCACGCCGTTACCGCGCTAGTGATCGTGATGCTTTCCTTTGTTTGGGCGCGTTCGCGGGCCATGCATGACCTGCATGAACAACAAATTGCCGCGTCGGAGGGCCGTCTGCGTGAACTCTCCAAACGCCTTCTCGCCGCGCAAGAAGACGAGCGACGCAAATTGTCGCGTGAATTGCATGACGAATTGGGGCAGCAGGTCACGGCGATCTCCTTGAATTTGCAGATGGCCCGTAAAGCACTGGTGTCATCGAAACCAGCGGCTTCCCTCCAACACGCGGCCGATGAAACGCAGTCCCTTCTGCGGACCCTACATGAAATCGCTTCGCGGCTCCGTCCCAGTGTGTTGGATGACTTGGGATTGCGGGACGCCGTAACGAGTCATATCGCTGAGTATGAGAGACGCACCGGGATGGAAGTGAAATGTGACCTCGAGTTTCATGAGGACCGAATCCCGAACGTCGTGGGCGAGAATATCTATCGAATTCTGCAAGAAGCTTTAGCGAACGCTGCCCAACATTCCGAGGTGAAGAAAGTTGCCGTGCGTTTGGTGACTTCCACGAACGAAATCAAGTTGAAAGTGGAAGACCAAGGGCGTGGATTTCGCTTGGCCGAAGCGGAGGATTCACCTCGGCTGGGGCTCCTTGGCATCCGCGAACGGGTGGAACTTTTGGGAGGAACGTTCCAATTACGCTCCAGTCCGGGCCAAGGCGTCTGCCTGAAGGTCCGCGTACCGATTCAGCGAAATGATGGTGCAATGGCCAACTCTTGAACAACTTGAACAATTCGCTCAGACAATGAGAGACTGGGCGCGCGGGTGATGGGCTGATTTCAATTCCCAGTCTGATTTCCGAAAATATTCGTACTTCGTATTCACATCGCGAGAGCCGAGTATTCATCATGTCCCAGCCTACCCGGAGGCCCATTCGAGTCGTCCTCGCGGATGATCACGCGATGGTCCGCGAGGCGTTAGCCCGGGTCTTGGAGCAAAGCGGCGATATCCACGTCACGGCCCAAGCGGAAGATGGATTCCTCGCGCTGGAAGCTGTAAGCACAACGCAGCCTGATGCCGTCGTGCTGGACTACACCATGCCCAAGCAGGATGTGGGCCAAACCATCGAGAGGTTGTTGCGGCTGAATCCGGCGTTGAAAATCTTGATCCTCACGGTGCATGAGAACATTCACTACGCGGTGCGCGTATTGGAAGCGGGCGCTCATGGCTACCTGGTGAAATCGGCGGCGGTGGATGAACTGGTGGAGGCTATCCACGCGGTTTGCCGGGGGGACATTTATCTTTCCTCTCAGGTCTCTCAAGAAGTGTTGCGGCATTTGAGGCGTCCGCGCCGGCAGCGCGTCGGGCTGGACGCGCTTTCCCAACGCGAATTTGATTTCCTGCGTCTTTACGGGTCGGGCAAAACTCTTCAGCAGTGTGCTCAAGACATGAATGTCACCACGAGCACGGCTTCGACTTACCGGGCCCGAATTCTGGAGAAGTTGAATCTGGAGAACTCCGCCGAACTGCTGCGATTTGCCCTCGAGCAGAGAATCGTCGGCTAGCGCGCATTGAAGAACTTCCCCAAGCCCGCCAGTTAGCAGATGGAATTTGTCGGAATCTGGCTACAAAAACTTCCCTCCCGCGCTGACAGATTTCTTGTTTTTTGGCAAGCAAGATAGGTCGTGGGGAGACGGTAGGCTCTGCAACCAGGACATTCGGCTCGATTGCGCTGTCGAATCCTTCCCCGTCAGAGCGTGTTGCCGTTTCATGAGAGACAACACACTTGTACGTACGTCGATATCGCGCCCATGCCAGTACCACGGGATTCGCATGCCTTTTCGCCGGACCTGTTGCGGCTGGCGCTAGGCTTCGTTTACTTCCACTTTGGAGTGCTCAAGTTTTTCCCCGACTTGAGCTCCGCCGAGATGTTAGCCGGGCAGACCGTGATGCGGCTGCCTTGGCTGGGCTGGGATGCCAACTTCAGCTTGTGGTGGGTCGCCATCTTGGAATGCGCGATCGGACTAGGCTTCATCTTTAATATTTGCCTCCGCTGGGTGTTCGCCTTGTTTTTGTTCCACATGGTCGGAACCTTCTTGCCACTTTTCTTACTGCCGGAATTCACATTCAAGATCGCGCCTTTCGCGCCAACACTGGAAGGCCAATACATCCTAAAGAATTTAGTGTTCGTGGCCGCTGGGTGGACGGTTCTCGTTCCGCATGTGTGGCCCCGCAAGTCCAGCTTGCCTGACCACAATGGTCCGTGCCTGACAACGCAGCCGAGGATATCTCGATGAAATACCTGAGTACGCAAATTCTGTTGGTCCTCGCCGTATTCGGCATCGGGTTTGGTGTCAGCCAAACCTACGAGAACTACCGTGGCACGGATTTGAGCCGAGTTCCCAGTCGTCGCCCGCAGCCCAATCGTCAAACGCCGGTCGTATTGGCGAAAACATCGGAGAATACAGCGGTAACGTCCGAACCGTACGACGTGCCGCAGTTCACGGAAAATCCCGTTCTCGATGAGCTGGAACTCTATCCCACGATTGAAAAAGGCATGCGGGCGCCGTTCGATCTTTGGAGATACTACGGCCGGGGGGCTTCCTCATTCGGCTCGCCCATGCTCCCGATGCGGTTTGAGCAATGGCTGGAATTTCATCGCAAGCAAAAGCCCGCCCTGATGCGCGACGTGCGAGAATACATGAATCGGCGTTACGATTTCTCCGGAAAGCACATGCCGGGGCAATACATGTCCGGTGGCAAGCCGATCATGTTGGGTCCCGCGGCCAGGTTGCCCGAAGGCATCGGAACGTTCGAACAATTGGCCTCGCTCTCGCCATCGGTTGTCCGGGAACGCGACCTGTTCCCTTACAAGCCGCTGGCGCATCCGCTCCAATCGACGGCGCATATGGTCTTTCCCAGGAAGTGGATTGAAGCCCATCCGGAACACGAGCGGATTGACGTGGATATGGATTTTCCGGAGGAATACCTTCCTGAATTTCCGCCGCCGATGTACTTGACCACGCACAAGGAATTGGGGGACGTGACGCAAGGACGGGAAGTCACGCTCGAAAACTTCTACGAGATCTTTGACGGTTTGCTCTCGCCGGAACAAATGGAGGGGCTCAAGGAGTTGCTCAGGCCCACCGCCACGACTTGGTTCAATCACACCGAGCACCGCGTGACGATCCAGCCGTCCAAGGGAGTGGCTTGTTTCGACTGTCATGTGAATGGCCATACCAACGGCGCGTTCGAGTTGGGGCCCGACTCGCGGCCGCACATGGGCCGGCTGCGAACGGACACCCCCACCATGCGGGGCAACTACAATCTGATGCAGCTTTCGTCCAAACGGTCGATCCGCAGCATGGACCACTTCGCGGAAGTGGAAGAGTATTTCGACGGCGATCCGGGCATGCAACAGTCGATCGGTCCCCGGGCAGCGAAACGGGAAGTGACCAACCGCATGGGGGATTTCAACGCCATTCTCGACTATCCTCCGGCCCCGAAGCTGAACCCCTTGATGAGGCTCATTCCCGAGTTGGCTACCGAGCAAGAATTGCGCGGCGAAGAGCTATTCCACGGCAAGGCGCAATGTGCCAAGTGCCACTACGGTCCAGCCTTCGTGGATGATTACATGCACGACTTGCGAGCGGAACGATTTTACGTGGGACGTCCGGAAGGACCCATCAAGACGTTCCCCCTACGGGGCATCAAGGATTCACCGCCCTACTTACACGATGGCCGTTGTCCGACCTTGCACGACGCCGTGGAATTCTTCAACTTGGTCCTCGAACTTGATCTGACCAAGGACGAAAAAGAGGATCTCGTGGCGTACCTGCTGTGCTTGTGACCGTCCAAGAACCAAGCCGCGTGGCGTGTGATCTTCGCTCGCTTAATTTCTATCTCGCCGGTCGCGGTCGGACCGTGAGGAACGTCGATCCCGGTCACGCCGTGACCGTTCGCCTCGGGGCTCAGCCGGTTCCAGATCCACCAGGCCGCCGAGAGCCTGTCGAATGGTATCCTGGCTCACGCCGTGGCCAAGTTTGACCACGTTCACGGTCCGCTGTGCTGCCGCGACGTCGATCTGGCGGATGGTCTCCAGCACATCTTCGATCAAGAATCCCGGCGCGGAAACGACGACAGCGTTTGCTACGGGATCGATCCCCAGGGAAAGCTGCCCTTTGAATCGCGGCTTCTTATCCGCCGTGGAATACCAGATTTGGCTGCTCCCGTAGCGGCGGGATTCACGGTCCTCCTCGCGATCTCCGTTACGTTCAAAGGTCTTGTCCACTTCGCTGAGCAAATCGCGATAAACCTCTTTGAGCACCTCCACGACATCCTCGGCAGAACCGTGCTGCACCTTGTAGTATTGGGTTTGGCGCTCACGTTCCTCATCTTCCCGAGGCGGACGGTCATACAGCTCGATCAGTTCACCAATCTGTTTCAGTTGCGCGGAGGTCGCGTTTTGCACGAGCAGGGTATTCGTTTCCGTTTCCGCCACGAACGTCAATTTTTGGCGGGAAGAAAGCCCTTCAGGTTCGCCACCACGGCGGTAACGTTGCCAAGGAGATTCGTATTCTCCACGGTTGGCGAAATATTCTTGGAGTTGATATTGCACTCCCAGAGCGGACGCATGCTCCAAATGGAAAATCTCAAATTCACGTCCCTCGGGCAACATGCCTCGCAGCAATCTTTCCAGTTCACGCGCCGCCTGAGGGTCCTCGGACGTGACGATGATTTCGTCGCCTGGCGTCTCGGTCACCGTCACGGGAGGTAGTGAGTCGGACTGCTCCGGGGACGCGGTCTCGGCTGATGCGAGAGCCAGCCCTGCATGTTCCTCGGTCGCCTGCTGGCCAGAAGCGGTTTTCCATTGCGAGGCAAGTCGCAAGCGGAATGCCCGTTCTCGCATCGCCACGGATTCCTTGGAGTCCGAAGTCTTGCGCTGTCGCTCTGGCTCTTGAATGGGACGTTCACCGGCGTCGTGAATACGGCGGATCTTCCTGCCAGGCGTCTCCTTTTCCATGATCAAGCGATTTTGCCGGGCTTGAGGCCAAATCGCGCGGATACGTTGCATCACTTCCTCCATGTCCGCGCCGTGCGTGGGCAAGATACGAATCCGTTCTCCAGGAGAGGCTGTCCCCTCGGCCAAGTCTCCAGGTTCTCCCAGTTTGGCCAGCAGCCGCCATACCTGGGAAATCTCCTCGCTGGTGCCCCACATCAGCAGCCGCTGATGCTCCACGTCCGGCTCGACATGAAAACGATCCGGGCTTCCTCGCCGCCGGTAATTGTACTCCTCTTCGAAGCGCAGCATGAGCCGAACGGCCTGGGCCGCGTAATCGGGTTCCAGATGACGGAGCGAAATGACTTCCGCCGACCGGTCATCCTTGGCGAATTGCCGTACCAGGCTGGCGATGGCCAAATGGTCTTCCGGCGTGGCGTAGACGATCAGCACATCGTTCTGGTCATCCAACTCCAGCCGGGCATCAGGAGACACGTTTCCCAACTCCTGCAATTCGCCGACCAGATCCCGCACTGCGTCCAGTTCAATCCCCTCCATGCGGTAGATCTTGACGCGATTGATGTTTTCCCAAACCGACCCTTTCTGCTCGGGCGAGCGGTCGATGGACTGGATGGCCTGCCGGATCAGTGCCATCTTGTCGGCGGGGGCGTTGGCGAGGATGCTGTTCTCTTCGCGGTTGGCCACCAAATGCACGGGCGTCTCTTTGGCAATGTATTCCTTCGCCCCCTTGCCAAGCTTCTTCACAAACTCGGAAGCCACTTTCTTTTCTTCCAGTTGCAGCCGCATCTTGTCGGAAGTCCGCATCCGCCGCTGGCCTTCGATACCCAGCAGTTCGCGGAGCATGTCGATCACACGGTCCGCCCGGGCGTGTTTCAGTTTGAATTCCTGCACGAGACTGCGCGAGGTATCCGACTGTTCCGCCTCTAGCACGCGCCGAATTTGGCGTAAGTTTGCCACGACATCCACGGCTTCCACGCGATTAGTCGACGACATGGGCATGACTTTTCCGAATTGGCTCAAAAGAGGCGCGAGCTCCCCCACTGCCTGTTCGGCGACGAGCCAATCCAAATCGAAGGAGACACGCACGAATTCGTGGGTGTCCCGTTGGCCGAGTTCTTCCGCTTCTACTCGGGGCACGAGCGCGGTGTTGAGATCTTGCAGCGGTTCGACGCTTAAAAATTCGCCTCGCTGGAGCAACGTGAAACCCCGTGCCAGCAAATGCATGTTGATCAGATCGCGGGCTTCCCGGAGATCATAGCTCCGCTGGGTCACGACGTTCAGGTTTCCTTCCGGCAGAGAATTCCAGTGCAGGCTCATGCCGGATTGTTCGGCCAACCATTGCAGGACGGCCAGCCAGGGTTGCTCCTTGAACTGTAACTGAAGTTTGCCATGTTCGTCTTGCACGACTTTTAACTCGGACGGCGCTGCCGAGCTATCCGGATGAGAAGCCGCCTGTTCTTCGCCCAACACGGGAGCGGACGACGGCATGAAGAAAGCGAAGACCACGGCAACGGTAGCTAAATTCCAAAGCTTCATGGCATTTCATCAAATAAGTGGAAGTTCCAACGATGTCCTTCGGCATGGATCAGTAGCCGACGCAGCGGCGGACAACGCGACCGCGTGTTTCAGGATTCGTTGCTCCGCCAACCAAGCGAGCGGAACGGGAACTAAGGCGGGTAAATGAAGGCAGGAGGTAAAGCGAATTCCGTTTCGGTTCCCGGGCCGGAGAACGTGGGTTTAGGTTCGTCTGTTCCGATTCACCTTATAGGGTTGTCCAGCGTTTCCCGGGAAATTCCAAACCCACCTT
This sequence comes from Pirellulales bacterium, assembly GCA_028289405.1. Lineage (GTDB taxonomy): Bacteria > Planctomycetota > Planctomycetia > Pirellulales > JANQPP01 > JANQPP01. The sequence goes on from JANQPP010000121.1 coordinate 75,469, forward strand.
AGCGAAAAAGATGCCTTTCTTCAAGCGCCACGCACGAATTCGAACTTGACCAACCGGGGACGATTCCTTCCGCGATTCCAGCAGGCTTCGCCATGAAAATCGTCCCTTGCATTTGCGTTTTCCTACAAAAGGGAGCGCTCTTCTGGACTGCCAGGCGAAATCGTCTTATGTCGTGCCGGGACAACGAGGACGTGCTTTTTCGGCATCAGATGTGAAAAAAAGTCTCCTTTGACCTAAAAAAAGTGCGCTCGTTCGCGCCCCTAGTGTCGCCCTACTGATAGCGTTGATTCACAAAGAGTTGCGAAAAACTTGACGCTGCCGAGGGCGAGCTGGACAATGAAAAAAGATGCTCGTAATACCCAAACTGAATTCCTCCAGTCCCTTGTTTCAAGTGGCGGGCATGTTATTTGCTCGATTCTCGGGCTCCGGCACTTTGGTCTGCCAAAGGGTCGATCCTGTACTTTCCGCGTATTCGATACAAACCGTGGGTCGCGCCGCATGCGTGACCGAAGAAGCGGCGAAGACGGTAATGGCGGTTTTTCGCGTACAGAGACCGAAAAACTTGAGCCGATTCCATAACATGGGACGGTCTAAGCCATTATCGCCAGGGAGGCGACGCCGGACTTGTGGACGCCCTCCCGTCCATTCGCCAAGGATTCAGGCGAAGAGGCCCAGTCTGGCCGGAGCTAACCTCATCCTTACTTTCCCACACGGGGCGCTTTCATGAGCACCGAACAAGAACAGCATTCTCCCGATGCCGATCTCATCGAGCAAACCAAACAGCAGATCCGGGGGATTGTCAACGAGATCGCGCAGCTCTCGAAGTCGGATCTCTCCGTCGAGGAGTATTACGAGGCGTTCCTGAACAAAGTCGTCTCCGCGTTGGCGGCGACGGGAGGAGCCGTGTGGGCGGTCGGGGAGAGCGGCCGCCTGCAACTCGAATATCAAATGAACCTCCGCTCCACCGGCCTGGCCGATGATCCAGAGGGGCAAGTGCGGCACGGCAAGCTGCTCCGCAAAATCATGGAATCGGGCGAGGGAGCCTTGGTGCCTCCCCAATCTGGAGCGGGCGATTCCGACGAATTGTCCAATCCGACCGATTTCCTGCTCGTGCTCGGCCCGCTCAAGAGTGACAAGGAAGTCCAAGGTGTCGTGGAGATTTTTCAACGGCCCACCAATCTGCCTCGCACGCAGCGCGGGTATCTCCGCTTCGTGATGCAGATGTGTGAGCTGGCGGGAGACTTCCTCAAGACTCGCCGTCTCCGGCATTACATGGACCGGCAGACACTCTGGACGCGGCTGGAAAACTTCACCCGCTCGGCTCACCAAAGCCTCGATCCCCGAGTGGCCGCCTACACCATTGCCAACGAGGGCCGGCGTCTCATCGAGTGCGACCGTGTGAGCGTGGCCATCGCCAAGGGCCGCAAATGCACCGTGGAAGCGGTCAGCGGACAAGACACGTTCGACAAACGTTCAAACACAATTACGCTGCTCAACCATCTGGCCTCCGCCGTGGCCGCCACCGGCGAGGCGGTATGGTACACCGGTGACACCACCGATATGCCGCCGCAGGTGGAAGAGGCGGTGCAAGATTACGTCGACGAATCGCACACCAAGGCCGTTGCCATCCTGCCGCTCAAACGAATCCAGCCGGAGGAAGCGGAAGAGAAGGACGAGAAGCAGCCGGAAGAGATCATCGGCGCGCTGGTCATCGAACAGATCGAGGATGCCCGCATCCGCGAGGGGATGATGCAGCGGGTGGACGTGGTGGCCGAGCATAGCGCCGCCGCGCTCTCCAACGCACTCGAGCACAATAACCTATTCCTCATGCCGCTTTGGCGGCAGTTGGGTAAAGCTGCTTGGGTCGTGCGGGCCAGGACTTTGCCAAAAACCTTGACTATCGTCGGTTTGGTTTTGGCCGCGCTGATTGCCTTGGTTGTGGTCCCCGCCAATTTCGAATTGGAGGCGGACGGCACGCTCGAAGCCGTGGAGCGGCAACGGGTCTATGCCCGCATCGACGGCGTCGTGGAAAATATTCCCGCCAATATCAAGGACGGCGCGGAGGTCGGCGAAGGGGAACTGCTGGTCAAACTCCGCAGCAGCGAACTCGACCGAAAGATTAGTGAAATCGTGGGTAAGATCGAAGCCAACTCGCAGGCGGCTATGGCCGCCCGGCAGAAGGCAGGTATCCCCGGCATCCCCCAAGCTGAGCGGCTTTCCGCGATGGGAGAGTCTCAAACACTTGAAGCGGATTTGGTCGCCCTGCAGGAACAGCTAGAGGAATATCGTAGACAACAAGAATACCTCACGGTGACCAGCCCCATCAAAGGACGCGTGGTCACGTGGCAAGTTTCCGAAGAATTGCGCCGCCGGCCAGTCAGCCGGGGCGAGAAACTGATGGAGATCGCCGACCCCTCCGGGGACTTGGAACTGGAACTGCTCATGCCGGAAGACCGCATGGGACACGTGCTCGGCGCGAGCCTGGATAGCGATGAGCCCCTGACCGTCTCTTATATCTTGGCCACGCACCCGTCGCTCACGTTCGAGGGGACCGTAAAGGAGATCAAGACTACGGCGGAGGTCCAAGGCACCGAGGGGAATACGGTGAAGATCGTGGTCAGCATCGACAAGGCCGACCTGCCGGAGAATCCACAGCTTGGCGGTTCCGTGACCGCCAAGGTGCATGCGGGCCGGCGGCCCGTCGGCTATGTCTGGTTCCATGACCTGATCGCCTTCATGCAGCGGCTCTGGTTCCGCTTGACATAATTCCTCCGTCAGTCGCCGCGACACTTAAAGCTAAAAACACCATATCCAATACACACAAGGGGAACGAGATGAGTCTAACCACCGTAATCATGACGACACTGTTGGCCATCACGGGTCCCGGCGACACGTACTCGGCCAGCGGCACGCTGACGCTACAAAATTGCCAGGTGCAGCTCATCAAGGATATCGACGTCCCCGCCGCCGAAGCGGGTTTGCTCTTGGAACTCAATGTGCGGGAAGAAAGCCCCGTAAGCGAGGATCAAATCATCGCGAAAATCGATGAACGCGAAGCCATGATCCTCAAGAAGGCAGCAGAATCCGCGCTCGCCGCCGCCAAAACGGAAGCAAACAATAATGTCCGCGTCGAATTCGCTAGGATGACGAACGAAACGGACAAAGCAGAATATGACAAAAATAAGCTGGCGAATCGAAATTCGCGATCAGGCGATGTCATCACCCTAATTGAACTCATGAGACTCGAGTTGAAGTACAAGACTTCTGGCCTTCAAATAAAACAAGCTGAACTCGACAAAGAACTTGCGAAATTCACTGAGTTATCGAAACAGGCCGAACTTGAAGCCGCGGAACTCAAAATCGATCGCCGAAAAGTGCAATCTCACATTAATGGCATGGTGGTCAAACTCTACAAGCAAGAAGGGGAATGGGTGGCAATCGGAGAGCCCATCGTCCAGATCGTGCAGATGGACAAGCTGAAGGTGGCCGGTCGATTTCCTGTCGAGCACTACAGTCCTGCGCAATTGCGGAATCGTCGGGTTACGGTCACGGCAAATATCGGCGGCGTAGCGCAAAGCTTTGACGGGCGTGTCGCGAGCATCGGCCATCTTGTGGAATTGGGACACTGCGATGTCTTCGTGGAAGTCGAAAATCGTCAAGAAAACAATGAGTGGCTCTTGCGGCCTGGCATGATGACGAACATGCAAATTCATCTCAATGAAATCGCCACCGATCTCGAGGAAAGCCCGGCATCGAGCCTGCCCGTGCAAGAACCGGCCGACGACGCACCCTTTACGGCGGATAGCGACCTCTTCCGGTAATAGGCGAGATTCATCCGAAGTATTCGGCATTAGAAGGCTGTCGCACCGTAACGCCGCTTATTGATCCGTCCTTGCACGGAACCATGAGCTGGCGACAGCCCCCGGTTTACGTACTGACTAATTCTCTTGACTCGATGAGGCCCTACCGTGGCGACGCTTGCAGATAGCCTGGTTTCCAGTTCCGCCCGGCGGCTGGGCATCCGCGTCCGCCCGGACCTCTCCGCGCGGCGGCATACCTATCAGGGCCGCGCGTACTGGGTGGTCAAGGAACCGGTCGGCCTCAATTACTTCCGCTTTCAGGAAGAAGAGTTCGCTATCCTGCAAATGCTGGACGGCTACACCAGCCTGGACCAACTCAAGGAACGGTTCGAAGCGGATTTCCCGCCGCAGAAAATCACGGTCGAGGAATTGGGCCAATTCGTGGGCATGCTCCACCGCAGCGGGCTGGTCATCGCCGACGCGCCCGGGCAGGGCGTGCAGTTAAAAAAACGCCGAGACGAGCGCCGCAAAAAGGAGATGCTCGGCACGCTGACCAACGTGCTCGCCATCCGCTTCAAGGGCATCGATCCCGAGCGAATTCTTACGTGGCTCTACCCGTATGTGAAATGGCTCTTCGCGCCGCCGGTGGTGGCCGCCTGTTGCGGCATGATGATCGCCGCGCTGCTACTAATCGCGGTGCAATTCGATGTGTTTCAATCGAAGCTGCCCGCGTTCCACGATTTTTTCGCCATGGAGAATTGGTTCTGGATGGCGATTGTCCTGGGCGTGACGAAGGTCATCCACGAATTCGGTCACGGCATGAGCTGCAAGCACTTCGGCGGCGAATGCCACGAGATGGGCGTGATGATTCTCGTGCTCACCCCATGTCTGTATTGCAATGTCTCCGATTCCTGGATGCTGCCCAACAAGTGGCATCGGGCCATGATCGGCGCGGCGGGGATGTATATCGAGGTGGTGTTGGCCTCGTTTTGCACCTTCATTTGGTGGTTCACCGAGCCTGGTCTGCTCAATCAGCTTTGTTTGAGTGTGATGTTCGTCTCCTCGGTGAGCACCATCCTGTTCAACGCAAACCCGCTCCTGCGGTACGACGGCTACTACATCCTTTCGGATATCATGGAGATCCCGAACCTGCGGCAAAAGGCGAGCACGATTCTCAACCGCAAGCTGGCCAAATGGTGCCTGGGCTTCGAAGAGCCGGATGACCCCTTCCTGCCGCAGCGGAACCAAGGCTTCTTCGCCTTATACACCGTGGCGGCCGTGATTTATCGCTGGGTGGTCGTGTTCTCCATTCTTTGGTTTTTGTACAAAGTGTTCGAGCCGTACGGCCTCCAAATACTGGGGCAAATGATCTTGATGCTCTCGCTGGTGAGCATGGTCGGGCAGCCGCTGTGGAAGTTGGGCAAGTATTTTTCCATTCCGGGGAGGATCCAAAAAGTGAAGAAGCCTCGCTTTTATGCCACGTTGGGCATTGTCGCGGCGGTCGTGGCGGCGATTGCCTTCATCCCCTTGCCTTACCACATCGTCTGTCCTTTCGAGGTAAAGCCCCGCGACGCGGAAGTGGTTTATGTCGTGGAACCAGGCATCCTGGAAGAGGTCTACGTCCGACCGGGAGAAAAGGTCGACGAAGGGCAGCCGCTGGCTCGGCTATCCAGCCCGGAATTGGACATCGAGTTGGCCGATATTCGAGGCAACGTGGCCCGTTTGCAAACCCAACTGGACACGCTGCTCCAGTCCCGCTTCGGGGACAGCCTGGCACGGCTCGACGAAGAGCGGCTCCGCGCTAGCCTCGAGACGATGCAAGATCAGCTCTCCCGCCGCGAAGAGGATCGCGAAAAACTCGTGCTCAAAGCGCCTCGCGGAGGGGTGATTATTCCTCCGGTCTCCGTACCCGAACGGGACGTGCCCCAAGTGCTCCCCGTCTGGTCTGGCACGCCGCTGCAGAAAAAGAACGTGGGCGCGTACCTGGAAACTCGCGTGGAGTTTTGCCGCATCGGTGACCCTGCCTCGCTAGAGGCGGACCTGGCCATCGAACAGACGGAATTTGAATTCGTGCGGATGGGCGATCCGGTCGAATTGCAACTGGCGAATCTGCCGTGGGATCCTTATAAGGACACGGAAGTCACGGGCCGGTCGGACAAACCGATGGAGCGTGTCTCGCGGCAACTTTCCGACAAGGCGGGCGGCGGACTGCTCACGCAAACCGAGCCGGACGGCGGGGAGCGCCCGTTGAACAAGACCTTCCAAGCCCGCGCACCCCTCGACAACACCTCTGGGCTGATCTCAGTGGGCATGGTGGGCCGGGCCAAGATCCACGCCGCGCCACAGACCTTGGGCCAGCGCTTCTGGCGGCTCGTCACGCAGACGTTCAATTTCCAGATGTAGCCGTCTACGGATTCTCGCGATCCGTCCATTCCGGCCAGCCGACGACCGCAGTCGGTAGCCTCGGCGTGGCGGCCTCGCTCCAAAGGATCGTGGATTAGCTTCAGGTCCCGCCTTTCAGTTGCGGTACCTTCCACATTTCACGGCGTTCTTCGCTGCTCTTTCATGGTGGTCAGGATGCCGTATTTCCTGCCGCTATACCACCCGACAAAAAAGGGACATAAATGGCCCGAAAAATAGTGTAGATTTGTACACTATTTGTGCTAGCATGGCCTCGTCTTGAACGTGATTCCTGCTTCTTGCAGAAAGGACGAACCATGCTCCGCAGCCCATCGCCTCGCCGATTTGCCGTTCTCCGCCCATTCGAAAGGCTTCCCCGTGCTGGGATGCTTTCCCACCGGTCCAGCCGGATGCATTTGCTGCATCCCGGCGAGGCCGACGAGCCGGAACCGTTGGACGATGAATGCCTGCCGGAGGACGAGCAGTGGACCGACTTCCTGCTGGATGACGAGGACGAAGAACCGCTCCCCCAAGAAGGCGACTTCTGGTGGGACACCGAGGAAGAAGAGGACGGATAGCGCTCTCCCCGGATTGTCTCTCGGCAACTTCTCTCGTCCGTTCGTTCACCAGGAGGTGTGCCCATGTTGCCCCAAGCCGTCGCCGATGAAGTCAAACGCCTGCTCGTGGAAGAGGGGATGTCCCAACGGGCGGTCGCCCGCAAGTTGGGAGTCAGCCGAGGCACGGTGGCTGCCATCGCGCACAACCGCCGGCCCAATTACGAACTGCTGCGTAAGGAACGCGAATTGGACGACTGGCAGCCGGAGGGGCCGCCGAGCCGGTGCCCCGGCTGTGGAGGGATGGTGTACCAGCCTTGCCGCTTGTGTTATGTCCGCAGTTTCTCCCAGCGTCGCCAGCGCGACCGCACCCCGCCTTCTTCTCCCAGGCAGCATCGCTTGGCGGGGTAGCTCCCTCCAGAGAAACTTCCTGCAAAATTACATGGGTAAACTCTGGTAGCGCGGCTTGTACCGGCGGTGAGAACGCAGTAGCTTCAAGGCCTGGTTCCCCGACTCCCAAATGGGACATGCCGCCGGCCAAGTGTACTCACCCATCGCAATTCGCTGGGGAGCGCCCGCATTGCCGGTTTGCAGTTCTTGATGTGCCGCCGTGACCGCTCCTCACTTAGGTTCTGAAAATTCGCCACGTATCGCCATCATCGGCGGCGGAATCAGCGGCCTTGCCGCCGCGTTGTGGCTCACCGAACAGGCGCCCCAAGTGCACCTCCACGTGTACGAAGCGGCGGATAGGGTCGGAGGTGTGTTGCGCACCTTCCGCCGAGACGGGTATCTCCTCGAAACGAGCGCGGACAACTTCCTCACGAACATTCCCTGGGGGTTGGGGCTCTGCCGCCGCGTGGGATTGGAGCATGACCTGCTGGAGACCAACGCCGCGATGCGACGCGCCTTGGTCATTCGCCGGGGAAAAATTCTGCCCGTGCCCGAGGGGTTTTCATTGCTTTCTCCCGCCAAGCTCTGGCCGATGCTGGCCTCTCCAATCCTGAGCCCCAGGGGCAAGTTGCGGCTCATGGCCGAACCGCTGATCCCCGCCAGAACCGACGGGCCGGAAGAAAGCCTGGCGGAGTTCTCGGTCCGCCGGCTGGGCCGCGAAGCCTTCGAGCGGATCGTGCAGCCGCTAGTGGGGGGCATCTATACCGCCGATCCCGAAAAGCTGAGTGTGGCCGCCACGCTGCCACGCTTTCTGGAAATGGAACGGGAACACGGCAGCCTGACGCGCGGTGCCCGGCGTCTGGCAAGCGACTCCGCGCGAAAGGAAAGTGGCGCGCGGTATTCGCTCTTCGTGGCACCTCGGGAAGGCATGGAAAGCCTGGTTCGGGCGATGGCGGCGCGGCTGCCTAACAATTGCATACGGCTCAACGCGGAGACGCAGCGGATCTTGCCGATGGAACAGGGCTGGAAAGTCCAGGCGCGCGGGTCCCCGGAGGAGCACTTCGACGGCGTGTTGTTGGCCTTGCCGGCGTATCATGCCGCGAAGCTTTGCCAAGAATGGGATGATGAGCTTTCCAAGGATCTCAACAGCATCCCCTATGCCAGCAGTAGCGTGGTAGTGCTGGGGTTGCGGCTGGATCAAATCGGCGTGCCATTGACTGGTTTCGGTTTCGTGGTTCCTCGACAGGAGCGGCGTAAGATTCTGGCAGCCAGCTTCGGCAGCCTAAAGTTTCCGGGCCGCGCTCCCGAGGGACACGTGCTCATCCGTGTCTTTCTGGGGGGAGCTTGCCAGCCGGAATTGGCCGACTTGCCCGACGCGGAACAAAAACGGATCGTCCTCGATGAATTACGCGAATTGCTCAAGGTCGAGGGCAGCCCCACTTTTATGGAAGTCCTCCGCTGGCCACGGGCGATGCCGCAATACCACGTGGGGCACGTGGAACTTGTCGAGCGGATCATGCGGCGGGCCAACACGCATGCCGGTCTCGCCCTGGCGGGAAGCGGTTATGAAGGCGTGGGGGTGCCGCATTGCATCCATCATGGCGAACGCGCCGCGGAAAACTTGACGCGTCAACTCGGGGCACGTTTGGCGACGTAATCGCCGCTATGGATGCCTGCCGCGCGTGCTATTCTTTCGCGAGCCAGTTCGTATACTCAGACGGAGTTTCCATACCACTCGAAAACCAGGAGAATTGACGATGTCCCGCCTCACCACCGTGGCAATTGGAGTTCTCGGGTCGGCTTTGCTGGCAGTTTCATGGGGTTGTTCAGAGCCTGCTTCGTCCCCCGATCCATCACCGCCCGTCGAGTCGAACGAAACTCCCGACACACCGAGTCAACCTGAATCCGTGACAACTCCTGTTGCCGAGCCGGCGGACGATGAAGTTTCCACGGAAACTCGGGAGTCGCCCGCCGAACCGCTCACGCTGGAGACGTTTCCGATGCCCGCCGGTACGTCGCTCGTCATGACTAATGCCGATGTACGTTCCATGATGCTGCGAGGCCCCAACACGCTGGACGATTACGTTCAATTCTTCGAATCCAAGTTGCCGGAATTGGGCTGGAAAAAAGATGAGCAACAATCGGAAATCGTGGAGAGTGTGGGCTTTCTTGACTTCACCAAGGGTGAACTGCGCTTTACGCTCACGCTAAACCCGGATAACGACGGGGAAACCATGGCAATCACTGCCGTGGGGCCCGGCATCTCCGTGCCGGAGGATGAGGAAGACGAATTTCCCGACGATGCGGAATTCGACGCCGAGGGACTCGAGGAAGAAGAATTCGATGAAGATTCCGGCGACGAGAATTCATAACGGCCTCAAGGCGTGAAGCCGTGGCTTACCGGATGGGCAGGGACAAGAGGTGACATCAAATCCAGAATCGCGCGTGATTGAGGACGTGGCCTGCACGGTCTGCGGTTGTGTCTGCGACGACTTGCGGATGCACGTGCAAGATAGCAATCTTGTGTGGGCCGAACGGGCGTGTCCCTTGGCCGAGCCGTGGTTCGCGGCACTGAAGACAAAACGCGTCACGAGTCCCACGATTCGCGACAAACCGGTATCGTTAGAAGATGCTCTGGCCACCGCGGCGGCCCGGCTGGCTGCTGCTCGGAATCCGCTGATTTACGGCCTCGCCAACAGCAGCACGCCTGGGCAGAGGGCAGCTTGTCGTCTGGCGGACACGTTGGGCGCGACGATCGACACTACCGCTTCGCGCTGTCACGCGCCCTCGATCATGGCGCTCCAACAGGTTGGCGAGTCCACCTGTTCACTGGGAGAAGTCCGACACCGCGCGGACTTGGTTATTTACTGGGGGAGTAATCCCGTCCGCAGCCATCCCCGGCACATGGAACGCTACACGTGGGAACCCAGCGGTATGTTCTTGCCGCCCGAGGGTGGTGGCCGAACTTTGGCCGTGATCGACGTGAAGCCGACTGAAACCGCCGAATTGGCGGACCTGTATCTCCAGGTGGAGAAGGGACAGGATTTCGAGGTAGCCTGGGCACTTCGCTCCTTGGTACTTGGGAAGCCTCTTCCCCAACATCCGTACGGCGGCGTTTCTTGGCGAGAACTTGTCGAACTGGCGGAGCGCATGAAGTCCTGCCAGTGCGGCATCATTTTTTTTGGGCTCGGTCTGGCCCGGGGACCGCTGGGCCATCACCATGTGGAAGCGGTGCTGAGATTGGTCACGGATCTCAACGCCCATACACGCTTTCACGCCAAACGGATGCGGATTCCGGGAGACGTGGCCGGAGCGGACAGTGTGCTCTGCTGGCAAACCGGATATCCGTTCAGCGTCAACCTGCAGCGGGGCTATCCGCGTTACAATCCCGGAGAGTACTCCGCCGACGACATCCTCCGCCGTGAAGAAGCGGATGTCTGCTTGTTGGTAGGCACGGAGGGCGTGGCAGGGTTGTCGGCGGAAGCGAAAAAACACCTAAGTTCCATCCCAGTCATCTGCCTGGAGGCAGCCCACTTTTCAGGCTATTCCCAGGCGGAAATCCGTATCCCCACGGACGTGTATGGCGTGCATCGTACGGGGACCGCGTATCGCATGGACGAAGTACCGATCCCCTTGCGAAGCTTCTTGCCCAGTGAGCATCCTAGCGATGCCGAGATCTTGGCCGACCTTGAGCGGCGTATCCGTGCCATGCGAGCCTCGCTGACGGAAGTTACGCGCTCCTCTTCAGTTCCCGCTCAGGGTTGAGCCGCCTGCGGAAGAGGCTGATGCCGGTGTAGTTCTCCCGTCGGCAAGTTCGCGGGCATGCCGCGCGGCGTGAAAATGTTGCGCGCCGGCGACTGTCCGCGTGCCTCGTCGTTTCGCCGTGACTGCTCTTGCAGCAGCCATTGCACGGGAGAGACATGCGGATCATGTTTGACTTCTTTCCGCCGAGATCCACGACCCCGCACGGAACGCCGAGGTGTGGCCCACCGCGCGCCATTTTCATCTTTTTCTACTTCCACTCTTGGTTTCTCGCGGGGCACACTGCCAGAGGATTCAAGTGAAGGGCGTGAAATGCTCGTTTCGCTTGCAGGAACGGACGATTCGCGAACCAACTCATGAAAGTCGAGGTTCACGAAATCTCCAGGATTCTCGGCCAACGCTGGCTCCTGAGCACGGAAGTTCGGCCTCTCGGGGAATCGCGAAGAAGAAACGGGCTGCCGGAATTCCACGTTCGTGGCCTCACGCGGCTCGCTGGTCCGCTGAGGCGCGCGAGCGGTAGCTTTGGGCACCACGGCTTGAATCACCGGCTGAATGCCGCGACGTCGATTTTGCTCTGGCGGCGTGAGTGGAGGAGCATCGTTTATCGGTCCAGCCGAGGAAGGCTGAATCGAGGAAATCACCGGTTGCACTTCCATGGCTGGGGGAACAATGATCACCCGAGCATCACCCGTCGCCGTCGATGGCATAACCTCCACGACGGATTCTTCCTGTTCGCCGCGCGGAGCGAGAATCGGTCCTCGCACAACCGGTGAACCTCTTTGAATGTAGGCATTCAGTTTCGCCTCGTCGGATTGCTGCTGTTCCACAAGCTGGGTCAGCCCACCGCCCACATCCACGGATTGGCCGGGCGGCGGTTGCAAGGGGAAGGATTGCGTCAGTGGCAAGCGGAGCATCCCAGGATCTTGCGGGGTATGCGTAGGCGCCAAGTTCTGCTGTTGGGGAGCCGCATTCGGTTGTCGATTCGGAACCGTGTCGGCCACTTCCACGGGATGGGCCATCGGCATGGATTGCCGGGCCCCTTCAGGAAACGGCGGAGGTAGCGCTTCTCCAGTCGGCACCGCGGGTGGCGGCACTTCATCCGGAATCACTTCCGTCGGCGGCTCCATGGTCACCGGCGGCATGGGCCCTTCCCAATGCGGGATCAATTCAAACCATTGGGTTCCATAGTATTGGATCGGCTGCGTGTCATAGACCACGCCCGGAACTTCGACGAAGCCGGAATCCGCGACAATGGCCAGCGGTTCGGATGGCAATACCTGTCGCCGGGCCTGATACTTCGTGCAGCCCGCAAAGCAAAGGGCCATCAAACAGGCGTGCTGTAATATTCGAGTACTGAGTCGTGGCACTTCCATGTTTCTGCCTATTGATCTCCGGGTCGTGTCATGCGGCGTGGTTCCGGCCAATGCGCCCCGCGACCATTTCGTGCCGGTTATTGATCAAAAGCCTCCAAAACCACCGAGTTGATCCGCGGATTGTTGGAAGCTGAGGATCGAGCGGTAGCTTAACGTGGCAAAACCGAAGAGCCGTTCCATCGGCGAAGTGACCTTGCCAATCATCGTATCCAAGGCGATCAGTTTGTCCTGGGCGATGAACACGCGGTCGCCGGGCATGATTTGGAAATTCGACGTGGGGTCCGCTAGTTGCGTGATCGCGTTCCAATTGACAGGGAGGATCTGGTGCCGTCCCAATTCGCCAGGTGCCGGTCGGGCAATCCAGATTTTCTTCGACGAAACCGAATCCAAGCCCTGGACCTGTGCGATAGCATCCAGCACGGTTTCGTTGCCCGTGAAGGGAAAATTCGTCACGGTGTCGCCAAGGCCCGCGCCTTGGGTAATTACGTAATACTGCTTGCTGTTGAGCGCGAACACATCCACCGAAACTTCGGGCTCATCCAAGAAATTCGACAGATGCGCCTCGATGACTTGTTTGGCTTCCATCAATGTCAGGCCCACGACATTTACCGGACCATAGCTGCCGAGCATGATCGTCCCATCAGGGTAGACCAGGTGCTGCCCAGCAATCTGTTGCATGCCTGCAAAGGATACCAAGGACACATACGTTTCGGGTTCAAGTAGGAAGTTCCCTAGGTGATCCTCGATCCTCCGTTTTGCCTCATCAATTGAGAGGTTAGCCACGTTGACGCTCTCATAGGGTGGACCAAAGTTGATCGTGCCACCGGGCTCCACTATGTAGTTGCCGTCGATCGGAAGGTCTGGGAGGGGATTGATGGCGCGAATATATAGCATGTCCAAGGAGTGTAACCGATAAGGCGGCTTCGGCGACGAATTGATCACTTCCACTTGAAGAAGATCAGGAGGCTCGATGCGGTATGTCGGTAACACCGCCTTGGTCAACTCACGCGGTGCCTCAATCTCCTTCGGAGGGAGCACGGGAGGAGGCGTACCACGTGGTGCAAGGATATGGCAGCCGCCTGCCCCACCGGCAAAGACGACGATCAGCATCCATTGCAAAATCCGGAGGTGTGCCGGGCGATATCTCGGCATGACAGTTGTTTCCTGATATCCGTTTTCGATCGGCGCTAGGGAACTAGCCGACGGAACACGATCCCATCTCAGACACTTGAATCGGTAACAACCCGCCAATCAGAACAGGATGTTTGTTCGTTTTTTTTCCTCTGATCCATAAAGTTACACATGCAGTGTGAATATAGGAAAAACACACAGCCCAGGAGACTCGCTTTGGCGGATTACAAGCCGAGCAAGTAGCTCACGCACTGGCTGGTCGCAAACCGGAAACATCTCTTCCAGGATTCAGCCTCCTCTATATCGCTTCAACTTCCAGCGGGGGACCGCCGATCGATCACGCACGTTGAAGCAGCTTCGCTTGTCCGCAGGCTTCCATTGAACCCGCATCCAGGGAAAGCCGATAACCAAAATGCCATGCTGTTGCGAGCCGCTCCGCCTAGCCCTACACCATGAGGTAGGTTTGCGTATCGCCCACGATCCCCGGAATACCGGAGCCGGTCCACGGCAAGACGGCCAGTTTGTGAATCCATTCACAAAGGGCTAATTCGTAACCTCCGTGTTGCACAACCATGCGGCAATTTGAGTCCGCTGGCTCCCTGGTTCCGCGGCTGCAATCAGTTCGCGAGCAAGAGGATAGGCTCAAAGAGGGAGCTTCGGCGAAGCCAAGTGGCGCAAAACTGATATTGTCTCCACACCGCCTAGTTCATACGATTCCATAGGTTCCCGAGGCTCACGAGGGAGTTTACCGATGTCTACAATCTCATCTTCACACCAGTCCGTGCCAGACATGGACGGCGCGATCGTCCAATCCAGCGCGACGCCCTCACATACACCCGAAGCTTCGTCACCCCATGAAAAATGGGAGACTGCTCTACGGTTGTGGTTGAATTGGAACGACGCATACGAGCGGATGTCGTCTAATCTTTACGAAGCCGGCAATGACCAGCGGGCGCTCGAAGACCTGATGGACCGGATGGAACAGGCGCGCCAGCAGGCAATCGATTTATCCCGAGAGTTATTGCGCTAGTCTCGTGCGGACTCGTAGCCTTCGCGGCTCAAGAATTCACGAGTCCGAAAAGCGAAGTAGCCGCTAGACTCATCTATATCCGCTTTAGCACTCCGCGGCGTGAGGAAACACTAGCCGCACGTGAGGCTGCCGCAACCGAAACACACTTCCGTGTCGCACATTCCACGGAGCTCAAGTACTAGAGCGGTTTCATTTTAGGTGTAGCGGTACCCGCAGTGCTGGAAATAATTTCGGCACTCTGCTTCGTTGAACTGATCGAGTGCGGTGCCACATCGT
>JANQPP010000148.1 GCA_028289405.1 Pirellulales bacterium
CGGATTGTTGCTTCTATGACCGGTCTTCGCCGCATCGCTGAAGGAACGGCGGCGATGCTCAAAGCAGATCGGAGAGGTCCGACTGAGCCAACGCATCCCGATCAAATAGACCGATATTGCACGGTTTCTGATCGGAGCGGGTCTTGCCGGGAAAATACAGCTCGATCTGGCCGGAGCGTCGTCGTAACTGCGGTAGGCGAAACCAATCCCGTGGGAAGGGTCAGTCACCACCGCGTCCACGCCGTTGAGTTCAGGCAGGATATCGAAGCAATTGGCGTGAAAGAGCGTGGCTGGGCCGATCTCCACTCGGCGGACGTGCCCCGCAGGGATCGGCGGCAGGACTGGCTTCCGGGCCTTTCGGAGAGCGTAGAAGGGATTGATGAGGTGCGTGGTAGGAGTCATGCGCGGCCTCCTTTTGAGTCGTTCACCTCGGCCAGGTAGTGGCTGTGCGCTAAGCGATCCAGCTGCGCGTAGGAAAGCGCGTGCTGGTCGCACCAATGCCGGGCGTCGGCCAGGAAATCGATGAGGTTGGTTTCCGCGTCCCAGTCGTCATTGTAGAGGCGTAAGGCATCCTCACAGCGTTTGACGCGATGAAAGTCGTGTGGTGTATTCGTCATTTTCGGTTTCCTTGGTTAAGATGGTCGGGGCGAACCGGCGGGCCGCCCCGAGGTTGATGTGGACTATTTGTCTTCGCTGGCCACACGAAGCGTGACGCGGCCGTCGAGGGGCACGGTTTCCAACTGGATGTTGAAGCCCTGGCCGTCGTTGTGGGGCCAGGCGGCTCCGACGCGGGTCCAGAAGCTTTTACCTCCGTTTTGGCCGTCTCGGACCACGTAGGCGTGGTGGGTCGGCTTAGTGCTTTTGGTGGAATCAGGCATAAGAATTTCTCCTTGTTGTAGTGGGTGGGCTGCAAACCATTTGCGGCCTGATGGCGGAACATGACGGCTGGCTTGGGCCGGGTGAGCAAAGCGAACACACCAGGCCAGTAAAAAGTTGGGGGAGACCTTCAGGGGGAACCGACTTTTTGCTTGCCTGGCCGGCGGCCAGACGTAAAACGCCAGCACACAGGCCGCCGTGTGGACAGCCTCAACGCAAGGCACAGGAAATGGGGATTTGGCAAAACTCCAGGCAACTCCGCCATGAGAAAGAGCAGATTAGACAGTGATCGATTGCCGATGCTCTCGGAGTGCACGCTGGATGGTGGAGCGAATCTTCTTTGGATCGTATCGCTTGTAAACCGGAATGCGGATCAGGCACACGCCGGCGGCCTCGAAGGCCTGCTCGACAAAACGGTCCCGCCGTTGACGGTCATCCCGTGCATGGGAAAGATCGTCGAGTTCGATAACGGCGGCGATGCGGAAGGTTTTTGGGTAGGTCAAGACGAAGTCAACCCGCTTCTGCCGAATCTTCCGACCGGCGGTCCGGTCCCAGTGGGCTTCCTCCACACGGAGCACGGCGGTCAGCGGCACCTGCACGGCGATAAAGAAACGGTCTTCGACCGCTGGTTGGAGACCTGTGTGTAGAAACCGGAGTTCGGAGGGGGTGATCAATCGAGATTGAGCGGAGTAGGGGAACGGCGTGCCTCGCTTGCGGGTTGTGCGGGACGACTTGTTGCTGCGTGATCGGACCATCGCTCTTGGATAGCAGCGAAAATACGATTGTCACGCAAAAAGCAGCATTTGGTTGGTTCTCTCAGGCGCGATGTTTGAGTTAGGTCTCGGCCGGACCACCTGCCGAAATCCCCTTTGCCAAGCCTAGCGGCCTCTCCTCCGCACGGACGTCAAAGCGGGGCGCGATCTTACCCCACGGACGAACACGGACAGCCAGTTATCCACAGATGTATCAATTTGGGGAGAGTGTTAAAAACAAAGTTAAAAGAGTGTTACGCTGTGGATGACGCGGCGTAAGCCCTTGAAAACGCCGGCGAATCGGGACCGCCCTGTGGGTGAAATGTCGAAAGAACGTGGGTAAACCGTCGAATCGGCGTGGGTGAAATGTCGAAAATGTCTTGACATGGTGGATGAAATGTCGAAAGGTGGCCGGACGTGTGTGAAATGTCGAAACGAATCCCGAAAACTTGATGGCCTCATCGCAGTATCGATCCCCCCTCTTGCCCGACCGGCACCCAACGCCGGACGTGTTTGTCTGCGACATCTTCGACGCGGCCACCAAGGCGGACATGGCCTCCATGGAGCATCCCATCTTTTCGCTGTCCACCAAACCGGACCGGCACGTGCGGCGCTACGAACACGGCGAGGCCTTCGTGGAGATCAAACCATCGGCGGATGGTTTGGCGACCGTGCATGACCGGGACATTTTGATCTATTGCATCAGCCAGGTGATGGCCGCCCTGAACGCCAAGCAGGAGGTCTCGCAGGTGGTGCGGTTCAAGGCCCTCGATCTGCTGCGGGCCACCAACCGCATGACCAACGGCGGCGGCTACGA
>JANQPP010000193.1 GCA_028289405.1 Pirellulales bacterium
ACATTACGGCAGCCGGGGCACGCGGGCCGCCGCGCACCGCTTGCCGTACTTTCTCGACTATCTCCGGGAGCCACAGCATTTTCAGACCAGTCACACGCATGCCTTCTTCGCGGAGCATGGTCTGAGATTCCCCGACCGGCAGGAGACGCTCCGCCAGGCCCTGGACTACCACGCGCGGGCCACCTCTTCCAAGCCCGCTATCAAGGCGTGAGGTGCACTGACCACGGCACCAAAGTCCGCTGTTCACTTGCGCTCGATAGTGAGCGTCCTTGCCTCGCGCGTGGCCAGGATGCCGCCGGGCAGTTGGAGTTTGTGGGGCGCGGCTGGTTCCGTTGGACATTGGGCGAGGGCGGCCAGGGAATGCCAATGTTCCGCCGTCATGCTCCCTCGGGGCCACCCCTGTTCTTCCCAGAGCCGTATGAACAGTTCGCGCAGCACCAAAGCCGGTTCGCGGGCTAGCGCCGCGCAACAAAATGACGCGCTTTGGCCAAGTGGCTCCAGCAGGGAGCGCGCCCACAATTCGTCTCGCAGTTCGTGTAGCAACTCGACCGTCTCGCGTGCCTGATTGCCGAGCCGGATCAGCGACTCGGCGGCGGAAGGATGAATTTCCCGCTCAAGCCAGGGAATTAGCACATTGCGTACGCGGTTGCGGGTGAATTCCAATTCGGCATTGCTGGGATCCTCGCGAAAGGGCTGTGAGATCTCCCGCAAATAGGCCTGCAGTTCTTCGCGGCGAAATTCCAACAAAGGCCGCAGCAGCGTGACGGCGGGGCTGAGTTGCCTCGCGCGGGGAATGCCGGCCAGCCCGGTGAGTCCTGTCCCTCGGACCACGCGGTGCAGAATGGTCTCCACCTGGTCGTCCGCCGTATGGGCCGTGGCCACGTAGCGGGCGCCCAAGTTTTCGGCGGTCTCGCGCAGGAAGCGATAGCGGGCCTCTCGGGCCGATGCCTCGCAGCCGGGGTCCTCGCCATGAGATTTTCGCCAGCGGCCGCCATGAAAGGGGAGCGACAGCGATTCCGCCAATTCGCGCACGAATGCCGCGTCCTCACGGGAGGCCGCGCCCCGGCGTGCATGATCGAAGTGCGCGATGTGCAACTTGTCTTCGGCGCCGGAGACTTGTGCCGCCATCAGCCTGGCCAGGGCGACGCTATCCCCACCGCCGGAAACGGCCAACACCACCCGATGGTCCTGCCAGGCTTCACGCGGCCATGCCAATTCGAAGCGTGTGGAGATACTTTCCAAGCCCGCACCTTGAATGGAATCGAAGCATACGGATCACGTCTGCTCGGACAGATGCACGACCGACCGATGGATTCAGCAGATCGCCTATTCGACCGGAAAAAATTCCACCAGAGCATCGTCAACGAGTTGGGAAGATGATCGCTTCCATTTTCGTTCAGCGGCGAAATCCGTCAAACGCTCGGACAAGGAACGCGACGAGCTCGAATTTGTCTCCTGGACGTGCGAAAGGGCCATGGCTAACGCCACGGTTGACGCGGTGTCGTCCAATTCCGCTTCCGCGACGCGGTACCAGGCGTCTCGGGCAAGGCGACGTAGTTCATTGCCGGCGTCATCTTGAATCCCCGTGCCGAAGGCGGCCACGCGAATGAGATAAAAACCTTCCTCATTCGTGAGCGGCGCTAGTCCTGAAAGGACCCATGTTCGGCGGTCGAACGTGGTCAAAGACTCGTTGCCAGTGAGCAGGTTTACGCCGCTGTTGCGTCGGAGTTGAATATCCGACAGATCCAGCCCCACCACCGGTTCGCTAAATACGAAAGTCACCGAATCGACGGAAGTAGACCGAGGATCCGGCGAAACGTCGACAATATCCGCTATGGGAATCGTGGTGTCCAGCAGCCACGAGGTGCGGGGAAGTTCGGTGAGCCGAGCACCGGTGATCGAGCGGATTTCGCCGCCGACATCACGGAGAATCAACTCGTAAGTGCCATCCCCATTTTGCGCGGCGGCTATTCCGCTCAGCGTGTAGCGGCTTTGGTCGCTGGTTTCCAAGCGGGCTTGGTCCAACGGCAGTGGTTCGCCAGAGTTCCGAGTGAAGACCAGGTCGTCCAGCGTGAAACCATTCACCGGCGAGCTGAAGACGATATCGACGGAGTCCACTGGCGTGTTACGAGGATTCGGGCTGATATCGGAAATCATCGCCGTCAGCGACTCCACGAGGGAGACCACCCGCCAGCTTTCGGTCGCGCCGACGATGAGCGGATTACCCACGAGGTCAAAAACCGGAGATGCGGTGGCCTGGACGGAAAGGGTGTACGAGCCGGCATCGGCGGTAATATCCGCCAATTCGTCGAGCGTCCAAACACGACCATCAGGGGTCGAGAGGTTTTGGGAGGACGTGAGCAAATTGGGGCCGCCATCCCGCGTCAGCCGCAGATGTTGCCTGGCGAATCCTAGTACCGGTTCATCGAAGGTAATTTGAATCTCTTCAACCGACGAGAAACGTGGATCGGGCGTGACGGCCTCGATAGTGACCATGGGGGATAGGGCGTCGGTAAGCCATTCCACCGAGGAGCCCGCCTGTAAAACCTGCCCTTGGTCATCCTGAATACCAGAGGTCGCTCCGCCCACGACGAGCCGATACCTACCACTAAGGCGAGTCCATTCGGTGATACCCTCCAGCACCCAGCTCTGCCGGTCTTCCGTGGTGAGTGTTTCCGTTCCCTGCAGGAGGTTGAAACCGTCGTTTCGAGTTAACTTCAAGTTCTCCAAATCAAAACCGTTGACCGGTAAGCTGAACTGAATTTGTATGCGGTCCACAGGGTTTCGCCGAGGGTCCGGCGCGATGGGCTCCACCTGCACTGTCGGCGGCGTGGAAACGACACTCCACAGTTCATTCGCCTTGCGAGGGAACGGATTGCCGGCCAAATCGCGAATGCCGGAATTTTCCGCAGTGACTCTGAGGTTGTAGTCTCCTGGCTCGCTCGTGATATCGAAAAGGCCCCGCAGCGTCCAAGTCATATTGTCGCTGGTGGTCAGCCTGTGCGATGACGTAAGCAAATTCCCTCGGCCATCGAAAGCCCTGTCGAGATTGAGATCCGTAAAATCGAACCCGACAACCGGTTCACTGAACCGGATTTGAATCGTGGAGACGCCAGAAGAACGCGGATCGGGAATGACTGGCTCAATGGTCACGCGAGGAGTTCGCGTATCCATGGTCCAAGAAATCTCGGCTACGTCGAATTCCGATGCGGCGTTGGCACTCGTTCCTTGCAAACCGGCCAGAATGAGCCGCAACCGATAATCGCCATCTTGTTGCGTGGTGGCGGATAAACCTTCCAGCAACCAAGTCCGACCATCCGTGGTCGAAAGCTGCGTGCCGAATCCGAAAAGGCGCGGAATACCGTTGCGGGTCAAAATGAGCTGATCACGCCGGAAATTTTGCACCGGTTGGCTGAACTCGATCTCGACGGTATCGACGGGCGTATTACGGATTTCCGGAGTGACTGGGCGGATATTGACCGTCAAAATTCCGGGCGTCGCAAGCACTTCCCACTCCGTCGGCGCCACCGGTTGCAAGGAATTGCCGGCTAAGTCCGTGATACTTGCCTCATTGATGTCTAAGGTATATGTGCCCGGCAGAGACGTCAGCCCGGTCAATCCACGGACAACCCAACGTTTTCCGTCGTCGGAGGTGAGCGTGACATTTTCATCGATCAGATTGCCGCCTCCGTCACGCTGCAAAATTAGGTTGGTGATGGTGAAACCTCGCACCGGCTCCGAAAATTCGAATTCCAATGTGGAGATTGCCGGCTGAGAGGGATCTGGCACGACCTCTGGCAATACGACTTGGGGAGGCGTGCGCTCGACCGTCAAACGCTCGACAGGAATGTCCCGTGCCACCGTTCCCGTGGGATCCACGATGGTTGCCACGACCTGATGCAACCCATCCGCCAAAATTTCCAGTTCCGCTTCCGACACAAGCCAGGCCCCGCCTGGAGTGACCTGGGCGGCAATGGCATGCTCCAGGACAACACTCGCTTTGGCCTCGCTGGGTCCCGCTGAGCTGTTTTCCAAAGTTGCTTGGACTCGAGCGCCGTTGGCGAACTCAACGAATAACGTACCTCCCACGAACGACCGCCCCTCGGCCAAGGAAGGCTCCACGTCGATCATCCATTGGAAGGATTCACCTGGTTCGAAGTCCTCGAATTCGAGGGGCACGACCTTGCCGAGATTCGTCACGTCGCCATCGTTCTCGGTGTCGGCTTCTGGAGAGACCAAACCGACTGCGGACACTTGGGCGGGAGAGGCCGCGAAATCCAAATGGGGCGGCAAACCGGCTCCTCCCGTCACCGTATCGAACACGGGAAAAGGACGTATATTTCTAAAAGTGCCGTCCTGCGGCAGCACGATTTCCACTCGGCGAATCGAGGATCGGGAAGCGGCATCGTTTGTCAACGTGAACTGGGCAGTGCTGCCCGGCGTCGAATGCGAGATCGACAAGCTTGCCGCGTCACTGCCAAGTTGGCCGGGGATCTGCAGGAAGATGTTGGGCAAACGCTCCAGGTCTTCGTCCACCGTGAATGTACCTTCAATATCCGGCGAACCGGCGCTCACCAATTCGGTGGTCACGGAAACGGTTGGTGTCACCGTTTGCAAGTTTGTGTCCCAGCCGATGAGTCCCAAAATGGAGAGGTCGGCTTCCGAAAGCAGCAATCGTTCGCCAGGCGCCACGGCAGGTGTCATCACCCCAATGGAGCCGGAGAGATTGGTGATTCGCGCGAAGTGGCTGGCTTGGAAACCATCTCCCACGAAACTCCCTGTCGACATGGGAATATCGCCTACCGCGAGTTCGGGACGACTCACCGAAACGTTGGGATCATCGAAACGACCGTCATGGAACACCTGATTCGCGACTAGATTACCAGGGCTCAAGACCCGTGGCGCGGTTTCGAATTGATCTCCCATGGACGGTTCCAATCGGAACAGATCCATCGCCATGGGGAAAATTTTCCCACCGGCGCCCTGCGATAGGGCCGCGTCGATGCTGTCCACGGAACTGAAGAAACCGAGGATATGTCCGATTTCGTGAACGAGGATGCCTTCCAAGTCGAACCGGGCGGCAGAGATGCCGTCACTGGCATCGAGATCGAAGAATGCCAACCGGTCAAGGTTGATGGACAAACTGCCATCCACCGTAACGTCCGGTGTAAAGTCGGAAGCCCGGCCAAACAACTCCGTGAATCCTAGCGCCTTGGCATTGGCCCTGGCCACCGACAACACGGGATTCCCCGGCTGGGAAAAATCCAATAAATCAAATCCGTCCGGCAACAAAAACTCTAAATCCTCGCCCGGCGTGGGGAGACGAGTGGCGACCTCCTCCAACGGCGCGGCATCGGAGATAATCCGTTCTCGAACATCGGCATATTGAAAATTGTTGAACCAGGGCAGCGCCGACGCCAGCACGGAGTTACTAGAAAAAACACCACTCACGAGATCGACGTCGATTTCCACGGTCACCGGATCGAAAATGACCTCCTCCCAAGCGGTCGCCGCCCGCTCCAAAGCAGCCACCACCGCAGAGTTCCCTTCGATCCCAGGGCCCAAGTGAAAGATAATTTCGAATTCTTGCGATGTGTCCAATTGCGCGTTCAAAATTTGCGTAGCCTGGACCAACTCCCGATCCGCGACAGGCGTAGATTCTACAATTGTCGGTTCGTCAGAGGCCTTCTCCGCGAGATTGGGACCCAAGCCCCAACCTTCCAATTCGATCGGCTGAGGAGCCAGAATCTCCTCCGAACTAAGCATGATTTGGCCGGAGGAGATCTCGGTGAATTGGTCAGCAGCCAAATTCGACGCAAAGGTCGGCTCGCTTACCGAAAGTAGCCTACGTGACTCCAATTTTTCCAAATGCACGCGGTGTTTGGTCTTTGGAAGCCGACAGCCATTCGTGAACCTAGTTCTTTCTTTCACGATCGGCAAATTTCGTCGCGTCGCCGCGATGCGGCGCGGCACGGTCCCCTTCCATGGTCGATTGAAAAACACCTGTCCGACGTTCCTTTCCAAGAAGATATTCGATGGGCGAAGCGGCATCACGATGCACGAGCGAAGAAGCCGTCGACAACTTGTTGCCTAGTATAAGCAGGAATTCGAAAAAAAGATTGATTTTGGCCGACCGGATTTTGACCGCCGTCACGTCGGTTTCGTAGACAAATCCGCGGTTGCCCCGTACACGATCACTGGCGGCATTACTCGGTGGCTATTCGGGCCGGCGGCTGTTCGTGATATCTTGCCGGAGAGGAACGCCGCGGGCGGCTCGATGCGACCCAGGACCACAGGACAGCACTCTTTCACACCCACCACCATGGACGCTTCGGAAATCCATCGCCGCTTCAACCGGGAGACCAAGAACAAGTGGCAAGCTTACGGCTCGCATCGCGCGCATGTGATGTCATGCCTTCTGCGGCAGGGGGATCCCCCTCTACGGAATCGGCTGTGTCTGCTGGGCGCCGGCAACTGCCACGACGTGGACCTGCCGGCCCTACGGTCCCATTTTACCGAAGTGCACTTGGTCGATCTGGATTCTCAGGCTCTTGAACGGGGCATTGCACGGCAGGGTTGCCAACCATCGGACAATCTGCAATTGCATGCCCCGGTCGACGTGTCCGGTATCGTGGCAACGCTTGATACTTGGCGTCCGGACATGCCGCCCGACGCGGATGAAATCGACGCACTCCTGCGCGGGGCATCTGCACATGAATTACCGCTACCGGACGCGGATTTCGACGTAGTGGTGTCTCTTTGCCTGTTGTCCCAAATCATCGAATCGCTCGTGGTATCGCTGGGATCCGAGCACCCACAATTTCTGGAAGCCGTTTTACGGATACGCAAAAAACATCTCGAGACGTTGCTGAAGTTGACGCGTCCGGGAGGCCGGGCAATTTTGATCACGGACGTCGTTTCCAGCGACACCGCTCCGGCTCTGCTCACGCTGCCCGAGACTCAACTACCCAACGCGGTAGCGGATTGGATCAACGAGCAGAATTTCTTTACGGGGCTGAACCCGATGGCGATCACGGAGTCGCTGGCGAAAGAAGCAGAATTGTGCCAACTAATCGCGCGGCACGCCCTGATCAAACCGTGGCGTTGGAATTTGGGCCAACGGGCTTTCGCGGTTTATGCTCTGGCGATGGAGCGCAAATAATCCGGCACCCTCGGAAGGGAATGGTTGGATGCGCGAAGTGATCTAATGCGCGCCGCCGGGGCTGTTTTGGATGAAGGCCGCTAACTTTTTTTCCAGATCTTCGCCGGGGGACTTCAGCCCAACCACGGTCCCCTCCGGATCGACGATTAGCATCGTAGGCAAAAAGCTCACGCCACAGCGGATCGCATTGGGATCGTTCGTGATGCCCCGAAGCTGTGGGTCCGACCGGAAAACGACCGGCCAGGGTAAGGGAGTTTCTTCCAGGAATCGTCGCAGGTCCTCCTCGTTTTCGTCCATGCTGAGAGATACAATCTCGAAGCCTTGTTCGCGGTAGGCTTCATACGCCTTACGCATGTGGGGAATTTCCTCGATACAGGGTCCGCACCAAGTCGCCCAAAAATCGACCAAGACATACTTTCCTCGCAGAGAGTCCCAGTCTAGCTCACGGTTTTCTGGCCCGAATCGAGTGCCCTCCAGTTTCAACGGTTGACCGATCAATTCCAATCGCCGGGTACCCCATTCGGCGGCGCGGCGGATCGTGGAGATGTCATTGCCATCCGTGTTTTCGGGAAGGTTTGCGGCAACGTCGCGATAGGCGGCCAACGCCTGTGGATGATGATCAGAGAATTCAAGGACCCGTGCAAGGTTGACCACGGTCTCGGCGACCGGCGCGGACCAATCGATTTGCTGCAAGCGGTCATGCAGCCGGTTCCAAGCCGTATCAATTTCCTCCTGATTCGACTTGCCAACCGCCTTTTTCTGCAATTCAAACGCCAGGGTTTGCACTAACAAGATGTGTGCGCGAAAACGAATTTCTTCATTGGAATCTTGTAGGTGTTCAGTGGCAGCGGACAACATGGCTTCCGCGGCGCCGGAATGCTCGATTTGATAGGATTCGGAGAGCGCATCGAACCGCGCCAAGATGGCAAAGTCACGGTGCTTCTCAGCGGCAGACGAAGCCAGGATCCGCTCAGCCGCCGCAATTCTGGCGGTTAGTTCGGCCTCGTAGTCGGCACGTTTTTCCGACTCCGTGGTTCCGCGTAATTCCCGGGTCTTCAGCCGTTTCAAGAACGAAACTAAGGCCTCCGTTCCACCCTCGGTCGGCAGGTCGAATTCACTCGCGCTTTGGCCGGAAGTAGCTGAACTTGGTGCCTCCGTGGCTTTCGCCTGCTCTTCAGGTCCGCTCGCCACGGCACCTCCGCGTTTGGGGGTGGAAGGAGAATTTTTTTGACATCCGCAAACCCACATCGTCGCCCAGATCAGGCACGCTTGCACGACGAAGTAACGGTTCGTCTTGAGTAACAGTGAATTCATTCTCGCTCTCCCGAATTCCGGTTCTTTCCGCCCAGCGTAGAATCTCCCCAGTGTCGGCAAGCTAGCAAACCGCCATAGTGACAGCAAGCTGAATCGTGTTTTCGGAACTCGCCCGCTGCATTCGTTGTGGTCACCGTGACCGGACCTTACGATAGACCAGGGTAGTGAGGAATGACGAGGCCATGGTGAAAAGACCCGGTTTATCCGTGAAGGGAGGACCATGACATACAGCAGCAAGCGAAGATGGTCGTGGCTTTTATTGGCGACGCTGTGGACCGGCACGCTCCAGGCAGATGGCTTTCAATTCGGTTTCGCCCGCGTGGAGATCACACCCGAGGAACCGGTGCGGCTTTCCGGTTATGCCAGCCGTGAACAACCTTTCGACGGCATCGAGCAACGGCTGTGGGCTCGCGCGATGGCCGTTCGCAATCCGGATGGAACCCTGCACGTTTTGATCGGTGCGGACACGATCGGCATACCCGGGGAACTCGGCGCCCAGATCGCGCGGCGCATCAGTGCCGAGCAAGGGGTGTCCCGTGAACGTTGTGTGCTGACATCGACCCATTCGCATACCGCACCCCATCTCGAAGGAGGGTTGACGAATCTGTTTCGCTTGCCTCTCTCCGAAGAAGAACGGCAAGCAACGCGGAAATACACCGAGCGGTTCGCCGATGCCTTGGTCGAGGCGGCCCAGCTCAGCGTGCAAGATCTCAGCCCAGGTCAACTTTATTGGGGGCAAGGTCGAGCCACCTTCGCCGCCAACCGACGCGTCCTGCAAGATGGGACATGGGCCGGTTTTGGTGTGCAGCAAGATGGACCGGTCGATCATCGAGTACCGGTCCTGTGCGTGCGTGGCCTGGACGGCCAAGTGCGAGGCATCGTCTTCAACTATGCCTGCCATTGCACGACGCTGGGCGGCGATTATAACCGCGTCACTGGAGATTGGGCGGGCTATGCCCAAGCCGAATTGGAATCCCGCTACGAACAAGCGGTCGCCATCTGCACTATCGGCTGCGGCGCGGATGCCAACCCGGAACCACGTGGCACGCTGGAACTCGCCACGCTCCATGGCAGGGCGCTAGCACGGGAAGTCGCGCGGCTCGTGGAAACTCCTGGCCACGAACTGACGGAGCCCCTGGCATGCTCCTTTGGCTACGCGGGACTCCCACCCGACCGGCCGACGGAAGAGGAACTACGTAGCCGCTTGGAGGAGCAAGATCCTCAAGCGCGCCGGCACGCGGAACATCTGCTCGCGATTCAGGAAAGGATGGGCCGGTTGCCTGAAACGTATCCCTGCCCTGTGCAAGTTTGGCGTTTCGGCGACCAATTGGGCATGGTATTTCTAGGAGGCGAAGTCGTCGTCGACTTTGCTCTCCGGCTCACGAAGGAATTGCAGCCTGGAAAGCTATGGGTTACCGCGTACACCAACGATGTCTTCGGATACGTGGCTTCCGAAAGAATCCGCGGCGAGGGAGGTTACGAGGTCGATGGCTCGATGCGTTACTACAACCTGCCTGGCCGCTGGGCCACGGGAACCGAAGAAGTGCTGGTGCGCCGGGTACATGAGCTTTGGAAAACGCAAGACGGCGGAGGCGGTCCGCTCTCCTCAGATGAGGCTTGCCAGAGCTTTCAGGTGCCGGACGGTTTTCAGGTGGAATTGGTCGCTTCGGAACCGCTGATCTCGGATCCCATCAATTTGTCCTTTGACGAGCATGGGCGCTTGTGGGTCGTCGAAATGGGCGATTATCCACTCGGGGAAGACGATGCCGGGAAGCCGGGTGGTCGAGTCCGTTTCCTTGAAGACGACGACCAGGACGGCCAATACGATCGGAGCACTCTGTTTTTAGAAGGACTTGAATTTCCCACGGGCGTGATGCCCTGGCGGGATGGCGTGCTTATCGCCTCCGCCCCACACATCCTTTTCGCTCGGGATACCGACGGGGACGGACGGGCCGATGATGTACGGCCCATTTTCACTGGTTTCCGGCGAGGAAATCCGCAACATCGGGTCAACGGTTTCGAATACGGGCTGGATCATTGGGTTTACGCCGGACACGGTTCCGGCGATGACGAAGTCAGCGCGCCGGTCACCGGCAAAAGATTCCGTACGTTCGGTCGAGATTTCCGCTTTGCTCCCGACACATACCGACTAGAGCCCTTGAGCGGACAAGCGGGCTATGTTCGTTCGCGGGACGCCTGGGGAAACTGGTTCGTGGGAGATAACAGCCGCCCCATTCGGCATGTGGTTCTGGCGGATCGTTATTTGCGGCGCAATCCGTTCGTTGCCGCGGAGCAAACCGTGATCGATCTGCTCCAACCCGCGATCAATCCTCCGATCCGGCCATTGAGCCGCACTGTCGATCGCTTCAACGACTTGTCCACCGCGAACCGATTCACCTCCGCGTGCAGCCCAATCGTGGACCGCGGTGAACTGTTTGACGAAGAGTTCACGGTCTCCACGCTGATTTGCGAACCCGTTCACAATCTGATCGCGCTGCGGCACCTCACGTGGAGGTTTCCCACGTTCGAAGTGATGCCGAAGGAATCACGGCATCAAGTCGAATTCTTCGCCTCCAGCGACCCGTGGAGTCGTCCGGTGCGGGTGATTTCGGGCCCCGACGGGGCACTATGGGTGGCGGACATGTATCGCCAGGTGATTGAGCACCCCGAATGGATTCCAGAGGCGTGGCAGCAACGGCTCGATCTGCGCGCTGGCCACGATCGAGGACGAATTTACCGCGTTTCCCGCACGGAAAACCGGCCAACCCCGATGCCTTGGCCTGGCGAATTGAGTAGTCAAGACTTGGTAAGGCGGCTGACAAGCCCCATCGGCTGGCAGCGTGACACGGCCCAGCGGCTTTTGATTCACCGGGGGGATACATCCGTCGTCGCCGATCTAAACCAGATGGCGAGTTCCGCGGCGGAGCCACTTGGACGTTTACATGTCCTATGGACATTGAATGGGATGCGGCAGCTTGCCACGCCGACCCTTGAAGCGGCGCTGCACGATGATGATTTCCGAATTCGCTGCCATGGGCTTCTTTTGGCCGAATCACGTTTGGCGGGGAAACCCGAACTGCAACGGGCCGTTTTGCGTCTGCGGGAAGATCCGCGGCAGGAAGTGCGCATGCAGTTGGCTCTAAGCTTGGGGGCTTGGCGTGATCCCGCCGCGGGCGACGCACTCGTGGCATTGGCGCGCTCCACGGGGGACGATCCTTGGATGCGGACGGCGATACTTAGTTCCGCTCGGCGACATGTGCGGCGTCTGGTGCGGGCCGTGCGTGATGATGAATTTCAGCCCCCCGTCGATTCTTCATGGCTCGTGGAATTGTGTGACACGGCGTTGGGGGATGAACCTTTGGCCAACTTGGGGCCCTTGCTTCGTGACTTGTTTCACGAAGATTCCGACAGCGATGGCTCGACTTCGCTACGGATGTGGGGAGCCTTGGTCACCGCATTCGAGAGGCGAGGATTGAACCCAGAGGCCTTGTGGGCGTTCAACCGGCCTGGTGACGAGGCAAATGGCACTTGGGCCACTTGGTTACGCAAAATCGCCGAGGATTCATCCTGCTCCCTATCGCAGCGAAGCCTGGCCGCACGGCTGCTGGGAAACGTCCCGGAGCAGGACTGGGAGCAGAGCCGAATTATTTTGGAGAAGTTGTTGCGACCTCAGGAGAATTTGGCTTTGCAACTCGCCGCCGTGGAGGCTCTCACGGTGCAGCCTCGACCAGAGGCCGTGGAGATGCTGGTATCGGCGTGGTCCAGTTTTGTCCCGAGCGTCAAGGAAAAAGCTTCGTCGGAACTGTTGGCCCGGCCGAAATTGGCCGATCACTGGCTCACTTCAATGGATGAGGGCCGTTTTCCTACAAGAGAGCTGACCGCTACCCAGCGTTCGGCATTACTGCAACATCCACAGGATGCGGTTCGCCGCCGCGCTCAACATGTCTTGGGTGCGGACCGTGGCGGCAGTCGCGATGAGGTGATCAAGCAATTTGCCGAGGCGAAGGAGATGCCGGGGAATCCCCTCTTGGGAGCTCTCGTATTCAAGGAGAAATGCACTTCCTGCCATCAATTTCGTGGGCTAGGCAGGCACTTGGGCCCGGATTTGATGTCGTTGAAAAATCGCTCCCCCGAAGCACTTTTCACGGCGGTCTTGGATCCAAATCGCGCGGTCGAATGGCCCTATGTGGCCTATCGCGCGCTGACCCACGATGGCCGACTATTGCAAGGCATGATCGTGGACCAGGCGGCCAACAGTATTACGTTGGCGGACGAAAACGGTCAGCGAAACGTGTTGTTGCGCGTCCAACTCGAGGATTTTCGCGGCCTAGGCATTTCCCTCATGCCGGAAGGCCTCGAAAGCGGTCTTGAGCCGCAGGATTTGGCGAATCTGTTCGCTTTTCTACAAACTCTCCCGAATGGCAGTTCCCCCGCAGGAAACAGGGATCCAGAAGCCCGGTATCTATCGTGGTGGCACGATGTGGCAGGCCGACATTTCACCGTCGCCGCTGTGGGAGCAGGCAAAACCAGAGTGCTCGATACCTGGTTGGGAAAACGGAGCGTGGACATTCATCCCACCCCGTCAGGCACCATGGAATGGAAACTCGTCCCGCCGATGGCTGTCTCGACCGGTGCGACCGGTGACCAAAAGCATGGAAGTAGCCACGATCGGCAAATCCTACTTCCGCTGGCTCTCAGCGCAGGGAACGACTCTGCTCGCGGGCAGCTTGAAATCGGAGATTTGCCGCCGCTGGAGATCCACTTCGGGCAAGTGGATACGACATGGACCAATCGGGACGCGACGGCGCGGCTCACCTATCACATCCATCACCGCTCCGAAGAGATGACTTCCGGCTTCGGGATTTTGACCATCAATGCCGATCATGCCGGCGAAAAGCCGGAAATGCGTTTATCGGTCAGAGCGACATTGCCCGACGAGCAATGGCTGGGAGTTATTCAAACCGACTGAAATGTTGGCACATCGCATGCCGGCAAACAGAAATTTGACGTCTATAAACCGTGGAAATCGGCTGGATCAATTCAGCCAATGGACTTCCCGCTGAATCCCAATTTCATGGCAATCCGCTGTTTAACTCCACTTGGAGATTCACACGTTTGACACGCGTACACGCCGCCTACGCCCAAAGAGCGCCAAGGCTCCGCAGCCTGCGATGAATAGACAGAGAGCGGAAGGCTCTGGCACAGCCTTGGCCGAACTCGGCGGACGAAAGATGCTTTTTAGCCTTTGAAAGTCAGCCAATCCCACATTCCCGTCCCCGGTGATGTCCAACATATTGATGCTGTTTTCCGTGCCGAACATTTCACGCATGGCGCGAAAATCCGCCAGGTCGATGTCGCCATCATGATCCCCGTCACCCGGTATCCGGGGCTGATCCGTTACATCCACGAGGAAGACAGTTCCGGAGTCGGGAGACCGGTCATCCGCTCGGATACTGGAAACGACAAGCTGTCCGCCCACTTCTCCAAGTGAGAAGCCGAAGCCGTCTCCAAATCGGGCTTGAGGGGCCTCGATTTCTCCTAGGAGCGTTCCATCCGGTTGAAACAAGTAGGTCGTTCCCACATCTCGGAACTGCCCGTCCGCTCCGTGTGCTCCGATCGCGATGTTTCCATCCACGATTTCCACTTGGAAACCGAACTGGTCGTCCTGATCGGGGCGTGGGTTGAGAATGGTCGTGACCAGATTGCCGTCGGTATCGTAGACGTAAGCGGCCCCGGCATTCATCGAAGCCGTATCATCCAGGTTGGCGGTGACCACGAATCCCTCGTCCCAGCCCGCCACGGAAATCCCGAAATTGTCGAACAGGCCTGGCGTCGGGTTCGTGATGGTACGTAGCAAGCTGCCATCGTCATCGTAGAGATAAACGGCTCCCGCTCCGAGTTCCGTGGAACTGTCCCCCGAAGCCGCTACGACTAGACGGTCGGTTCCCACGGTGGACAGCGACCAACCAAACTGGTCCATGGCTTCCGGAGTAGGATTGCTGATCGTATGCAGAAATTGACCACGCGTATTGAACATGTAGACTTCACCGGCGCCAATCGTGCGGCCAGCACCATCGCGACGGTAGGAACCGACGGCGATGCGGTCATCGAGCACGGCCAAGGAATTCCCGAAGCTTTCGAGGGCCTGAGGTTCGGGCGGGAAGAAGGTGGACAACAGCCGTCCTTGTTGATCGTAAAGGTAGGCAGCCCCACCATCTTCGATCCAGGTGTCGTCGCGGATGGCGGAGATCAAGATGTGCTCGCCGACCGCGGTCACGGAGCGGCCAAACCAGTCCTCCGTGTCCGGTGCCGGGCTATAAAATGAGGTCAAGAGGTTGCCATGCGGCGAGTATAAGAAGGCGGCACCCGAATCGTCGCCCATCGTGTCATCGAAAGGCGCGCCGACGAGAATATTCTCACCAACCCCGGTCACGGAGAATCCGAAACCATCTCGCCAATCCGGCGTCGGGTGGTGAAATTGCGTCAACACATCTCCGATATCTGCATGAATATTCACAGGAGAACCGACCAGCCCTAAAATTACCCCAATCGATTTTATTGCCGTCGTGCGGCAAACCCGATCCAGGTGACGCAGATTACCCATGGCTTAGCACCTACACATTCTGGTTGTCGCCCCGTCAAAATACGCCGACTTTTCGCAAAAGTTAAATGCCGAGATTATGGATAACTTGTGCCGGGTAGTCAAAACCCGTTCAGGCAAAAAATTTTGAAAAATTTCCCAAATACTCAAATTGAGAATCCGTGGTTTGATCGACGCCGCACCGAATTGGGTGCTTCGTTCCCGACACCAGGCCGTGATTTCATAGTAAAAATCATGGATTGTCGCCGCGAGATTCGGTGACAGCAGAAGGAATTTGTTCCAGGATTTGCCGAGCCTCCGCGCATAATTCACTTGCGCTCTCCGCCGTCGGCGCCTCCGACATGAGGCGCACGATGGGCTCCGTATTGCTCGCTCGGACGGAAAGCCAGCGGTCGGGCCAATCGAGCCGCAAACCGTCCTGCCGATCCGCCATCGCGTTCGAAAAATCTCCTTGAAGCTGTGAAAAAGCGGCTTCCAATCGCTCCGCGGGAAAGGGGAGCACCTGCTTTTCCATCGAATAGTGCGGAATCTCTTGGACGATTTGGCTGATGGTCTTCGACTCGCGAGCCATCAATTCCAATATCAGCGCCATGCCCACGAAGCTATCACGCACCCATCCGACGCGAGGATGGATCACGCCGCCGTTTCCTTCACCGCCGATCACGGCTTTCACTTTGAGCATCAGGTCCACGACGTTGGCCTCGCCGACTGCCGAGCGATGGAACGGAACGCCATGACGTTCCGCGATATCTTGAACCATGCGACTCGTAGCGCAATTCGTCACCACGGGACCGGGCGAGCTGGCCAAAATCCTGGAGACACAAAGAGCAAGCGTGAATTCCTCACCGATATACCGGCCCTTTTCATCGATGACGGCCAAACGGTCCGCGTCCGGGTCTTGGCAAAATCCGATATGAGCTCCGTTCTCCACGACGCGGGAAAGAACACTTTGGACGTTCGATTCGGTCGGTTCCGGTGAATGCTCGAATTGGCCATCCGCTTGCGCGCCAAGTATCACGACTTCACAGCCCAAATGCTCTAACAGCCGTTTGCCCAGTGCTCCCCCAGCCCCGTGGTTAGCATCCAACACGACGCTGAATTTGGAATCGCGGATAGCTTTTACATCAACGAGGTCCACGATCTGTCGCAAGTGATGCTCCAGGAGTTCATCCCCGGCCACGCGGATATTTCCCAGACCGTCGGTTGTTTGCCATTTGGGCAGGTTTTCATGAAACGCGGCCGCCACGCGTTCCCCCTCCGCAGCGGGAAGCACGCGGCCATCGGGCCCAAAGAGTTTCAGTCCGTTGTAAGCCGGCGGATTGTGACTGGCCGTAATCTGCATGGCACCAGCGGCCCCGATCTGCCGCACCATGACCCCCACGGTTGGAGTCGCAGCCACGTTTAGATCCAGCACGTTGCGTCCCGAAGCGAGCAGAGCGGAATTCACGGCGTGCCCCAACATTTTCCCGCTTGCTCGTCCATCCCTGGCAAGCAGAATCGTCCCCTCGGGGACTTGGCTGGCGAACGCCGCGGCGAAGCGCATGGCCACTTCTGGCGTGAGCCCTTGGCCCACAACCCCTCTGATTCCAGAAACGCTGACGATCAAAGCGCTCATCATGACCGGGAGCTTGCGTTCCCGAAGATGTGTTTATGCTTGAACTTATCAGGCAACCGCAACAAGATAAGGCACGGATGCACGCTGCGTCGGAAACCAGCGAAAACGACAAGCTCCCATCAAGAGTTTCTCTACTCTTTCCGGGTCAATCTACTTGCCTGGGACTCACTAAAATCATCCAAACTGTCGGTATTGAAAAAGCCCCATTCGTGCTCCATGCACGCACCGGACCGCAAGAACGCGGGCCAACGATTTCGCTAAGTCGTCCCTCGCGTGCCGGTTATGTAACATATGACGAGCAAAATGAGAATACCAAAACTCCAATCGCCATCCGGATGGGTTGCAGGACAGGGATTGCATGGGTTTGGGTTTCGGCGGGAGCGTCAATAGGAGGATTTACGGATTGTTTGTAAGCTTGGGCTGGCGTGAAAGAATGGAGCGGCAACTTGAGCCTAAGAGCGTGTTTTAAAATCCGAATTTCGCCGTCGGGCGGCTAAAATCCTCCCGCCGCCACGTGGTGCTGCATCGCCGAATCTCGTGGATTCGCCTGCTTCGCACGCCTCGCGACGAGACGATTCGCGCGCCCTTTGGGCTGAAAGCGAATTTCAAAACACGC
>JANQPP010000201.1 GCA_028289405.1 Pirellulales bacterium
TTCGGACGTGATCGGCGGCGGCAGCGGCATGCCAATGGTGTCGCCGAAATCCGCCGCGGCGCGAAGACCAGTTTTTCACCCCGGGTCGTGAACGGTTACGGTAGGAGGTCGCGAAGTGACAAAAAAATGTGTGGTTGATGGCCTCGGTGTTTACCGCGTTCGTGGCGCTGTTTGAAGCCGTGACGGTCATCGAGATGATCCCGGGCTTCACCATCATCGACGCCGGGGCGTTGATTGTCACCGGTTTTCTGGCGGGTCTCTTTGCCGGCATGCACATGATGCAGGCCAAAAGTACGGCGGACCCGAATTAGCGCCCGCGCATCAACATCATCGCGGACGCATCGAGACGAACCGTCGAAGATTGCGCTGTAGGCCCCCTCGCCGCATCAAACGCCTGGTGGTGCCGGTTTCTCAGGAGGAATGTCAGCGCCTTGCTGCCAAGCCTGAGTCATCATCCAACACGGTCATGGATGGAAATGAATTCGGATCGTCGACTTAGAGCCTGAGGACAAGACATCGCCGCATCCGCGAAATGGAGCGTAAGTCGGCGGTGAAACGCCGACGGAAAATACAAACGTCAGGTTTTGTCCGTTGGCTTTTGGGGTCTCCGATCAAACCGTCGCCGCGAAACCCGCCGCTGCGATCGCGTGTCACGGAAACGGTAGTATTTCGTCTCTGCGGCCCTCCTTCGCTTTGCCCGGACGGTGATCAGAGGCTCAGAGGCAAAAGCGGCCGTCAATTCCTAGGATACTGAAACTTCGTGGAGAGCCTTACGTCCGGGCGAAAGCTGTGTTTGATGGGGCAGGCATTCGCAGCTCGTTCCAATTTTACGCGGTCGGCCTCGGAATAATTCCTGGGCATATTGACCTTGACATCAATGGCCCCGATGCGTCTTTCCGGTTGGCTGACTAGGCTGATGTCGACATCTACTTCCGTGCCAGAAATGTCGAGGCCCTCGCGCTTGGCGACGCCGCCCATGGATAAGAGCATGCAGCCGGCAAGTCCCGCTCCGACGAGGTTATCGGGATACAATTCCTCACCTTTCCCTGTCCGGTCACAGTCCACGGCCACCATTTTGCCGTTGGGCTGTGAGCCCGTGCAGTGTTGGTCCCCGTCATATGTCATGTGAATGGACATCACGTCACCTCCTCTTCTAATCAGTTGCTGGGCTTTCGCCGCCCTCGATTTCCTAAAGCGACCGGCCATTACAAGAAACACGCCTTTCTTGAGCACGGTCAATATGCCATCGGAGATTGCGACTTCTCCTGGCAGCTACCGCTTTCGGTTCTCAGCTTTCTCTCTGCTCTGCCTCATGAAACCATTTGTTCGACAGCGTTGTGCCATCCGCTCCACCATATTGCAAACGTTGTGCCGGATACTTCGATACGAATTCGCGAGGTTCCAGACTTCATGAATGCAAATCAACCGCAGGCCACGTCGCGAACCATCATCACAAGAAAGCTCCCCATGAAGCTTGCCATCGCCGAGTCCACATTGCCTTCGCGATGGGATTCAGGGATCAATTCCTCGACGAGACACTCGTCGCATCCGGCGAAGTACGTAGAACAGGTCGAGGCTACCACGGCCAGAAGATGATGAGGGCGGCGCCGCCCGCGATCGCCACTCCGAATGCCAAGGAAACTCGAGCTAGCAGTCGGGGATGCCCCAATAAGGCGACGACGGCCCCCTTGAATACCAAGTTAGAAAGCGCTCCGACGAGGATCATCCGCCAGCCGGTCTCTGGGGCGATCTTCTGCCGGCGTATCATCTGTGTGGTGGAGAGGGTAATCGCGTCCATGTCGGTTAACCCCGATAGCCCGGCGACGAGATACAGTCCGCGGTCTCCCAGATGCTCGTTCGCCACGGCGACCGCGAATAGGACAACGGCGTAAAGGAGCCCGAAGGTCAGCGCCGTCTTGAGTTCCAGCGGATTCCCTTCGGTCGACAACCGCGCAGCTTCTGGGCGACAGAAAAAGTGAAGCCCAAAGGTGACTCCGGCCAAGAGCAGCATCATCACGGCCAGCGGCCCGGCGAGTTGTGGAAGCGTTTCCCGGGCGACAACGGCGATTTCAATCAGCACGCGGGCAAACACGACCGTGGAGGCGATCATGATGACTAACGCGGCAAGGTTCGCCGTCCGTGGGGACCGGCGTACATGGCGTGAATAGCTGACCGTCGTGGCCGTGCTCGAGATGATGCCACCGAGGATTCTGCCCACCACCGTTCCGGTTTGGGGGCCCAGAAACTTGTAGGCGATGTAACCGCTGAGGCTGATGCCGCAGATGAGTACGACCATCAACCAGATTTCAAACGGATTCAATGCCTCGTAAGGACCGTAGGCCTTATTCGGCAGAATAGGCAACACGACCAGCGAGATCAAGACGAACTGGATGATGGCGCGGAGGTCGTCCTTCCCGATCCGCTCCACGAACGTATGCAGTGGCTGCTTCCACTGCAGGAGAACGGCGACGCTTCCGCCGAGAATAATTCCCAGCATCAATTGATTCAGCCCCACGGCCACGCCCACGAGTTACATGACCAGCGCCGCCACCGAAGTGGTGAGCCCTGGCCGCTCTTCGATGCTCGTCGATTTGACCACGCGTCCCATAATGATCAGGGCTGCCACGCAGAGGAGTCCCGCCGAGACGAGCCAGCCTCCCAAGGTGTCCGTGAATTGGGCCGTTACCGTACCGAACAGCGTAATCAGGGCGAACGTGCGAATTCCCGCGACGTGGGGGCGCGGTCCACTCGCGCTGTAGGCCGACCAGCAGGCCCAAACCGAGGGAAATGGCCAATTGTTCTACCAGGCTGGCACCATCCATTTGGTTTCTCTGCACCGCGTTGCATGGCAGCGAGGGCTTCTTCCCGAGTTCCACAAATCGACCAAAGCGTATCGAGGCGAGTTACTTCCAGGATTTTCCGCTCATGTGGCGACACGTTGCAAATGCTATGTGGCCGCCCATGTTACGCAGCCGCTTCCACAGGCGGACAAAAAAGCTGAGGGCCGTGGAGCCGTAGTAATCGATTTTTACAAAGTCCACCACGACATGTTTGGCATGCCCTTTCCTTAACCAATCGAGGGCCTTTTGGCCGTCCCGTTCGATCCGTTCATATTCGAATTCTCCCATATTCATGAGAGGCGTGATCACGACAACGCCCTCCACGGCTTCGATCTGGAAGGTCCCATGGATCTCCATTGCTGCCGCCTTTCGTGAAAGTGCCGTCAGGCCAAATACCACGGAAGCGTGCCGGATTGGCACGGGACCTGCTCTATCTAACCATGGTAGCACGGAGGCCGGGGATGGACGTGGTGGCTGGCTTCGGAGGAACGAAGCCGCCTCGAATTTAAGGTAAGGAGAAGGTCATGGCCGTTGTAAAAGTAGTCGAACTCGTTGGAACTTCGAAAGAGAGTTGGCAGAACGCGGTCGAAGAAGCGATTCGTGAAGCGTCACAATCCTTGCGGCATATCACGGGGGTCGACATCGTGAATCAGACCGCGCACGTCGAGAATGGGAAGGTCACGGAATACCGTACGACGCTCAATGTCGCGTTCGTCGTCGAGCACCATAGCCACCTGGTCGGCGCCGGCGCGGCGGCAGCGAAACAAAAAGGCTGACCGCCGATCCGCCGACCGCGCGCAGCGGTCGGCGGACTTCACTTTCTCCACGGGTCCGCGCGGCGTAGCGGGTTGTTCGGAACGTCGGCTTGGACCTTCACACCACGGACTCCGTGGCGGCTCCACGAGGTGTTTCCCGTTCCAGCAAGCGACCAATCGCCGCGAACTCTTCGGCAAAGAGCATCAACACGTCATCCAAGCTTAACAGACCAGCCAGCTTTCTGTTCGCATCGACCACCGGCAAACGGCGAAAACGACCGTCCCGCATCAAGGACAAGGCGGACTCGATCGAACCATTCTCGGAAATGGTCTTCAGGTGGCAGCTTATCACCTCACCGACCGTTGTCGTGGCAGCGTCTTTCCCCGCCGCCAGAACCCGTTCCACCAGGTCACGATCGGTGACGATGCCAATCGGTTCCTGCGCGGCGTTCACGACAACCAGCGCGTACCGACTGCCCGCTGATGGAGCCGCTCCGCGGCTTGCCATGCGCTTTCTCCTATCTCCGCCACATCGACATCTCGGATGCAAATTCGTCCTACCGACATGTTTTTACCCTCCTTTCACTCGGCGTTCCCCCTACATCGATTGGGAGTGCCGCCGCCTTGATCCGTCTTCGCAACAGCCCCGTGCTGCACCCCCCCGGGGCCATGGCACGCTTCAACACCGTTACGAGGACTTCCCAGTCGTGCCGATCAACGGCTCTTCAATCTCCCGGAAATCCTCTGCATTCATACGAATGGCTTCATGGTGCGTGTTGCCTGTGAACACAATCTGCTCTTCCTTGGCCAGGTCCTCAGCCAACACGGTTTTCATGCCATATTGCGAACCGAACGGCGGCAAGGCGCCGACTTCGCAATCTGGGCAGTGTTTGGTGATTTCTGCTTCCACAGCCAGCTCCAACTTACTGCCACCGAGCATCTGGGAAACGAGGCCGAGGTCCACTTTCTGGTCCGCGGGCAACACGGCGACCACGAACTCGTATCCTCCGTTAGCCCGCAACAAGACGGTCTTTGCGACCTCATGTCCCGACACGTGGATGGCCTGCGCCATCTTTTGCGCTTCATAGACTTCACAATGTGGAATCAATTCAAACTCGACATTTCTTTCCTCTAAGAACTTCGCGATGTTCATCACATACCTCCTTCCGGTGCTGTGAGGGGCACCCCTCCTGCCGCATCATCTTGCCTACTCTTTTTAATGAACGTTGCAACTCGTATGCCGGCTAGCATTTGCTGTGCTAGACCATTGCGTCAAAAGAGATGTGATGATCGTTCAACGACGGTCGCGCAATTCATCCGCAATCCGCGAAAGGCCAAAGCAAGTGGCGAGATGCGACCGAGTTCCTGCCGATTCACCATCGCGGTGATTCTCGCGAGGGTGCTGCCGTGTCCGCGATGGAATCTCGGGGCGTGCACCTCACGAAACGGTGTATCCCAGGTTGGCGACTTCCCTCGCCACTGATCCACGAGAACTGCAAAGTCGATTTTCCCGAACCAGTTTGGGAGGGGGGCCGTAGGAGATGTTCGCGGGGGGGCTTTGATGGTGGAAGGAGCCCC
>JANQPP010000024.1 GCA_028289405.1 Pirellulales bacterium
CGCCGTTGTTCTAACTGTTTTGCACTTCCATGTGTTCTCATCAAGGCGTATTAACATCATCTCACCCAGCGCAGGCAATAGCAATACCGGGGGCAGTAGCACGAATTCCGACGAGGCGCAAACACGAATCCGCGGGAAGGCGGTAAATCGGTTCGGCGTGTGACCGATTTACCACAGAAGCGGTTTCCCGCTGATGCGGTGGTGAGCGAACCCGATTTTGCGGTAAATCGGCTTACCGCATGAGAGCATTGGAGCCGATGAGCAGATGCGATGAAGTGCTTCGGAGCCTCCCAGCCCACTTAAGTGTTCTTAAGGGAAACGTCTGTTCTTCGATTCAGGATATATCCAGACGAACACCCGCCCGCGTGCCACAGGTGTTTCCCCGAGAAACTTCGACGCGGGCTGCCTCAGTCATTCAACTGACCCGAAACGTTTGAAATGCGATAGCAGGTGTGAAAGTGTCTCAAGGAAGGATGGTCAGTGACCGTCCGGATAGCGTGCGATAGATGCCGAAATCTCGCCGATCGAGGGTCAGAATCGTGTTGATGCCGGTTTGTTCGGCGAGATACATCAAAGCCGCGTCGGCCAACTGCGGAGTTTGGTCGTGGTAGCTCGCAAAAAAGCGGTTTAGCCAAAGAGCGAATTTGTGAACATCGATCTGTTGGATCACGATCACTCCCTCCACGGCGAAGTCGAACATGGTTTCGACATGTTCCAGGTGGTGCCGTAACAACCAAGCGGCCTCGGTGATCACGGGCCAGCAGGTGAGGGGAGGTTCGGTTAGTGCCTGAAAGGCTTCGACGCATTGCCCGTGATCGGCATCGTCCTTGGAGATGAGAGCGACGAGCGGTCCGGTATCCAGCAGGGATGTCACGACCGTCCAAAGCCTTCCATGTGCTGTTCATTACGGCTCAGATCAGGCGGCAGGCCGCCAGCCGTCCCAATCAGACCCAGCCGTCTCGCCTTTTGAAAGGGAGTTTCCGGACCGTGTTCATCCGGCTCGCCGGCCTGGTTTGGGGGGGCGATGTGGCCTTCTTCGATGCCACGCAAAAACATTGCGTTGACGGCCTCATCGGGCGAGCGAAACCGCCCCTCCGCGACGAGCTGCTGCACGATCTTCTCTACCGATTCTGATAGGCGAATTTCCATGGTTTCCTCCAATTCATTTCACCGTAACACGATTCATGCGGGTCGGGCAACAAGAATCGTCTCTGGCCGGTGTTCATCGATCGGCACGACGGGACGAAGTCAGCCACGGGTTGCATGATCTGCGGAATTCTACTTGCTCGCTTTGGAAAAGGATGGCGGCGAAGCCGCCCGTCCTTTTTTCATTTTGAGTGTGTAATCATCCCGGCCAGCCGCGAATTTCCGGTGACGTTTCGTGTTTCGATTTTTCTCAACGGGGACTTTACTTTCGATGCCAAAATTAACCCAGAGGAGAACGACTCACGGGGTTCAAGGAACATCAGAGGAAAGCGAGCGAACTCGGAAGCGGTTACAGCCAAGCGGCATCCCAGAAGAAAAATCCTCCGTCGAAGTCATCCAGCGGTGCGTGATCGAGCTGGTGGCCGTAGCCGCGGACCACGACACGGTCCGTTTCGACGGTGTAGACGACGCAAATCCTATCGGACAGCTTGAATGTGAAGATATCGGGCTGCTTGCCACACGCACGATGCGACTCGTGTTCGATGAAAGCTTCGGCGTGCCGCGTGCGGATCTCCTCCTCGGTCTGTCTCCAAAACAGGTGGGGTGGCAGGGCCAGATCGGCCGCCAGTTCCCCGAACCACTCCTTTACGGCGATGTGGTATTCGATCGGCAGATCGGCGATGGGTTTGGATGTTTTCATGATGTGGACTCCTTTCGCGTGGTTTTTCGTGGAGGCTCGACCGAGCGTCCTGTCGGCGGCAAACCATCACCCGCCTTTGGGGGGGAGCGAAGCGGTCCCGTCCAGGAGAAAATTGGGGGGGACCTGGAGGCGCAGCCGGAAGGGGGAACCGATTTTCTACTGGACGGGAACCCCGGCGGGTGGAGCCTGACGCCCGATCAGGACGCGGAGCGGGTGTCCAGGATCAAGGCCACGATGGAGGGACGGCATGGGGAAAGACATGTGCAGCACGCAGCGGACGAGCGAATAATGGTTTACAGGCGTGGTGAATTGGCCTAGGTAGCGGGCATGACGGGGTGTAAGACTCCCGAAACCACGCTGCTGGGCTTCACGTTCATGGCAAGCCCTCCCACTCGGTTGGGAGGGTGGCGAAATACAATACCGCG
>JANQPP010000029.1 GCA_028289405.1 Pirellulales bacterium
GGCCGTGGTCGACGATTTGGCCAAGATGCGCGTGGCGAAGCCGGAAATCGCGGCGTGGTTTCGCACCGAGCTACGGGCGGCGGTGACCGACCTGACCGCTTATCGGCGGCAACAGTCGAAGACGCTGGGGAAACGGAAGACGGAGCTGGCGACCATGCAGGATCGTCTCCTCAACGCCTATCTGGCGGGCATGGTGGAAGAGGCAATCTACAAGGCCAAGGCGGCGAAAACGGACGAGACGTGGACCCGGCCCGCGCTGAAACGGCGCTCGCGCTCTTCGACTGAACGCAAAACGCGGCGGAAGCCTGGCGCGGTTCAAACAATCGTATTCGGCGCGAGATACTCGACGCGGTCTGTTTGAACCGCACCTTGACGGACGTAAGTCTATATGCCATAAAGAGAAAGCCCTTCGACATTTTCGCGAAAGGGCTCGAAATGAAGGATAGTCGGGGCGAGAGGATTTGAACCTCCGACCTCTTGACCCCCAGTCAAGCGCGCTAACCAGGCTGCGCCACGCCCCGTGTCGCAGGGGACATAGTAAACCAGATCACCGTCAGTTGACAAGTCAACCACAGCAACGAACGAACAGTCGAAGGTACGCGATGCTTTTGGAAAGGATGTATGTGTCGCCGCGATTGCTCACAGCTCAGGCTGTGATCCACTCGTGGCGGCGATCAGGCAAATCAGGACAAAATTTTCTGCCGAGCCATACCGGATGCCGCTTAATGGCGATACTACGCCGGCGAATCGACGCGACCTTCCTCGGGACTGCTGGCAGTGGCGTAGAGCTTTTTAGGAATGCGGCCCGCCAAGTAAGCGGCTCGGCCTGCTTCCAGGGAGCACCGCATGGCTTGGGCCATGAGCAGCGGATCTTGGGCATGGGCGATGCCGGTGTTGAGCAGCACGCCATCGACGCCGAGTTCCATGGCCACCGTCACGTCACTGGCGGTTCCCACACCGGCATCCACG
The DNA here is from genome assembly GCA_028289405.1 of Pirellulales bacterium. Classification (GTDB taxonomy): domain Bacteria; phylum Planctomycetota; class Planctomycetia; order Pirellulales; family JANQPP01; genus JANQPP01. The sequence goes on from JANQPP010000029.1 coordinate 970, forward strand.
ATGACGGGATAGTCGGGGTCATTTTCTTTAAGGTATTCCAAGCAGATGCGAATATTGTTCGGGTTGAGAATGCCTTGCCCGGAACCGATCGGGCTGCCAGCGGGCATGACACTCGCCGCGCCCGCCTCCTTGAGTCGTTTGGCCGTGACGGGATCATCCGTCGTGTAACAAAGGACTTGATAACCTTCGGTCACTAGTGTTTCGGTCGCGCGGAGCGTGGCGACGGGATCGGGCAGCAGGGTTTTCTTGTCGCCGAGCACTTCGAGCTTGACCCAATCGGCGCCGGGGTTTTCCAGGCCGAGCAAAATCTCTCGACCGAGGCGCGCCACGCGTACCGCATCCTCGGCGGAGAAACAGCCAGCCGTATTGGGCAGCAGGGTATAACGACTGGTGTCAAGAAAATCGAGGATGTTCTGACCTCGGGCATCGACGAGACGTTCGCGGCGGACCGCGACGGTCACGCAATCCGTACCGGAGGCATCCAGGCAGTCGGCCATCAAGTCATACGTCGCGTATTTCCCGGTACCGACGATCAGGCGGCTGGCGAGAGTGTGGGTACCGATTCGCAGTGATGCGTTAGAGATTTCCGTGGCCATCTTAATCCGCATTAAACCGTGTCTTGTTTGACAGCAGCAACATTTCGCTAGCCTGACACTTGAAGTACGGCCCCAGATCGGAGGCTTCAAACCTAGGGTGACGCGCTTTAACCACCTCCCACGAGTGTGACGATTTCCAAACGATCGCCAGGCTGGAGTGTCGTGGTGGCATGACCATCACGTGGCACGACCTCTGCATTCACTTCCACGGCCAATTGCCGTGAATCCATACCCAAATCCGCGAGCAGTTGCGCGAGCGTCCAACCCTCGGGAATTTCCCGAGAGGTCCCGTTGCAATGGATCATGATCGTTGTTTCGTGGTCGGGTGTACTGCTCACCGTGCTATCTGGCCTTCCACCAAAATCACCAGTACGGAATGCATAAGTCCTCTGCAATTGTAGGCACGAGCAAGCGGAGGCAACAGACGCACGCAAGTCGGGAGCACGCGGAGAAGTCCAATTTCTGCCCAGGAAGGCAGACGTGCTTCACTCACGGATGGCCAAGTTGCGGAAGCGGATGCGGTCCAGGATTTCAATTTGACCGGCGATGGGGCGTCCGGCGGTTTGCGTGCCCGGTACCCAGGGCGCGGAGTAGGCACCCAACCAACCGCTGCGAGCTTCCAAAACATAGACCACGGCCCGGCTAGGCTTGATGGCCCTTTGGGAGCGTTGCAGGTCGGCGATGCCGGTGACCATCGAGAATTGTGGGTTTCGTGTGCCACCGGCATCCAAGTCTCCCATGACATTTCGTTCGTACACGGAACCGAAACGCCCGGTGCGGAAATTCAACGCCGCGGCCCGCAAGTCTCCCGAAAGATAATCCAGGAAATAAACGGCTTCCACGAAGTTGTCCAGCGGGCCGGTGGCGATAGCGCAGGTCTCGTTGGAGTGCGTGGCCACGGCGTGGAGCGGCGTGTGAGGCCAAAAGCGGGACGCGCCCCAGCCGAAACCCAAACCGACAGCCAACATCAACAGCAAATTGATTTCCCGTGGAAATCGAACGTTACGCAACATGTTCCATCCGCTCCTTTGTCCCCGAGATTTTTAACGATCGAGGAATCGTCACGACGCATGAATAACGGTACTCGTGTCCGGCGCCAGCGGCCAGCGTATTTTCTCCGAAATTCGTGCGAAGGAAAACCAGACTTCATCTTCTGAGCATGCTAGTCGTTTCCGGCGGGCAACGCCAGTAACTAGTGAAGCGGGAAGTGCTTCGGTGGCGTGTTGCATTTGGTTTTCATCGACTGCCAAGGATCTTTTTTGATAAAAGGGTGGCGTCCCGTGCGCGTTGTGTTAAAACGATGCATTCACTTGGGGAGACCCACCGCCGTATCCAGCATCGGAGCGGCGCGTGGTTGTTGTGAATTCATGGCATTTGCTGCGGGCGTTTGAGGAGAGCACGCGGCGTTCGTGCGGCGTAAGGCGAGGGCTTGCTAGCGTTCGCGGTTGTGGATGGGAGCATTTTTCTGATGGCCACCAACGGGGATCTAAATCGAAAATTGCGGATGGCTTTGGCGGGCGGCGGCCAAGGTTCTTTTATTGGCCGCGTGCATTGCACGGCGGCGGTCCTGGACAATCGCGCGGAGCTCGTGGCCGGCGCGCTTTCATCGAATCCGGAACGTGCCAAAGCGTCCGCCGCCGATTACGCCATCAGCCAAGATCGGGCCTACGGTTCGTATCAAGAACTGTTTGAACGCGAGAAAGTGCTGCCGGAAGATCAGCGGATCGACTTCATCTCCGTGGCCACTCCCAACCATACCCATTTCGAAATCGCCAAGGCGGGGTTGGAAGCTGGTTTTAACGTCATCTGCGACAAGCCGATGACCTTCGACCTGGCGCAGGCCGAGGAATTGGCCAAGGTTGTCGACGAAAGCGGCGCGGTCTTCGCCGTATCTCATAATTACACCGGCTACCCGCTCGTCCGCCAAGCGCGGGAAATGATCTTGGGCGGCGAATTGGGGGAGATCAACGCCTTCCGCTCCAGCTACATCCAAGGTTGGCTCCGCACGCGATTGGAAGAGGAGGGGCAGAAACAAGCCTCGTGGCGCACTGATCCCTCCAAAAGCGGCGCGGCGGGAGCCTTCGGCGATATCGCCACGCATGCCTACAATCTGGCACGCTACATGACCGGCGTGATCCCCGAATCGATCAGTTGCCAGCTAAAAACTTTCGTGGAAGGCCGCCCGCTCGATGACTACGGCCACGCGTTAATTCGTTGCGAGAATGGCGCGCTGGGCACCATCACCGCCTCGCAGATTAGCCACGGGCGGGAAAACGATCTGTTTATCGAGATCGACGGCACCAAAGGCTCTTTGGAATGGCATCAGGAAGAGCCGAACAAGCTCATGTTTCGGCGAAACGGACACCCTTTGAATGTGTACACCCGCGATCCTAATGCGCCGTTCATGAATGAATCGGGGAAGGCGGCCTGCCGTCTGCCCAGCGGCCATCCGGAAGCATTCTTCGAAGCATTCGCCAACGTCTATCGCTCCGCTTACGACGCCATGGTGCTCCGCGCGAATGGACAGCCGTTCGAAAAAACGGACACCATTTATCCCAACGTCAACGATGGCGTGGAGGGGATGTATTTCATTCAACAAAGCGTGGCCAGCAGCCAGGCCAATGGCGAATGGCTGCCCCTACGCCATGCCCGCGCACGTCGCTAAACGCCTCTCTCGCATTTGTCATTTTCATGCCCTGGGCATGTGGTTCCAAGCAGCGTTGTCGGTCACGGAGGACCGGCAATGCCGCCCTATTTGGGAGGGGCGATCGCGGATCCGCGAGGATGTCCAACGGCGACGCTGGAAATGAAAACACCGTTCCAGACCGCGAGATGATCGCCGTATGGGATCGAGGAGACGCGTCAGGGGATCGGTAGATCATTCCGCGAAGAAGCCGCCCATGCCGCGTCCGAAAAAACAGCGTTCCTCGCGATCTCGACCGCAACCGGGCTCACCAGAGCAAACACGAGATCTGACCGAGGATGAAACGACGGAGTTGCCGACTGTCGAATTGCGTTCCCCTCCCTCGGGGCCATTTGTGTTCAAAAAAATGGTCCGTCGCCTGCCGGCAAGATCCCGACCGGGAGACCTCGTGTCCCTCCGCTTGGGGGACGGGCAAGTCTTTGGTTTCGGGCTGTTCAATCCCCGCTCGAAAATCGTGGTCCGCGTATTGCAGCAAGGTGTCGCGAGGCCCACGCCGAGGTTCTGGGAACGGCGACTGCGCGAGGCAGTGGGGTTGCGACATGGCCTGTTGCGGTTGCCCGAGATGACCGACGCCTATCGGCTTGTGCATGCGGAAGCGGACGGTCTGAGCGGGTTGGTGGTGGACCGCTTGGAGAACGTGCTATCGGCCGAGGCGTTCAGCCTGGGGATGTGGCAGCGTGGCCCCGCTTTGCTCCAGTCACTCGCCAAACTGGTTGGCGTGCCGCATGCCCGGCTGCGTATGGATGAGACGGTGGAACTGCAAGAAGGCATTCTCACCAAGCCTTGGAGCACGCCGGAGTGTCCCTCGACCGTAAATATCCGTGAAGCCGGCACACGCTTCCAACTGAGCTGGGAAGCGATGCACAAGACCGGCTTCTTTTGCGACCAGCGGGAGAACCGCCTACGGCTAGCCGAGTTCTGCCCAGGGCGGTCGCTGTTGGATCTTTGTTGCCACTTGGGCGGATTCGCTTTGCAGGCCAAATGCCGCGGCCAGGCACGGGAAGTGATCGCCGTCGACCTAGATGAAGCAGCCTTGCAGTGGGCAGGGAAGAATGCCGGCTTGAATCAGGTGCGGATCGATTTTCAGCATGCCGACATCTTCGATTTCCTCCGACGAATGATCGAAGCCAGGCGGCAATTTGATGTCGTCGTGCTCGATCCTCCCAAGTTGATTCGCAACCGACGTGAAATGGAAGCAGGGCGGAAGAAATACTTCGACATGAACCGGCTGGCGATTCAAGCCGTGAAGCAGGGTGGACTCCTGCTGACCTGTTCCTGTTCTGGCCTGCTGTCGCGTGACGATTTTTCCTGGTTAGTCAGTTCCGCGGCCAGCGCGGCGGGAGATACCAAGGGCCGATCCGGCAGCCGGTTGCAAGTTCTGGCCGCCACGGGAGCCGCCGCGGATCATCCTGTCGCGCCGCATTGCCGTGAAACCGAATATTTGAAGGCGCTTTGGTTGCGCGCGCCTTCCGCTAAGGGCTAATAGCCTCGACGCCAAGGTTGGATTATTATGCGACGATCGTTTTCCCCCGGTTTCCTCACCTCCGCGCGCGAACGACTCACCAACGCGCGAGCAAATTGGTTCCCTTCATATTGAAAAGGAAAACACATGGCTGTCACACGACGGGCCGCGACCCAGAAAAACCCGGCGCGTGCCAAAAACCGTCAAGTGACCCTGGTGGCCAGCGGAGACCTGCGCCTTTCCGCCAACCAAATGTGCTGGCCCGCGCAACGCGAAATGGAGGACAGCCTGCAAAAAGTGTTGCAGCGCGAAGGCTACGAGTTGGTCCGCGCGCATCCCTACAAGCGGGCTCAAAAACATGGCTTCATCGCCTCCCAACGGGAAGGCATGGATGTCTTCGCGAACATCGATCACCGCGCGAAGTTGGTCGTGGCCGAAGCCGTGTGGCAGTATTCCCATCACGTGCTGGCGGGGCTGCTGTCGCACCAAGGCCCTTTGCTTACGCTGGCCAATTGGTCGGGGCAGTGGCCCGGATTGGTGGGCATGCTGAATCTGAACGGTTCTTTGGCCAAAGCGGGACGTTCCTACGCAACATTGTGGGGAGAAGACTTTACCGACCCGCTGTTTGTCAAACGCCTAAAGCGGTGGTTGCGTTCCGGAGCCATCGAACACGACGATAGCCACGTGCAACCCTTGAGCGATGCCCCGCTTCCCACGCGAGAAGCCCGCTTGGGCCGCGAGTTGGCCGAAGAATTGCAAGGGCGGAAAGCGATCATGGGCGTGTTCGATGAGGGCTGCATGGGCATGTTCAACGCGATCATTCCCGACGAATTGCTACATCCCACGGGCGTGTTCAAGGAACGGCTCAGCCAATCCGCCCTGTATCACGAAACGCTGCAAGTCAGCGACGAGGAAGCCTGGGGAGTTCGTTCCTGGCTGGAGCGCCGGGGCATGCAATTCCAGCTTGGGCGGGATCCGGCGACCGAACTGACCGATGATCAAATCCATCGGCAATGCCAGATGTACATCGCGGCGGTGCGGATCGCCGAGGACTTCGGCTGTGACCTGATCGGTATTCAATACCAGCAAGGGCTGAAAGACTTGCTTCCCGCCAGCGATCTCGTGGAAGGGATGCTCAACAACACGGACCGCCCTCCGGTGAAAAGCCGCGACGGGCGGCGCGTGCTCTATAAGGACCAGCCGCTTCCGCATTTCAATGAAGTCGACGAGTGTTCTGGGTTGGACGCGCTGATGACCTTTCGCGTACATGCAGCTTTGGACCAGCCGGTGGAAACCACGCTGCACGATGTGCGGTGGGGTGATATCGATCGCAGCGGTACGGTCGAGGAATATGTGTGGGTTTTTCTGATTAGCGGCTCCGCGCCACCGGCACACTTCATCGACGGCTGGAAGGGGGCTAGTAGCGAACGGCAGCCGCCGATGTACTTTCCTTCCGGTGGCGGCACGCTCAAGGGAATCTCCCAGCCGGGAGAAATCGTCTGGTCCCGTGTCTACATCGAGGACCAGCGTTTGAAAATGGATTTGGGACGCGGAGGCGTGGTGGAATTGCCCGAGGAAGAAACGCAGCGACGCTGGCAAGCCACGACGCCGCAATGGCCGATCATGCACGCGGTCACTTATGGTGTGACGCGGGACCAGCTCATGGGCCGACACAAAGCGAACCACATCCAAGTGGCTTACGCGCATTCACCGCGCGAAGCGGACCGAGCTTTGTTGGCCAAGGCCGCCATGGCCGATGCGCTAGGACTCGAAGTGTTCTTGTGCGGGACGCGTAAGCACGGCAAGTCCTGGTAGCGATGCGCTGCGTGACATGCTTTGTTCTTCATACCGCGCGGCGTTGTATGTCGTCGGCAGTGGACATTCGTGGCGCGGCTTGCCGACCATCTTCACCTGCGCACGATTGCTGCATTCGACAGAATCATTTCCGGTCTAAAAAATTCTGCAAACCAAATGCATGATTTGAAGCAACAGATGTTGCACAATGCATAAGATTTCGTACAGTTACTAGGCATTAGTGCCATGGCCCACATGAAGTTCGTCCGAGCCTGCGTGCAAGAAGCAACAGGAACGGTCGGGCCACCAGGATGGGAAGTGGTTTTTTTGTTCCGGGCCGGAGGCCGCGAGAGGGAGCACGATCGTCGCAAATATCAACAATTGGCGATTCTTCCCGACGGACGGTAACGCTGCCACGGCTGACACAATGAAATGGAGGATTCGACGTGGCCAAGAAGAAAGCGACTGTCAAGAGAAAGACGACGGCAACAAAAAAGAAAGCCGTCAAGAAAAAGGCGCCCGCCAAGAAGGCCGCCGTGAAGAGGAAAGTCGCTAAGAAGAAGACCACCGCCAAAAAGAAGGCGCCAGCCAAGAAGGTGGTAAAGAAGAAGACGACCGCGAAGAAGGCGGCCAAGAAAAAAACCGCCGCCAAAAAGAAGACCGCTTCCCGCAAAACCAAGCGGTAAATGCGGGCTTCCACCGAATTTCACTCACCTGTCCTCCGGAGCGGTTCCCGCTTCCGGCCATGGGGAGCTATTCGGCGGCAACTATCCGAAGAACGCATCAGAGCCGCGAGGACAGCACGTCCTCGCGGCTCTATTTTCGCTCTCCCCGTCTGTTTCGTACTTCGAATCACGATATCTGTCAGCCGGCTTAGCTTACCGTGATATTCAGCGGAGCGCTGCGGGAGGAGTGAGCAATCACCCTTATCGCGGCGCCATCTCCGCCGCCCGCATGTTTCGGAAGCGGAGATCCGTGGTAGGGTCGTGCCCTTGGATGATCAAGGTTCCCGCCGCGGTTCGGCTTCCACGCCGAGGGTTCTCGTCCGGTTCACGCGGATCGGTCCAATCGCTGACTTGATAGCCGTTGACCCATGCGGCCATGTGTTTACCGGTCACCACGAGCGTCTTGTGGAACCACGTGAAGTCATCCGCGACGACGCGACGCGCGTTCTGCCGCCGATAGAAACCTCCCGTGCCGCAATCCATGGGCTGGGTCCGATCACCATCGCGATATCCGTTTTGAATCTGGCTTTCATAACCATTCCAAAACTCACCAGGAATGGAACGAAAGAAGATACCGGAATTCAAGTGCTCGCCGTTGGTAAAGATTTCCGCCTGCAGCACGAAGTCGCCAAACTTCGCCTCGGTTTCCAATTGGCCGGGACCATTCTTAACTTGTAGATACCCTTCCGACGTGACGGAGAATTCGCTCTGCCGTTCTGGATAAGGTCGCCATCCCGTGAGATCTTGCCCGTTCAGCAGATTCTCCAATCCCAAAGGACGAAGCTTGATATTCTTGAATGACACTGGTCCGCTATTGAGTTGCAGGCCAATGTGGCCACGTCCAATCGGATGCGGATCGCTGTATTCGAGAACGGTCTTCCCATCGAGCCGCACAGTCAGGTTTCCGCCCTTGGCCCTTACGTGATAGCTCTGCCATTCTCCCGTATGCAATCCAGCGGCAGCCTTCTGGCGATTGACGAAACTGCCCGTGCTGAAAGGGCTCACGCCGTCACCGGCGATGTTGAGTTCGTAGCAATCCTCGGCGGGATTTTGCGGAACGGTTGGTGTCCGTAGAAAAATGCCGCTGTTGGTCGAAACCGGGCTGCGGAATTGCAGCTTCAATTCGTAGTCCCCGAATTGGCTGGTCGTGTTCAACAGGCCGCGTTCTCCCTCGGAGACCGTGATCGCGCCGTCTTGAACATGCCAATTGGCTTCCGTTGCCGTTTCCCAGCCGAACAGCGTCTCACCATCGAAGAGCAGAATCCAACCCTGGTTGAGTTCCTCTGGTGTGAGTGTGTTGTCTTCGGCTTGGGCTCGGGGGCCTAGCGGTGCTAGTAGAATGCCCAAGAAAAGTAGGGCCAATGCCCGCCTCATCGATGTAACAGATATCATTTTCACGACCAATGCCCCTTGAAAAACTATGCGGAAAAGCTGGTTTGCCACTTGCCGCGGCCTTGAGGTATCTACCCTAGCGATCACCAATTTGGCCCGCAATTTCGAGCGAACTCACAGCCTAACCGACTTTCACGACGATGCAAGCAAAAACGAGCTGTCGCGCCCGCGTCGGAAGCCTTGCTGTGGCGACCCGTTGTATGTGGCCGAGCGTGGTGGCGCCTCGTTTTCACTCGGTCCTCGGTGTCACCGCGACCCAAGGGCGGAAGTCGGTGTTCGCTTCCACAACAAAATCAGCCGCTTCGGGTGAAAGGTACCAGCCGATGATCGAGGGATGGCACGATAAGCGCCGGCAGATCTCGCTGCCCCAATGCGGTGAGATCCGTTGCACGATGGCCACGCCGGCTTCATCGCAAGCGGAATAAAATTCCTCCGGTAACACGGTCGTGGCCCTCAGGATGCGAGGTTTTTGCCGTGCATTCTCCGGCCTGGCGATGGGGATCGCCTCTTCCAGCGAGAATGCATGTGAGCCGCAACCCAAGGTGTGCGTCGCGGGATCGTAGTTGATTTCCGTTCGCGCGCCAAACGTCTCTGCCTGCCACACACAAGATCCGCCCTGCAGCAGCTTCACCTGAATCGGGGAGGACGCATCCTCCAGTGGCCACACCGGCAGCATTCCGGCGGGAACGCTCACTTGAAACAGTTCACCTGGACGCACCGCTTGGTGGGCCAACTCATGCTGCTGCCAAGTGAACGCGATTTCTAATGGCACATCACCCAGCACGCCGAACACGCGCCCCTCGGCGAGGAGTTGGGGCGGTTCACCACCAGCGGTGACGGTCAACCCACTCAGGAATGCGGTGGTACGCACTTCCAACGCGGCCAGACCGATCGGACCACCGGGCAAATGTTCCCGCCCGCCACGGCACCGCGCCGCATCTTGTTCCGACATCTCCGGTAACCGCACGTCGAGTTCCAGTACGTTCCGCTCCTCGAGCCGATCCGTGATGTCAAAGCTGGCATCCAGGAAGTATCCCTCGACGGTTCCCAGTTTTTGGCCGTTGAGACGCAGCATGCCTTCCGCATCCGCGCCGGCAATAGTAAGCCACACACTTTCGTCAGAGCTGAGTCCGGTCGGCCGGGCAAAACGCCGGCGATAGCGGACCGTTCCCCGAAATATCGGACCGAGCGTTTCCCCCCAATCAGTGGGTAGCTTCGCGCGTCCTATGGAGGCAAATGTACTTCCATCGGACGTTCGATCTTCTGAGATTTTTTCCAGGACCTCGAATTCCCAAGGTCCACGCAGGCGTATGCGATGCGGATAGTTGGCCATGGACAGGAAGTAAAAAAAGTCGGCGGGAAACTGCTGAAACGGCTTGGGGCACCATACGCGCCGCCCGGCATCGGATCAAGTCACCGCCGCGCGGCCCGCACCTGCCCCCTCGCCACGACGCATCAGTTGCTTCGCTCCTGTCAAGCCAGTATTATGTTGCCATAGCAACAAATAAAGCGAATCCGGTAGCTTGACATCCAGAAGGGAGCCATGGCCGATGAGTGAAAATATGATCTTGTCCGGTGCGTCCGTGTTTCTCGTGGCAGACCTGCAGCGGTCAGCCGATTACTATCGCGATGCTCTGGGATTCCGTTATGACCGCTTCTGGGGAGAGCCTCCCTGCTTCTGCATGGTCTGGCGAAACCAGCAGTGCATTATGCTTTCACAAGTAGAAAATTCCTCGCGGATTCGTCCCGTCTCGTCAGTAAACCCTTCCGTGTGGGACGCCTACTTTTGGGTGCGGGACGTGGAAGCGTTTTTCACGGAATTGCGAGACCGGGGAGCCCGATTCAAATACGAGCCGCTGGTGAAACCGTACGGCGTCAAGGAGTTCGCCATCGTCGATCCGGACGAATACGTGATCGCTTTCGGGCAAGAATTGGAAGAAGAAACATGATGGCCGAATCAGATGCGGGACAAACCGAGGAAACACCCGAAGGTGACTGGCCTGTCCATGATCATGTGCAAGGCGTGCGCCGCTTCTTCGACCGCTTCAATTTTCCAGAAGCCCCCCTACCTTTGCGGGACTGGCTGACCACGCAAGTCGACACGCTTTTGGAATCCCACGAGCAAGGTGATTCCGCCGCCGCGTTCGTGATTTGGCTGTCCTACATGCCCGCCCAGCGGCCCGCCCCGGACAAAATTCTTTCCACGGAACTCCGCCGCGAGGAAGCTGAGCGTATTGTCGCGGATACGTATCGTTTCGATTCCTGGGATGCCGTAGCTGCGGTGGGGGATCGTCCGCTCGATCCGCGTTTTGAGCAGGCCGTAGAAGCCATCATTCATGGCTGCGGCGAGGAATTGCAACGGCTGCTTGAGGCACAGCCCTCTCTCGTGCAAGCCCGCTCAGCCTACGGACACGGTGCGGCGCTGCTGCACTACGTTTCCGCCAACGGCGTGGAGAATCATCGACAAATCACGCCCGGCAATGCGGCTCAAATCGCACGGCAACTTCTCTCCGCCGGCGCGGATCCGGACGGCTTGTGCGGCAGCTATGGTGGCGGTCCCAACTCCACTCCATTATGCCTGACCGTGAGCAGTTGCCACCCCTTCGCGGCGGGCGTGCAAGGAGACATCGTGGAGGCGCTGTTGGCCGGCGGTGCGCGTGTTAACGGCCTCAATGATGATTCCATGCCCTTGGCTACCGCGCTCGCCTTCGGCTACTTGCAAACTGCCGAACTCTTAGCCCAGCACGGAGCCCACGCGGACAACGTGGTGCTTGCCGCTGGGTTGGGGCGTGTCGATCGACTCCGGAGCACGTTTAACGAAGCGGGGCATTTAGCCACATCGCAAACCTATGTGGATCCCTTCGGCGACAGCGTCACCGATCCGGAGGAACTGATCAACCGAGCCTACTTTTTGGCCTGCAAGCTGGGGCATGCCGACGCGGCACGGTTTCTGCTGGAGCATGGAGCCCATGTCGATTTCGCGCCGCAACGGGAAGAAACGGCGCTACACTGGGCCGCCTACCACGGGCATTTGAACGTGGTGCGGCTACTCGTGGAGCACGGCGCCGACCTTTCACTTACCGACGAGCAATGGCACGCCCGCCCCGCCGACTGGGCCACCGAAGGGAGGCACGCCGCCATTGCGGAGTTTCTAACGCGGAAAGCTGGGTAGCTGACACAACTTCGCGGCGTTTTTGTGCACGCCATGTCATGCATGGGCAGCAAACAACGGGTACGATGAAATACGTACCTAACGTCGCGATCGCACGCGAATATGTGACGGCTGAACGGGGGGCTAGTGCTATCGGCACTATGGAAAGCAAGAGAGCCACTGCGCACGCCACAATAGGCGTCGTTGGGTCACACCGCGGCCAATTCGGGTTCGCTTTGCCTGGTCTCCTCGGCGGCGTGGGGGACGAACCTGCGGAAGATCGCTTCGATGCTGAGCACCTGGAGCAATTGGTCTCGTCCGGCTAGATTGGCCACACCGTCAACGAACCCATTGCCGTTGGTCAAGCCTGCAATATCATGCATTTCATCCGGCTTAAAGATGACCACCTCATCTACCGAATCCACGAGAGCACCGAGGTGGTGTCCGTGCCAGTCGCAGATCATCAGCACACCTTGGCGCAGCGTCGCATAAAGTTGCCGGCACCGACCGAACAAGTCAATCATCAACTTTAGATCGGTGTCATGGCATTCTTCGATGATAGACATTGCTTGCTTCACGTCCCCCTTCTCAACGAGGTCCGTCACCCGTTGCGCGATGCGATGGATACGCTGGTGAGGTTGGTTGAACCGCTCGATCACTTCCGTCAATGTCAAATCGCCGTTGGTGAATTCATTCAGGCGGCTTTGATTTCCGATGAGTGAATTGTACCACTTGCCAAACGCACACAAATTGGGATTCACCTGCAACGTGAACGGACGTTCTTCTTTGACCGAAGACTCAAGTTCCGTCAGCCAATTGATGTGATCCTGTTCGCGGTCGGAAAGCATCTGGACAATTTCGTTCGTCTCCTCGTGCATGGACCGGAAGCCAAGCAGTGGCCTGAGATCGACCACCGGTACCACGTCATCCCGAACACGGGCGACCCCGCCGATTCCGTGCTCGGCCTGGGGAGGGCGGGTGATCGTAAGGTCCTTCTCAGAAAGCAGTTCGCGGACCATGCCGATATTCACGGCGAAGGTGTACTCGGCAAGTTGAAATGTCAACCAACGATTCGAAGCGTCAGACATCGCACAATCCCAATAATCGCAACTACAATGAGCCCTCGGTGCTAAGCAGTGGTACCACTACTCCTGCGCGCAAAGTATAAGTCACGGGCAAGTCAACGTGAAAAACATTAATGATTCCTAGTCGCTGCTTGATCGTGCCGAAGCTAGCCATCCCCTCGGTGTGCGGAATTTCGCTTGTCTTTCAATGGAGAACAAACCCGCAGAGCTGTCGGCCCTCGCTGCCGTGGACCACGTCACGGCGACGCGGGATTATCGAGTGGCCATTTGTCGCAGGTGTCGGGCGATGGCCTTCTTCAAGAAGAAAGCGATGCACCACAGCGCGGGCCGGGTCCAGGCCGATTTGGGATGCAGCTCGAAGGAGCGCACGACCTGTGTCGTGCCGTTGTAGTCAAATTCCCAACGTTCGTGAAATTCCGTCGCCAGGCGGGATAGTGGTGGCGAAAACTCGCCCATGCGCAGTTCGATCGTCGTCTCCGGATTCCATTCTACGATCTCTTCCACATGGCTTGAGCCGTCAGCATTGGTCACGCGGATGCGGGAGCCCACGATTTCCGGCGTGCGGGTTTCGAACGTGGCTTCTTTAATACCGGGCAGTGGGCCGTAGCCACCGAAGCCGGACCAGTTTTCGACATCCAAAATCTGTCGGGAGATCTCCTCCGGGGGCTGGTCCAACGTAGCTTCACAGAAAAAAGTGATCGGCTTGCCATTTTGGTGACGCACCCCGAACGACCAGACCCAGCCGATCAACAACACTGGTAAGGACATCACGACGAACTCAGTAGCTAATCCCCATTCCTGTTCACTCATACCAACTTGGTTTGCCACGGCCATCACCAAGGGCGCGGCAAGCAACAAAATTATCATCGTGGGAGTAGCCCTGGGAGCTTCGTCATGAAGAACTAACGCTTCGCCTTCGTACGGGATGGACTTTTTTTCCGTCGCGCTTGTTGGGCTGGGCGGTCGTTTTGGGCATGACTTTTTTCTTCGCGGTCTTCGTGGAACGCTTGCCACCCGCCTGACCGAGCACCGCTTCGTACTGCGCGATGAACTTTTTGACGGGGACGCGCTTGATGGCCTGGCCCACGACTTTGAGCGGCACGTCATCGATGGTCTTGAACCGCACGCAGCCCTTGCCCATGTCCAGCTTTTTGCCGGTCTTGGCCCATGCTTCCCGGAACCAGGCCAGATGTTCGGGATCGCTGTAGATGCACGTCAGGTAAATCGACAGGTGATGTTTTTGCGACGCCAAACTGGCAAAAGGGAGTGGCTGCCGAGGATCGCAATGGTAGCCGGCTGGGTACAGGCGATGCGGCACGAAGTAGCCGATCATGCCGTATTGCATGCCTTCTTCGTAGCCGCGCGGCAGATTCTTGAGCACCACTTCTCGCACGGCTTGCAGCGTCTCGCGCCGCTCGGCCGTCAGTTCCGCAAGATATTCCTCGACGCCGGTGGCTTGGCTCCGCATGGATCACCATTTTTGACAAGGATGCTGGAACGGGACGTGATCGCGAATCTTCCTTGCCCGACGAACTCACGCAGTGATCATCTCTTCGGATCGCGAGCGCAGCGGAAACCGATATGAGATGCGGCACTCTTCACTTCGCCCTTCCCACGCGATCCCATGCGGTAGCGAACGCAATACAAGTCGCTGCAGAGAAAAGATCCGCCCCGCTGGACCCGCTTGGCCGCGCCCGGCTCCGCCGGATCGAAACTGGAATTGGGCCCGGTGGGATTCCGCCGCGCCGCGAATTGATTCGCGTCGGGCTGGTACCAATCGGCACACCACTCCCACACGTTGCCCGCCATGTCGTGGAGTCCGTAACCATTGGGAGCGAATGACGCCACCGGCGCGGTACGGACGTGGCCGTCCTCCCGCGTGTTTTCCGCCGGGAACTCGCCCTGCCAAATGTTGGCCCGCCACTTGCCCTCGGGCAGGAGTTCGTTTCCCCAGACAAACTTTTTGCGGTCCAAACCGCCCCGCGCGGCGAATTCCCATTCCGCCTCGGTGGGGAGCCGCTTCCCCGCCCAACGGGCATAAGCGGTAGCATCGTCCCAGCAAACATGCACGACCGGATGGTCCAGCCGGTCCTCGATCTGGCTCCCCGGTCCCTCGGGTTGCCGCCAATTCGCACCCCGCTCGTAACGCCACCACTGCAAATGATTGTTCAAGGAAACGGCCTGCTCCGGGGGCGTGAACACGATCGAGCCGGCCACCAGATCTTCCGACGGTACGCCGGGGAATTCCTCCGGACTGGGCGCTTGCTCGGCCACGGTGACGTAGCCGGTCTCATCCACGAATTTTTGGAACTCCGCGTTCGTGACTTCCGTGGCGTCGATCCAAAAGCCGTCCACGTACGTCAGCCGCAAGGGCCGGGCATCGTGAAATTCCTCATCTCCCATCCAGAACCACCCCCCAGGGACCCAGGTCATTCCCTCCGGCGCCGGACCCGGCGGCTCGGACTCATTCAAGGGTGGCGGATCGGTTTGGGAGGGCAAGTCCTCGCTGTCCGCGGATGCGTCGTCGCGAGAACGTGATTTCGGCGCGGCCTCCGCTCGTTGGTCACGGGCATCCGACGACCACAAGGGGGCCAAAGCGAACCACACCACAACCAGCCCCAGACCGCTGAAAATGAGAATGGCGGGCCAATTGGAACGCCGCGCGGGCGGCGAGGAAGCGGCGCGGGCGGTTCGGTGTTTGGCTCGTCCCATGGAATCGCTGAACTCCAATATGACCGGTCATGGCGAGGAAACGGATCCGCTTGCCACTCTATTTGTCTTTCGAAAAGACCGATTCGTCGAACGTGGCGTAGTTGATCACCGTACGGCCTTCGGAGGTAAACACCAGATGGATCTTCCCGTCCGAGCCCGCGATGGCGTACGGATAGGCATACGGCCCGGGGCCCTCCACGAGATTCACGTTCTGGGGAAACGTCTTTCCGCCATCGGTGGAGAGCGCCGCCGCCAGGGGAGTCCGCTGGTGCATGTGGTCATTATAGATGAGCAGCAATGCGTCGTCCCGCCATCGCAGGAATTCGATGGCCGCGTTCGGATTGCGAAACTCCGTGAACTGGCCGGGAGACCAGGTCTGGCCTCCGTCGCGGGATTCCGAACGGACGATCCAGCCCCGCGATTCGGGTCCGTATCCGCCGGCGCGGCGGCAGTAGGCGAGCAAGTGATCGGGCGCGACTTCCACCACGCCGGGCTGGAGGTTCCCCTCTCCGGAAGTGATTTTCCCCAGCTCCTCCCAAACGTGAGATTCCGGGTCGTACCGCAGAAAACCGGAAGCGGTCTCCGCCGTGGTGAATTCCGTGTCTTCCCCATGCTCATAGTAAATTGGCAGCAGGTACTTTCCATCATGCAGGACGATGGGTTGGTTCCTCACCATGGTCCCCTCGGTGAGCGTCAGCAGCACAGAGTCCGACCAGGTCTTGCCCAAGTCATCGGAAATCTTGGCCTTGATGCGGGAAGTGGACCAAGTATCTCCATAACGACAGACGTAAAACAGCCACACCCGCCCGTCCGGGGCTTGCCAGATCACGGCGTTCCCCTCGGAGCGGTGGGGGGTATCGGCGATCACGTGGGGCGTTTCCCATTCCGTCTCACCGGCCCGCCGCCGGGAGCCGTACACCGCCGTATCCGTCTCGTACTCCCCTTCGCCACCGTAATAGACCAGATACAAATCGCCGTTGGGTAATTCCTCCAACGCGGCAGGGTGCTTGTAGCGGCCCGGAATTTCTGGCCCAAAGACCTTTTGATACGAGATGTTTTTCGCCAGCAGCGGTGGTGAGACGAGGATCGCCAACAGCCACGGGCCGCAGGACAGCAGGGCATTCGAAGTCAGGATGCGCATCGGAGGGTGACTCGACAATGGTTCAGGGCGGGAGAGAAAAGCCCCAATATACCCCCGGCCCGACGCCGATGCGAGCGACGCCGCGATGTCATCTTGGATGATCACGCCGCCGAAGTGGCTTCGCCTGCCGCCGGGCGCTGGCCGACCATGGTGATCATCGTCGGGGCGAGGATATAGGGATACCGTAGCGCCCAGCCCCCGAGTCCCAAGGCCGAACAGGCCCGCAGACCTGCCACGCTGATGGCCCGGGCCCAATTCCCGGCACGCAGATGGTGTTTGGTGCCCAAGATGCGTTTGCCGACCTGCTCATCGATGGGCCGCACATCGCCGTCCCGCGCGGCGGCGGAAACACGGTATTCCTCGGGGAATTCGAGTTCGGGAAACAGCAGCCGCACGCCTTCATGCGTGAACCGCCAGTAATCCGAAGGAAAACCGTGAAACTCCCAGCTAAAGGGGACGGAGACGCAGATCCGCCCACCGGGCCGCAGCAGCCGCGACAAATTATCCGCCATGCGAAACGGCTGGCTGCAATGCTCCAGCACGCTGAGGCAGAAAATGGAACCGAAGCTTTCCCGCCCCAGCGCCGCTTGAACTTCCTCCAGAGGCTGCGTCAGATCGCAAACCGCGTCCACGCCCGGCCCGGTCTCCATATCCACGCCGACGTAATCCCCAGCGAAACGAGTCCGCAGGTCTTGCGTGCTGCCGTAGTTTTTGGAACCGACCTCCAGATAGGGCCCATCGAACAGACGAGCATGTTCTTCCAGAAACGTCAATTGATTACGGTCGCCCATGGCCGGCTCCTTTCTGCTTGCGGGACTCCGCTGGAAATTTTCAGCGATGCGGCGGGAGATAGTAGAGAATTCCTCGCGTTGGGACAAGCAAACTTCGCTGATATTTGGAAGCGAATCGCCAAAAGCGGTTCAAAGGGAAGAATTGTGGACCGGGTCGTCCTCCGTCTTCCCTACGGTCGCCGCGCTCTCCTCGGAGGACGAATCGCTCTCCTTTCCTGAAGAAGGCGTGGACACGGCTTCCCGGATTTCGCGATAGATCTGGGCCATTTCCAGCAAGAGGTTTTCGAGTTCCGCGAAGTATTCCTCTTCGGCAAGCTCTGCCTTGTGGTCTCGCAGGGCGAAGATTCGCAGTTCAATGGCGTTGCGTCGAGCCTGCATCTCCTCGGAAAGCTGGCGTTCGAGGGCCGAGGGGACAAGCGTCATTTGATGCGCGCGGCGGCCATCCGGAGCATGGGACGTGCTTTCCACGCGAATATCATATGGCCCATGGAAGGCGGACGCCGGCGTGCCGACGCCATCGCCATTGTCTTCCAGCAGGGCATGCTCGGTGGCGAGCCGGCCCGCTTGTTCATAAAACTCGGCCACGCGTTGGCTGGTAGCGAGAAACGCTTCTAGCAGCGAAGTTTGCCCGTCCTGGTCGAGATCCGCCTGGGGGTCCGCAACCGCTTCGGCAAAGTATTCGCCAAACCGCGCGTAGCTCCGCTCGTGCCCGCTTTTGGTGGCGGTGACGATGATCCGGTTCGGTCCCGCCAATATCGGCAGGAAAGGCGCGCTGGCGGAAGTACCGTTGACCACGATCACGGGACGGGAAACCTCGGCCAACCACTCGGCCACTTCCTCCGCTGATACGTCAGGGCCTTCCAGGTTGAAGCGGGCCGTCTGGCCATCGAACGTGCCGTGTCCCACGAACACAAGCCACAGGGGGGCGACACCTTCACGCTGATGTTGGAGTGCGTCTTGCAGGTGTTCCTTGGCGGAAATTTCCTCCTCGGCATCACCGTCAATCACGATCACGGCTGCCTGTCCTTGTTGTGCCACTTCCTGCCATAGCTCGACGGCTTCTTCAAATCCCGGTGCATACTTCTCCGTACCCGCGGCGCCGCGGACGACGATCACGGCTTGCTGACCGCCCTCCGATGGCATCACCATGGTGAACAATACGCAAAAGGTCAGGGTCGCGGTCATGCCAACCCCCTTTTGCGGCGGACGAACCACTCCAAGAGCAGGCAGCCCATGATCACCAGCATCACCGGTGTGCGATGCCACAAGGGGACCAACACGTTTTCGGTGAGCGGGAGTTTCTCACTTGGGAGGTTTTCCACGAAATCCTCAAGGTCTTCGGGAGCCAAAACCCGACCGCCAGTGGAGCGGGCCACGCGATCGAGCAGCTCGCGATCGGGAGCCAAATCGCGGAACTCATCCATGGCGGGGTTGGAGGCCCAGCCGGTCTCCGCCGAGCCCAGCGGCTTGCCTTGGCTATCGGCGGCCCGTGCGCGGACACGATACGCGCCGGCGGCTTGCGGCACGAAGGAGGCCTGAAATTCACCCTCACTTCCTGACTCACTCGGTTCGACGCGGACTTGGAACGGCTCTCCCTCGGGAGGGTGGATTTCCACGTCAATATCCGGGTCCACCACGGGATGGTATTTTTTATCAAAGACTCGTACATCGATTTTCACGGCGTCCCCCGCCACGAGATGGGACGTATCCACACGGACGTCGACTTGGCCGGGAACGTCGGTCACCAGCCAGCGGAGCATCTGCCGCCAGGCGCGGGGAAAATCCTCGGCCCCCTCCTCGGAGTGAAGCTGCCACCGCCACAGGTCCCCCAAGGCCAAGACGGCTGACCTTCCACGCCCGTAACGCTGCGTCACGATGCCGGGCCACACGGCACCGAGAGGATCCTCGAGTTCCGCCAGCAGATGCGCCGCCGGCTTGAGCCCGGGGAGCTCGTGCAACACACGGAAACCGGGCATCGCGGCCAGGCGTTTGGCCTCTTCTTCCTCGGTAGTCCGCAGCCGCAGCCAGCTTGCGTGCCGGCCTTCCCGGCTGAGTTTTAGCCACCGGTCCGATGGCACGGATTCCCCGTCCGGCGAGGCATCCAAATAGACGGGAAGCAATTGCTCGACGGGCGTCCGGGCATAATCGCCTTGGCTGAGGGATTCCATGCCGCCCAGCATCAAGAAACCCCCGCCCCGTCGCAACACGAACTGTTCCAGCAAGAGGAGCTGGTCCCGGGTGAAGAATTCGGCTTCCACGTCGTCCAGAATGACGGCGTGGTAGCGGAACAATTCCTCCTCGTCGTCGGGAAATCCGCTCTGCAACTCGCTGGCATCGGTGACACCCAAACGGACCAGCACCGGCTCGTCGTAGCGTTCGCGTTCCTCGGCGGATTCGGCATCGAAACCGCGAAACAGGGGATTGCTCGATTCACCCTGCCGCCCCCGCCAATCGAACTTGGGCTCCCGCTTCGCGACGCGGATCAGACCGACGAGGCTCAATTGTTCATCCTCGGCCACGGCGCGGTTGAGAAATTTGTATTCCCAATTGGGCCGGCCCGCCACGCAGAGGATTCTGTACGGCCCGCCGGAACGATCCACGGAAAATCGCCAGGTATTGTTGGCCGCCGTCGCCTCAACTTTCGCGGGCGCGTTGGGTAAGGGAATCGCACGGGGTACCAAGCTGGCCCGCACTTGATAATCGGAGATGTTCAACGGAGGACGAAAGCGGAACTCGGCCTGGACGCTGCCATCGTCCGAAAGGCGGAGGTCCCGCGCCTCCACGGCCTCGTCTTTCGCGTTGAGCAGTTCCAGACGAACGTCCCGTCCTTCCCAGCCTAGACCGGCCACATTGACCCGGGCTTCGGCGGGAAAATCTTCAAACGACGTTTCCCGCACCGTGACGTTTTCGATGCGCAAGTCGGGTGGCGGCGCGTCGTCACGAAGAATGACGGGATAGACGGGCACCACAAGTTCTTTCTCCATTGCCAGCAGGGCCGCCTTGTCGGTCACACAGCCGTCGGTCAGGGCCAGAACGCCGGCCAGCGGCTGTCCCGCGTGACGTTTTTGAACCGCTCCCAAGGCCGCGCTCAGCCGGGACGCTTTTTCGTCGAAAGCCAAACCCTCTTGTGGCGAAATCTGCCGCAGCCGCGTGCCGAAGCGATACCGCCGTACGTCGAAGGTCTCCTCTAGCGCGGATAGCCACGCACTTCCCGCCGGTTCGAATAATTTCCGCGCGGTTTCGCCGCTGTTGCCGCCGCCGGCATCGGTGACGTCCAAGCTCTCGCTGCTATCAATCAGCACGGCGAACAGGTTTTCGCCCACGCGGGGCCGGGTCTCATTGCGCAGAGGTTCGAGCAGAACCCACGCCAGCAAGGCCAGCGCGAGCGCCTTGAGCGGAATCAGCAGCGCCCGCAACCGCCAGGCAAGTCCGCTGCCGCGATAGGACCAGAGCAGAAACAGCACCGCCAGGCACCACAACGTAGCGCCCCAGGCGAGCCACTGCCGGGACCCGAACACCCAGGAATCGATCCACGTGCTCACTGGCCGCTCCCCAGCCGTTCGTAATACCGGGCCACGCGGTCCGCGTAGGCCGCCGGGACCGGATCACGGTCAATGGGCGTGTCCAGACGCCGTGGGTCTTGCCGCGCCAATTCTTCGGCGATGCGGTCACGCAATTCCAACATGGGCTCGACCACTTCTTCTTGGACCAGGGACCATTGGGGAACGCGCGAGTGCCGCTTGAATTCGACACGCAGTTCGCGCACCCTTTCGCGGACGCGGGCTACGCGGTTGCGGAGATCGGGATTCTCCAGCATCTCCTCCACGTCCCGCATCCGCTCGGACCAGTTCATGAAGTCTTCCCCGGTGATCGGGCCTCCGGGTCCGGTGGCACCGCCGCCACCCCCGCCTTGCGTGAGGTCGAACCATTGCCCCAAGCGTCCGCTGGGACGGTTTTGATCGTCGGGTCTCGAACCGCCGCCTCCGCCACCACCTTCACGTGAAGCGGAAGCACCAGATTGGCCTGGAGAATTTCCCTCGCCATTGGATCCTTGTTCACCGGAACCGGGCGTCGCCTGAGCCTGTTGCGAGGATTCGGGCGATTCCTGCGAGCCTGAGCCCTGAGCACCACCGGGCTGGTCCGCCGCCGTTTCTTGAGGGGCGGGAGAGCCACCCTCGTTTGATCCGTTTGGTTGGCCGCCGCTTTGGGGCATTTCTTCGGTGACACCTCGGGCCAACTCTTCGATCTCTTCACGCGCGCGGCGGAGTCCTTCCGTCCGGTCGCCCAGCACTCGCTCGGCGGCCCGCTCGACATCTTCCCGCAGCGATTGGATTCCCGATCGAGCCGAGCGTTCCAAGGGACGCATTTGATCCACGAAGCCACGCTCCAGCATCTCCGCGCCCGCATCCAGCGTTTCCTCCAGCTTTTGCTGGTTCGCCGAGCGGAAGGTTTCGTAGAGGGCGCGTGAAAAGACCGGCTCGGTCGCTTCGGCTTGCTCGGTGAGTTGCCGCACGTTATTCAAAACGTCCTCCAGCCGCTCACTCTGTTGCCGCATTTCTTCCGCCAATTCCGTGCGCGTGCCGCCATCGCGCAGGCTCTTGCGCCCCTCGTTCGATTCTTTGTTCAACCTACGAGCCAGGTCCTCTTGCCGGTTCTCCAAGTCCCGCGCCTGCTCCGTGAGTTGCCGGGCCTCATCGGCGAATTGGCTGGAAGACTGTTGGCGAAACGCTTCCTGCAACCGGTCCATCCCTCGCTGTGCTTGGCTGCCGGCGGAGAGGGCCCGGGAGACCATTCCTTCCTCCAAGGAGTCGAGCGCGCGGCGGACGTTTTCACGATTCTCCGTCAATTGCTGGCGTTCTTCGTTCCACCGCGCGCGGTTTTCGGGCTGGTCCATGCGTTGGCGAAGCTGGTCCACATCGCGCAACACCTGCTCCTGTTGTTCGCGGAGCCGCTTCAGCCTTCGCTCGATTTCTTCCCGTTCCTCGGGCGAGCGGGCCTTGTTGAGCGCGGTCTGAAGTTCTCGATACTGCCGGTTCATATCCTGCTGGCGGCGGGCCAGGTCCTTCAGCCGTCGCAGCATTTCGTTTCGCTCTTGCTGTTCGGCATCTGCCGACTCCCCGGGCCGGCTTTGCGTTTCATAACGGTTCTGATCTTGGGAAAGCTCCAGTTGTTGAAGCTGCTGTTGGGAGATGTTGCCACCCCCACCTCCGCCGGACTGCCCAGGCGAGCCTTGGCTGACTTGATGCTCGCCGCCTTGCAGGCGTAATAGCGCTTCGTAAGCCCGCTGCTCCGCGCCCAAGGCCAGGGAAAGATTATGGAACGGGTCTTCCGGCGCGGCTTCCAAATACTCGATCGCTTCCCGCATGCTTTCAGTGGCCTGTTCAAAATCTTCCGTGGACGCATCATCAGGGAGGTTCGCGCTGAGTTCTTGCGCCTTTTCCAATACGGCACGCTGCGATTCGGCGAGCGTTTCCAACTCTTCCGGTGCGGGCAACCCCTCGGACGTTTGGCTCCCTGCCCGCTGATGCTGGACGTTCCACGTGGCACGAATTACGTCTTGCTGCAGCCGCAGAGGATCCCCTTCTTCACCGCCGCCTCCCGCGCCGCCGGCTCCACCGCCTCCCGCCCCGGCGTTGGCCTCGCGCATGATCTCCTCAAAGGGGCGAATCGAGGCGAAGTACAAGTCTCCATAGGTGCGCCGCTCATTTCCATCGGGTCCCACGTCTTCGGCCCAAAGGGAATACGAAAAGAGGTCGTACGCTTTCGCCTTGAGTTCTTCCAGCGCCAGCGCGTGCCGCAGGCGGTGAGTTTCGTCCGCCAGCAGGTTATCTCCCAAGGGGATTTCCTGCACTTCACCGCCGGAAAGCGTGTAGCGCAGGCCGACTTGCGTGATGCCGAAATCATCCGAGGTCTCCGCATCGAAATCGACTTCCTGCAGCGGACTGAGTGGCTGTTCGCCGTAAGGAGACCGGAGACGCAACTCCGGACGCTGGTTTTCCACGACCTGCACTTCCAGCTCGATGGGCTCGGAGTTGGTGCGGCCATCTTCGTCTTCCAACTCTAAAAAAAGCTTGGAAGACACAGTCGGCAGATGCGCGGTCGCATAGGTGTGCGGAAGCTCGGCATCGGCAATGAGATCCCAACTCCTACCATCCTCGGCCACGAGCCGGGCCACGGAGACCTCTTTGTTCAAGCGGCAGGTCCAGGTGATCTCCGTCCCCTCGACCGCGGTCACGCGGCGGGTGTCGAGGATCTCCGCCGGGGCCAGTTTTGTGTAGTCGGGATAATCCAGCGTGGCGTCCACCTGCTCCAAATCGGGCCGTTGGAAGACCGTGATTTGGTAATCCTCTGACGACTTTCCGCCGTACTGCACGTGGTAGACCATGTCCGCCTCCAGAGCATCCAACCTCCGGGCGAAGACCGGATCGTCGAGGCTCTTTTCCATGGGGAGCCGCCGCACTTTTCCATTGGCGGCCGTGGCCACGAGTCGCACGTCGCGGGGAGGATCGTCGCCAAAATGGGCTTCCACCAGTACGTAGCTGCCTTGCTCCACTTCCGTGTCGCCTGGCTCGACCTTTACCGCCCCCGGCGGCAACTTGCTGGCCAGGGCCTTTTGCGTGGCTTCCCACTCGGGCGCTTCGCTGGACACGTACCAGGCCATGGCGGCGAACACCAGTAGGC
The DNA here is from genome assembly GCA_028289405.1 of Pirellulales bacterium. Classification (GTDB taxonomy): domain Bacteria; phylum Planctomycetota; class Planctomycetia; order Pirellulales; family JANQPP01; genus JANQPP01. The sequence continues at coordinate 25,204 of JANQPP010000029.1, forward strand.
TCACGAAATGCACAAGCTTCCACCGGCCATACCGCGCGGCGGGAAGCGCTTCCTGCCAAGAGTAGAACCGCCCGTGAGAAATCGCCTCTCGGGCCACCCGTGTTGCCAAGTAGCGTTCCATCGGATCGGACGAAGCGGAGGCGTCCAAGGCGGTTAGCAGCCGCGAATCGAGGCTGGGGAAAGCCGTCTCGATTTCCCGGGCCACCTGAACCGGGTCTCCGGCTTTCCGGCGACCCCACATCCCGGCCAGCAAAGCGGCAGCCAGGCACGTCAACAAAATGATCGGCACGGCCAACGTATCGGACGCCAGGCCCAGCCACCGCACTGCGATGGCGAAAGCTCCCAGGACGCACGCGCCGCCTAGCCAAACCGCCGTGCGGTGCTGCAAAGCACGCAAGTGTTGAAAACGCCGGGTGACCGACCGGATCATGCGTTGCAATTCGTAATCCATCCGCCCGTCCTTTTTGGGTTAATTGATGACGGCCTCTCCGATGGCCGATGTGTTTCGTTTTATCCCTCAAGTTCCGCGGGTGAAGTCGCACGCCGGCTCTGCCAACCGGCCAGCCAGGTTTCGCCCGTGAGCACGATCAAGGCGGCCAGGCAAAGCCACTGCCACGATTTCTGTCGGGATTCGATGGCCACCGCGTCCTCCTGGATGGGGCTCATCGAAGCGTCCGAGCCGTTCTCTTTTTCTGGACGGTCCGCGTCGCTGGGCAGCAAACCCCAGCGGCGCAAATCGGACAGCTCCATGGGCGTGGTGTTGCTTTCCCTCGCCGCCGTGTGCACCGCGAACCTCGTTACCGCTTGGTCCCCCTCGAACACCGTATAAATGCCGGGCAGCGTCGTGCCGACAAAAGCTCCTGCATCCGACGCCACTTCTTGGCGCGAGCCGTCCGGCAGTTCGATGGCCAAACTTGCTTTTTCGTCCCGTAACGCGGCGGCGAGCGCAGCCCGAGGAATCGATTCGCCCACTTCGTAGCCCCCTTCGGCAAGCTGGGGTCGAGTGCGATATTCCAGCGTCTCCCACACCAGCGGCACGAACTTCGAGGAGCGGGCCAGTTGGCTGTCCCGGGGGTGCCAGCCGCTGGTCAGCACGAGTAGCGTACCGGCGCCAGCCGGCATTTCCAGCAGTGCTGGCGAATCATCATCGAACACAGCTAATACTTGAGCTTCGGGCCAACTCGACACATCCAGCCGGCGGTATTGCCAGAACCGGATCTTGGTGAAGTCGGCCAATTGCGGTGACGCGAAGGGGACGAACAACGGATGCGTGAAGTCGAGCACGGAGAGCAACGTTCCCTGCTCGGCCTCCCGTTCCTCGCACGGCAATGCCGGCACGTCGAGGACTCCCGCCAAGGCTGTGACATCTCCCGTGGAAGAGAGAATGAACCACACGCTTTTTCCGCGCCGCAGCGCGGTTTGCAGGTGGACACGCCAGGCGTCGGACAAATTTCCCGAGGCGACCAACACCTCCGCCGTGGAATTCTCGGGCGGGCCGTCCGCTGGAGCGAACACTTCGAAGCTCACTTCGCGGACCGCATCCCCTTCGAGGACCTGCCGCAAGTAGTAAGGCAAGGCTTGCGGATCGTCTGCCTGTCCGTCACCCACGAACAACACGGAGAGCGGTTTCCCCGTGGTGACCCGATAGAGCGCATTGTCGAAGCCGTGCGGATCCTGTCGTAACTCCAAGCAAACGGATTTCTGTCCCTCGGGGAAAGGCGGCCCGAACATCACTCGCCGCTCACCCGCCGGCACGTGGACGCGGATCGGGCGGTCCACGCTGGTGGTTTCAGTGGCCGAATCTTCCTCCGTGGAAACTCCGACATCGCGCCAGGCGAGTTCGAAGTCCTCCTGCTCCGCATCGAGCGTGTTGCTGATGCGTACGAGGGGCCGGACGCGCGCGGCGGAGCCTCCCGCCCGTTCACTCCGCCGCAGCCATTGCAGGGAAGCGTTGCCCGGAGAAGCGGGGCGCACGAAATATGGGCGAACCACCATTTCCGTGGGCCAATCGTAACCTTGCAGCGCTTCCGAATCGGATCCCTGCTGGAAATCCGAGATGACGACGATTTCCCGTTGCAATTGCACTTGTTCGACATCGTCCGGCTCAGTCACGGCGAGCAGGGTCTCCGCCGCCAGTGTGAGCGCCGCCCCCAAGTCCGTGGCATGCCAACTGGTCTCGGCGACCGCCAACCGGGAAGCCGCCAGCGCCACCCTGCGGGGTGCCGGGGTTTGGCTCCAAGTCTCGAAATCCAACACGATTTCTTGACGCGTGTCGAATAGGTGCATCGCGACGGCATCTTCCGGGCCGGTCGCCTCCAGGAATTCGGCGGCCTGCTGTCGGGCCTGTTCCCACAGGTCTTCGCGCCGCATGCTGGCGCTACGATCCAGCAGCAAAACCGAGACCCGCCGGGCTTCCGTTTGCGGCGGCAGCGGAGAACCGGAGGCGAAATACGGGCGGGCAAATACGAAGCAGAGTAGCGCGAGCGCCGCCAACCGCAGGAGGAGCAGCAGCCAATGGTCGATCTTGCGGTCCTGGGCCACATTCGGCGGAAAGGGCTTGAGGAACAGATGCGAGCTGAATTCGACATGCTCCGCCGGACGCCGGCGGATGAAATGCATCACGATCGGCAGCGTGAGCGCCGCCAGGCCAGCCAAATAGAGCGGTGTCAGAAAACTCACGACAGACCTCCCTCACCGGCGCCGGCGCTGCGTGGTGGCGCCGGCTTGCCGCCGAGAGCGCAATAACTCAAACAGAAACGCGTCGAGCGGCTGGTTAGTGGCCATGCGGTGAAAATCGACGCCCGTACGTGTGCAAATTTCATGCAGTCGGGAAAAGTGTTCCCGCATGCGGGAAAGGTATTCCTCGCGCTGCCGGCCCGGCTGGACGAAGATGTCCTGGCCACTTTCCATGTCCCGAAAAACGGTCGGCTCGTCGAAGGAGAAATCCAACTCCTGGGGATCGGCGATGGGGAACAGGAGCACCTCGTGCCCCATGCCCCGTAGCGCCGCCAAGTTCCCCTCCAAATCGGCGGTTTCCGAGAGAAAGTCCGAAATGAGAACTACGATGCCCCGCTTCTGCAACGTTTCCACGAGCGTGCGGAGCGGAGAGAGCAGGTTCGTGTCCTGGCCCCGCGATGGCCGTTCGAGCAATCCCAACATGCGGCGGAAATACCCGGGCCGGTAGCGTGGGGGCAGGAATTCCCGCACGCTCTCGTCGAACGTGAGCAGACCCACCGCGTCCCGTTGCTGGTAGAGAAAGTAGCCGAGCGTGGCGGCCAGCGTGGCGGCGTAATCGGCCTTGGTGTAACCGAGCGAGCCGAATTGCATCGAGCGGCTGGTGTCTAGCACGAGGTAACACCGCAGGTTCGTCTCGTCCTCGAAACGCTTCACATAATAACGGTCGCTGCGGGCCAGTAGTTTCCAGTCCAGATACCGCAGATCATCACCGCAGACGTAAGGACGGTACTCCGTGAACTCAACCGAGAAGCCATGGTAGGGGCTGCGGTGCAGCCCGGCCAGAAACCCCTCCACGACGGCCTTCGCGCGGAATTCCAGGCTGCGGATGCGCAACAGCGCGTCGACATCGAGGCGCCGTTCCGGCGCGGCAGCGGTTGGCGGGGAAACATTCATGCCACGGTATAACGCGGGCCTTGTTCCAGTAGCATTTCAATCACGCGGTCCGTGAGGATGCCTTCCGCTTCCGCGCGATAATTGAGCAAGATGCGGTGGCGCAACGTCGGGGCGGCCAAGGAGCGGACGTCCTCATAGGTAACGTGGGCGCGGCCATGCAAAAGCGCGCGGGCCTTGGCACCGAGCACCAGGAACTGTCCGGCCCGCAAACCGGCGCCCCAATTCACCCATTGCCGCACGAAGTCCAGAGACGTGGCCACGGGACGGGAAGCAACCGCCAAATCCACGGCGTAACGTACCAGGTCCGGCGCGATCGGCACCCGGCGGACAACCTCTTGAAACTGCAATACTTCTTCCTCGGTAAATAAGGCTTCGATCGGCTCGGGGCGGACGCTGGTGGTGCGGGATACGACGTCGACCTCTTCCTCCACCGGCAAGTAATCGACCACGACATTGAGCATGAAGCGGTCGAGTTGCGCTTCTGGCAGCGGGTAGGTCCCTTCCATCTCAATCGGGTTCTGCGTGGCCAAGACGTAAAACGGCGAAGGGAGCGTGTGCCGCACGCCCGCCGCCGTGACTTGCCGCTCTTGCATCGCCTCCAGCAGCGCGGCCTGAGTCTTGGGAGGCGTACGGTTGATCTCGTCCGCGAGGATCACGTTGGCGAAGATCGGCCCTCGCACGAAGACCATTTCGCGATTCCCGTCGCTCCGCTCTTGCAGGATTTCCGTGCCGGTGATGTCCGCCGGCATCAAGTCGGGCGTGAACTGTATCCGCTGAAATTCGAGATGGAAGATTTGCGCCAGCGACTTGACCAACAGCGTCTTGGCCAAGCCGGGCGCCCCCGTGATCAGGCAGTGCCCGCCCGCCATCAGGCAGACCAACAATTGCTCGACGACATCTCGCTGCCCGACGATGACTTTGCGCAATTCGCCGTCGATGCGGGCCCGCGCGGTCTGCAGGGCTTCGATGGTGTCCCGTTCGGTTTCGTAAGCGGTCTTTTGTTCGGTGGTCATCAGGTCGGTCGGATGCTCAGTGAGTCATGGCGTAAAAGACAATGTTGATCCCCAGAGGGTAGGCTTTCTTTTCGGAGAATTCACGGAAATACCATTCATCCTCTCCCTCGCGTTCCCAGCCGTCGCCGAGGTCCGTGTTGTGGCAGATGATGGCCATCATGCGTCCCTTGTCGTCGAATAGCGCGCGATAGTGCGGTGTTCGCGTGTCGGGTCCCCGTTCCCAAGTGCGTCCCGACCCGCGCCCCCATTGGGCCGCGTTGATGCTGGGGATCTGCGGTTTCTCCTTCAAGTCGTAGACACAATGAAAGATGGGATGTTCCAGCGGCAATTCCTGGGGTTCCTTATCCGGAAAGACGCGGGCCAGTTCCATGCGAAAGTTGGCCCATTCGTGCTCTCCCCAAAAGTCGTCCACCATCAGAAACCCCCCGCGCAGCAAATAGTTGCGGAGAGCGGTCACTTCTTCCTCCCGGAAGTGAAGATCTCCAGGCTCGATAAGATAGATAAAAGGATAATCGAAGAGTTTCGGATCGGTCAGATCGAGCACCTTCCCCTTGGGATCCACTTTGAGCGAGGTGAGCTGCTGCAAGCGGAAAGAGAAATTCAAATCGCTATCCGGGTAATCAGTGCTCCATCGGCTCCAGCCACGTCCACCACCCCAGCCCGAGTAGCGGATCCGCACGAAGGTAAAAACGTCGTGTTTGAACGCCGGGGGATTACTCCACTCCGGAACTCCGCGACGGGGGTCCCGGCCATAGTCGTGACCGTAACGACCGCGACCGCCGCGCTGGGCGAAGACCGTGGTAGCCAGGCAGAGACAAACCAGGAGCGCAATCAGCCACCCTCGATTCATCGTCTCCTTAAGGGGTCGCATGGGTTTCCTCCTCACGAGATGCCTCCGGGGCTTGCGCTTCTGAATCCGTGGTCTCTTCCGGCGTGAGGTCGTTTTGTTCCGCTTCCGAAGCGGAGACGGTTTGAATTTTCAGCAGCATCTCCAAGGCTTCCTGGTAACGGGGTGCCTGTTCCAGCGCGAGCAGTAGATGCCGCTTCGCCTCTTGATGGAGCACGGCGACATCCGCCTGTGTGCCCCGTGTGTGCAACAACTCGGCCAGGCGGAAATGGACTTGGGCCTGGTCGGCGGGCTCGAAGGTAAGCAAAGCTTCGTGAGCAGAGATCGCTTGCCACGGTCGTTCCAATTCTTGGCTGGCACGTGCCAATACGCGATGCGGAAGGGCGGCCAAAGGATTGACTGCCAAAAACCGCTCCGCATTTTTCGAGGCCATCTCCCAATCTTCCCGTTCCTCGGCAATTTGCATCAGCCGCTCGTACGCGGGGAGCGCCGCAGCGTCCGCCGTGGCCCATTCTTCGAGTATGTGCCGCTCCGCGTCGGGCATGTCCAGCTCTTGGTAAACCCGGGCCGTATGTTGAAAGATGGCCGCATCCCGCGCGCTGGGCGGGACCAAATCGCAAAGCCACTCGGCCACCAGGAGCGCTTCCTCCCAATTTTCCTGCTCGACCAGCCGTTGCAGTTGCAGCGACAAGCCCCACACACCGCGTGGATGGGAAGGGAGCCATTCCTCTGGATCGGGCAGCGGTTGTCCTTCCACTTGCAGGGGAGGTGACCAATCCGCGAAGGGAGCCAACGCTTCCGCTTCGAGGCGGGCGAACTCCTCGAAATCTTGTTCCAAGACGTGCAGCGGTGCCACGTGCCGCTCAAGTGCCTCATTCATAGGCACTCCCGCTCCCAAAGCCATCAATGTGCGCAGCAGGCTTTTCTGGCCATATTCCTGAACAATGAATTCCACCACCAGCGAAGATTGGTAGTACGCGAATTGCAAATGGACGGGCGAAGGGGGCGAGAGAAACGCCTCGCTCAGCTTGCCGACCGGCGTGAGTTCCCCTTCCAGGATCATTTGGCGGTAGCGCGGCGTCATCCCTTGTCCCCAGGCAAGGTGTGCCTGGCGCTCTTCATACACGGAGATCCCCTCGCTGAGCCAGCGGGGCATACGGTTGCGTGTTTTATCCAGCGTGACCACGTGGCAAAACTCGTGCCACAACGTGGCTTGCCAATTGGCGGGGCTGCTTCGCTGGCTGGCCGGGCTGTTCGCCGTGATCACTTTGCCGAAGCAGACGGCCAGAAATCCTTCGCCTCCGGGCATGCCGAACGTCCGCACGGCGAAATCGGGTTGAGCGGGAAAGATCTCCACGATCACCGGTTCTTGGAGCGTTACCTCGTAGCGCGGGCAGAGCGTCTCTTTCGCGCGATGCAACAGTTCCAGCACTGCCTTGCCGTAGCGTTCGGCCTCCACCGCATCCATCCGCACGATGAAATCGCCATCTTGCATCGTGCGAAAGCGGCTCACCGTCTCCTCCAGTGTGGCCAAGTTGAATGCCAACACGTTGTATCCGTCCGCGTTTTGCACTTCATTCGCCAACTGCCAGCCTTCGGTTTCCTCGCCCAGCCGCAAAAGGTCCTGAGCGAGTTGCAGTTTGGCCGGCAGGAACATGGGATCGACCTTCAATGCCCGCCGCTGATATTCGGCCCCTTCGGCAAAGCGGTAATGTTGGGACAGTTCACGGCCCAGAATGTGCCACGTCTGGGGATCGCCCGGCAAGGGCTCACCGGCCTGGTTTTGAAATTGCAGGGCGTTTTTGAAATCGCCTTGCAGATACGCGATCACGGAGCGGTACGCCCAAGCGACGGGATGCCGAGGATTCGTCTCCAAGACCTCCGCCAGCAGCGTCTCGGCGGAGGCATATTGCTCCGCGTCGATTTGCCGATCCGCCAGCAGCAAGAGTGCGCCGGCATGCCGAGGGTTGGCCTCCAACACGTTTTGCAATTGCGCTTGGGCACGCGGCCAGTCACTCTCCGCGTGGGACCGGGCAAGGCCGAATAGAATCGTGGGGTGGTCGGGGAATTTCTCGGCGGCTTGCTCGAACACACGTGCCGCCTCCGCGAAGTCTCCTTTCTCCAGGGCAAGCTCTCCGGACGCGAGATGAGCCGCGAGGTTGTCCGGCTCCCTCTCCCTGGCCCGGTCAAAGAAGAACTCCAATACCTGCCGGGCATCTCCACCCATGGCGAGCGCGGTTTCTCCCAGCGCGACCAAATCCTCCGCCGACGAATATCGCCAGGGTGTCCTCCGCACAAGCCGGTCGATGTCCTCCAGCGCGGTTTGAGATGCCCGCGCCTTGCCGACATCCTTGTACATATGGTGCGACCGCAACCGAAGTCGGAGATCACCGTTGAGCCGCGTGATGGCGGTATCCAAGGTTTCTAGCGAGGCTTCGTATTCGCCGAGTGTCCACTCGCACTCCAGCCTCAGCCGCCACCACTCGACTTGACGGGTCGCGCCATCCGTCTCTTTCGTAGCCTCGGCCAGCGCCTCGCGGTAGTTGCCGGCGAGATAATTTTGGCGAGCAGTTTCGAGGTCCGCCCTGGCGGAGGAGGTTCCCGCACAGCCGCTCCAGGAGGGCATCGCGAAGATCGGGAAGAGGGCCAAGACCACTGCCTGGATCGCGAACCGTCGTGGGTCGCGACCGGCGGGAATTCCCAGAACTCCAGCGGTGTGGAATCGATCTCGGCGAGTGCCAGGCATCGTCCCCCCTTTTTTGACGTGCAAAGCCATTATGATCGGGCCTTTTGATTGTACACCGGTTGCCCCGTGGGAACACACAGTAGTTGTGCCTGACTAAGTCGTCCCACGCTCGCGATCATCATAGGTAGTGGCCATTCGTGGACGGTCACGGCGATTTCTACAATACCAATGAAACCACGCGCCGCCACCAAAAGACCGAGGCTACTCCTGAAAATCCAAAAGCGAGGCCATTGGTTGCTCAACGCCTGTCCGACCGGTAGTTTCTTGATAACAAGCCGTTTCTGAATTTTTCGCGGCGATGTTCCCTCTCCTGCGGTGATGTCCTCGCCAAGGTGCGTCGCTTTCGCGTCCCTAACCTCACCTCGACGATTCGACAACCAAGGAGTGTTCCACGCATGTTTAAGAAATCGATTTGCCCAGCGGTTGCCTGGGGTTGTTGTTTGTGGTCTGCCTTGGTGGTCGGGAACTTGCGCGCCGAACCGCCTTTGCCTTCGATCTCGCCGCAAGAAGCGGGGTTTTCTCCTGCGGGATTGGAGGAATTCACCGCGCTCTTGCAGCGGCACGTGGAGGAGCAGAAGCTGGCCGGTGGAGTTGCCTTGGTGACGCGGCGGGGCCGCATCGCTTATCAGGTGAGCGTCGGCTGGCAAGATCGTGACGGTGAGGTACCGATGCAACCGGACACCCTGTTCCGCATCGCTTCCATGACCAAACCGGTCACCTCCGTTGCCGTGATGATGCTTCACGAATCGGGCGAATTGAGCGTGGATGATCCGATCTCCAAGCACATCCCCCAATTCGCGGAAGTGCGAGTCCTGACCGACAATGGCGCACGGACGCGTCCGCCTCGGCAGCCGATGACCATTTACCATCTGCTCACGCATACCTCGGGGCTGACGTATGAAATGTTTCAACGTGCTCCCGTCGCGAAAACCTATCGCGCGCTGGGGATTCCAGGTGGATTGAATCCCACGCCCGGCACACTGGAGGATCATCTGCCCAGATTGGCGAAAGCGCCGCTGCTGTTCGACCCGGGGACCGCGTGGGAGTATGGCCTCTCCACGGATGTGCTGGGGCTGATCGTGGAACGCGCCTCGGGACAGCCTCTGGATCAATTCTTCGAGGAGCGGATTTTTCATCCTTTGGACATGGAGGACACGTCATTTTATCTGCCCGAGTCGGCGCGTTCGCGGCTGGCGATACTCTACCGCCCCGGAGAGGATCAGCGGATCGTCGCCGCGCGGGATGAGAAAGATGATTCCGAGGCGTCCAATTTGCCCAACTCGTTTCCTTATCGCGCGCCAAAAACGTATTTCTCGGGCGGGGCTGGTTTAGTATCGACCGCCGAAGATTATGTCCGATTTTTGCAGATGTTGCTCCAACAGGGAGAATGGCGAGGTAAGCAACTGCTGCGGCCTGCCTCGGTGGAGAAGATGACGCGGAATCAGATCGGCGATTTGTCGCCCTGGATCGACAGCCATGGAGATAAATTTGGCTACGGGCTCGACATCGTCACGATCGAGCCTACCTCACGCACGGCACCCTCGGTCGGCGCCTATTCTTGGGGAGGCATTTTCAACACCTACTTTTGGGTTGATCCCCGGGAAGAGCTGGTCGGCATTCTCATGACGCAGATCTATCCCTTCGACCATCTCACGATCCGCGAGGATTTCCAGCGCGCCATTTACGCCGCCCTGACCGACCGCGCGGCGGATGGCCAATAGTGGATTGATCCGGAAAAATCGCGCGGACCAGCTATTCCTGATAGACGACCCGGAAACCGAAGTCCAGACCGTTGGAGGTCTTTCCCATGTGGTTGCGGAAGTCCGAGCGGGCATATACGGCGGAGCGGCGATAGCTGCCGCCGCGCAGCACGAATTCCACCACTTCCGGATCGTCCTTGCCGCGCGGATTCGTGAACACGCCTTCCTCGTAGACTCGGGGAGAATCGAGGCACCATTCCCACACGTTACCATGCATGTCGTACAAGCCGAAATCGTTGGCCGGGTATTGGCCCACGCTGGTGGTACGGCCAAGACTATCGCGGACGTTCTCTTCCGTTTGAGGTTCCGGGTATAGAGCGTCAAAGTTGGCCTTATCGCCGGTAAAGGGCAAGCCCGTGTGGTGAGAGGTGGTGGTGCCGGCACGGCAGGCATATTCCCATTGTGCCTCGGTGGGCAAGGTGTATGTGCGCCCCGCCTCCTTTTCCTCTGGGAGTTCGGAGAGCCGTTTGCAGAATTCCATGGCATTTTCCCAATTCACTTTGTCGACGGGGAAGTCGCCCGTTTCCATGCCGTCCACCAAATGCTTCTGGTTGCCCGTTTCGGCGAAAGCGCTAGGGTTTTGGCCCATAACCTGCTGGTATTGCGCTTGGGTCACCTCGTGAGTGCCCATGTAAAAGGGGCGTGTGATCTTCACGGTATGCTGCACACCCCCAAATTCGCCATATGCTTGGATATCGTGGTCTTCCGAGGGCCAGCCCATTTGGAATTCGCCCGCCGGAATGAGCACGAGCTTCATGCCGATGGAATTGGTGATTTCCTCTTCTGAGGGATTCCAATCGGCCGAGCCGTCGAAGGTTTGCTCGACCGTGTCGGTATACTTCTTTTTCAGGGGCGAGATCGGCCCACTAGGGCCGCGATTGCAGCCCGCCGCGAGCACCGCCAAAGCCATTCCAGCGGCACTTGCCATGCGGAGGAAATTTTTCGCATTCGCGTCACGAAATCGCGAGAAGTTGGAAAATGAAAATGGAAGATTGTTCATGGACGATCCATTCTGGCCGGAAAGATGACGCGCTTTTGTTGACAAAATCGGTAATAAAGAGTGCGGCCGACGCACTTGCCATATGCCGCCACGCCCTGGATTCCACATTTGAACAAATCTGATCGCGATTGCAACACAATGGATTCCGCGAGCCAAAAATGACCAGCGTCTTTTTCTTCGCCCCTGTCTCATCGGGCGCGCAAACTTGATATATTTGGGTTCGATGATCCGGAAAGAGGATCGCTTTCGATTTTTGAATCGCGGCCGATCTGGCAATGCCCTTGAGCAGGGCGGAGTGATCTTCCATCGACGGAAAGGCGGGTCTCGATGATGCGTTATCGTGCTTTTGTCATCGGATGTCTGTTTGGTTTCTTGCTGATTTTGCCGGCTTGGAGCAATGTCTTGCCCGCCGCCGAACCGTCGGACGCGCCGTCCGGAGCATTGAAAACCGTGCTGGAGGACCAGCACGTGATAGGGGCCGACTTCTGGGTTTACAACGATTTGAATAGGGCTCTGCTACAAGCCCGCCTGGAAAACAAGCCGCTGTTCATTACGTTTCGCTGCGTTCCCTGCGAGGCTTGCGCGGGCTTCGACGCGGAAGTTGCCCAAGGAAACGGCAAGGTCCAGCAGCTCGCGCGGGAGGCGTTCATTCCCGTGCGGCAGGTGGAGATGAAGGGGGTCGATCTCTCGCTGTTCCAGTTTGATTACGACCTGAATTGGGCGGCCATGTTCATCAACGCGGACAGCACCGTATATGCCCGCTATGGCACCCAAAGCGCGGAAGGGCCAGACGCCTACAATTCGCTCCAAGGACTGGAAAATACGATGCGGCGAGTGCTCGAACTGCACGAAGCTTACCCGGAGAACCGCGAATCTCTGCGGGATAAGCGGGGCCCAGCCAAGCCCTACCAGACCCCATTGGAAATGCCGGGCATGGAAAACAAAGATGCATTGCGGCAAGCCACCACGCGGCGAAACTGCATTCATTGTCATATGATCCATGATGCCGAACATCGCGGCGCGGCACTCAGCGGCGAATGGTCGGAAGAGATGTTGTGGCGTTATCCGCTGCCCGAGAACGTAGGTCTGGAGGTCGACGCCGATCATGGCATCCGTATTGAGCGCGTCCTCGAAGATAGCCCCGCCGCCCGCGCGGGCTTCGAAACGGGAGAAGACTTGTTGCGAGTCGCGGGCCAGCCGATGACCTCCGTGGCCGACATTCAATGGGCATTGCATCAGCTTCCGCCCAGCGACACCGTTGTTACCGTGGAGGGGAGCCGTTCCGGTGAGAAGTCCTTGAAGTTGTCCGACGGTTGGAAAAAAACAGACATCTCTTGGCGGGGTTCGTTGTGGTCCGTGCCGCCCAAGTTGCGGATCTGGATGCCTCCCTTGGGAGCGAAAAATCGCCAAAAACATTCCATCGCGCCCGAGGAACAGGCATTCCTGATCAAATGGATTAACACCGGCGAAAAAGCTGGGCAGGCCGCTAGAAAGATCGGTCTGCGGCAAGGGGATATCGTCGTCGGTCTGGCGGGCAAGCCGCTCCCCGCGAAACTCACGCCTTCTCAATTCAATGCCCGCATCAAGCTGAATTACGAAGTAGGCGAAGTGCTTCCATTAACCGTTTTGCGAAATGGCAAACGGCTCGATTTCGAGTTGCCGCTGGTGGAATAAAGGGGCCAAATCCGCCATAAACCTCCTAACGCTTGAAGCTTAACTCGATGCAGGGCTAAAGATTTTAGACCTAGGCAACGAGGACCTAACGCGGACCAATCCGTTGCGGATCCCTCCGGCTCCGCTTAGGATAGAGACAGCGGAGGTCGGTTCGGGACGCCGATCACTTTTTCTTTCAACGGGGTTACTAAGGATAGGAAGCCTGCGGGCCAGCCTATTCTTTTGCCCGTATTTGTCATCCACTGCTTTCCCTGCCGCGTTCGCGTTTCACGCCGATGGCCGATATCTCCGCTGAGCAATTTGCGCAGACCGCCTTCGATCTCGACTTGTTCGACGAATGGCAATTGCGTCAGATTTGGGCCGAATTGGGGACCCGGGATGTCGAATTCGACACGCTGAAAAAGCTGCTGTTGCGGCGCGAATTGCTGACGAACTACCAAATCGAAAAGATCCTCAAAGGGGAACGGACCGGCTTCTTCTATGGCCGGTACAAGGTTCTCTACCTGGTCGGCACGGGCACGTTTTCCCGGGTGTACCGGGCGGTCGATTTGGATTCGGACAAGACGGTCGCGGTGAAAGTGCTGCGGCGGCGTTACAGCGATGACCCGGAGCAAACCTCGCAATTTCAGACGGAAGGGCTGATTGGTACAAAACTCCGCCATCCCAACATCGTGACCGTGTATGAAATTGCCGAAAATGGCCGGCAGCATTACATGGTCATGGATTTCATCGAGGGCCAAACGCTGCGCGATTTTCTGAAAATTCGTGGCAAATTCGAGCCATTGGAGGCAACCAAGCTCATCAGCGATGTGTCCGCCGGGTTGGCATATGCCGCGCAGCATGGCATCTCGCACCGCGACATCAAGCTCTCAAATGTACTCGTTTCTAGTCGAGGCCAAGCGAAACTGGTGGATTTTGGCTTGGCCGGAGCGGGCCACAACGATCAGATGAGCGACGAAGCCATCGCGGACCTGACCAATCCCCGCACCATCGACTACGCCGGACTCGAACGGGCCACGGGAACGCGGAAGGATGACGTCCGCAGTGACCTCTATTTCGTCGGCTGCATGTATTATCACTTGCTCACGGGCAAATCCCCCCTGCATGAAACAAAGGCTCGCACGGAGCGATTGAATAAGTCCCGGTTCTTGGATGTGGTGCCCATTTCGCAGGCGGATCCGTCGTTACCGCTGCTCGTCGCGCACATCGTGCACAAGTCGATGGAACTGGACGTGGAGAAGCGGTACCAATCGCCGGTGGAAATGCTGGGCGATCTGCGGATCGCCACGGAACGGCTGGCGGCGGGCGACTCCACTTCGGTGGCGGAGACCGAGGCGGACGCCGAGCAACTTGAGCAAGAATTGAACCAGCACAGAGACAAAGTGCTGCCGCAGCGCAACGGCGGCACCCTCATGTTCGTGGAATCCAATACCCGCATGCAGGACTTGTTCCGCCAACAGCTCAAGGATTTTGGCTACCGCGTGCTGGTTACGATGGACCCGGACCGTGCGTTCAGCCGGTTTGAAGCCAACGAGCAGGGTGCCGATTGCCTAATCTTCAGCAGCAAGGGGCTCGGTGAGAACGCACTCAAGGCGTTCAACCGTTGTGCTGATTCGGAACATACCGAACGGATCAACGCGGTCCTCCTGCTCGATGCAAAACACTCCGGCTGGAAGTCCCAGGCGAAAGTGGACAAGCATCGCGTGGTCGTCACTATGCCGGTCAAACTCAAGCGTTTCCAACGCCTGCTTGACCATTTGATGACGACCAAATAGCGCGGCTCGATGTAACTCAGCGATTGCCGGCTATTCAATTGGCTGTAGCGACGCTGCCCATTCAACCTGATCTTCTATGAGCCGCCGAACTTCTTGGGACGCCTCTTCCCAATCGCCGTTCCGGCCCCGTTCGACGATGCCCAATAACCAGCGCGTCTCTTCGGCATGCAATTCGTCCTCCGCACTCGACGCGGAGATCATCTCCTCGATTTTTCGCAGTCGCGTCTCGTCCTTTTGGTTGCAGATGGAAAACAAAGCCATCGCGTAGCGATATCCTTGCTCGGAAGTTTCGCCGTAGCTCCGATTGAGCAGCCAATACCCGACGATCAACACCAGCACGATAGCCGTGATACCCGCCAGCCAACGTGAGAAGTTGCTGTCCATCTTCAGAGCGCTCCTGCATCCACGACTTCCCCTTCATTCATGCTGGAAAGCTCGGCCCACAGCAGCAGGTCCACATTGTCCGAGATGAATCGGACCGACCCGTCCCCGAGCCCGATATTCCCTCCGCCCGCGTGCTCCGCGAACATTTGACCGACGTGAAAGGTGGGAAAATTGAGCGGATGAATGATCGGAAAACCGGTGATGTCGAGTTCTCCCCCCGAGGGTCCGGCATGCACCAAGGTCAATGTGGCGGCGGCATCCGGACCATTTTCCGGGGAACTGAATTGGGGATGCGTGAACGCGCCGGGTACCACGCCGACCCAAGTTTTCTCGCTCAGCCGCGAGGAATGTTCGCCCAGAAAAATGGTGTTCGTCGTGCCGTCGGTGACGTCGCGGATACTCACTCCCGAGTTACGGAAGAAGGGGCCATCGGCCACGTTTCCCGCATCACCATGCACAGGCACGGTGGTCGTCTCGCTGGTGTAGATGTTCGTAAAAATGACCCCCTCCGCCGCCGACCCGCACTCTCCCCAGCACGATTCCTGGCCATGGCTGGCCACATAATGGGAACGGCCAAGCAGAATCTGTCCGCCATGCCGCGCGAGGGGAGCCCCCGATTCCTGGCGCACCACAAAGGGCTCGCGGTCTCCGCTGGAAGAAGGGCAGAGAAATATGGGGAGTTGTAACGCGATCTGGTTGGCATGGTCTCGATCCCAAATGGGACGGTCGAATTGCAGGCCGTCGGCCAAGGCTTGCTGTTCCAAGAAGGGGAGCAGCAGAGCGGACCAACCCCAGCCCGGCGCCGCGTCCCAGGTCACTGGGTCGATGCTCGCCTCGGCGGGGCCACTTCCGTCTCGCGTGGCGAAGCTGCAATAACCGCAGGGAAAACGTTTGAACGCACCGTGGTAGCTTTGCAGCGAGAGACCCATTTGCTTGAGGTTGTTGACGCATTGCATGCGCCGCGCGGCCTCTCGCGCGGCTTGCACGGAGGGCAGCAACAAACTGACCAGAATGCCGATAATGGCGATTACCACGAGGAGCTCCACCAAGGTGAATGCCCGGCGTGGCTTTTTGAATCCGAACCGCGTAAGATTTTTGGTTTGCATCATTTCTCTTCCCGTCGTATCGGAGAACGTTCCCCTCAGCGGTTGCCGCAGCCGCGACCCAAGCACATTTTCAGCCTTGAAGGTCACGGCCCAGTCAGGAGGCCAAGGTGCACCGGCGAAAAGCGGAGGCGATTCGTAGCCAGTGCTACATTTGGCTCAATTTTAGCCTGCGCTACATTGGCGTCAAGGGCACATTTTGAATACTCAAAAAATGGACGGATGATTTCTTCCTGGAGCACCCACTTTGCCGAAGCCTCCTGCCCGCAAGTCGAAAGGCCAGCATTCACGCACCCGCTCGGACCACGCCACGGAACTCGCCGAGGATTACGTGGAGGCCATCGCGGAGATCTCGGAATCCCAAGGGAACTGCCGCGTCGTCGATTTGGCGGCACGCTTTGAAGTGACCCATGTCACGGTCAACCGCACGATTGGCCGCCTTTCCCGGGATGGCTTCGTGGAGACCGAGCCGTACGGCCCCGTCGTGCTTACGGCGAAGGGAAAACGGTTGGCGCGGATGGCCGCCGAACGGCATGCCGTCGTGCTCGAGTTTCTCCTAGCGCTCGGTGTGAGCGAGGCGGTCGCCCGCGTCGACAGCGAGGGGATGGAGCATCACGTGAGCGAAGAAACGTTGGACGCGATGCGAAGATTTCTCGGCGGAAGCCGATAAGTCTGTCATGTAAGACCGAGGATATGGCTTCTCGGCGATCAGACCGGGAGGCGGTCTGCCATCATCTGTCGAGTAAATCGACATAAAATGAATATTCGCGGCCGGAACGGACTTCTTGATGTCTTGGCGTGCTCCCCAATTCCTGATCCGTGTGTTATGAGAGTCTCAGCAGCCCATGGGGGAAGGAGACTCGGCCGACAAGCACTACTTCTTCTTACCATCGCGTGTTCAGTCGAGCACGCTGGTCGCTCGATCTAGTGGGGCTGGCAGTTTTTGACCTGATACGACCCTTCTTGGGCCAAGTGGTGATGCTCGCGCTCGACGATACGTTAGCCCGCAAGCGCGGTCTGAAAATGTTCGGTTGCGGGATGCATCACGATCCGCTGCTCTCGACGCGCAAGACCGCCGTCATGAATTGGGGCCACCGCTGGGTGGTCCTGGGGGTGAGTGTCCGCTTTCCGTTTCGCGACGATCGCTACTTTTACTTCCTGATCTTGTATCACTTGAAGTTAGTTATATGCACATATTGTACTATTTAACAATCAAGTTGCATGTCCCCGGAGCTGGCCGTGACCATGCTGAATGTGTTGTGTAAACATGCGAAAGCAAGGCGTTTTCACGTGGTGGACGACAGCGCCTATGGCGGCCAGCGCGTGTTGAATCATCTGCCGACAAATTGTGATCTGACCAGCCGCTTGTGGATGGATGCGCGGCTGTACAACGCGCCGCCGGCGCGGAAGCCGGGAACCCACGGCCGGCCCCGTAAGCGAGGCAAGCGGTTGCCGACGCCCACGGAGATGCTCCCAGAGCGATGCCGACGACTGTTGTTCGATATCTACGGTCGAACCGAGACCGCGCGCCTTGCCGACTGCAAGGCGCGGGTTCACAAAACACCCGGACGACCGTTGCGGGTCGTCGCAGTCGAGTCGCTGACTGGCGGACGCAAGCCGCAGGCATTTTACTCGACCTGTCATGACGCCTCCGCGGAGCAGGTGATGCCTGGTATGCCAGCCGCTGGAGCATCAAAGTGGCTTTTCATGACAGCAAGCAACACTTGGGTTTTGAACAGCCGCAGGGCTGGAGTCGACGATCGGTCGAGCGAACCGCGCCCACGGCCATGCTGTTGTACTCGCTCGTCGTGTTGTGGTTCGCCGTGGAAGGGCGGCGCGATTATCGACCCCTCAGCTGCCCGTGGTACACGTCCAAGGCCGAACCCTCTTTCGCCGACATGCTCGCCACTCTGAAGCGGCAAAGCATCAGGCAAAAGGTTTCATCACTGGCCCTACGTGGGCCAGGGTCGCGAAAAATCAAACAACTACTGGAATATGCCCACGCAACCGCGGCGTGAACTGCAAAAGCCGAACTTAGCCTCCAGCACACAGCCGATTCCATCAACCAGATTCTCTCACTGCACTCGATACATAAACCGGGAGGTTGTCACCATTCGTCCAAGCCACCTTCGCGCGCAATAAAAATAAAATTGCCGATATCCCACGGATGAACGTCTCTTCGGCATATTCGAGCTACACGAAGGTCTTCATTGATTTGTTAGTCAATCCGAAAACCGAAATCGTGCTTCATCAAAACGAAGTCGAGGAGATCGACTTTGCCATCTCGATTGGCATCGCCGCTGGCCGCGGTCCCGGATTGACCGAAGGAAGATTTCAATGTGGAGAAATCCGTGAGATCGACGGCGCCATCGCGATTAAAATCTGCCGGAGAGGTGACGCGTAGCGTCGACGTGGGCAAATTAAGCCGGTCGGCAAAACTGGGATCCACGGAGAGCGGAAATTCGACCGTCGGTGACGCCGTGGCCACGCCCATGGAAGTGGTTTCGAACGTGGCAAACGCCAATCGTACCCAGCTACTTCTTACATCGACGTCGAGTGTCACGGGCCAAACGAGAAAACTTCCCACGGATCCCGCCGCATTGTCGATTCTCGGCTGAGATTCGACGTTGATATCGAAGAACCACCCTAATTCGGAAAGAGCCGTCACCGACAACCGTGTCGTATCAAACTCGATGCTTTGACGTGGGGCTTCATACAATCGGATTGGAACGCGAGTCGCCGGATATCCCTCCACGTAACGGACCCAAAGCTCGGTGATCACGTTGTCTCCCACGGCAACGGTCTCCGTGGCCGAGGGCAGACTATCCAGTTGCAGCTTGGTCGTCGGCTCCTCCACGAAGACGATCGCCGTCTCGAAGGAAGCCCGGACATCCAAAAAAACGGCCACGGTTTCCGTGCGGGAAGCCTCGTCTTGAATGTAATAGTGGAAGACGTCTTCGCCGGTGTATCCAGGCGCCGGGACATAAGTAAACCCGCCGTCGTCCGCCAGTTCCACCGTGCCGTGGTTGGGCGGAGAAGACACCACGGCCACGGCGCCCTCGGCCAACGTGTCGTTGTAAAGCACGCCGAACTCGGAATTCGCGGTAAAATTTCCGTAGGTCGTGTAGCTATCAGTGCGGGGCAGGGATGCGGAACGTGGCAGCGCCGGTTCGATGTTCAGCGAGACAGTGGCCACATTCGATTCCCATCCCGCGCCCACGACGCGGTAGCGGAAAGTATCCTCCCCCTGAAAACTTGGCTCGGGGAAATAGATGGCTTTCCCCTCATTCGTGACGGTCACGTCGCCATGTTGGGGCGGCTCGACGATGACCAATTCTTGGTTTCTCAAGTTGGCCACGTCATCGTTGGCGAAGAGATCGATCCTCGACTGGAATACGTCGGAGAAGTCCAGCAAGAACAATCCCCTATCGGTGATCAGCAGCAACTCACCAGTACGATCAACGAGTTCGACAATCCCCCACCAATTCTCGGTTTCCACACCCGAAACCTCCACCGTCGCGACCAGCTCGCCTTGCTCGTTCCGGATGTCAATCGCTTCGCCATTTTTCCCGTAGACGTACGTGGATTCCCGGTTCCGCGGCAGATAAAGACCGCCATCAGTGAGTCCAAAGAATGGTCGCGAAAATTGAGTATGATACTCAAGCGAGTTGGTATGCTTGTTGAAGGACCACCAGTGCTGGCCATCAGGAGAAACCAAATCGCCCCAGAAATCCAGCCGCTGCCATTCCGACTCCCACCAAACGCCGAGATGATCGGGCAGTTCGAGCAACTGCTCATGAAGCTCGTCACCTTGAATCGTGATCAAATACGTTTGATTACGATATCGCTGTCTACCAAAGCCGAATTGGTTGCTCGGATGCCAAACGACCATCTCATAGTTTTGCTCGGCCTTTTCGGCATACTCGCTAGGAAGCCCTACGGAAAAGTTGATCGCATCGGTCTGCCAGTCCCTTTGTAGAATTTTTTCGACGTTCGCCACGAAGCCATGTCGAATCGTTTCAAACCGCAGCAGAGCGTAGTCCGCACTCAATTCCAGGTTGAAGTATTCGTGCCCGTTGGCGTTGGGAACATACGCGACGGCGCGATTGGCGTTGATATCCCAGGCATACAAGCCGCCTTCGTGACATGACACACCGGTGGAAAAGCAGTTTTGTTCATACGGTGACAAAAAGCTATTTCTCAGTTGTGTGAACCAGAGGATGCCGCGAGACGGATCATACACGGCTTCACCCACGTGATTGGTGAGAAGCGGTTGAGCCTCCACGATCGTGGACCCGGCGCGTCTTTGGACTTGGTCGTCTCGGACCCGGAAATCATCCAGCGGTGGAACAACGTTGAGAGTGACGGTCACCGGACGTGAGCGAAAGCCACCGGACTCGTCGACATAAACAAAGGTATCTTGTCCGCGAAAGTCCGGTTGCGGCGCATAGTCGAAGGTTCCGTCGTCACGAAAGTCCAACGTTCCATGTTGCGGCGGATCGATCATGATCGCTCGCGGTGCTTCCCCCACGACGGTATCATTGGTGGTCACTCCGCGCGTGCCGAGCGGAATGTAGCCCAACTGATCCAACCCGGTCAGTTCGAAGCTTCCCGTGATAAACGGTTGCAGCGGCGTGGAGTTCTCGGCCGCGCCTTGCCCCAAGTCGGCCAGATAATAAGTCGCATCGGCCTGGAATTCTCCTTGTGAGTTAACATCGAATTCAATCGTTGCGGAGTTGCCCACCTTCCAAAACCTGACCGAAACGGTTACCTCGGATGAGGATAATCCCACTAGGGGAAGAATATGCAAATCCGGAGGCGAATCGGATCCTTCGGGACGCAACCACAGCCGAAGTGCGTCAGCAAAACCATCGTTGGGGAAGTTTTCCGCTCGGCGAGTCCGCTGCAATACAAAGTAAGGCTCTTCGATCGAAGTGAAAGAGCGGATCACAGTTTCGGGATCCGTGATCCCGAAGGTAATGCTGTCGCTACCGGAGTAATTCGGCGGAAGTGGAAGCAAGACAAACTCCGCTTCCCACAAATATGAATCTTGATTCGCCCAATAGTTGTCGAATCGCAACGACGTAAAGTCCACGTTGTCGCCTTGAAGTATGTTTCCTTCGAGCCGGAAGTCCCCGCGCCGCTGGAGCCAATTTGGAATGAATCCATCCGCGAAATCGGTGACCAGGGCGTCGTCCGCTTCCGCCGCATAAAGTTGGTCTCCTAACAGGTAGTAGGTGTCCGGGCGAGCTTGCGGGGGTACTCGCGCTCCAACCAACAACCAAACCGTGGCCACATTCGTGATGGCGTCTTCACTGCCCGCGCGATAGGTAAAATGATCGACGCCCACGAAATCGGGAGCCGGCGTGTAACGGATACCGCCGATGGCGTCGAGTTCGAGCTCTCCATGTGAAGCATCTTCCAATAACTCGAGCCTTGATAGTTTCGGAAAGTATTCGTCGTTAATAATGATGCCGTTGCCTGGGTCCACTTCCAGCGTCTGGCCAGGCTCGACGTGGTATACGTCGTCACTGGAGGTCAATGCCGGCACGAATTGTCCCGGAAATTCCACGAAGAATCCGGCCGGAAACCTGTCGCGATCGGCCCACTTGCCGTTGATGGACAGCAACCGACTTTCGCCCCATTTGTCGTCTGGTTCGGCTTCGGCCCAGGGGGCAAAATCCCAGGGCTCGCCACTGACCCATTCCCAGCCACCGTCGGGTTCAACATAATCGGGCGACTCGAAATTTTGTTTAGCGCCTAACCAGCCGGTGGACCCGACGTTCCGTGTCATCCAGTTCCATTCTTCGGCGGAAGTCGGCGTGGCCAGCCGACCTTGTACTCCCTGGTAGGCAAGTTGTTTGGAGATAGTCTCACTCCTATTCCAACTGGTGATTTCGTCGTCCGTTCCGAATTCATTACTGACGAGGGCGTAGGCCATGCCGCGTTCGCTTTCCGGGTCCGCCAGCACGCGTAGCCCCGTGAGATCGAACGTGCCCGAGACATGTTGCACATGGATTTGGGTACGGGCAAACCCCAAAGCTTGTCCGTCTTGCAGCACGGCGTAGACGAATTCATCGAGCCCTTCGAAATCGGGGTCCGCCAAATATTCAAATTCGCCGATGGCGTGGAAGTTGATCCGTCCGTGGGCCGGTGCCTGCACGAGCGCCGCAGTGAGGGCGGTGGCCAGAGCTTGCTCGTTTTCCAGCACATTTCCGCTCAGAACGTCCACACCGCCATGGAGGAATGTCTCGCCAAAGGCGGGTGTGACAGCGTCGCCGCCGTCGGTGGCGATCAAGACGGTTTGCGGGGACGAAAGGCGGCCATCCAGCCCCACGACCTGATACGCGAATTGATCGCTGTACCGAAAATCGCCATTCGGCGTGTAGGTGAAGGAGCCGTCCTGGGAAAAATCGAGCGAGCCGAACAAGGGCTCCGTCACGATTTGGGCCAACATTCCCAAGCCGTCCGCATCGACATCATTCGCCAACACACCTCGCGTGGCATCGACAAACAGCGTCGCTCCATCGCCGAACTGGTAACGGTCTTCCACCGCCCGCGGCGCATCCGGCTCAGCGCGGATTTCGAGCTCGACGTGGCCCACACTTTCATTTTCGCCATGCACCGCGCGATAGGCGAAGGTCACCCTGCCGTGAAAGTCCAATGGAGGCGTGTAGAGGAAAGAGCCATCCGCATTCAAATCGAGGCTTCCTACTTCCGGTGGAACCTCCACGAATGCCGACACTCGAGCGCTGGCATTCACAAGATCGTTGGCCAGCACGCCCTCCCGCGCATCCACATGGAGCGGAATGTCCTCAACCACTTGGTATGTGTCCGGCTCGGCCACCAGGGAGGCTTGTTGCGGATTGACATTCAGCCAAACCGTCGCCGACTCGGAACGCCAATCGCCGTCCACCAATTGATACGTGAAGGAATCGGCCGCCGCCGAATCTGCGGACGCGTAACTGAACGATCCGTCTTCGGCCCACTGCAGGCTACCCGTCGCGGGTCCCTCGACGAGTTGCACGGTCACGTTGCCGCTGGGCACGTTGTCGTTCACCAGCAAGCCTTCTTCCACCACGATCGACGTGGAGCCGTTTTGCATGAAATACGCGTCGTCGCTGGCCTCGGCGGCGGGTCGAACCGGCTCGGAGAATTGGGAGAACTCGATGATCAACGGGCGAACATCGAATCCTCCGTGATAATGTCGTGTTTCCCACGTGCCGACGGGGATGCCTTGCACATGCAACTCGACGAAATCATTAAAGCGGGAGCCTTTTTCGGGTGCCGCACGCCATTTGGTGAAGTCGAACGCTTCGCCCGTGACCCAACTCCATTCTTCTGGGGATTGGGCATTGAAATAGTATTGACGTGCTCCCAGCCAAATCTCGCTACCTTCGGGTATTCGAGGAAAAAGCATTTCCTCGACGAACGCCTGTTCCTCGGGGCTGGTGATCGTGAGCAGGTGTCCCCGGCGTCCGCCCGACGTGAGGGAATTTCCTAGAGAATCTGCTAGGAACCAGGTCAAGCCAGTCTGAGAAAAATCGATGTTCGGCACCAAGATCAGATACTCTCGGTCTGGATCCCCTGGCGCGTCCGGCCAGGCCACACGGATTACCTCGGGAAGTGCGTCCCGCGTCAACTGGACTTCCACCGGCTTCAAAGACCGCTCACCATCATAAAATTGATAAGTGAAACGATCCTCAACGGCCGCGAGTGGATCGGTTTCGAAGGCGTGATACGTGAACGCGCCGTCGGTCGCCAGCCGCAGGACTCCCTGCTGGGGGCCTTCCACGAGCCGCACAGACCAGCCAGTTTGAAATCCGAAATCGTTGGCGGTTACACCGGTACTAGCCTCGGTCGTCACCGTGCCGCTGTGATCGAGCACGTACGTGTCGGCAGTGGCCACGGGATCGAGGACCGTTCCATCCATGGTGAGATCGACGTCGGTTGCCGTTGTCATCCACGAGCTGCGCGCTAACGGGTGCGTACCTGTAGCGGAGTAGCTGAAATGATCTGGTCCTACAAAGTTTGGTGGTGGTACGTAATCGAAGCTACCATCGCGATGGATGTGCGCATGCCCTCCCGCGGAAGTAAGGATGGTTTGCGGTAAAATGCGATAGTCGTGTTCTCCGAAAGACAAGTCGTTGGACAACAAACCGCTCGAAGTAGGCACGCTCAAAATGTGCCCGGGTGAGTACGTATACTTATCCGGTCGGGCAAAGTGTTCCGTGCGAAAGTCATAGTAATCGATTTCGACTTCCGTGGGTTCCGAGCGTGACAAGCCATCCGTCGCCGAATACGAAAAAGTCGTAAACCCGCGAAAACCCTCGTTCGGCATGAAGCGAAAGCGTCCATCGGGCTGAAGCTCGATCACTCCTCCTTCTGGAGCTCGCTCAAGGCGGGCCGTCACGGGGATTCCGTCACGGTCCAGATCATTCGCCAGCACGGTTGGCCAGTTATAACCGTCTACTTCAAGAATGGATTCAGCGGTAACGTAGTACCGATCTTCCTCGGTAACCGTCGGCCAGTTGTCGCCGCCCACGTTGAGCCACACCGTTGCGGGAGCAGACGCGTAGCCATCAAGAACAAGACGGTAGGTGAAGCGGTCTCGATACGGTGCCTCCAGTCCGGGGAGATATAGCACATTGCCCGACTCATCGATCTCGACCGTACCTTGAGCCGGCGCCTTCACGATTTCCAAGGAAAACCCTGGCCGGCCCAGAATGTCGTTTTCAAGCAAATCGTCCGCCGGCAGAAGAGACTCGGTACCGAGTGGCAGCAAGAAACTGTCGTCACCGGGGAAGGCACCGAGATCCTCAAATTCCAATAGAAGGTAACTGGAAGAAATGGGTATGTCGTTCCACTGGCCGCCATGAAAAAGTTGGGCGATGTTTTCCGTGCCAAAGCCAAAATGGTCGTTAGGTTCAGTATAAAACCAATTGGTGTATTCCCAGGGTTCGCCCGTTACCCATCGCCAACCACCATTCGGTTCTTGATAATCCTCTGCCGAGGTGTCTTGGTAAGCGCCGAAGACGCCATCATGGAAACGGTTAAAAACGAATTCGTTTTCTTCCGCCGACGTCAATGTCGCGAGATGCGCAGTGGAATCCAAGTAGCGCACCTGGCTCGTTGCATCCAGCAGATGCTCAATCGTGTCGTCCTCAGTTTGTAGCCAGTAATACAAGTAACCATGGCCGTTGCCGCTTGCCTCCACGGACCAGACCTTGACATTTGGCTCATTTTTTGCATTCAGCCCAAAGAGCTCGACGGTGACTGGAGGGGATGTCTGCACACCGTCCGAGACGACATAGGAAAAGTTGAACCGCAGCCCTTCTCCGATGACATAGAATTCGAATCCTCCGTCAGGTTGCAGCCGCAATGACAGGCCATCGTCGACCGACAGCAAAATTGCTTGCAGCGGGTCGCTATCGGGATCTTGGTCATTGGCCAAGACCCCCGGCGCCTCAATGGCATAGGTCCGCAAGGCGGTTTCGACGAAGTCATTCCGACCGAATAAACGCCGCTCAAAATAGTCCGGCTCTCCCACGGGAGCCGCGTTCAGCAGCCGGCGACATTCCAGCGATTCGAACCGCCCACGCCTGCCCCACGAATGATGCCCATACCTGCCCCGTTTCCCTGCCATGGAGTTCCTTCCCGCGATGTTTTAAGTGAATCTTGGCCTTCGAACGCCATGCCCAATATCATTGCCTGGCATTTTGGTTCGTCCGAGAATAGTTTGTGTCTGACCATTATACTTGCGGTCGTAATGGATGTCTTAGATTTGGCGAGAACGCCTCATCCTCGGTCAATTCGATGTGGTTCAACGTCGAACTGTGGAACACTCCTCGAACCCTTCAAAAGGATCTTCTCGACGTACACGCAGGTCTATCGTTCTGGCAAATACCAACTCAACGCACGATCCTGGTGAAAAATCGACCAGGGCTTCCGGCGGCGTGAGTACGGATCGTGCTGTAACGGCAATTGATTTTTGACTTGCGATCGCTAGCGCCTGATTACGGCGCGTCCTTCGACAGTAGCGTGCAAATGTTGAGATCTCATCAGCTCTGACAACCTCTCGGTTTATGTACCAGGTGCAGTGAGAGAATCTGGTTGATGTGACCCGCTACCAAAAACTGGTCCACGCGAAGGGTGAAAATCCAAAGCTTAACTGGCCAGGCTAGCCTGGCCAGTTAAAGCGAATTCCTTGAGGGCCAGGTT
>JANQPP010000033.1 GCA_028289405.1 Pirellulales bacterium
CGGCGATGAAGAAACGCTCGCCCACCGCTGGTTGAAGGCCAGTGTGCAAGAACCGCAGTTCCGACGGCGTGATCAGCC
The DNA here is from genome assembly GCA_028289405.1 of Pirellulales bacterium. Classification (GTDB taxonomy): domain Bacteria; phylum Planctomycetota; class Planctomycetia; order Pirellulales; family JANQPP01; genus JANQPP01. Next base: position 79 of record JANQPP010000033.1, read on the forward strand.
TCGGCTGGACCCGGTAAGGGAATCGAGTGCTTCGCTGGCGGTTCCATTGAGGTGTCTTTTTGCTGCGTAATCGGACCATCGCTCCTGGATAGCAGCGAAATTGCGATTGTCACGCGAAAAACAGCACTTGATTGGTTCTCCCTGGCTCGATGTTTGAGGTAGGTCTCGTACTGGACGCCTGCCGAGATCCGCTTTGCCGAGCCTAGCGGCCTCTCCTCCGCACCGAAGGTAAAACGGGGCGCGATCTTGCCCCACGGATGGACACGGACAGCCAGTTATCCACAGGTGTCTCAATTTGAAGAGGGTGTTAAATATTAAGTTAAATGAGTGTTACGCTGTGGATGGCACCGCGCAAGCCCTTGAAATCACCAGCGAATCGCGACCGGCCCGTGGGTGAAATGTCGAAAGCACGTGGGTAAACCGTCGAAGCGGCGTGGGTGAAATGTCGAAAATGTCTTGACATGGTGGGTGAAATGTCGAAAGGTGGCCGGACGTGTGTGAAATGTCGAAACGAATCCCGGAAACTTGATGGCCTCATCGCAGTATCGATCCCCTCTTTTGCCCGACCGGCACCCCACGCCGGACGTCTTTGTCTGCGACGTGTTCGACGCGGCCACCAAGGCGGACATGGCCTCCATGGAGCATCCGATCTTTTCGCTCTCCACCAAGCCGGACCGGCACGTGCGGCGCTACGAACATGGGGACGCCTTCGTGGAAATCAAACCGTCGGCCGACGGCTTGGCGACGGTGCATGACCGGGACATTTTGATCTATTGCATCAGCCAGGTGATGGCCGCCCTGAACGCCGAGCAGGAGGTTTCGCAGGTGGTGCGGTTCAAGGCGCTCGATCTGTTGCGGGCCACCAACCGCATGACCAACGGCGGCGGCTACGATGGCCTCAAATCGGCCCTGGAGCGTTTGGCCGGGACGCGGATCAGCACGAACATCATCACCGGCGGCCAGGAGATTTTTAAGAACTTCGGCCTGATCGAGCATTTTGAGATCGTGCGGGAGACGCGGGACGGGCGGATGCAGGAAATCGAGGTTAAACTCTCGGACTGGGTGTTCAACGCCCTGCGGCACAAGGAGGTGCTGACGCTTAGCCGGAACTATTTTCGCTTGCGGAAACCGATCGAGCGGCGGATCTACGAACTGGCCCGCAAGCATTGCGGCTGGCAGTCCGAATGGCGGATTTCCTTGGCCCTGTTGCAAAAGAAATGCGGGGCCAACTCGTCCCCCCGCGAGTTTCGGCGGCTGATTGGCCGGATCATTGAGCAGGACCGGAGGTACGCCCATCTGCCCGACTACTCGGTCGAGTTCGAGGAAGAGAATCTGGTGCTGTTTCGGAATCGCGGCGAGCTGTCGAAGGCCCATCGACAAGCGGCGGAAGTGCCGGGGACGAAGCTAAGGAGTGAGACGCTGGAGGAAGCCCAAGCGGTGGCTCCT
>JANQPP010000036.1 GCA_028289405.1 Pirellulales bacterium
AGCTGACGAAGATGACATGTAGCAGGGTCAAGTAGACGGCTGGCAGCCAAAGTTGACGGGCAAACCAACCGGCATGTCGGTAGCGCCAGATGCCCCACAATCCGGCCACGAACACCGGCAAAAAGCAGAGCGCGACGATCCAGCCCAACCCGCCTCCACGCAAACCGGCCTCATTGGGCCAGGGATTCCACATGCGCAAGAATTTAATGCCGACCAGTTCCGCTACACGGAGCGGCTGTTGACGTGCCCAGGCGAGTGCCGCGCCGCGTAGCCGCTGGTCCAAGTCGTACTCCAAGGTAGACGAATCCGGCGGAACCTCCGCCTGTTCCCGCGCCGCCATTTCTTCGGCCAGAAAACTGGGCACGAAAGACATCTCACTTCCCCCGTCCGCATCCGGGCTAAGCCCGTCGTACAGGCTGGCGCCGACCTGCAGAGTCGTGGGGACGAAATGATCCGATACGGCATGATTGCGGATCCACCAGGGCGCCATGCCCACCACCAGCCCCAAAATCGCCATGCCGCCGATGCGTGTCGAACTGGTTCGGCGAGAGAGCATCCAACCCACCAGACAAGCCATGGGAAGATATAACAGCCAACTGGGGCGAATCAGCGTACCGCCCGCCGCCGCCAGCCCAGTCGCGAAACCCCACGACATTTGCGAGGATTTCGTGTTGGCCGACCAAGCCTTCCATGAACAAATCCACTGCGCCACGAGCATGGCTGAAAACGGAGCTTCACTGAGGACGAAGGCGCCCATTGCCACGGTTTCGGGATAAACCGCACTGACCCAGCCGGCGATCAAACCGGTCTCCGGAATCCACGCGCGGGACCCAAGCCAGATCAGTCCTCCCACCGTGAGTGTGCCGAACACGGCGGAAAGCATTCGTCCCGCCAAAGGTGAAACATCGACGCCCGTCGTGGTAAACATCGCCGCCAAGAGCAGCGGATATCCCGGGGCACGGAAAATTCGCCATTCTTGCGGGCCGTAGCGGTAGCCTTCGCCTTGGGCGACCGATTGTCCTAGCGACCAATAGGTTTCGCTGTCGCCAAAGAAGAAGGGTTGTTCGGCGGGAAGCCGGCTTTGCCACCATACACCCGCGAGACAGCGCAGTATCAGAGCGGCCAGCAGGATGGCGGTGGCGTGCCGACGATAGGTCAGCCAGCGCGGCATCCGTATGGACCTCCCTCAGTGCTACACAAAGCACCGTGGCAAACCGATGGGCGCCACCAGCAAAAAAACCATGCTCAGCATGGCTCGCCGCTAGGGATTCGCCCCGGCTCGCAACGGCAAAATGACCAGCCAGCAGGGTTGCTATTGAGTCCGCGTGGTGGTGTCGGGCTGCTGTGCCTGCCGCGCGCTACCTTCCGTTTGGCCAGCACGCCTTGCAAACTCTTGAGCCAACAATTCTTTCTTTCGCTGGATATCTTCCTGGTCTTCGAAATTCCAGAACAATGGGGGCGCATCGTCAAAGATTTTGGTGGCCATGCCCGCCACGCGCCAACCCGCTTCTTCGCGGTGCAAGATCCACACAACCTCTTCGGTTTCCGGTTCTTGATTCTCGTTGATATCGGTCACCGTGGAAGCGACATGCGCGCCATCCTTGGCCTCGGTGACATACTCGACTTGGCCGATTTTGAAAGTCGCCGTGTCGCTGCCGTCTGGAGCAACCTGCAGGCCATGTTCCGCGGCATCCTCACGCGCGGCAGCAGTCAAGAGCTTTTCCGCCGTGGCACGATCCGCCGCGAAGAGCGCGGTGAGGAATTCATGCACCGTGGCTTGCGGGCCAGGCTCGGTACTGGCCGCCGCAACGCGTCCAGCCGGTTGGGCTCCGTTCGCCTCCGCAGAGGTCTGTTCCTTGCCGGAATCGGCCGTGGTGGGCTGACTGGAACCGCATCCACAAAACATAACAATTAAGGGAATCGTTCCCCACGTGGCAAGCCTGCTCATGATTCTCTTCTTCCCTCCTTGGAAAATGGATCTTCTGCCGGGCCGAGGTTCTTCCTGGCGCGGCGCGCGGTGCCCCAGACGAACGGGCTAGTCCAGCGCGGCGGGAGTCTCCCAAGTTCCGTGCGTTGGGTCAAGTCGAAAGTGCACGGCATCGATCGTGTACCGCCGGCAATACGCACGAGATCATCTCGAACCAAACCGCTTCGACAATCTACAGAGGCAACGCGTCGAGGCGGCAGGGGTAGTCCTCTCGCGTGGAAAAGTGTTGTTCCAAAGCCCGCATCACGCCCAACACAATATCTTCTCGCCAAAGGGGGGCCATCACCTGTACCCCCACGGGGAGGCCGGCGCATTCTTCTTCCACCGCAGCGGCGGCCAATTCCACTTGATCCCGGCTTTCCGGGCGGTCCGACTCTTCGCCGGGGCGTATCCGCGTCGTGGCGACCACGCCGGCGGGTACTCCCAGCATGTTAATCACGAAGCAATAGCTGGCCGCCGTGGTCAGGTCGACCGATTTGCCATGCAGCAATGCCGGCAGGGCATGCGGCGGACAGATCATGGCATCGAACCGCCTGGCGTGCCATTCTTTCAAGAAACGACTCACGAAAAGAGTGCGCTCGTGGGTCAGATGCCAATATTCCTGCGCGGAAAGGGCGCCGGCCGCGCCCACGATACCGCCCAGGTGCTTTTGCCCTCGGCTTTCGAGCCACCATGCGGCCGCATTGCGGACGCGCGTGGAAAATCCTCCTAGGTGCAACAGCCGTTTGACTCGCGGATCCGCCGGGCTGGAACCGAGCGTGTCGCGCATGCTGGCGCAGCCGTCCGCGCTGACGAGGCCGTAATAAATCTTGATCGCGTCTTCGACACCAGGCGGGACGAATTCTTCCACGATCGCGCCGCGATCCCGCAGCGCGTCCGCTGCCTCCATCACGGCGCGGCGAATTCCCGGGGTGGCTTGGAAATAGCCATCGTCGGTCCACATTCCCACTCGCAGGCCCGCCACCTGCACCACGGCGGGATCGGCCAAGGGCACTGGGTGGACATCGGGGTCGTCGAAGGGAGGATTGCTGGCCAAAACTCCCAGAGCCAAATGCAGGTCATCGACATGGCGCGCCAGCGGACCGGGTTGGCCTTGGATGGTCTCCATGCCTAGGAAACTCCCACGGGAACCGAGGTTTGTTAGCCGGCCCGTGGTCGGTTTCAATCCGTGAATTCCACAGACATGCGCGGGAACTCGGATGCTCCCTCCCAAATCGCTCCCCAGCCCCAATGGAGAGCCGCCCGCGGCGATAATTGCCCCTTCGCCACCGCTGCTGCCCCCCGGGCTGCGGTCGAGATTCCAGGGATTGTTGGTCCGGCCGTAAACCGGGTTGTCCGTCTCATGCAGGACCATCAATTGCGGGACATTGGTTTTTCCCATGACCACTGCGCCGGCGCGGCGGAGTCGCCGTACCAGCGCCGCGTCTTGGAGCGACAATTCGTCCTGAAACCGCTCAACGCCCACGGTGGCTGGCGTGCCCTGGACGTGAAAACATTCTTTGATCGTGATGGGAACTCCTGCCAATGGGCCAAGGTCGGCCCCGCGTTTGCGAGCGGCATCCAGCGCGACAGCCTCCGCGCGGGCTTCATCAAAGCGGCGGAACACCACGGCGTTCAAGTGTTCATCGACTTCCTCGATCCGCTGTAAAAACGCTTCCAAAATCTCCACAGCGGCGTAATCGCCTCGCGCGAACGCGGCAGCCAGCTCACAAGCCGAAGTCTCGAGAAGAGGATGTCGATTCGTGGGTTGTTTCATGTGGGAGCTTCTGGCGGTGAAGGAGCAATAGTGCTTGGCGGATCTGGCGGTTTTCGTCGAAGAAGCTGAGCCACGCGGGGCCACCACTGGCAGGTCAAAATGTATTCAGTCCAAGTATTCCCCCGCCCGCTGAAATTTTGCCACACCGCCTGAATGTACGGGCCGCTGGTATCGGCTAGGGAAGCATAGATTCCTTTTTGGGCGACGGCGGTGATGGCTTCCTGGTAGTGGTCCACGATGTGTCGGTCGACCAATCGTCCGGCGACGGTGAGGCCGGATACGGCGCCCCAGCCGACGTTGCCGACCCGTTCGAGCGTCTCCAGCGTGACGGCCGAAGACAATCCGATCAGGTCGACGCGTTCCTTTTTCGCAACCGTCTTCATCTCCCCCCAGAGCCGTTGCAATTCCGCCTGGGGAATGACCCTCGTGGGATCGACTTGCTCAAGCGCCGACCGGGTTTCCTCGATGGTCTTTTTCAATCCTTGATAGGACAGGGGAGGCGTGTCGAAAGCGGTCGCGGCGGTGGAAGAGGTTTGCCCCACCGCGGTCAACAGGTCATGCACATGGTCGATCGTGGAGTTAGGATCGATCACGCCGTGCTGCTTCAGTTCATCGCTCAACTCCCGCAGATATTCCTGCGATCCGTAGGCCACGTCGCTGATGATGGCCAGTATTGTCAGTGGAGACGTGTGCAGTGTGACCAGTCCGGCCATCTCAATGAAATTTCCCACCGTTTTGCGGGCGACATAATTCTCCACTTTTGTCGTGCCCTCATCCTCGGCTTCCCGTGTGACTCCGCCGATATCCTCGGCCATGAAGTCGAGCATCTGTTGCACGAAGATGGAATACGTTTTGGAACTGCGAAAGGCGCGCGGTACGAGCAGTGTTGCTGATTCGCGTAGCGCGCCGCCGACCACCCCACTGCTGCTGCGGATCGCTCGCTCGGGGATGGACAGTCCGTATAAGAGATATCGCTGGACCTCCAGCCAGGCCGGTTCGCGTTCAGGAGTGGGCGGGATCTCTGGCGAAGACATGTTATGGGGTGGGAGCTGCTTCGGACATCACCGTGGACTCTTCCTCTTCGAGTGGCGGCAGGAGGATCTTAAAGGAAGCGGGAACCATCCATGCCGGTAAGCGGTGGCCAACTTGCAAAAAATCACGCTGAGGGCCGCCGATCCACAACAGAAACCAATAACCCAGCACCAGGCCCGCGGCGCCGCCCACCACAATTTTTACCAGTTCGCCGAAGGCCGAGCGATTGGGCCGTCGAGAAGTAGAGGAGCTTGTCCGCTCAATACGAGGCGGCTCCGAAATGCCCGCGCCCGCGTGGGCCGAGGCTCCCGTGGTCGTGTGCGTGGCGGAAGTTCCAGTTACCGAGGAGGCCGGCGTGGCTTCCGTCCCCACGGGAATCAACGGGGGAGGCGCTTGATCCAGGAATTCTCCCAGCGCATGAACCGATTGGCAGAGCGGACAGCGGAATTGTGCCCCACGATCGTAACCTAATGGCGGCGTGACCAGTCCTCGGCATTGCGGGCACAGGGAAATTCCGTTCAAAGCTTATCTCCTTGGCCAGGCTTCGATCGCTGGCGAAAGCCAAGTGCGAACTCGCCTCAACGCAGCCCGTATAGCGGTTCCAATTTGTTCTTCAGGTGCTGCATCAAATAGGAATGGTCGAGTGGCTGTCCCGTGACGTCTTGGACCAACTCCGCGGGAGTGTCACATTGTCCACGCTGGTGGATGTGCTTTTGCAGCCATGTGAGTAGCGGTTGAAATTCACCATGCCGGAACTGCTCATCCAACGGTCCGATGGCCTCTTCGGCGGTATGGAAAAATTGGGCCGCGTAGAGATTTCCCAAGGAGTAAGTGGGGAAATAGCCGAACAGGCCCGCGCTCCAATGGATGTCTTGCAAGATGCCCTGGGAATCGTTCTCGGGAGTGAGGCCGATGTACTCCTCGGTCTTCGCGTTCCAGGCGTCTCGCAAGTCGGCGACGGGGATCTCTCCAGCGAGCAGGGCGACTTCGAGCTCAAAGCGGAGCAGGATGTGGAGGTTGTACGTGGCTTCGTCCGCTTCCACGCGGATCGGAGAAGGACGGGCCTGATTGACGGCGGCGAAAAAGGCGTCACACGACACGTCACTGAGCGCTTCCGGAAAGGCTTCCACGGCCTGCGGGAAACACCAATCCCAAAACGCGGCGCCGCGGCCCACGAAATTTTCCCACATGCGGGATTGGGATTCATGAATGCCCATGGAGACCGCTTCCCCCGGCGGCAGGTCGAAACACTCCGTACGCAACCCTTGCTCGTAAAGGCCATGCCCGGCTTCGTGCTGGATACTAAAAAAGGCGGAGGGGAAAAAATCTTCCAGATACCGCGTGGTGATGCGGCAGTCGTGCGGGCCGAGCGTCGTGCAAAAGGGATGCGCCGTCTCGTCCAGCCGGCCCCGTTGGAAATCAAAGCCAAACTTGCGGGCCACTTCGACGCCCAATTTCTCTTGAGCCGCGCGGGGGTAATGCCGCCGCAAGAACGAAGTGTCCGGCTGGTGCCCCGTGTCGAGAATGCTCCGCACAAAGGGGACCAGTTCGTCCCGCAAACCTTCCAAAATGGCTTGGGTCTGCTGAACGGTGGCGCCGGGTTCGAATTCGTCCAGCAAGGGGTCGTACGGATGTTCGGCAAATCCCAATGCCTGTGCTTGTTCTTTCTTTAAGCCGATCGTCTTTTCCAAGAGCGGGGCGAGGCGTTGGTAATCCTTTTCCTCGCGGGCCTCCTGCCATACGTGCTGTCCCAAGACGGCGGTCCGTGAAAGTTCCTCCACGAGCCGCTTGGGGAGACAACTCTGCCGGTCATATTCCCGTTTGAGCTGCCGGACCGTGGTGCCGGTGTCACTGCGTGGGTCGGCAGCCAACTCGCTGGACGACAATTCGTCGAGCCATTCGCCGAAACGCGTGTCGGTGCGGAGGTCGTGAATCTGCCCCGCCAAATACGTCATCTGCTCGGCCCGGTACTCAGCGCCGTCGAGGGGGAGCTGCGTCCGCTCATCCCAGCCGAGAACTTGCTCCATCGTGGAGAGAAGTTTGATCTGGTGGGCCTGTTGGCATACGGCAGCATACGTTTGTTGAGCGCGATCGGACATCGTCTGGTTCCGATTGTAGTTTCACGTGCATGTGGGAAAGTTGCTAGGATACCAGACACCCCGGCAACCCGTCAGCCTCACCTTGGCCGGGCGAAGCCAGCCACCACGCATCATGTTTCCCACGTTGAAAGGCGCACCATGAAATCCTTGCTCTTCAAGCTTTCCGGCATTTGGTTTGTTTCTTTGGCATTCACCGGCGCTTTTCCCGCGTTCTCGGCGGAGGAGAAATATCCGCTGACGGCGGATTCTCAGCGGCAGGAAGGCGTCCCGGAGGGCAAGGTGCATGGCCCCTTCGCCTGGCAGAGCACGATCTTTCCGGGGACGGAGCGAAATTACTGGCTCTATGTGCCCGCGCAATACGATGGCACCAAGCCAGCCTGTCAAATGATTGTCCAAGATGGACTCAATCGGGCAAGCCAATGGCGGTTGCCCATCGTGCTCGATAATTTGATCCATCAAGGAGCCGTGCCCGTGACGATCGGTATCTTCATTGATCCGGGCGTCGTGCCCGCCGAGCGCGAAGGGGCTGAGGCACGTTACAACCGCAGCTATGAATACGACGGGTTGGGAGACCGCTACGCCAGATTCTTGCTGGAGGAGATCTTGCCGGAGGTGGGCAAAACGTACCGACTCAGTGAAGATCCGAACGACCGGCTGATTGCCGGCGCCAGTTCTGGCGCGATTTGCGCCTTCAATGCCGCCTGGGAACGGCCCGATACTTTCCGCCGCGTGCTGAGCACGATTGGAACGTATGTCGGCTTGCGGGGCGGGAATGCCTTTCCCGTGCTGGTACGCAAGACCGAGCCGAAGCCGCTGCGGGTCTTTCTGCAAGATGGCTCGGCGGATTTGGATATCTACGGGGGAAGCTGGTGGGCCGCCAACCAAGATATGCTCGCCGCGCTCCAGTGGGCCGATTACGAAGTGAAACACGTCTGGGGGGATGGCGGGCATGACCATTACCAAGCCACTTCGATCATGCCCGACGCTCTGCGCTGGTTGTGGAAAGATTATCCGCAGCCGGTGAAGGCGGGCGTCACGGCCCAGCGGCGGACGAATATCCTCATTCCGGGCGAGGATTGGGAAATGGTGGCCGAAGGTTATCGCTTCACCGAAGGCCCTGCCGTGAATCCTTACGGTGAGATTTTTTTCACGGATATCCCCAATAACCGTATCTACAAAATCGACGCGGAGGGAACGGTGTCACTCTTCGCCGAGGAGACGGGCGGGGCCAACGGGCTGATGTTTGGGCCCGGCGGCAAACTATATGCATGCGCCAATCGTCATCGCGCGATCGTGGCTTATCGTGCCGACGGCTCCGTGAAGAAGATCCTGGCAGGCGTGGAAAGCAATGACCTGGTCATCGATCGCGCGGGTCGGATTTACTTTACCGATCCGGGTAACCAGAAAGTCCACCTGATCGACGTCCAGGGAAATCACCACGTGGTGGACGAAGGGATTGAGCGGCCCAACGGGATCGCCATGTCACCCGATCAGACAATGCTCTATGTCGCGGATACACGCGGCCAATTCGTCTATTCTTTCCAAATCCAATCAGACGATTCGCTCGCCTACAAGGAACCATTCTTCCATCTGCACTTGGCGCCGGGCGCGACCGATAGCGGTGCCGATGGCATGGCCATGGATACCCAGGGCCGCCTCTACGTGACCACACGCTCTGGCCTGCAAGTCTGCGACCAATTGGGCCGCGTGCACCTGATCTTACCCAGGCCACAAAACGCCTGGTTGTCCAATGTGGTCTTCGCGGGACCAAATTTGGACACGCTCTACATCACCTGCGGTGACAAGGTGTACCGGCGACGGGTAAATGCCACGGGTGTGGTGCCGACGCGCGAACCGGTCCAACCACCCAAGCCACGGTTGTGAGATTGTGGCGGTCCCTGTTCATCGACGCCTGCGACAGCGGGCAAGCAGCCCACACAACGCTGCCCCGATCATCAACCAAATAGTGCTGGGTTCCGGCACGGCTGCCGCGGCTCCGCCGCCAAAAGCTGCCGAGAATTCCAGGAAGTCTTGCAGGTCGATTTGCCCGCTGAAATTGAAGTCTCCCTCGCGGTAGAGTGTCCCGCTGCGGAAATTGTTTTTTATGACCTCGAAATCGGCGAGATCAATCGCGCCATCTTCATTAAAGTCTCCGGGCAGGTCCGGCAAAATGCTGGGGCCCGGCGTACGCGTACCGTTGGCGATTTCCGCGACGATGCCTGCCGGTAGCGCTTCATCCCAAATGGCAATCTCGTCTAGCAAACCACGCCAATTTTCTCCAGCCGATCCCGTGTTATCGCCACCAAAGAAGAGCGGCTGGGGCACGTCGAGTTCCTGAGAGATGGTGCCCGCGCTGGCCAAGGCACCGTTGCGATAGTAAGAGAGGTTTGCTCCGTCCTTGACCACGACATGGTGGTTCCATTCGTTGGGCAGCAGGTCATCGTATTCCAGATTATCATTCCCATTGCCGTTCATGTGGTACTCGAATTTCGTCGGCGTAAACTTGATGAACTGCCGGGGCTGGAAATCTTGCATTTCTAGATTGCGACGGTTGCCGAAAATGATGTCGTTGGGGCTCGTGTTTTCTTCGTCTTGATTAGCCCAAAACGCCCAGGTGAAATCGTTGTCTAGCGTCATGCGGGGAATCTCCCCCGCCAACACGTAGGCTCCGCCGGCGGTTCCGTCAAAGCTCAGCACGGTTCCCCGGTCGGGATCGTTGAACCAGACGCTGCCATCGGGTCCGAGGCCATTTTCGGGGTTGAAGATCTCCCCCGCAGCCCCCGTTTCCACGGCATTCACCACGCGGTCCCCTTGCCCCAATTCGACGGGCCAATAACCCAACAGATCCGCCTTGGCTGGCAGTGAAACACATGAAAACAGTCCGGCGGAAGTCAGGGCAATCAGGCTGAACAATCGGTGGCGTGACATGGCATCCTCGTCGAAGTCAAAGGTTGGTGGTAACGGTCCTGAATCCTGGGAAATTCAAACATAGGTGGGAGATGCAAGACGCTGAGGGCCAGCAGTATATACCGAACCCATGGAATTTTCACGTATTATTCGTTTGGCCAATTGATCTCGATCCGCGCGAATCGAAAAAAACGCAGGGCAATGGTTCCTCGCGAATGGAAAAACGGTAGGCTTGTGCGAATGGGTGCTGTCGGTCGTCAAATTCGTTTCGAACACTTGAACTGAGGAAAGTCTTCGGCATGACAGGAAAGATCGGGCGAAAGTCTTGCGTATTATCAGTTATTGTCATGGTCATCTTGAGGCCTGCCCTCAGCCTGCAAGCCGCGGAATCTCCCGCGGACGGCAAGGGCCGTTATCGGGGCATGATCGTGGGCATGAACACATCCTGGAACACCGACTGGGTGCCCGACTTCCCCTTCGCGGACGGCGTGCATGACATGCGGCGGTGGGGAAAGGCACACTTTCAAGCTGGAAACGCCGAGGTCGATGCCGAGGGCTGGCCGGTGCTCCGGCCAGGAAAAAAAGCCTACGGCCTGATGTTTTGGTCCATCGGTCCGACCTATCCGGCAGGGGAGTATGTGCTTACTTGGCAGGGAAGCGGTGACGTCTCATTAAGCGGGCAAGCCAGCAGTGTCGGACTGCGGGCTGTCAGCAGCCAGCCCGGCCGCAAGGTTGTGCGGGTCACGCCGGGAAATCAGGGATTTCACCTCGTCGTGCAGCAAGGACCGGGCCAGCGGGTGACTGATATTCACTGCTGGTTGCCGGGGCAGGAGGGGCGCATGTTCCATGCGGACTATGTCGCGGCGATGAACCGATTCGGCATCATTCGTTTCATGAATTGGGGACGCGTGAATTCTTCCGAAGTCGTGACCTGGGCGGATCGGCGGCTGCCCGAGGAGCCGATACAAATCGGTCGCCCCGGCGTTGCTTATGAATACATGGCCTGGTTGGCGAACACTTGCCAAAGCGATCCCTGGGTTTGCGTACCGCATCTCGCGGACGACGATCATATCCGTCGCATGGCCAAGTTGTTCCTGGAAGAACTCGACCCCGGCCGCAAGATTTACGTGGAGTTTTCCAACGAATTGTGGAATACGGCGCCCGCTTTCAAGCAGGGACAATGGGCCTGGAGTGGACCGGAGACGGCCCGCGTCAAAGCGGGGCGGGCGATCGCCAACAACCACAAGATTTGGCACGAGGTGTGGAGCCAGGCGGGACAACGGGAACGGCTAGTGCTTTGCGTGATGGGACAGGCGGGCAGCGGCTACGTGAGCCGGCAATTCGTCTACGGTACCGAGGAGTACGGCGGTCCCTTCGATGCCATCGGTTGTGCCGGCTACTTCGGGTCCAGTGGGAAGACGAAAGGCAAGCTGCTGGAAGGCATGTTGAAGAACGCCAAATCATTTCCCCAGTCGAACCTTGACGTCGAGGAGGTCAAGCAACTGGCGGATCAGTTCGATGTGCCGTTTCTGGTTTACGAGTGCGGGCATCACGTCGAAGCCCCACGGCAAACTACCGCCGAAGTGCTCAAGCAGGCTATGCGGGACGATCAAATGGAAGAAGTTTATCGCGCCGCGTTGGATCGCTATGCGGAATACGGCTGCGATGCCGTGGTGTTTTTCGACTACGCCAACCGCATCGACGAGAGGGCATTCGGCCATGTGGAATACCAAGGGCAACCGTTGAGCGAGGCGCCGAAGATGCGGGCGATTGTGGAGGCCCTCAACGAGAATTGAGCCAATTCATCACACGTGACGCCCAGGTCGCCAGCGGAGGAATAGGCAAATGAGTCCGGCGGCAGCCGCGAGCCACGCCGTGGCCGGTTCCGGCACGGCGACCGAGCCGAAAGCTTCCTTGAGGATCGTGAAGTCGGACAAGGCGACCTGTCCGTCGCCGTCCAAATCACCCTCCGCGAGCGTTCCCGGCCCGCCGAAGTTGGTTTTGAGAATCGAGAAGTCCTGAAGATCGACGGCACCGTCCCCGTTGATGTCGCCCGCCAGCAGGGACAATTCACGGATGGCGACAATCTCACCCACCAGCCGTAGCAAGCTGTCGTCAGGCAAGATGGCTCCATACACGAACTCCACCTCCACCGGAATCGTGAGCGTTTCCTGCCCCGAGGAGATCGAGCGGACGATTGTTCCGGCATCCTGCGTCATGGCGGTCGGAAGGGTTGCCGCCAGGTCGATCGAGTCGAATGGCAGTTGCAGGAGCGCGGAAGCCACGTCCAACTGGCCTTGCGTGAAAGCGACCTCCAAACCAGCGGACGAACCGCCTTCTTGCAGCGTGCCCGAAAGAATATCGACATGGACATTCCGCGCTGCGGCTTGAAACATCGCCGGGTTGACCGGATGTGCCGCCGCCAGATTGTCCACGTCCGACGGATCGTTGGCCGGTGGTTGAAATGGAGCGGCGGGATGTGCCAAGGCTTCCACCTCGCTGCCTCCTCCGAAAGTCCACGTTCCATCTAAAAAATCGGCGGATAGCGTGCCGCCTAGGGAAGCCGTGAGGCTCCCCGGCTGCTGCTCCGCCAGTGACGGAACCAGTGCCGTGACGCGGCCGGACGAGGTGATCTGGCTCCGCTCGGGATCAATCACGTACGTCACTTTTTCAGAATGGGCAGTACCGCTGGTCAACAACGCTATCGAGACGGCCACGAGGGGCGCCAAATAACATGTCATCGCATGTCGATAATAACCTTGCATGGTGATTTGCAGTGGAATGTTTCGAATATCTCGCGGATGCGGCGGAAATCGTTCCCGCGTGCAGCCTAACGTACCTCGAATCGAGGTCGTCACGAAGCGCGCCGCGCGAGAGGCCGGAAGAAGTCCAACGTGTAGACTGCGCTCGGCAAGACTTCGCATTCGGCCCAACAGCCCGGACAACGGGAGACCCACTGGCGTTGGTCCCGCGCCGCCTCCCCGTACCACAGCTCCTGAAAGGATTGCTTCCGTAGGTTTCCCACGATTTTACTATTAAACTGGCACGTGGGCACGTCTCCGTTGGGAAAAATCCGCAGATACGATCTCAGTGCCACGCAGGAGGCGTTCGGCTCGCCACGCTTTCCACGGCGGCGATATGCTGGACACAGACCAGGATCAGGCCGGGCGGATCCACTCGAAGAAGCCGATCGAATCCAAATCTTGCCGTAATTTGTCTTGGCTCGCGGAGTCCAACGGGCGGAGTGGTAGGCGAACCGGCCCGCAGTCGCAACCGACGAGCGCCATGGCCGCTTTGAAAGCCGGAAGGCCACCGTAGTTCAGCAACACACGTACCATTTCCACGGAACGGGATTGCCACTTCGCCGCTTCCGCCAGATCGCCGGCGCCAAATCCCCGCCGGATCGCGTGATAGATCGGCATGGCAAAGTTATACGTGGCCCCCACGGCAGACTGGCCACCGATGGATAGACTGCTGAGCAGCAGTTCATCTCGCCCAAAGAAAAGGTCGTAGCGCTCTCCGTGAGCCGTGACGCAGGCTTGGAATTCGTGCACACAAGTGGAGGTGAATTTCAGCCCGGCCAAAGTGGGGATACGTCCTTCGGCTGCGTGCAGCAAATCGGCCATATGGAAATGGACGCCGGTGAAATCCGGGATGTGATAGTAGTAAAAAGGCAGGTCGGGAGCGCCCGCCGCGATCTCCGCCAGGCTTGCCACCAGATCCGGCAGCGTCGCGGGACGGTAATAAAACGGGGCCACTGCCGCGATGCCCGCCGCGCCGAGACTTTGGGCATGCTCTGCTAGCGCGCGTGCTTCCAGCAGGCTGGTATGCCCGACATGTATAATCACCGGAAGGCGTTCTCCCGCCTCTTTCACGAAGGCTTGGGCCACGTCTCGTCGTTCTTCATGAGTCAGCGAAAAACCTTCGCCGGTCGTGCCCGCCGCGAAAATGCCGGCCACGCCCGCGTTCACCAAATGCTCCACATGCGGCCCGATCCTCTCCAAATGCAAGCGGCCATCGGTATGAAAAGGAGTGAAGCTGGCAGCGAGTGATCCGGCGAAAGAAGGGGGCATGCAAGTTTCCTAATCAGCGTGGGAGTGAGCCAACTGAACTTCGAAGTAGTTTCGGGTACGAAAGCCGATGCTGCCCGAAGTCGGATAATTGATACTTGGAGCGGGATGCCTTATCTTGTCACGAATGTGAGGTGACCGTCAAACTGCGGTTTCACATGCTTTCCATGGTGGTCTTGGCTTGATGGCGGTGCAGGACGCATGCAAGGCGCGGACTTCGCGAAGGTAGATCGTTTCTGCGAGAAAACGGAAAGCCTCCGTGAGCAGCCGGTCGCGAAGCCGCATGTCCGGAGCGCCGTGGTCCGCTGGTGGCGGAAGAAAGAAGAGCGGAAGAGTTTTCCGCTGATTCGTTTCACGGCCCATAGCCACCAGCTCAGTCTCTTGGCCTGGCTGGCTTTGCTCACCGCGTCTTCCGTGATTTGTTTGATTGTCCGTTGGTCGGTCACGGGAGTGATGGGAGAGTTTCTCGACTACCTGACCCATCAAAAGGCGGACGTGGCGCTGGCCGTGTTGTGCGCGCCCTGGGTCTTGCTACTGGCCCTGGCCACGGGATTTCTTTGTTATCACGCCGGTGAACAACGCGGGTTTTTGCTGGCATGCGGTTTTACCATGGCCGCCTTTCTCTGCTTCCTGTGGGCCTTGCACGCAACGGTCTACCCGCTCGCGGAAACCGAATTGAAGCACGCCACGCATCGCGAGGTTCTCGTCGTCGTGTATGTCGTGGCCATGGGCCTGGTGCCGGTCTGTTCCTTCATCGGCTGGTACTTCGCCACCGGCGAGCATCTGGAATCGCTAGAAAATACCTTCGCCGCGCTGCTGTTGGGACTAGTCGTGGTCGTTTTGGCCTGGGCCGCATCCTAATCACATCAGTGGTAACTTGATTTCGGGAAGCTGACATTTCTGTCCCGAGGCACGTAAAATAAATGATGGGGAGTGGATCGGGCGGTCGCTGGCCCGATGAGGCTAACTCATCGGGCGGGAGGAAAGTCCGGGCTCCATGGGACACGGTGGTGGGTAACGCCCACCGGCCGCGAGGCCAGGGAAAGTGCCACAGAAAATAGACCGCCTCGGGGCTTCGGCCACGGGGTAAGGGTGAAACGGTGAGGTAAGAGCTCACCAGCAGGTTGGGTGACCAGCCTGGCTCGGTAAACCCCACCGGGAGCAAGGCCAAATAGGGGGCGAGCGAGGGGGCCTTGCGCCCTTTCCGCGGGCTGGTCCGGCCCGTTTGAGTCCCGGGTAGGCTGCTGGAAGCGGCGGGTAACCGTCGCTCTAGAGAAATGGCCGCCGCTCGCTACTGGCGAGACACAGAACCCGGCTTACAGATCCACTCCCCCTTTTTTCTTATTGGCCCCCCTCTCCGATTTCCGCGAATACGTGGGGTCTCCCTAATTGGAGAGACCCCCTCACGACAAAATGCAACATCACTGATAAGGTGAAACGAACGCTGTAAGTTTGCCGGATGTAGGCGGTCCGGCAAATTGGTTGCTGTCATCGCATCCGTTCACGATAGAAAAGAGTAGACGCATGGCGACCACTTCTCGGGATACCGAGGCTTTTCCTCGGCTAGACGAACATGAAATCGATTGCGTGGCCACGCTCGGCGAGCTCCGCCAGTTCGCGGATGGGGAAATGCTCATCGAAGCCGGTCAAAAAGACTTTTCCTTCTTCCTCGTGAAATCGGGCCACGTCGATATTTTGGATCTTTCCTCAGGCTTGGCAAAACGAGTGGTGACCCACTCCGCGGGCGAATTTACCGGCGACGTGGACATGCTCACCGGGCGTCCCGCCGTGATCTCGGCGGTGGCCCGGGGAGATGTCGAGGTCTATGAAGTTACCGCTTGCCGCATTCGCGGGTTGCTGGGTGAACTGCCGGAACTGAGCGACAAACTGTTGGCCGCGTTCCAGGTACGCCGGAAGCTGCTGGAGGCTTCGAATTTCGTGGGAATCCGCGTCGTGGGGGCGTCCCATTCCAAGGAGACACTCGCGATTCGAGAGTTTTTTCATAAGAACAAGGTTTTGCACACGTTTCAAGACATCGACGAGGAGGATGGGCAGAACGCCTTGCGTGAATGGGAAGCGGCATCCGAAGAGACTCCCATCATTGCCTGTAGCGGGCACGTCGTGCGACAGCCTTCGCTAGAGCAAGTCGCCGAATGCCTGGGCATCTCTCGCAAGATTCCCGACATACTCCATGATCTGGTGATCGTCGGGGCGGGACCAGCGGGGCTCGCGGCAGCCGTGTACGGTGCCACCGAGGGGTTGAGTACACTAGTGGTGGACCGCATGGGTCCGGGAGGGCAAGCCGGCCAAAGCTCGCGCATCGAAAATTACATGGGCTTCCCGGCGGGACTGCCAGGAGCCGAACTGGCCAACCGGGGTTATCTACAAGCCCTCAAATTCGGCGCGCGGTTCACCGCGCCGGTTTCCGTGAGGTCGCTACGGAGCGAGCGTGAACGGGAAATCTGGCTCGACCTATGCACCGGGCAAACCGTCCGGACTCGGGCCGTGCTGATTGCCACGGGCGTCTCTTACCGGCGTTTGCCAGTGGAAAATTGCCAGCGGCTAGAGGGAGCGGGGATCTACTATTCGGCGACGGCGGTGGAGGCCCGCCACTGCCGAGACCAAACCGCGATTGTCGTGGGAGGAGGCAACTCCGCCGGACAAGCGGCCATGTTCCTGGCGCAACAGGCACGCGAGGTCAAGATTTTGCTACGAGGCGGAGACCTGCGAAAGAGCATGTCGCATTACCTCTGCCGGCGGATCGAGATGACCTCGAATATTGACGTCCTGTGCCACACCGAGGTCGCTGCTTTGGAAGGCGAGGATCGCTTACGGGATGTGAGGCTCCAAAATAATCAGACCGGAGAGTTCAAGGAACTCGGCTGTTCGGGCCTGTTCATCTTCATCGGTGCCAAGCCTCACACGGAATGGCTGCCGCCGTCCGTGGCACTCGACGCCAAGGAATTCGTGCTAACGGGACCGGCCCTCAAAGAGAGAGGGCATTGGAATGCCGACCGGCCGCCTTGCGAACTGGAAACGTCCCACCCCGGTGTCTTCGCGGCGGGGGATGTCCGCGCGGGCACCACCAAACGCTGCGCCTTCGCGGCGGGAGACGGTGCCCTGGCGGTCACCTGCGTGCATCAATATCTGGGCTAAATCGCCACGGCTTGTTTACCGGTGTCGTGGATCATTTCCTGGGAAAGACCAGGATTTAGTGACCGCGAAGGGCATCCGCCATGACAGCTACACTTTCTCCAGCGGAAGCGGATGAAGCGGTACCTCCGGTTTCCATCTTTCCCGTGCTTCTGGTGAATTTCATCGGCGCACTGGGATTTAGCCTGGTGATTCCCTTTTTGGTGTTTCTAGTCCACCGATGGGGAGGGAATGCCGTGGTCTACGGCATCGTGGCCGCCACATATCCGGCATGCCAGTTTGTGGGCGCGCCAATTTTGGGGAGGTGGTCCGACCGCTTTGGCCGCCGCAAGGTCCTGCTCTTAAGCCAAGCCGGCACATTACTTTCCTGGCTGATCTTCGCGGTGGCGTTCTTTGTTCCGGAAACACCTCTGTGGAAGACCGAATCGGAGGGCTTGGCCACCGCCGCCGTGACGTTGCCGCTGCTGGTCGTGCTTTTCGCCAGAGCGCTGGACGGACTAACTGGAGGCAACATCTCGGTAGCCAATGCCTACCTGGCGGATATCACTCCAGACCACGACCGGGGCAAAAACTTTGGCCGCATGGCGGTCTCCTCAAACCTTGGGTTCATCATTGGCCCCATGCTAGCCGGGCTGCTCGGTGCGACCGCACTGGGCGAGTTGTTGCCGGTATTGGCCGCGGCGGGAGTCTCGCTCGTGGCGACGTGGATCATCGCCTTTCATTTGCCCGAATCGGATCCTTGCTTGTATCGAGAAAATCCAAGCTCGTTAGGTATCCGCAAAGTGATGGGGCAGGAACAACAGGATTGTGAGGAGGCGAAACGTTTGGCCTCCGCCCACTGGATCGAAATCCTCCGTCAACAACACGTCATGCCCATGCTGTTGTTGTATCTGCTGATCTTTCTCGGATTCAATCTGTTCTACACCGCGTTTCCCAACCACGCGGCCACTGCCTTGCAATGGACGGTCACCCAAACGGGCCTGTTCTTTACCGTGCTTAGCGCCGCCATGGTGCTCGTGCAAGGGCCCGTGCTCGCGCGGCTCGCGGCCAACTATCGCGAACCGAGTTTGGTTCTCGTGGGGGGCGCGATTCTCACGGTTGGCTTCGTGGTTCTTGCGGCGCGAGGGACGCCGCTGGTCTACACGGCGGCATTGCTGATTGCCCTGGGAAACGGCCTCATGTGGCCGTCGTACATGGCGCTGCTTTCCAAGACAGGAGATCCTCGCCATCAAGGCATGGTTCAGGGGCTAGCCGCCAGCGTGGGCAGTCTGGCCAGCATCGTGGGCCTGATCTTCGGCGGCTTCGCTTATACTTTTCTGGGCGGTGGTACGTTCTTGCTCTCTGCGGCCGTTCTCTTGCTCTGCTTTCCGCTCGCCCTCTGGCTTCGCACTGCCTTTCCAGCAAAAGCGGATTCTAGCGAATGACTTTCAGCCTGTACGCACTTGAGTAAGGGCTTTGGTTATTTTCCCAAGTGTTTGCTCATGCAATTCGAAAGCGTGCCCATAGGGGCCGGTGGTCCGAGAGATAATAGCGGACGTAGGCGCGAAACTGCGCCGGCGTACGGTTTTGCCACAACTCCGCGAATACGGCTCCGTCGAAGTCAAACACCCCGATCTGGCCGGTGAACCGGTCATCCAGCGCGCCCGGGAAGAACATGATTTGATCGTAATCCTTATCTTCGGCGATGCTGGAGGAGATCCGCGTGGAATGCGGCGGGCGTTCCAGGCCGCGCCGCCGAAGCGCGGTGTAGATCAAGTCACCCGGCTCCACCTTGGGCAGATTGAAATCCCCGAGCGCTAGGATATGAGGTACATAGGCATGTTCGTCATCCCGGCGCAGATCCGCCCAGCGGGATACTGCGAAGGCCTCCAAACTGCGGCGTTCCCGATCGGCCCTTGTGTCATCACCGAAGTAGAGATGCACATTGATCAGCACGAACTCAAAATCACCGGCGACGAAAGACACGAGAAATGGATTACGGTCGAAACCGGAGAATTCTCGGTCCACGCCGGTCAGCTTGATCCATTTCACTTCCTTGGGCGGGATCGCGATCTCCCCCACCAATTCAAGTTGCCCGATTTTGGAGGCATCATAGAAAAAACCGCCCCGCTCCTCGTTGCCACCCTTGTCGCTGAACACCGCTTGGTAATCCTCGGGCAGATGTTCCTGAATGCCACGCAGCCCTGCCAGGTTGTCATGGACCTCCTGCACGGCAATCAGGTCGAACCAAGAGATAATCTCCGCCAAGATGCGGTAGTCCCGTTCACGGCGCTGTTGCAGGCCAAGGTTGGCGATATTCCAAGTGGCCAACAACAGATGGCCGGCGTCCCTAGGCGGGATTTGTCTGCCGTCTCTCGTGTCACGGTAGTGTCGAATCACTTCAATTTCGCGGACTGGGTCAAAGTCAAAAGCAAACCTGGGTTTGGGGAAGGAGGGCATCGTCGCGTCTCCGGATGTCTGATCGTGTTTTTGCGTATGTTTTGTACTTAGAATCGTTCCACAGGTTGGTGGTTACGTTGCCGATTAGAACACTGCCTTGTCCAGAAGGCGAACATTTAACAGAAGATACTGGAGATTTTTTTGTAGGCCATTCATGAATTTGCTACGATATTTTTTCTACTCACGGAGACGGTCATCAAACGACTCGTGATAGTTTAAGTGATTGTGTGTTGCTATTCAGGGTATGACATGAAAAGAAGATCCCACATGGAAAATGACCGTGAAAGGCCGCCCAATTCCAAGTTCCTGGCGGATGGCCACAAACGGTCCGCGCGGGAAGTGGGACGTGTTTGCCTGCCGCGCATCCGGACAGAGGTCGAGGCGGAATTCACGAATGCCTTGGCAAGTTCTGGTCCGCTGTATCGCTGCTGGCTCCGACTGCGAATGCAGCGCGAAATCAGACGGCGACTAACATCGGAAATTCACCGCCACGCGCCGCCCGATGCCATGTACGCGATGAGATAAGGCGGCCAGTCGCATGGACGAGACTGACTAGAATGGTGAATGAACGCGCAGGCCAAGGATTGATTAACTGGCATTAGCCGGGAGATAGGCTCCCAGAATCTCCCGTAACTTCTCAACCGTATCCGCATGCTTCGGGTTATCAGCGAGGTTGGTAGTCTCGCCCGGATCGGCTCGCATGTCGAAGAGTTGCACTCCATCATTCCCCCGGTCCCAGTGCGTGTACCGCCAACGCGGCGTGCGGACGCTGTAGCCCATTTTGTTTCCCCGCCGCACCTGCGTGAACGCGGCGGGTTTCACATCTACCGAGGGATCTTCCAACACAGGCCGCAGGCTCACGCCGTCCAGGTAATCCGGAGCAGGGAGGCCGCAGAGATCGGCCAGCGTGGGATAGAGGTCCACCAACTCCGCCAATGCCGTGGACGTGGCGCCCGCTTGATTGGTGTCTGGTTCGGCAATGATCAGCGGCACTCGGCAGGAGTTTTCAAACAGGCTCATCTTTTGCCACAGGCCATGTTCATACATGTGATAGCCGTGGTCGCTGGTCATCACGATGATCGTGTTTTCGGCCAAGCCGAGGCGTTCCAGCGCGTGGACCACGCGGCCAACCTGCGCATCCATGAAGGTGATGGAGGCCCAATACGCCTGGATCGCTTCCCGCCGTAACTCATTCGTCATGTCTTCTTGTGGCCGCTTTGCGCTTTGGTACGCAGCCGCGGGGACACGGCGTTTGTCATCCGGAGAGAGTGCCGGCAGGCGGATTTCGTCCCTGGGATAGAGATCGAAGTATTTGTGCGGGGCGACATACGGCGTATGCGGACGATAGAAGCCGACCGCCAAGAAAAACGGCCCTTGCTGATATTCTTCCAGCAGCCGGATGGCTTCGGTGGCGACCATGCCGTCGGTCTGCTCCTCGTCGGCACCGTCCGCCGCCAGCCAACTCAGAGTGCCACCGTAACTGCCCGGTACCAGTGAAAAGACCCGGTCCTCTTCCACCTTGTCACGGCCATATGAGTTGACTACGTGATCCCAAGACGCAGGATCATCCAGTCCGTCGGTCCCAATTTGGCCCGGTACGCCGTAATGATACAGCTTGCCAATCCGCGCCACCTGATAGCCATGTTGGCGGAAGAGTTGCGGTAGCGTCACCGTATCGGGAATGTAGTCTCGAAAGTGTGGATGATTGGTATAGGCGCCCTCGGGGCTCCGGCGGGAGTTGGTGATGATGCGGGTGACGTCGGGCCGGCGTCCGGTGAGAAATGAACTACGGCTGGGGCTGCACAGAGGAAACTGGCAATAGGCCCGCTCGAAGCTCACGCCACGCGCTGCCAAGGCATCGATGTGCGGCGAATGGACATGCGGATGTCCGTATGCGTGCAGATCGCAATTCAAGTCATCCGCGATGAGAAAGAGAACGTTCGGCTTTTTTGCTGCCGCGAGCGACGTGACCACCAGGCAGCCGGCGAGCAAGATTCCCCATCCGTGAAGTAACATCCGCATCGTGAATTGATCCGCTAAAGGAATGGAAAGGGCTAACCAAGAAGGGGGGCCATGGGTTTATTGGCACACAACTTTTTCGTGTATTCAGATCGACCGCCCCGATGGCCCCATGTCGGGGCCATCGGTTGAAGCGGTCATTTTGGTGGGAGGGTTCGTGGTTTACCGCCGAGACCTGCGTGCGGCTCCCCACAGGCCCGCGATGCCCAGAAGTAATAAGACGCACGTCGAGGGTTCGGGCACGGCGGCAACGGCGCCGAAGTTGTCTTTCAGCGCAGTGAAGTCGCCCAGGCCAATGTTACCATCGTTGTCGAAGTCAGCCGCCGCGAGAAACTCGGGGTCGCCCTCGTTCGTGCCAAAGGCATCCTTGAGCAGCGTGAAGTCGTTGAGGCCCACGGTTCCGTCGCCATCGACATCGCCTACCAGCAGGACGGGTGCACCTGCGGTGACCCGGACATTGTCGAAGGCCACGATTTCGTTGAAGAAGGTATTAAACGCCTCGAAGCGAATCACAAGATCCGTGGCCCCTTCCGGGATGTCGTAGGTAACATCCTGGAATTGTGGCTGGATCACGGTCGTGCCGTCGCTGATCGAACCGTCACCGACCGGTTGGAAATCGGCCAAGACTTGGAAACCTTCGGGGCCGTCGCCGTCGGGATCGATCAGGATCCGAAAGAAATCGGGATTTTCGAAATCGACGGCGGTGCCCGCCACGGCCACGGTCAGCTTGACATCTTCTTCGCCCGAAACATCAATGGCGTTCAGGGTCAAACTACGCGGCTCGGCGTCCGTGTTGCAGCAGTCGCCAAAGGTGGCCTCATTCAGGTCGGCTCCCGCAAAGAAACCTTGGCCTTCATTGCCCGTGATCAAACCTCCGAGTAATTGCTCCCCTTCTTCGATGGCGACTAACAACGGCCGTTCTTCCACGGTGGGAGGCAAGTCCGGGACAAAAGTGGTCACGGAGATATCACCCGTCAATTGCACGGGGGAGGATGCCAGATGGTCTCCCAGCGGTTCGTAGGCGCTAAAATCGATAGGCGGTCCGCCATTTCCACCTTCATCAAACGCAACGGAAACCTCCGCCCCGAAGTCGCCCGTTGAATTGAAGCCGATCCATTCGAAGTCGAAATCGCCGGCGGCATCAAAAATCACGTCTTGAAACGTATCTCGAAATCCTCCTTCACTGTCGACCACGATCACGTCGTCGTCCCCGCTCAGGCCATTGCCATCCCGGTCGATCCGTAGACGCCCGCCGTCGTCGATTCCTAGGGCAAAGGTGTAAGTTCCCGGCGTCGAAACCGAAAGTGTACCGGTTCCCACCGTGGCGAACCCGCCGGTGGGATTCCCGGGCACGGCCAAATTGTGATTGACCTCGTTCCAGTTGCCGTTGGCGCCGGCGGCCAAATCGGCGATGCCGAGAACGCCTTCGGTCGTGTTGCTGGGCGTGGTCCCATCGATCATCGCCTGGACATCGGCCAGACTATTCACGGCAGCAGGCGTGACGACCTCGTACGTGGCAATGACCGTGGAGCCCACCGGGAGATTGGCTCCAATGGTATCGATGTCGTTGGTACCGGTGACGAAGGGGAACGAACCGGTCTTGCCTCCCGCCGCCGGGTGGGCCTCCGCCTGGATTGTGACATCGCCCACTTCAATGTTCGCCGGAAATTGGCCGATGCTGGAAACGAGGACGTCATCGTGGTCCCCACCGTTGAAGGTCAGCATGGGTACGGAGTAGTTCGTAAACCGCGTTGGATCGATGCTGCCGTTGCTGGAGTGAATCACCAAATCGACGGTGGCCGGGTCGGGCAAATCTCCCGCCGCGTCGTCCAATACGTCGTGGCCCGCGTCGAGCAGCCTTTGCACGAGCGCGTTATCTCCTCCACCGTTGGCACCCGGTGAGAACAGCACCGTGGCATTTTGTTTGCCATCCATCAGCCAACTCGTGGCGGAGTCAAACAGTTCCAAGGCGCCGTCTTGGATGTTCGCCGGATCGAGATCATGACGCCAGACGAAGGCGGCGCGACGGGCAGGGGCTACCGCTGGCACGCCCACCACGGAAACATTCAAATTGTGGTCCCAATACCCTGGACCGGCGGAAAGTGCTTCGTCGATGCCGCGTCCTTCGATGGTGTACCGCGTTCCCTCCCCATCATCCTCGAACGTCTCTTGACCTAACAGTGCCTGAGCCGATGCGGACGGAATCTGCCAATTCAGCGACAAAATGAGAACAGGAACGGCTGCGGCGAGCGCCAAAAAGGATGGACGGTTTACCCGAAACGTGGGAAGAGATAACAGTGAAAATCTCATGGTCGGTTACCTCGAATGGGTGCGAAACGTCGATGAACGCGGGTCAGAAGTTGCGGCTTCGTCGTGACTTGCGCCAGGACTTGCTGCTGTCTCGACAGGAAACGCCGATGTCTCCTGTCGAGGTTGGCTTTAACAAGATACTAAATCCGATTTAACAAACAAGAAAAATCCTGAAAAACCGATATTTTCTATTTTTCTTTTCAGTCGCATTTGCAAGTTCAATTGACGCGATCACCAACCGTTCATTTTCCTTGTTTTTCTGGGCCGCCAGCTTTGCTGGGGAATTTTGACATTTTTTTCTGCGAAAAATGCGTTGCGCCCCGCCTCGGACTGCGGTTAACAGGGTGAGGTGCTCCGTTGGATGCGAATTGTAGCACCTCGAATTTCTGATGAGCTGGCGTCGCATGGCTGGCTCGTGATGGCCTTCAAGTGAAGGGAGCACCGCCGATGGTGGCATTGGCACCGGAACGTGGCAGCCGTGAAACGCAGACTCACGCGGAACACTCGGCAGAAATCGAAAGGAGCCTTCCCGCGGATCGAACCGGTCCGAAAGCTATATGGCATAGGGAACTTGAGGATTTGGCCCGCCGCGCGAATCAGCTCCTTCTGAGCGAGATCGAGTTTATTCCCAGTAAGGACTTTGAGCGTCATGGACAGCTCGAAGTGATTGAATGCTTGGCGGAAAAATGGACCGTGGCCCGGTCGAATTCGCACGCGGCCACGGAACACGCCGACTGGGATGGCATGGGACGCCTCCCAGCCTATATTGCCAGCCTTTACCGCACGACCTTGCTGGAGCGTGAAGAAGAGCAAGAGTTGTTTCGCGTGATGAACTATTCCAAGTTTCGCGCCAACCAGCTCCGTTGCCGATTGGATGTGGAAAATGTGGATGCGGACCTGGTCCTCGAGATCGAGCGATGGCTGAGCATCGCCTCTCGAACTCGGGATCAACTCATCCAAGCGAATCTGCGGCTAGTCGTCGCGCTTGCCAAGCGCTTCGTCGACACCGCCAACACACTCGGAGAGCTCATCAGTGATGGGAACGTCACTTTGATCCGCGCTATCGAAAAGTTCGACTACACCCGCGGCACGCGTTTCAGTACCTACGGCACTTACGCCGTGCGGCGGACCATCTATCGCGCATCACTCAAGCGTCGTGAGCAGCGGGCACGGTTCGCGATTGCTGAAGGCGATTATATGGAGTCTCAACCGGAGGTCCGCTCGAGCCACTCGGAAGTATCGGAAGCCTATGCGGTTTTGCGAGCGACATTGGACGAACTGCTTGATCGACTTTCTCCGCGTGAACGGCTAATCATTTCCGCCCGGTTTGGATTGGCCGCGGCAAACACGACGGAAGAAAAACCAGTGACTTTCGAACAATTGGGCCGAGAGTTGGGGATCTGCAAGGAACGTGTGCGGCAAATTTTGGTACGAGCTCTCGAGAAATTGAAAGCTTGGAGCGGGCACGACCTGGAGGACTGGATCACGGAAGAAAATGTCTAATTGAGCCTGACATTTGTTGAGTGAACTCGTATTCGTCTCGTTGGGTAAGACAGGCTATTCATCGTTGCACTGGCGTTCGAGCACGAAAGTGTCGCGCGTCAACGATTTCCCTTATTCCATGTTTTGTCACGGATCGGGAATGTTTGCTTTGCGTCGAGCAAACATGCTTCGGACCCTTCTGGTGGAGCGGATGGGGAGGGATTCG
The DNA here is from genome assembly GCA_028289405.1 of Pirellulales bacterium. Classification (GTDB taxonomy): domain Bacteria; phylum Planctomycetota; class Planctomycetia; order Pirellulales; family JANQPP01; genus JANQPP01. The sequence continues at coordinate 25,481 of JANQPP010000036.1, forward strand.
AACCCCCGGTACGGTTTCCCGTACAGCGGTTTTCAAGACCGCCGCCTTCGACCACTCGGCCACCCATCCTATTTTCTTGTCAAACTCGGCGGCGCGAAAGCCGGTCGAGAAATAGAAGTTGCTGTTGTCGCGGATTCCAAGGTTCGATTTGTTGACTTTAGTACCCTATCCTGGTGTGGTTCCGAAAGTCAAACCCCCTAGAGGCACGTAAATTTCCCTGAGTGTGTCTCTGGCAAATCGGTGGTGTGAACTATCGTCCAGGCCCAAATACTGGCCGCCACAAAGCCGAAAGCGTTGGCCGTCCCATGCAAGGCCAGCCAGAGAAAACCGCCCGCGATGCGGGGCATGCGTCGCTGCCGAAGATTCACGAGGAGACCTGCGACGGTACGGGCGTGGAGTTGCAATGAACGGCGTTCCTCATGGCGTCAAGCGCGCCGCGAGCGAATCGATGTTGCAGACTGCGAGCGTATGGATAGCCCAGACGTACGAGCCAATTACCGGGCCGCGAAAGGGCGAGAATTTCAAACCACACCGAATCATCCTCGCGCCATTCGATCACGAATCGTTCTTCGCCTTTTTCGGCGTGACCCGGCAGCGTACCGTAGGCAAAGCCGAAACGGCGGAGTGAGCCGGCTTCCTCGATGAGATAAACCACCCGGCAAGTATTGAGCCACCAGAGGCCGGCGACCTGCACCAGCACGCCCACGGTCTCCCCGGGCTCGAGCGGTGTTTCGTGGTTGAAGAAGCGGATCCAATCCAATCGAAACATCTCCCAGCCACGGAGCGCGTCGCAACCAGCTTGAAAAACCTCCGCGCCCTCTCCCAACCGCACGCGACGCCGATCGAGGATGTATCCCGGTGCATGCTCATCGCGAGTCATGCCCACATGCGTATAGGAAAAGGGCTGGCGGCTTCGCTGGTCCAAGGCCAACTGAATTGTGGCGATACTTGGTGGGCGGTAGTACACGGAAGCCAAACGTGTCATCGATGGTTACTCCACTTTGCTCTCTGTGGCCTCTTTGGCCCAGGGACAGCCTGCTAACCGTTATCGCTCCACGTAATTCACGGAATTTTTTCCAAGCGACGGAAAAAAACACGATCGGCACTCGAACCATTCCGTTATGGGCCGCCATTTCCGCGTTTATTGCACGGGCCTTCTCGGCGAAGCCGCACGGCGGCACTAAAATATCGGGCGATCTTCAGCAAAGTAAAAAAATTGACCAGAAAGGCGAAACGTATGATCGTCGTCACCAACCGCATTCCGGTGGCCAAAGGGCATGAAATCGATTTTGAAGATCGGTTTCGCAACCGCGTCCACTTGGTGGATCAATCCCCCGGCTTTATTCGAAATGAAGTTCATCGCCCGCGCCCGGTGCGATTCGATCATGAGTCTGGGACGTTCGTCGAGGATGCGGAAGCGGAAGGCTACTACGAAGTGAAGACGTGGTGGCGTTCCATGGAGGATTTCGTCGCTTGGACTCGGAGCGAAGCCTTTGCCGAGGCCCATGCCAATCGACCGCCCCAGGAGATGTTTCGCGGTCCCAGCAAGCTGGATGTGCACGAAGTCTTTCTTTCGTCGGATACTCCCGAGTCCTGACGCGGAGAACGGCGTAAGGATCTTGCAATAAAAGGTCGTGGCGATCGCCGCGGTAAATCGCCAGTTCAGCGCTGCCGGGCTTCCCGGCTGTAGACATCGAGCGTGCGGATATCGTTGATGTCGACTTTTCCCGTGGCGATGGAATACTGAATCCGCCGGGCGGCCGATTTGTTGGTGTTCCCGCCGATGTATTCCTGATGCCAAAATTCGACATCGCTGCGGCCATTGCCTTCCAGGATGAGTAGCTCCTTGGCTTGAGAAAACGTGATCCTGTCGGCCCAAGCAGTGAATTGCTCTCCTTCGATGCGTCGTACTTCCCGGGCCTCGATTTCGAGCGAGCCGTCCGTGTTCGGCAGTTGATAGACCTGAAGTTCATTGCAACTGAGCGCGATGTCATGCGGACCAAAGTCGTCGTTTTCCGAAAATGCCAAATCGTCTTCCCAGGTCGCCACGGGACCGTACGCCATCTCGACGAGGTCGGTAAGTGTCATTTCTCGCCGGTGAATGTTGCCCTGGCCTTGACGCATGAAATCGACGCGGAGCGAAACCAGGCTCGACTTCGCGCGGCCCGTTGTCGAGGGCCGCCCCGAGGTGCCGCGCCGAGCGAACGCCAGAGGATGGGACGTGTCGGAACTTTGCTGACGTTGCACGGTGGTGAGCGTGCCCTCTCCGATAAGATCCAGATCACCGCTGATCATGTTCAAATGCGCTTCAGCACACTGCAGACGGTCCAAGGATACGAGTTGCAATTCCTTGAATTGGCGGTTTTCCAAGAAGATGTGCCTCGTCACTGGATCCCCGGGGTTCACATGCGGTTTCCCGACGGTGTCCCGGTAACAATGCACGGATTCGAGGCGCGGGCGAGGCGGATTGTCACGCAAACGCTGGAAGCGAATCTGGTGCTCAAGAAATGCTTCCACCCGAGCGGCCCGCAGCAGTTGGCGATCCGTGGTGCCGACGACATCTCCGTGAAATCGAGCGAGCCGCCCGTCAAAGTCCATGCTTTGCTGCCACTGGATCTTCGCCTGGCGGGGAGGGAGCCCGTTCACCGCGGGTTGCTTAGCGACGGTATTGCCCATCCCGTATGGCGCGGAACGTTCGGCGGGCAATGGCATTTCCATGGTGCCTGGCCCCTCCACCCAAACCTTGTTCGCGGCTTCGTCGACATGAATATTCCCGCTGTCAATCTTCAAGCCATGTGATTCGAAATGCGCGGCCTGGCCTTGGACCCAGCCCGAACGGGGGCCTTGCATGGCATTTTGCATGGCCAGGGTGTCGCCGCGGATGATCAGCGGGGGTTGTGAGGGATCCGCCGACATGGTTTGTTCTAGACTCGCCTTGCGTTCAATGGAAATATCGACGTCTTGAAAACGGCCTCCGGCGACTTCCACGTGCAGCCGAGCCAGCTCCCCCGAGACCATGTATCGGTCGCGTGGCGGGTTGCCGTTCGGGGAGCCCACGGCCGGCGGGCCGGAAGGTGGCGCGTTGCCAAAGTTCGTCTGTCCCGGCTTGGCTCCGGTTGCAGCCGTCTTGGGAGCGGCATTGGTGGCGGGCGGCAGATGTTGAAACCACGCCTCCAACTGTTTGACGCGAGCATCGAATTCCGGCGAACGGATTTTCACGAGAGAAGCTGGCATGCGAGGCGAGTTCGGCTGCCGCGTATGCAAAGCTTGCAAAGAACCCTCCACGCCGCTGTCGGTCTGCTTGACTACTTTGGCCCGCGCCAACAGATGATCCGGAAGCAAGCGGGAACGCTCGCCGGGGTTTTGAGCAGGCAATTCTTTCATCCACATCCACAGCTCTTCCGCGGTGATCGTGGTTTCGTCTTGGTGGGTCAGCCCCATGCCTCCCAGCAGCGACAGCAATTGCCACTGGCCATCCCGTTGCACGCGTAGTTGCCTCTGCCAAGTGACTTCGAGGGGTTCTTGGGAATCATTCCCTACCTGGGTTTGCAGCAGACCGGGCCCCTCGGCTAGCAGTGGACCGAGTGTCCCGTCATCGGTAAGGCGATATTGGATCCGTGGCGCGCGAACCAGACTTTCCCGCTGCCGGATTTCCAAATACGGGGAAGCCGAAAGGCGAATTTCCTTCGTGGCCAGGTCGTAATAAAGCTGTTGGCAGCGCGTATGCACGCTGTTCCGTGGAGCACGGAACAGCACGGGATCTCCAATGGCCTCGATACTCCGAGCTAGAAGCTTCGTTCCACCGGGAAACAACGTCGAGTCGCTAGCTCGATCCGCCGTGGGAGATGCTTCCGGCTCAAATTCGATTTTCAACAGCTCACATTGCAAATGGTCCGGGTTGCCATTCGGGTGGTCTTGGAATATGTCGACCTGCTCTTCGAATGTGGCCAGTTCCTGTTCAAAATCGACGCGTAAAGGGCCACGCGATTTGATCCGCAAAGTAGATTTTTTTCTTCCGGGCGTTTGTTCCGTGGGAAGCGGCGACTCGTTCTCCATTTCCAAATGCAATGAGACCTGTCGAGATAATTCGAGCGAGTGTATTTTGCCGGCCATGCCCGAGAGCGTCGCACGGCCTTCAGCCGGATTGGTGGGAGGCTGCAACTTGACGCGCAGTTCTTTCCCCGTGCCCCGATGAGTTCCCCAGCGGAAGCGCACATCGTGCGGCGTCCACAGTTCATCGTTCCGCATGACGATGTCTCGGGTGTTGATTTCCAAGTCCACGGCGTCTTGTCCCCGCCGGGTGTTTCCGCGAACCGAGATCGGCCCCAGCAGCTTCGCGGCCACAATGCGTCGCATGCGGGGTTGCCGCAGACTAAAGGGGGTGTCGAACGTCATGATGGCGCCTTGCGGCGCGCGGAGGACGATGGCCCGCTCCGAATCCCCGGACTGGTTCGAGGACGCATTGCCGTCCATGAATAGCACGACGGAACAGGGCACCAACTTCACACTGCCGTCGGGAAGGGTTTGATAATCTTGCAGCAGCAAGATGGCCTGTTCGCTCTCCAGGATTTTGGGGCTTTCCAGTTCCCAATCTCGCGGAGCGAACCATTTGTGCAAGCGGTGATTCCGAGGGTGGCCCATCAGTTCTGGGCCGAGATTCAGAGCCGGGGAGGGAGCGGAGGAGGCCTCAAGTTCGATCTGCGGTTCGATCCAAGGAACCACTGCGGTTCGATAAAGCAGATAGCAGACCACGACGGCGAGACCGCTGGCCGTGGTACGCAGTAAATTCGGAAATCGCGAAAAATGGCGAAACATGGATCTCCACGGGCACCGATCATGGGCCCTGCCGCGCGGGTCTCCGGCAACGACAAGGCATTGAGCCCAAACAACGGCTCACGCCGGTTAAACTCCGAAACGGCGAATCATATCTTCCCAACGGTCTTGTGCCTTGAGGATTTCCTCCACGATTTCGCGCACGGCGCCCGAACCACCGGAGGATTGGGGCACGTGATTGGCATACTCCAGCAATTCCTGACGCGCGTTGGAGACGGCGATTCCCAGTCCCACCCAGCGGAGCACTGGCAAATCGGGGAGATCGTCGCCCAAGTAAGCCACGTTCTCCGCGAAGAGCCCACATTCTTTCGTGATCGCCTGCACGACGGGAAGTTTCTCGGCCACACCTTGCCGTACCAAATCAATCTTTAGCTCCTTGGCTCTTTGGGATACCGCGATCGACTTTCGGCTCGTGACGATGCCAAAGTTGTGGCCTGCTTCCATCCACAAACGGATGCCGAGTCCGTCGTGAATGTGGAATTGTTTGGTTTCGATTCGCTGGTCGTTGAAGTAGATGCCGCCATCGGTCATCACGCCATCCACGTCGGACAGCAAGAGCCTGATGGGTCGGCAACGCTCCGCCAAATTCATGTACGTGCTCTCCCCGTGCGATGGTTCGGAAGCGGAAGCGTGACGGCCTGGTTTTCGGTGGAAACTTCGTGGCGAGTGTCGGTCGTGTCGGCGAATTCCCGAGGAAAGATTTCGATGAGATCGGTCACATCGATCAGGCCGAGTGGACGGTGCTCACCGTCGACCACGGGCAATTCGCTCAGTTTCGCTTCGACCATGATTTGCACGGCGTCCGACAGCCGCGTGCCCGCTGTCACGAACCGAGGATTTCCCGTCATGACATCATGAATCGGTTGGTCCAGAGCTTCATCCCGCCGGCTTTCCAAAATTCTGGAAAGGTCGCTGTCGGTGAAGATGCCGGACAGTTTTCCGCTACCATCCACCAGCAGCAAGGCTCCGGACCGCCGTCCGGGCATTCGCTGGGTGACGAGCGCTTCCCGGATTGTGAGGTTGTCCGAGGCAAGGCGGCAGCTTTCCACGGGCCGCATCTGATCCTCTACCCGTTTCAAACGCACCCCGAGGCTGCCGCCGGGATGGTATCGGGCGAAATCCTCCGCCTGAAATCCACGGGCGTGGCTTGTTACGAGCGCAAGCGCATCTCCCAAGGCCAACATAGCCGTCGTGCTGGTGCTCGGCGCCAAACCCAAATAGCAGGCTTCTTCCAGATTCCCCAACTGTAAGGTGTAGTTTGCGGACTTGCCGAGCGTACTGGAGTTCCGAGCAGTGATCGCCGCGATGGGGACCTGCATGGACTTGAGTACCGGCAGCACCCGCACAATTTCTTCCGTTTCACCGCTGAAGGACAGAATCAGTGCCACGTCTTCGCGGTGAATCCGTCCCAAATCACCGTGAATGGCTTCGGCCGGATGGACGTAGTGGCTGCGAGTGCCGGTGGAGGCCAGCGTGGCGGCGATTTTTTGGCCGACCAACCCGGCCTTACCCATGCCCATGACGATGACACTCCCGTCGCAGCGCAAGATGGCTTGCACAAGATCCGCGAAGGCTCCGTCTATCCGGTCAGCCAAGCTTGCGATGGCCGAGCTTTCCAAGCGAAGAATGCGCTGGGCGGCGCCGATATGATCTGCCGGAAAAACAGAGGGCGAGATGACAGCGGCGTTCGACATCGAGTCTTCCTGACAAATTGAACTATCGAATTTGGCGGATGAATACCCAGCGGATGTGCGCACGATCCGTGTGCCGCAAGGTGATATACCATCGTCGGTCGACAGTCGGGCGAGGGATTCTATCGATTCCCTCTGCACAGAGCAACGCGAAGCGTTTCACAAAAACATGCACGTTTGATGCCAGTGATAAGCAAAAAAACGACGGTTTGGAGAAGCGGATTGGCACGAGACATGCTCCGGAGCGGTACGAGTCGAGGAACGAAGGGGAGGGCCACACGAGGCGCCTCAGCCCTCAATTCGCGAAAAATGCGGCAAAACCGCTTCGAGAGTGGTGCGGGAAATCAAATTCGGCGACAGTTCGCGGCTGACTATTTTCCCGAACCTTGAAAACTTTACAAAACTTGCCGATCCGCGCGATCGCAGGAAGCGGTCAAGAATCGGCGATCCATGTGGTGCGGTCTTCGTGATCGAGCCATTTCGCAAGCCCGTGATCCAGGGAGGGATGGGGATGTTGAATTTGCCCGTTATCTTGACTCTTTGTTCCGTGGCGAGCACGCCGCAAACCGTGCTGCTCGATTTCTACTCGGACACGTGTGGACCTTGCCGTGCCATGGAGCCGGTGGTCGCGAAGTTGATCGCGGATGGTTATCCGGTGCGTAAGGTGAACGTGTCCCGCAAGGCGGAACTTGCGCAGCGGTATCGCGTTACGGCGGTTCCCTGTTTCGTGGCCCTCGTGAACGGCCAAGAAATAGGCCGTCTGACCGGCGCCACGAGCCCCGATCAATTGGCCGGCATGTTGCAAAGGGCTGGCATCGCGCCATCGACGAATCGTACGGCGATCCGACGGACACAAGCGCTCGCGAACGAAAGCGCGCTCGTGGCTTTGCCCTCCGCGCGGCGAAATGCCCGGGCGTTACGGGAGACTCGGGCAACTTCCGAGGATCTGCGGCGCGGAAATCCGGGCATCGTGGGACGGGCCACGGCCAATGCGGCTATTCAGTCCGCCCAACAGACGAGCTTTGCATCATCCGGCGCATCGTTTGCCCGCTTGGTGGCCAGCACGGTCCGCCTTCGCGTCGAGGATCCCCAGGGACACTCTTTCGGTACGGGCACGATTATCGACGCGCGTGACGGTCAAGCGTTGGTGTTGACCTGCGGACATATATTCCGTGACTCGCAAGGGCAGGGATCGATTTCGGTCGACCTGTTCGCGAGTGGTGGTCCGACTCCCTCTCAAACGGTGGCTGGCCAACTTCTACGATACGATTTGGAACGTGACGTGGCCCTGGTCATCGTTCGTACGGACGGGGCGTTGCCAGCGGCAAGACTGGTTTCGGTGGACCACCAACCGAGACCACGGGAACGTGTCGTGGTGGTCGGTTGCGACTTGGGTGAACCTCCCCGTGCCCAGCAGACCACGGTCTCCGCCGTGAACAAATATCTCGGCCCCGATAACATCGTCGTGGCGGGAGAACCTAAAGAGGGCCGCAGTGGCGGCGGTCTGTTTACGCTGGACGGCCGGTTGCTTGGCGTCTGTAATGCTGCGGATCCGCTCGAAAACGAGGGGATTTATGCCGGAATCCGCAATGCCTGGGAAGTGCTTGAGGAGGCCCAAGTGGCCCATTTGTTACGCGCTAGCCAGCCAGAGAGTTCGCTGCCGATCACGAACGCGGAAGCCCACGAAGCCTCGCCCATTGCCGCGCACGTGCCTCAAGGCAACCTCTCCGAGCCGCCACTCACTCCGACGACTCACATCGAACCGCGATTAGACGAATCGAGTTCTCCGTCATCTTCTCACGGCGGCGTGGAGATTGTTTGCGTGACCCGCCCCTTGGACGGTACGTCTCGGAAAAGCGATGTCGTGGTCTTGGATCGTCCCTCGCAAGAATTCCTGCGGCTTTTGGAATTGGAAACCGATCGCCAAAACGCGCGTCGATTGACCTCCTTGGAAGTGCGGAGCCATGCGCCGGCTAAGGCTCGGGGAATAGCGGGTATTCCTCGTTCAGCTCAGGGTTGGCGGACGCAGCGGCGTCGTTAGTTGTTGTCAGACTGGCGGGATGGTCCGCTTCCATGCGTAGCCATTTTTCCAACATGCTGAGTACGTACTCGACTTCGGTGGGTTCTAGGGGACGCCCTTTGGGGAGGCGATGCCACTTCTCCAGGCAACTCCGGCAGCAAGTTCCCGTGGCGTGCTGGGCCACGAAGACAGGATGCCCTCGCCACGGCGTTTGGCGGCCGTCTTTTCGCGGTGTTGCCGGCGCGAGGCGAGACTGGATGAAGGTTTTCGCGTGCTCCAGAACTTTTGCCAGCCCCTGCCGATGCAGATAGAGGCGCTCATCTTCGTCCAAATGGAACCGTTGTCGGAAGCGTGAGCGACGCAGGGCTGAGAAGACTTGGTCCAGATTCCGCATGCCGGTGGCGTGTCCGACAGGAAGCGAGAGCTACTTGAGGAATACGCGGATGTTTCCTTCGCGCGTCCCTTCGGCGGCGGGTCCCATTTCCTGCCCAAGTTGGCTTTCCGTATTGAATTTTTCTGCCAGGACTTGTTTCCCGTTCACATCCTTGGTAACCCGGACATAATAGAATCCGGCATACCTTCCGTGAATTCCTTGTTCAGCCAAATCCGCCGGCAATTGGTCGTCCGGAAGGGTGGGGACGACGGAGCCCATCTCGTTGGTCTCGCCTTGGGCGGAAGGCCATTCCTCGCCCATGATGGGATCCGGGTCGAGTTCGACCACGGCTCCTGGCAGCGGCTGTCCCCGGAACCGGACTTCGAAGGGTATCGTATAGATAGCGGTTCGTTTCTTCTTCCAAAACTCGACGCGGGCAATGATCTCATCCTGCGACATTTTACCGTCGCCATCGGTGTCGATTTGGTTGATGGCGCTCTTCAGCGGCGGAGAGGCGTCCAATTCCTCACTCGAGAGAAACCCGTCGCCATCCTTGTCGTACATCTCCATGGCGCGGGAAGCGATGCCATCCGAATCGACGCTCGGCATGGGAACACGGGAGGGACCGCCTTGACATCCAGCGGAGACCAACATTCCACTTACGGCCAATGCGGCCAGAGCACATCGCATTTTCGTGAATCCTCTTGCGGTTTACATAAGGCTTCGGTCCGAAACGCCTCCTTAAGTGTTGGAGCAAATTAACACAGCCCTCAAGAACGGTCAAATTGAGGAATTGCATCGCCCAATCGGCAGTAGCCGGAGTGGCCGCGAATGACTTTCGGAGTGTCGAGTACTGGACGCTATATTTGCAAAACCGATTAAGAACGGCCCCAGTGAATCACGCTCCACGCGGAATTGGCAAAGATTATGAATTGGCTCCAAACCGTGATTCTCGGCATGGTGCAAGGCATCACTGAATTCCTGCCCATCAGTTCCTCCGGCCATCTGGTCGTCACGGAAGCGCTGTTTGACCAGGCGGGCCAGCCTTTGGCGGATCTGCTGGAGGTCGAAATCGCCCTTCACGCCGGCACGTTAGTCACGATTTTGATCTACTTTCGACGGCAAATCGTGCGGCTGCTGGGGCAAGACCGACGTGCCGTGGGCTTGCTTATCGTCGGCACGATGCCCGCCGTGGTATTTGGCCTCACGGCGAAGGAGTTTGCCGAAGCGTGGCTGGAAAGTGCCTGGCTGGCCGGAGGCATGCTGCCGATGACGGGGGGCATGCTCTTGTGGTCCGCGCGCCACGAAGACACGACAGGGAAGTACAATGAGTTGAGCTATGCTGCGGCCTTGGTCGTCGGTTGTTTCCAAGCGTTCGCCATTCTGCCCGGTATTTCCCGCAGCGGATCCACGATCGTGGGGGGCTTGGCGATGGGCCTCTCTCGTCGGGACGCGGCGACGTTCTCCTTCTTGTTGGCCATCCCGGCCATTGGCGGCGCGTGCTTGCTGGAAGTCCTGGACATCTTGCAGGAAGGAGCCAGTTCCACGCCCATGCCCATGTTGGTCGCCGGGGCCGTGACGGCCTGCCTGACCGGGTTCGTCGCCTTGTACTGGCTCTTGAGTTGGCTACTCAATGGACGGCTTCACCATTTCGCCTATTGGTGTTTCGGGCTTGGGGCGTGCGTTCTGATATGGCAAGCTGTCAGGTTGGTTTCGTAGTTGCCAGCCACCGCGATGCCGCAGCGATCTTGCCGCCGCAAACTCCACCACTTTTGCATAGAAATTGTGTTTTAGGCCGGCGCGACACGCGAGGTGGGGATGCGGGTCCTCGCCAAGCCGGACTCGCGCGGTACAATCGGTCGCAATTTGCCGAGCGGTGGGACCACCGCTCCGCATGCCCGCCTCCTTGTTTGATCACGAAAGCAAGAGCCATGGAAACATCCGGCGTCACTCGGCCTGCCTCCGAACGGATTGTCTCGCTTGACGCTCTACGCGGCTTCGACATGTTCTGGATCATCGGAGCCGATGCGTTAGTCAACGCGCTCCATCAGCTCAAGAGCTTGTCCGACGTGCCGGCCATCCAATTCGCGGCGCGGCACTTGGAACACGTGGAATGGGAAGGCATGGTCTTTTACGACCTGATCTTTCCGTTGTTCGTGTTCATGAGTGGTGTCTCCATTCCACTCGCCTTGGGGAAGCGTTTGCAGCGCGGAGATTCCCTGGCCAAAGTCCACGGGCATGTATTTCGCCGGGCCCTCGTGCTCTATCTGTTGGGCGTTTTTTATTACGGCGGACTGGCGAATTACGCGGAAGATATCCGTTGGGTAGGCGTGCTGCAGCGGATTGCCTTGTGTTATCTCGGTGCCAGTTTGATCTATCTCCACTTTCGAGCGTGGGGGCAGGCCGTTTGGACGGTATTGCTGCTGGCCGGATATTGGGCCGCCATGCGTTTCGTCCCGTTTCCCGCTTATGAAAGTGAGGAAACCCTCACGGGTGTATTGACGCCGATCAATAATCTGGCCGCACACGTCGACCGCGTGGCGCTGCCGGGCCGTGCCTGGTTCACCGAGTTGGGCGGCTGGGATCCGGAGGGGATTCTGAGCACGTTTCCAGCGATCACCTCTTGCGTGCTCGGCGTCTTGGCCGGGCAATTACTCCTACGGGAAAGCATGACGCCCGCGAAGAAAGTGGCCGTCTACCTGTTTGCCGGGATTCTGCTTGTCGTGTCCGGATACGCTTGGGCCGGAGAATTCAACGAGATGGCAATGCCCGCGACAGAGGCGAACTCAACCGAGGAAACAGCTCCAGAGGGGGGTACAGCGGCGGAAGGCCAAGCGGAAGCGGGAAACGCCGAGGCGGAAGGTGTCGCGGCCCAGCCTCCCAAATGGCAGTTCCCCATCATCAAAAACATCTGGACCTCGTCGTATGTGCTCGTGGCCGGCGGCTACAGCCTGGTTTTGTTGGGACTGTTTTACCTGGTCGTCGACATTTGGAAATTTCGGGCGTGGGCCTTGCCGTTCATCGTCATCGGCGTGAACCCTATTTTTATCTACATGTGTGATCAGCTCGTCCGCTGGGATACCATGGCCGAACGCCTCGCCGGCGGGCACATCGCCGACGCGCTGGGGGAGTACACCGGCATCGTGCAACTCGTGATCCGCCTCGGTCTAGAGATCGCCGTCTTGTGGTGGATGTACCGCAAGCGAATCTTTATTCGCGTGTGAAGTTGTGATGGCCGTCTCACTCATTCACTACCTGGCTCTTTGAGGCACGTCTTGCATGCTCCTTTTCGATGCCCATCTCGACCTGAGCATGAACGCCTTGGAGTGGAACCGCGATCTTACCCGGCCCGCGGCCGAGATTCGCCAGCGGGAAGCTGGTATGGAGGACAAACCGGATCGTGGCCGGGGAACTGTCTCCTTGCCGGAAATGCGTCGAGGCCAAATCGGCCTCTGCGTGGCCACGCAGATTGCACGTTACGTGGAACCGGGGAGTGAACTCCCAGGGTGGCACGCCCCGGAGATGGCTTGGGCACAAACGCAGGGCCAACTTGCCTGGTACCGCGCCATGGAAGCGGCGGGGGAAATGGTACAAATCACCGACCGTGCCGGACTGGACCGGCATGTCGAACTGTGGCAAGCCTCGCCACCGCCAGACGCACCGATCGGTTATATCTTGAGTCTGGAAGGGGCCGATTCGCTGCTCACGCCTCGCCATGTGGAAGCGTCCTATGCCCAGGGCCTTCGCGCCTTGGGACCGGCCCATTATGGACCAGGCAGATACGCGTATGGTACCGGTGTTTCGGCTCCGCTAAGTAGTAACGGACGAGAACTCTTGGCCGAGATGGAACGCCTGGGCATCATCCTCGACGCCACGCATCTCTGCGACGCCTGTTTTTGGGACGCGCTGGAGTGTTTTTCGGGTCGGGTCTGGGCCAGCCACAACAATTGTCGCGAGCTCGTGCCCGGCGACCGGCAGTTCTCCGATGACCAAATCCGCGCCCTCATCGAACGGAGAGCCGTGATCGGCTTCGTGCTCGACGCCTGGATGCTCGTTCCTGGCTGGGAACGAGGAAAAACGACGCCCGAAGAATGCGGCGTCACGCTCAACACCGCGCTTGATCATTTGGACCATATCTGCCAAATCGCCGGAAATGCCCGGCACGTGGGCATCGGTTCCGACTTGGACGGCGGCTTTGGCCGGGAACAGGGTCCGCTCGACGTGGACACGATTGCCGACCTCGCGCGGACGTCGGAGTTGCTCGCCTCACGTGGCTACTCCGAAGAGGATATTGCTGGAATTATGCACGGCAATTGGATTCGCTTTTTACGTGAGACTTGGGCCTGATCCATTCGAATTGGCGCCAATGGCGTGAGCTCGCCGCTGCACGGTACAGTGGAGTGCGGTGGAAATCCTCGCTAGGTTTGGATGATGAATTGCGTGTCGAATACTTCGAGGCGTTCGGCTAGCCCTTTTTCTTGCGCGAATTCTTGGACGGCTTGCTCCACGGGGTGATGGTCTTTTCCCTCGGCGGAATATCCCCAGGTGTAGTCATCTCCGGTGATGAAGCCGCCCGGCTTCACTTTTTGTAACGAGAGCTGTAAATCCTTCATCACGTATTCGTAGTAGTGGTTTCCATCGACGTAGATCCAGTCGAAATAATCGTCTGGGAATTCGTCTAGGACCTGATCCGAGAAGCCCCGGTGGAAGGTGACGTTGTTCCTGTCCGCGAACTTGCGCTTCACGGATTCGTAAATATCATCCATGTCTTTCTGCTCCTTGGCGACCGTCCCGCCGAACATCCGTTCCGGGAATTCGCCTTGAAATTGCCAAGGATCAATCAGGTGCAACTCCTTGGGAGCAGCAACCTCAAGGATTTTGACGCTGAATTCACCTTTCCACACGCCGATTTCCGCGCCGATCGAAGATTTGGGAAGCCGTTTCAGCAGCTTCATTCGAGGATCTCGATCCGGAAGCACGGTCCGCGCGATTTTTCCCAGCACCTTTTGGGCGACATTTTTTTGGTTCATGGCTCACAATTCCTGCGTTTAAGCATGGTCTCGAACGTCGATCGTTTTTTATTGCCAACGATCATTGCGATCTGACTCATTCCAGCCCCATCCACATCATCACCGCGAAGGCGATGCCGGCGAGATACATGGCCAAAGTGGCCAACGCGGCGATGCGTATCGGTTTCCCCGGTCCCTTAATGCACACGAAGGCCGCAGCCGCGACGGCAAACAAGAACTCTAACAAGGCGGCCTGCAATCCGAAATGCCGGGGATCCCAATAAGAAACGGGGCTCGCGAACCGCCAATGCGTCAGCGGCAGGAAATGCCGATGCGCGTCATCGTGATGCAGTGGCAAATCAAACAGCATATGCAATAACGCGCTGGCCGCGCACAGCTTGCCAGCAGGGAATTTAATCCACGCGAAAAGGGCCAGGCACGCCAAGGCCAACGGAATGGAATTCATGACGTCGAAGAGCAACTGCCAATGGTCTTGGAAGTAAAGCCGGGACCATATTTCCCGTTCGCTGCTGCCCACCACGATTTTTTGGTAGCCGTAGAAGCCGAACATGGGCAGATCCGGGAGCAGCGCCCCGAGCACGACCGCCGACGCGGCCATGGTTCCCTTTTCTTTTCGCCAAACGAGCAGGCTGGCTGCCACATGGGCGGGAGTATTCATCGGCTCACTCCCAGCGAGAGATTCTCACGGATCGCCGCCATATCGGAAGCGGTGTTTTGTTTTCCTGCAACCACGTTTGGCCAGTTTTTACGATTGTGGTATATTTCCTGCTTTGTGGGGCCCGCACCACGTTACCCGGCGCTGGTGTAAATCGCATTTCCAATTTCCTAACCGTTGCGAGGAGCGCATGAGCACTGCCATATCCACGGGTATACACGAAGACATCACGCAATGCATTGGAAATACTCCACTCGTCAAGCTCCGCCGAATCACCGGCGGGGCGGGCGCGAATCTGCTGGGAAAGCTGGAGAATTTCAATCCGCTGTGGAGCGTGAAAGACCGGATTGGCCGGGCGATGATCGACGCGGCCGAGCGTGACGGCCTCCTCAAGGAGGGGACCACGGTCATCGAACCGACCAGTGGCAACACGGGCATCGCGCTGGCGTATGTCTGTGCCGCGCGGGGTTACAAACTGGCCGTGACCATGCCGGAAAGCATGAGCCTGGAACGCCGAAGGTTGCTCAAGGCTTTCGGCGCGGAATTGATTCTTACGCCCGCCGCCGAAGGGATGCCCGGCGCTGTCCGTAAGGCGGAAGAGATTGTCGCTTCCAGGGACAATTACTTCATGCCGCAGCAATTCAAGAATCCCGCGAATCCGGAGATCCATCGCAAAACCACCGCCGAAGAGATCTGGCGGGATACTGAAGGGAACGTGGATATCGTGGTCAGCGGTGTGGGTACCGGAGGCACGATCACGGGCGTGGGCGAGGTGCTCAAGAGCCGCAAGCCTTCGCTCCAAATGATCGCCGTGGAACCGGCAAACAGCCCGGTGATTACCCAAAAAAGGGCGGGACAGCCACTCCAACCCGGCAAGCATACCATTCAGGGGATCGGCGCCGGTTTCATTCCCGACATCTTGAATCTAGACGTGATTGACGACGTGATTCAGGTACACGATGAGGATGCCATGGAGACGGCCCGGCAGATGGCCAAGCTGGAAGGATTCATGTGCGGGATCAGTTGCGGCGCCGCG
The DNA here is from genome assembly GCA_028289405.1 of Pirellulales bacterium. Taxonomy (GTDB): domain Bacteria; phylum Planctomycetota; class Planctomycetia; order Pirellulales; family JANQPP01; genus JANQPP01. The sequence goes on from JANQPP010000036.1 coordinate 41,119, forward strand.
GCTTGGGCCGCGATCCAAGTCGTCCAAAAGCCGGAGAACGCAAACAAGACCGTCGTGGTCATCCTGCCGGACCTCGGCGAGCGTTACCTTTCCACGAAACTGTTCCCAGAATAAACCAAGCATTCTTCATGAAATGCAACAAACGGCCACGGTGACGTGGCCGTTTTTCGTGGTAGTCCGCTCATGTTTCCTTTGTCAACGTAGTCACCAAGCAATGGATCATGCCCATGCCTCCCACTTCCGATGAGCTATTTTCCGTTTCGGATCAAGTGGTGCTCGTCTCTGGCGGCAGCCGGGGCATCGGGCAGGCCATCGTGGCCGGATTTGCCGCGCGGGGCGCGACCGTGATTTTCACGGGCCGACAATCGGAAACCGTGCAAGCCGCCGCCGACCAGTGGCGCGAAGAGGGTTGGCGGATCACTCCTCGGGTATGCGACGTCGCGAAGCCGGAGGAGATTTCCCGGCTCGTTCGCGACGTTCACGAAGAATTCGGGCGAATCGATACGCTGATTAACGTGGCGGGCGTGAATCGTCGCAAGCCCGCGCTGGACATCACGGACGAAGATTATGATTTTGTGCTCGACGTCAATTTGAAGGGAGCCTTTCTGCTGTCCCGGGAAGTAGGCCGCCTGATGTGCCAACGGAAAGCTGGCTGCCAAATCAACATCGCCTCGCTGAATACCGACCGTCCACTCAAGAATGTCGCCCCCTATGCCATGAGCAAGGCGGCGCTGGGACACATGACGCGGGGTTTGGCCTTGGAGTGGGGGCCGCACGGCGTGCGGGTCAACGCGATCGCGCCCGGCTTCATTTTGACCGATTTGACACGCGGGCTCTGGTCGGATCCCATCATGCGGGATTGGGGGCAGCGGAATACCCCGCTAGGCCGCCTGGGCGAGCCGCGTGACTTGGCCGGTGCCGCGCTCTTTTTGGCTTCTCCCGCCGCTGCCTTCATGACGGGACAGATCATGTACGTGGATGGCGGTTTCACCGCGGGTTGGAATTGGCCGATTCCCGAGTGATGGGGGCCAGCGATCCGCCCACAGCTAGGCAAAGATTCACGGACAAGCCGTACAATCCAGCGTGAATGTCATACAGCTTGCCGTACCCGGCGGCGGCTAGGGCCACCGACACGGAGACACCCGCCAGCAAGCCAAACAGCACGGCGCCGCCCCGCAGACGATGCCAATGCAGTCCCAGAAAGAAGCCGGGCACGAGCTGTACCAGCAGGTCAAACTTGCGGTCCAGCAAACCGACCAGCGTGGTTTCGTCCCGTAGGGCGATGGCCATCGCCGAGAGAATCGCGATCAGTACCCAGGAACAGATTTTGCCGAAATAGGTGAGTTCCTTTTCCGGGGCCGCGGGGCGAAAACACCGTCCGTAGATATCCTTCGTGAGCATGGAAGAGATCGAAAGCAGCACGGAATCGGCGGTGGACATGATCGCCGCGAGCACTCCCGCGAAGAGCACCGCCACGAGCCAATACCCGAACAACGATTCTTGTTGGATTTCTCTGAGGATGATCGTGAGAACGGCGTCCGTTTCTCCTCGATTGGAAAGGCCAGGCACGTTCGCCGCCGCCATGATGCCCACGATCACGGCGATCAGCGTGGTGGTCAGAGGCAAAAATGCCATCACCCGCAGACTGCGGCGGAGCACTTGGGCGGACCGGGCGGCATAAATCCGCTGAATTCCCTGGGGATACAAGGCGCCGCCAAAGCCGACGATGAAAATATAGCTATACCATTCCCGGATGCGTCCAGCGTCGGGCGGCAAGATTTTGGGCGGTCCATCCGGGGGGGAGGCGAGCAAATACTTCGTGGCCTCGCCGAGGGAACCGTATTTCTCGAAGATCAGATAACAAAGAATCCCGAAACCGACCAGAAGCACGCCGCCTTGCAGGGAGTCGGTCCAAGCCACGGCACGGAAGCCGCCCAAGGTCTCGTAGACCACGATGATCGTGGCGAGCGAGATCACGCCCCAGGTGTACGCTTGTGCCGCTTCTAGTCCAGTCAGGCCCTGCAAGGCGCGGCCCATGGCCATGAGCTGCCCCAAGAGGAAGTTGGAAATGGCCACCACCATGACTCCCGCGGCCACGACCGTTAAAGCCAGGTTTCCGAATCGGTCTTGTAAAAAGTCGGCGGGGGTGATGTAGCCACGTTCGCGGCTACGAGCATAAAGTCGCGGCGCGAGCATGAGAAAGCAGACGACGATCGCCGTCATGAAGTGGATGCACATGCCCCACGAATAGCCGATGCGGTACGTCTTGCCCGTGAAACCGAACAGCGTGTTTCCGCTGTATTGCGTGGCATACAGCGTGAGTACCAGCACGAAGAAACCGACGCCTTTGCCGGCCAAGTAGAAATCACGCAGGGAACTGTCGCGGCGGGCCCGATACCCGAGCCAACCGATGAGGATCAGCGACAGCAGATAGCCCACGATGAACGCCTGGGCACCCGCGCCGAAGGGGAGCAGCCCTTCGTTCATGGCAAGGGCTCCGAGGGTTCCAGCTCCTCTGGCCAGGGACGCCGCAGCAGGAACGCGGTGACCGAGGAGGTTGCCGCGGAGGCCAGCACGGCCACCACGAACCAAGCCGGCGCGCCCCACCAGAGCCTGGGAGGATCTTGCCCCACGAAACCCCAATACCAGGGCACGCCGAGCAGCAGCAGCAATCCGTAAATTAGAAGACGCGTGAACAGTGACAGGGATGTGTAAGATCGCGGCATGTTCTTTTTCCCTTGGTTTGCCGCTACGGCGCGTGGGGACAAAGCCGGTGAACGCTCGCTAAAGTTGGCAGCCGCCCATGCCGCACTGTGGGAGACCGCAGCCACCTGGGCTGGGAGTCTCGCAGACCGACAATTCGTTACTGGCACCGCGATGGGCTGCCGGCACGCTCAGCTTTTTTTCGAGACGAGGGCTCGCGCACGTAGGGCATTGGACACGCTCACTTGGGCGGATCAAGATCTCGAAGTCACGGCGGCACTGCGGACAGTGATATTCGTAAATCGGCATGGGCAGGTTTCTCTTTGCTTGCCTTCGATGATTGCTTGAGATAGGCTCAGCCTTGCTCGGTAGCACGAGTTGCGTGGCGAATTTTACCAAGGACTTCGGCCCACGCCAATTCACAGAGGAATGACAAACTCCGCCAGTGCGCGAGGCTCTTCCTCTCCAGCCGAGGCTAGGGCCGGGTCGGCGGAAGTAAGGCACCGCTTGTTCGAGATTTTGACTCCGCTCCGCTGGTCCATAGACGGATTCGCTTTTTTTATTCCGAGGCAAGTAATAGTGGCGCAGGAATTTGATTCTCACCGGCTGCGGAACGTGCAGTTCGTTCCGCTTACAGCATTCGATCAAGAAAATCGATTGAATCTTTCCGCGATGCGCGAGCTGCTGGGCAGACTGCACGCCGCCGGCGGCAGGGTTTTCATCACTTGCGCGGGAAGCGCGGAATTCCATAGCCTGACCTCCCAGGAAATCCTGGATTGCATTCGCCTTGCCCGGGAAGCCGTTGGAGAAGAATCGGTCGTGATGGTCCCTCTGGGGTATGATCTGCCGAGTGCCCGAGAGATGCTGAAGCAGGCCGTGGATGCGGGCGCGGATACGGGGCTCGTGATGCCGCTCGGCTTTCCTTACTTATCGAATGAGGGTGCGCGAGACTACTATCTCCGTTTGCTTGATGCGGCACCGTGTCCGCTTTTGATCTACAAGAAATCGGAGATCCCGTCCGACGACCTGCTGCTGGAACTGGCCGGGCACGAAAATTTGGTGGGCGTGAAGTATGCCGTGAACGATATCGATGCCTTCCATCGCATCGTGCAGGACGATGGCGGGCGGATTGAATGGATCTGCGGCTCGGCGGAACGGTTCGCGCCCTTCTTCATGCTTGCCGGAGCCACCGGTTACACGAGTGGCGCGGGCAATGTCTGTCCCCATCTCACGCTGTCCATGTTTCGGGCCTGCGCGAAGGGGGACTGGGAGCGTGGATTGGCGCTCCAACGTCACATTCGTCCGATTGAAGACTACCGCGCCCGGGCTGCCAGCTCGTACAACATTTCGTTCCTCAAGCAGGCCATCCGCGCGACCGGGCTCGATTTTGGCCCGCCGCGTCCGCCTCAACGGCAAATTACCGCCGAGGAGGCCGTGGAGATCGAGGCCATATTATCGCCGATCCTGGAAGCGGAAAAGAACGAGGCTCAAGCTAACCAGCCGGCGACGGCGACCGGCTGAGCTGGGAAGTTCTTGTGGGCCATGTTTCAGTTTCAATAGTCCCGCTCAATAACCCCGCATGGCGCAAGCCATGACCTTCCAATGGCGAGGGCGCCAAGGCGCCTGTCGCAGCGCTTTCCAGGCATGTTTCCGGGCGGACGCGGGGTAGCCTCCCATCAACGCCCACCAAGCCCAGCGCTCATGCAATGCGTGCGGATCTTCGGTCGACATCGTGATGGGCTTGGCCGGTTCTTCCCACGGCAAGCCGCGCCTCGAGTAGGCTTGCCGACGTGCCTCGCGAATCTGTTCCAATTGGCGTTGGCGTTTTGCATGCCCCGCACTAGCGGCGTGAATGCGATAGTGCAGCAGAACTTGGGGCAGGTTCGCGATCCGCCCTTTTTCCGCGAGCCGCAAGAACAGGTCGATATCTTCCGCGGGGAATGTGCCTTCGCGATAGGCTCCCAATTCCCGTACGACCGGCAAACGAAACATCGCGGATGGATGGACGATCGCCGCGCCCGTGTTTCGTTGCAGATGGAATTCGTCGATCTCCTCATGTGAGAACCGTTCCACGCCCAAACGTAGGGGGGCATCCTCCGCATCGATCAGCAGAACTTGTGAGCCAATGAGCAGATGGTCGGAGTGCGTTTCGAGAAAATTGAACTGTACTTCGAAGCGATTTTCAAAGGCGATATCATCGGAATCCATCAATGCAACATATTCGCCCTTGGCTTCCGCGAGCAGGCGATTGCGCGCCGCGACCGCGCCGGCATTCTCGCTAGCGAAAACGCGAACGCGGGAATCTTCCCTGGCCAGATCTTCCACGATTTTTCGCGACCCGTCCGTGGAACCGTCATCCATGATGAGGAGTTCCCAATCAGAAAACGTCTGCCGCTGAATGCTCCGGACGGCCGCTTCCACGTAGCGCTCGGTGTTGTAGAGCGGCATGATCGCCGAAATAGAAATCTGGCTCATGGCGAAGTTTGGGTTTCGGGTGAGGTCGTCGTTTTGAAGTGAGAGCAGTAGAAAAGCTTCCAGCTTTCTCGCGAAAGCGGCTTCGTGATCACGGCGCGCCACGCGTAAACTCGGGCGGTTGATCCTTCTCCGCTTTGAAATGCCCACCAACCGTAGCGCAACCAGAATGCATGGCGTGAGGCCATGTCCGAAGAAGGCCGCGACGGGGGAGGCGGCACGAAATGGCCAGCGAGGCCACGCCGAGCCCAGGCTCGTTCGCAAGCCGTTCGAATATTTTGGTCCTGCTGAGCGCGTCGCCTTTCGCTCAGCGACGTGGTATGCAAGCGGTACTGGATGACGGCGTCGGGAACGTTCGCCAATTCCCCTTTTTCTCCCAATCGGAGCCACAAGTCGATGTCGATCGCGGACTCCAGGGATTCATCGTATCCGCCGGCTTGGACCAGCGGTTCACGGCGAATCATGGCGCCCGGGTGGCACATGCTACAGGATCCGGCCAGCAGCGCCTGTTGGATTTCTTCATCCTCCAGCGGCGCGTCGAGCCGAGTGAGATAACGCCCCCGGTCATCGATGACGCCATGCGCGCCGCTGACCGCCGAGACTTGGGGATGTCGGCGGAGAAACTCGATTTGAATTTCAAATCTTCGAGGTAACGAGAGATCATCAGCATCCATGACGGCGATGAATTCACCACGTGCCAGTTTCAATAATTCGTTCCTCGAGGCGGACACGCCCCGGTTTTCCCGTACCACGAGCAGTGACCGAGAGTCCCGACCGAGCCAGCCGCGGACAATCTCGGTGGACCGGTCGGTGGAGCCGTCGTCGAGTAGCAAGAATTCAAAATCGCCCAACGATTGGTGCACGATGCTTTCAATCGCCTGGGAGAGATACCGCTCGGCATTGAAATACGGCATGATGACCGAGATCAGCGGTGAGGCATTCACGGCGTGGCCTTTGTTCTTCGCTTCAGGCTCGCGCATGCCAAAAGTTTCCACGCTTCCACTCTCCAAGGAATCGTCTTGATGGCTCGCAGGGAATACGCGATCGCGCCGCCACGGCGTCCCTGCTGAAACATCCACCAACCATACTTAAGTATAAACTGCTGTAATGAACTCCGGTCGACGGGCCGCCAGGGTTGCGTCGCTTCGAAGTGGCCGGTGACTCCCCGCCGTTGCCAAGCTTTCTGGCAAGCTTCTCTTTTTTCTTCAATGAATTTCGATTGGTGGGAGCAGCTATACGAATCCAGGCGTATGCGGTAATCGAACAGGGTGTCTGGGAGATTCGCGAGTTTGCCGACTTCGCCTAAACGCAGCCACAGATCTAGGACACCGTCGGAATGCCCTCCTTCCAAATAGCCACCCACGGCCAATAAGGCTTCGCGGCGCATCATGGAGCAGGCATGGTGCAACCGGATGTCTCCTCGCAACGCCGCTTGTTGAATCTCTTCGTCGGTCAGCGGTTCCACGCAGTGGAACAGGTGTCGTCCTTGTTCGTCGATCTCCTGGTAAGCGCCCCCCACGCAAACCACTTCGGGATGCTGTTGCAGAAAGCGTACTTGTTTCTCAAGTCGATCTGGCGCGGCCACGTCATCGTTATCCATGATGGCGAGAAATTCCCCGCGTGCTTTTCGAAGCAACTCATTCCGCGTGACCGGCGCGCCGCGGTTCTCCCGAGACCAAAACCGGATGCGTGCGTCGCGTTTTAGCCAGGATCGGATGATTTGAGGAGTCTTATCGGTGGAGCCGTCGTCAAGAATCAATAATTCAAAGTCAGTGAAGGTTTGCACGAGAATACTCTCCAACGCCGGGACCAGGAAGCGTCCCGCATTGTAAGTGGGCATCGTCACCGACACCGCGACGGGAAAATCAGGATTTCGCGGATCGGGATCACGCGTTTCCATGGGCGCGGCTCACAAACATCGAGAATCGTTACCACAAAAACTGGAAATAGCCGGCGGATACGAGCAAGGCTGCCGCCAGAACGGGAAGGTCGACTTCCGGCTGCCAAATGCCAAGCCGCTGCATGACGAATGCATTGAAGGGGAAGAGCAGCAATCCTACCACGGAGGCACCCAGCACGACGCCGAGTTCGCCGCCCCAATGCGCGCCAAGGGTCATGGCGATCAACTGCACGGCAATCCTTGTCGCCATCAACAAGGCCACGATGCGTGATTGCCCCACGGCGAGAACGGCGTTGGTATAGGTGTAGTTGACCACGCCTACCAAGCCACCCAGCGGCAGCAATTCCAGCATCCAGCCGGCGCTGGCATAGCGGGGATCATACAACAGGTCGATCACTTGTTGACCGAAAAGGATGAAGAACAGGCTGCACATCCAGTTGGCGGCGATGAGAATCAGCCGGCATTTGCGGAGGTTGGTGTATAGACGTTCCGGCCGGTCCCGATGTAGTTCCGCGAAAGAAGGAAACAAAACTCCCACACTGATTTTATCGATCGCTTCTCCGCAAGCCCGCGTGAGAAAGAATGCAATCGTATAGATGCCGACGAATTCGATGCTAGTCAGTTTTCCCAGGATCAGGCGGTCTCCCTGGGTCACTAGGAACCCCAAGACGCTGGTGACGAAGATCCAGCGTCCGAAGCGAAACATCTCATCAAAAGCCTCGCGGTCCCAGGTGAAGCGGTTGGAAATCCCTGGCAGCGCCGTATGGCTGAGCATCATTTTGGTCGAAGCTGTAACTAACCCTCCCGCCACGAGCGACCAAACGGACTGGTACTTCCAGGCGAAAGCGATCGTGGCCAGCAAGCCGACGGATTGGGACGACAGTTCAAGCAGCGTCAAACGGGCCAAGGAAAGTTTTCTTCGCGCGGAAGCCAGATTCGTAGAATTGAATCCGGCGATCACGGCGGTAAACCCGGTCACCGGCATGATGTACATCAGGATGGGCTGTTCATAGAACTTGGCCAGTGGCCAAGCGAGCAGGGAGCACACGGTCCAGAGGGCAAATCCACGCATGCATTGCGCCGTCCACGCCGTATTCAAGAAACGAGGTTCGTTTCCCCGTTCATTTTGGATAATGCTGGGCGTAATACCGATGTCCGAAAACATCTGCAGGCCGGTCAGAAAAATCTGCACGATGGCCATCAGGCCGAAATACTCGGGGAAAAGCAGCCGCGTCAGAACCAAATTGCCTGCCAGGCGAATCGCCAGCGAGGCGAAATGGCCCGAGAATGTCCATAAGCCTCCAAGCGCCGCGCGCGACTTCAGCGACCGGACGGTGGAGCCGCCGCCGGCAGCAGTGGGGCTAGGGTGATCCGCGACAGTACTGCTCATGGCACACAATATCTCTGGTGAGGCCGGCCAACCGTCATAGACGGAGTCACAGGTGTTTTTCCGCGATCCGTCATGATCGTCGCCGAAGGCGGATCTCGCTAGATTTACCAGCGGAAACGGACGCTCGCTCTTACCTGTTCAGCCGTGACATCCGGCTGGAGACCGACGAAAGGGGCCGCAATCAGGTTTTCCAAACCTAGCATTCGCCAGTGGATTTCGGACTGCTTCCACGATTTGGTGAGCCGCCATGCGTGTAGTGCAATCTCCCACATTTCTCCGACCATTTTCGCCATGCGCGTTACATCGTAGCGTGTCTCACCGGATTCGCAACGTGCCGCCTTCCGGGCCTGGCCCCGCCAGAATTGGCGCGACGGCATGCTAGCTTTTTTGTGGACCATTCCCGCAACCACTCGATTTCGCCAAGTGGACCATGGAGCATGTTCCCCGCACTACGCCGCGACGTTTGTCACCGGCCGCCACGGAAATCCAACGCCTGCCTCACACTCGATTAGGAGCGAGGTGGTTGTTGCTGGCCGCGTTCGTTCTGGCCAGTGCCTGCGTGGTGATCACTCTTTCGCCTTGGAAAACCGGGTTCGCGGACCAGGACCGGCGACACGCCGGGGACATTGCCCTATACGCCGCCATCGTGGAAGGCATCCATGCCGGGGAGCCCTTCTATGCGGTCTCCGAAAGAGAAATGACGGAGCGCGGCTATCCGACACGCAGCGTGTTCAATTGGCGGGCTCCCGTACCTTTGTGGTTATTTGGCCATCTACCGCAGCCGGACTGGGCGAAATTCGGATTTGGGTTGCTGGCCCTGGCGGCATTCGGTTTCGCCTTCGAATGCATGGCCCGCGAGGGAGGACTTTCGCCGGCGATTTTTGGCGGAGTGTTGCTCTTAGGTTCGCTGATGCTCGGTTTCCTGGGTGAAATTTACGTGATGTCCGTCGTTTGGTGCGGCGTATTGATCGCGATTTCACTTTGTCTGTATGGCCTGGGCCGGAATCGAGCCGCCGCGCTGGCCGGATTGGCCGCCCTGTTCACGCGGGAACTGGCTGCTCCCTATTGCGTGCTCTCCGTGATTTGGGCGCTCCGCTCTCCGCGGGCCAATCGCAGAGAGTTGCTCGTGTGGATGTGGGGAGCGGTCGTTTATGCCGAGTATTATGGCGGGCATGTCTGGCAAGTGCTCGCGCATCGTGACCTCGCCGCGATGTCACACCCGGAAGGCTGGGCCCAATTCTTGGGACTGCCATTCGTGCTTTCCTTGTTGCAGGTTCACGCCTTCTTGCTCCTCTTGCCGCAATGGATCACGGCGATTTTGTTTGCCGCTTCATTGGTTTGCTGCGCGACGTGGAATTCCGCTTGGGGGCAACGCGTCGTGCTCACGATCTGTCTCTACACGATCACCTTCGGCTGCGTAGGGCAGGACTTCAATCAATACTGGGGCGCCGTGCTGGTCCCCGCGTGGACGCTCGCCGCGGGGCGGATTCCGTCCACTTTTTACCGGCTATTTCAAACCGCCGAATTTTCTGGCGGGTGGCTGCCCAAGGTGTTCAAAGCACACGGCGGACACGCGCTTAAAGGTTGACGGCGGTGAAAACCGCATCAAACAACCGGCGCACGCGGAATATTCGGCGCATTCGAGATTGCTGGGATTCTCCGCCGGAGTCGCGATGACGTTGCGGGAACTAAGCTAGCCTTTTCTATAGCCCAAACTCGGGCTGATTTCGCTGGTGCACCATCGCTTCCGCCTCACTCGGCCCGAACGCATGATCTCGTCCCAAACGGCGGCCTGGTTTTTCTACGTCATGCTCGGTGCCGTGCTGCATCTCACTTATGGCACGTACCACCCGCAAGGCGTATTGATTCTGGCCGGGAGTTTTGCCGTGTTCGCGGTCGCCATGCTTTCGCGGCGTCCAACTCCGAACCAGTCCGCCGGTGATGCCTTTCCTTTCACGACGGAAAGCATATTACTCGGGGTTTGGGCCTTGGCTTGCGTGCAGTTGGCGGTCTCGCCCCGCTTAGTCACGGCCACTGGAGATATTTGGGAAGGCGCACTGCGCGCCTCCCTCGGGTTGCTGGCACTGGGCAGCACCTGGGCATTTCTCAGCTCAGTTAGGGACGAGGAGCCGGTGACGATACCCTGGTCCGCCTTGGGGCTCGCATCGGGACTCATACTGGCGGCGCGAGTGGCCACGCTGTGGGCCACACCGGAACCACAAATCGACGTGTTCGTGACCAATTCCCTGGCTTGCGACTATCTGGCGGAGGGTGTCAATCCCTACTCCGCCTGGTACCCCGATATCTACGATGGAAAGTTTGGTTACGCGCCGGGTTTCTTTTATTGGCCCGCGTATCTCATCTGGGCAGCACCTTATCGCTGGCTGCTGTTGGATATCCGCTATGCGGCCTTCACTGCCGACATCGTGACCGCGTTTTCGTTGGGATTCATCGCCCTGAAAGCAGGTGCCGCGCCCCGCATGGCTGCCTTATGCGGGCTGATATGGCTCAGCCACCCAGCGAGTTTGCTGGTTATGGAATTGGCCTGGATCGATCCCGTACTGATCGCGGCCATGGCGGTATGCCTGCTACTGTTGGTTCATGAGAAATGGCTTGGTTTGGGGCTGTTGTTGGGGACCACGGCGGCCGTGAAACAGTATGGCGGAGTCGCGGCGGCCCTGTATTTCCCTTACCTGTGGATTCGCCACCGGGAACGGCTGCCCGGCGTCTTCCTCATCACGGGGCTGAGTTGGGCCGCGTGGCTCTCCCCGTTCGTGTTCAACGATGCAGGCAGCTTCCTGTCGCGGACGGTTGGCGTTTATCTCCATGCTCCGGCTCGCAGTGACTCCCTCTCGCTGGTTTCGTGGCTGAAACACGGCTGGGATTGGCAGGTTCCAGGCGGCCTGCTGCTCGTCCTTTACCTGGCCACATTGGCCGGCGCCGTGGCCTGGCTGACGCGCGTGCGTGAATTACGCCCTGCGGATTTGATGGGCGCTACCGCCGTGGTGTTTGGCGTGGTGTTTCTCTGTGGGCGCCTCGCCTTTTGCAACTACTACTTCGTGGTGGCGTTTCTCACGCTGGCCTATTGCGTCTTGAGTTTGCGACCGCCCAGCGCGGCGTCCGGAAACTCGCCGATCAGGAGACCCGCGACATGTTAAAGATGGCTGATGTGACGGCAATACTCGACGTGCCGGCGGTGTACTCGATTTGGCAGCGGCCATTTGTCGAGGAGAAATTGGCCCCACTGTTGCGGCACAACGACCTGCGATCGGCGCGGCGCGTGCTCGATGTCGGCTGCGGTCCCGGCACGAATGCACCGCTGTTCGAAGGGATGGACGGATATCTGGGATTGGATCTCAATCCGCGTTATGTCGCCACGGCACGTCGAAAGTACGGACCGAAATTTCGCGTGGCAGACGTCCGGCTATACACCGCGCGGGGAGGCGAGGAATTCGACTTCATCCTGATAAACAGCCTGCTGCACCACCTCGACGATGAAGAGGTCGTGCATATTTTGACACAAATGGAACGACAGCTCACTCCGGACGGACATGTCCACATCTTGGACCTTGTCTTGCCATCCGAGCGGGGGATCTCTCGCTGGTTGGCTCTCCACGACCGTGGAGATCACGCCCGCCCTTTAGAGCGATGGCGAGAGTTGTTCCAAAGCGTGTTCGAAACCGAGGTTTTTGAACCGTATGACGTGAATGGCTGGGGCAAACCGTTGTGGCGAATGGTCTACTTCAAGGGAGGCCCAAAGTCATGACTTCCGCACCGAGCGTCTCGGTCGCCATTCCTGTTTTCAACGAAGAGTTGACGCTGCCGGAACTGCATCGTCGTGTGGGCGGTGTCTTGGATGACCTGCCCGGAGGTCCGCACGAGATTGTTTTCGTGGACGACGGCAGCAGCGACGGCACCTGGGAATATCTGGAAGCACTGGTGGCCATTGACCCTCGGGTTCGCGCGATTTCCTTGTCCCGCAATTTTGGCCACCAAGCGGCGTTGAGCGCGGCTTTGGATGCGGTGTCGGGGGACGTGGTGGTCGTGATGGATGGCGATTTGCAAGATCTGCCGGAATCCATTCCCCGATTCTTGGAAGAGTGGCGACGCGGACACGACGTGGTGTACGCCATACGTGTGCAGCGCAAGGAAGGGCTTGTCCTGCGGACCTGCTATGCCCTGTTCTATCGCCTGATCGCCCGATTGTCCCAAGTTCAATTGCCGATCGGCGCGGGAGACTTTTCGCTCATGTCACGGCGCGTGGTGGAATTGCTCCGCCGCCAGCGCGAGTCGCATCGTTATATCCGCGGCCTGCGAACATGGATCGGTTTCAGGCAGATCGGGGTTCCGGTGGAGCGGGATCCTCGTTTCGCCGGCGAATCGAAATACGGCTGGTCGAAGTTGTTCCGCCTGGCATTTGATGGGATCTTTTCCTTCTCGATATTGCCGCTGCGGGCCGCTTCGGTATTCGGCGGTGTGACGGTTTTGGCTTCGCTGGCATTCTCTTGCTACGCACTGTACGCCAAATTGTTTCTCAGCCAATCTCCCCAGGGGTTCACGGCCCTCTTGTTGCTGATGGCGTTTCTCTCCGGAACGCAACTTCTTTTTTTGGGGGTCATCGGCGAGTACCTCGGGCGGGTCTACGAGGAAGTCAAACGCCGGCCCTTGTACATCGTGGACCAAGATTTGCGGAATGGCGAAACGGCCGCCCCCCTCCCGCGTGGCCAGGGGAATGTGGCAACCCGGCTGCAACCAGAACAGGTTTAAGCGACGATGGACCCGGCTTACGCTAAGGCTTACCGCGAACTGCATGAGCGCCATTGGTGGTGGCGCGTACGTCGGGAAGTCGTACTCCGAACGCTGCGCGGGGAGCTTACGCCAAGTTCCGCATCGCCTGGCCATCCAAGGCGGATCTTGGATGTGGGCTGTGGGGAAGGCCTGTTCTTCGATGATCTCGCCAGGTTCGGCGAAGTTCATGGCGTGGAGATGGATCCGTCGCTCGCCGAGGGAAATCCCCGCTGGTCTTCGCGAATACATTGCGGTCCCTTCGATGAGCAATTTCAGCCCGACACGCAATTCGACGCGATCTTGCTGTTGGACGTGCTGGAACACCTTCCTCATCCGCGCGCCGCATTGCAGCATGCGCGTCGTTTGCTAGCGCCGACCGGTTTTTTGTTGATTACCGTGCCGGCGTTCCGCTGGCTGTGGACCAGCCATGATGATCTGAACCATCACTTCACGCGTTACTCGTCGAAGTCGCTCCGCCAATTGCTGCGGGAGACCGGCTGGGCGGGTAGCGATTTGCGGTACTTTTTTCGCTGGACGGTTCCCGCCAAACTTGCCGTGCGTTTCAAGGAACGCCTCTTCGGCGGTGAAGGCCGGCCCCCGCGCGTGCCGCCGGAGCCGGTGAATCGGTGCCTACAGCGAGTGACTCGTTGGGAAGAGAGGCTCGGGCGTCGGCTTCCCTGGTGGCCCGGTTCGTCGCTGCTGTGCGTGGCCAGACCGCTCCCTGTGAAAGATGCACCACTTCCGCGCGAATTCCACCCTGCCCCCCTTTCGGAAGTAATCTCGCTCGATTCCCCCGCCGAAACCGTGAGCTGATCCCCGCCGTGGATGCCGTGCGGGAGGACCACCTAGAGCGTCCTGGGGAACACTGATATGCTGACGGTCCAAGATGCTGCGGCCTCAGTCAGCAAAAACCTCTCTGAAATTTCATTGCAAGGAGCAAGGAAGATGAGCGTGACGGCGGAATCGATGCTCGCGTGGTGCCGCCGGTTGGTCGGTGCGGACTCCGATTCATCGCAATTGGATTTGGAAGATTATCTGAGCGCTATTCCGCGTTTGGCGTCTTTGGGTGATCTCCCTGCGGGAACTCCCGTGCTCATCCGAGGCGATGTCGATGCCAAGCCGGGCTCGCAAATTGGCGAGGGAGATATCCGTCTGCGTTCGATGCTGGAGACGTTGAAATTTGGCCGTGAATCTGGCTGGAAACAGGTCATTTTCGGGCATATCGGGCGGAAGCCGGAAGGCTCCCTGGAAAAAGTTGCCGGCCGCCTGGGCCAGCTCCTGGAATCTGACGTGCCGTTGATTACGGATTGGTTGGACGAGAAGACGCTGTCGATCGCCGATCACGCTGCGGAGAAAATCGCCTCACTTCCGAACGGAGGAGTCGCGGTCCTGGAAAATACACGCCGCTACGACATCGAACGGGTGTTGTGGAAAGCGAAACCGGATGATCTGCCTCCGCTCGCGGAAAAGCTAGCCCAGATCGCCTCGCAATTCCGTGAACGCGTCGCGAAGGTTTACATCAACGAAGCCCTCTCCGCCGGTAGCCTGGATGCCTCCAGCACGGTGGTTCCTGCCGCGATGGATCACGCGGTGCTGGGAAGCTACGTGGCACGTGAATTCGAAGGGCCGATGAAACGTTGTCGTGAGGCGGAACTGGTCGTCTTTAGTGGACTGAAGGCGGACAAGCTGGACGATATGGAAGCCATGATTTCTCGTGGCCGTATTCGTTGGGTATTCACCGCCGGCTCGTTGGCCATGGCCCTCAAAAAGGCCGCCGCTGAACTGGACGGTTCGGAGTTCTGCATGGGCGTGGCTGAACATCCGGAGCATGCGGATAAGCCTTACTTCATTCCACGGGAACGGATTGATCAAGCCAAACGGATGATCACTTCCGGCAGAGAGCAGGGAATTCAGTTCGTGCTACCGGTGGATTTTGTGTTGCAGGACGGCCGCGTCGCCGAGTCGATGGAGCCCAATGATCAGCAGTTCGACGTGGGACCGAAGACGAGCGACCATTTCGAGGAAAAAATTGGCCAGTTCCTGGAACAGGGCGGGACGTCAGACCGGGCTGCCTTCTACAACGGTGTCTTTGGCATGTTTGAGGACGCTCGCTTCGAAGGAGGGACCAAACGGTTTGTCTCTCAACTCAAACGGCTACATGATGCGGGCGTCGCCGTCTTCGTGGGTGGTGGAGAAGGTGGCAAGGCCCTGGACAAGTACGGCCAGCCAGATTGGGTCACGCACGTCTTCACCGCCGGCGGGACCGTGCTCAATGCATTGGGTGGGGAGCCGATACCGTATTTGGTCGCGCTCAAAATGGCCGCCGAGCAGTAGCCTTCCTGGCGGCGGATACGCACGCATGTTCCGCCGGTCCATGACCGTTTGATTTCAGCCATGGTGGGCAAGTATGCGAGGTGTCCGCTTCGTACGCGAGCTATTTCATGCGGGGGACAAACGGACCCGGCGGCAGGCGTCAAACAAGACTTCGTAGGCCGCACGGATCTCGCTTTCTGGACGATCGGATTTTATCGCGTCTTCAAGGGTGGCAGCGTACGCCGTGATCTGGCCGAATCCATAACTGCCCGCGGCCCCTTTGAGCTGATGCGCGTGTGTTTGGAGGGCTTTCCAATCCTCCGCCTCGTAATGTGCTGCCAGTGATTTGGTACGTTCCGGCATCTCATCCACGAACATTTCGACAATCTCGAGGAGTTCCGGGTCATCGGACAATTCCGAGTAGAGATATTCAATGACTTCAGTCATGGAGTTATCGGTCCCTTCTTTCGACCTGTAGTTTTGAAGATCATCTCCAACCGTATCACTCACGTGTTTCTCGGTGCCCTTGGCTTGGTTCCGCCTAAACAAGCTCGAGGGTTCATGGCTAGCAGTCCGTTGAAAAATGCCCTTCTGACGTTTTTCAAAACTCGCCGCCGTGTTGGCCTTCATTGGCGCAGCAAAGCTGCTCCCGGATCGCAAAATAACGACTTACGTCGCTATTTTGAGCATCACGTCCGGTGATGCAGCAGCCAGTTGAATAACTCAACGGGCTGCTAAAGAACGCCCCAACGGTGGTTGCCATGAGATTCTGTCATTAGGCTCCGAGAAAATCATAGGTCGACGGTTTGCCGCGTTTCGGGGTAATACCCTCGGTTGGCAAGACGAATTAGTTAGTCCCGGTCCACATTTGTCGCATGTTCTAGATTTTCCGAAAATGTCCATCTTGCCGGTCATGCCGACTTATTCCGGGAAAGGGGAGAGAGGATGCATCGGCAATGGCTGTGCCCCGGGTGAGGGGTACGACGCAGCGTACGGGAACGTTAGGATATCTCGCCTGTTTCCATCGTCGCCTGCTTGGGCCGGTAGTCCAGCAGGCGAGTGGCTGTTAGGAACTGGGGAGGCTTTCCTCCGGTTCGCTTCCCATTGCCTGCCCGAGTTACCCCGAAGCGACTCACGGCAGGTTCTTGCCAATAACGATTGCCGCTGAATTGTCCGTGACACCAACCACTGCCCGAGAGGAAGAAGAAACATCGGAAGCCCGTAACCTATGGGCCATGGCGGCCCAACTCGTCATTTTCCGGTTGGGTTGGATCTTCAAGATTGAAAGCATCGTCATTCCGGCATTCCTCGATGCGATTGCCGGTTCGGCGGCACTGCGCGGCTGGCTGCCCGTGCTGAATCGTCTCTGTCAAAGCGTGCCGCCGGTCTTTTTCGCGTCGAGGCTGAGGGCAATTCGGAAAAAGAAATACGTCGTCGTGGCCACAGTCTGCATCGAGGCTTTTTTGTTTCTGCTGCTGGCAGGGCTATGGAGAATCAGCGGACAGCAACCGCGAGCGTGGTTGCCGATCGTGTTTTTTGGCATCTACGCGCTCTTCTTCATCAGCCACGGAATCTACCAGTTAAGTTGGAATACGTTGCAAGGAGAACTCATTCGCCCTCACCGCCGGGGCCGCCTAATGGGGATCTCCGACGTGGTCGGCACCGCGCTGGCCCTCTGTTTCGTGTTCACTTTGCTGGTGGCATGGCTGGAAGGGCCACACGTTCGTTTTGATCTTCTATTCACGTTTACGGGGATTTGTTTCCTGCTCTCGGCCTTCATGGGAGCGGCCATCAAGGAGCCCGAGGATGAGGAGGTGGATGATCCGTCGTTGTTGGAGACGGTAGGCGGCTGGCGTACCCCTTTCGCAGATGGCAAGTTTCGTCGCGTGGCGGGCGTGGCAATGTGCTTCAGCACATTCCAGATGATGCTGCCGCATTTCCAAGCGTATGGGCGGGAACGCCTGGACGTGCCGATTGGAGACTTGGCGAAGTTCGTCGCCGCGCAGATCATCGGCACGGCCACGCTAAGCTTATTGGCGGGGACCGCCGCTGACCGCCACGGCACGAGGTGGGTGTTGCGGGTACTGATGACGACGGCCACCACGGTCCCTCTGCTCGCGATGAGTTTCGCTTGGTTGCCACGCGAGATCGCCGGCCGATGGTACGGTGCTCTGTTTATGTTTGTCGGGATCACCCCTATTGGCTTCAAGATGCTCCTCAATCACACGCTGGAAATCAGCCCTCTCTCGGAGCATCCGCGATATCTGAGTACCTTGGGCCTGTGCCTGCTCTTGCCGCTTGTTTTTTCTCCTTTGTATGGCTGGGCAATCGACGAATGGGGCTATTCATTTGGATTCATGGTTGGTGCTTTCTGTGTCGGCTGCGGCGCCGTGCAAACGATTTTCCTCGCGGAGCCCCGGAGAGACGCGGCGCCGCCATCCGTCTTTTCGGACCTGTCTTCCTAATCCATTCGGTGCCAATTGGTCCGTCACCTCCCGCGGCAACCTCACGAAATTCTCATACTCTCGCCGATTTCCAATGCAGGTTCGGTATGGCATGATACGCGGCAACTCCGTGCGCTTTCCCGGAGATACTCGCCGCGCCCATATATTGAGCTTGCATCATCGCATGAGTGCTTCTCTTCTTCGCCGCTGGCAAACGATTACAGCCTCCACGCTTTTCGTGGGCTATGCCGGTTACTATATCTGCCGCTCCAACTATTCCGTGTCGCTCCCGTTGCTCAAGGATGAGTTTTTAGGGAGTGGCCTGGGCAAGGAAGAGTTTGGTTCGATTGCGACGGCAGGCGTTTTGGCCTACGCCTTCGGCAAGGTCGTCAATGGATTGTTGGTCGATTACCTGGGCGGACGTCGATTTTTTATTTTTGGCATGCTGGCCTCCGTGGCTTGCACGGTCTGGTTTGGCTTAGCGAGCGGGTTCACCTTGTTTGCTTTGGCCTGGGTAGCCAACCGTTTCGTGCAATCCATGGGGTGGGTGGCGCTGGTGAAAACTTCTTCCCGTTGGTTTCCCGCGAGACGCCATGCATCGATTTTGGGCGTCTTGTCGATGAGTTACCTGTTGGGGGATGCATTCGCGCGTTTCTATTTAGGGTTTTTCTTACAAGCAGGATTCGGTTGGCGTGGGGTGTTTTTCGTGAGTGCGGCCACGCTGGGAGGGATCGCGCTGGCCAGCCGCTTCTTGCTCAAAACTTCCCCTCAGGACGTGGGCGCGGAGGAACCTTCCACTAGTGTGATCAACGTCTTCGGTGAGAAGGGGGAGCAAGTCAAGCCCGCCAATTTGCGGGAGTTGCTCATGCCCCTATTAACGAGTTTTGCTTTTTGGACGGTCTGCGTGATGAACTTTGGACTGACGCTTCTCCGCGAGACGTTCAATACCTGGAATCCGCTGTTCTTGGCCGAAGCCGCCGGTGCCACCAACGAGCAAGCCGCCTTTTATAGCGGCTTTTTCCCTTTGGTGGGGGCCGTATCCGCGCTGTTGGCTGGGTATCTTTCCGATTCTTGGGGCGCGCGGCATGGCCGAGTGGTCGTTCCCTCGCTGCTGATGCTCATCGTGACCACCTACTGGCTTAGCCGGGCGGATGTCTCCGGAAGCCCTGCCTACGCGGCATTTCTCACCAGCCTGGTCTCTTTCTTCCTCATCGCTCCGTACACCTTCCTTTCCGGAGTGATCGCGTTGGATTTAGGCGGAAAACTGGGAAGTTCCACGACCGCCGGCCTGATCGATTCCGCCGGTTACCTGGGTGGCGCGCTCGCCGGTTGGGGGATCGCCAAAATTGTCGAGGACTATGGTTGGAGCCAGGGCTTTCAAACGCTGATGATTACCGCCGTGATTACCACCGTGGTGGCCATCGCTTACTGGATTCACCAAGAGAAGATGCACCGACGTTTGGCTGGGTCGTTGGCCTCGCCGGCGAATCCGATGGAGCCAAAAGGCGTGTGATGCCCGATTGTTTGGCCGCGACTTTTGAAGGATCAAGACAACCGCTCACGCTGCGGCGTTTGCCGTTGCCTGATTTGAAGGACGGAGAGGCGCTCGTTCGCGTGGAATGTTGCACATTGTGTGGCAGCGATCTGCACACTTTGGATGGACGGCGAGAATCCCCGGTGCCAACAATTTTGGGGCATGAAGCCGTGGGGCGCATCGAGCGTTTGCCGCCTGGTGAAAAATTACTGGCCCACGACGGTTCCACGTTGCAAACTGGCGACCGGGTCACGTGGACCATCATGGCCCATTGCGGAAAATGTCGCCGCTGCCGTCGCGGCTGGCCTCAAAAATGTGAGACGCTCTTCAAGTACGGCCATGAACCCTTGGGAAGCCGGTCAGCATTATTCGGCGGCATGGCCCAGTTCGTGCATCTGGTGGCGGGAACTTCGATTTTTCGCCTTCCCGACGAATTGCCGGCCCGTGTGCTGTGTCCGGCGAATTGCGCCCTCGCCACGGTGATGGCGGTTTTTCGCGTACTGGGCAATGTGAGCGATGAGGTCGTGCTGATTCAGGGAGCGGGAATGCTGGGGTTGGCCGCCGTGACATTGGCCCGTCGAGGTGGGGCCAAACAAATTATCGTCACGGACCCCATTCCGGCTCGGCTACGTTGGGCGGAAAGGCTGGGAGCGACCGCCACGGTGAATGTGTCCCAAGAAGCTGGCTCCTTGCCAGAAGTGGTTCATGCTTTGAGCAATGGAGAGGGCGTGGATGCCGCCGCCGACTTTAGCGGATCGTCCGCGGCGATTGAGCAGGCATTGCCTTTGCTGGGCATTGGAGCCCGATACGCGCTGGCGGGTGCCGTGTTGCCTGGGCCGCCGGTCTCGTTGCTAGCCGAACAGGCCGTACGGCGTTGCCTCCGCATCGAAGGCGTGCATAACTACACGCCAACAGATTTAGGGGACGCCTTGGTCTTCTTGGAAAACTCGGCGAAAGAATTTCCTTGGGACGAATTGATTTCACCCGAGTATGCACTGAACGAGTTGGACGCCGCGCTATCGATGGCACGTTCCGGGCGATTTGCCCGCGTGGCGATCGCGCCCGGCAAGTGAATTGTTTGCGGATCAACTGGCAAGAGGCCGATAGGAAGGCTTGCCCGCGATGGCGGTCCGCAGGCTGAGCAGCAAGGAACCGCAGGTGATGTACAGCGTGCAGAGATCCTCACCGCCGAAGGTGCAGTTGGTAATCGTATCCTCCGGCGTCTCGCGAAACGCGAGCAGTTCACCCCGGGGAGACACGACGTGGATACCTGGTCGTGTCTCCAAGGTCTCGCTCGTGTCGCGAAGGCGGTGCAAGCCGGCGGCGATGTAGAGATTTCCCTCCTCGTCAATGCACATACCATCGCCGCTACGTCCCGGGTAAAAATCGATAAGCACACGGCCATTGCGGACGCTGCCATCGGCTTGCAGGTCATAGGCGCGAATGTCGCGATGGCGATTCGCGTCTGGGTGGGCCTCCACCAGATAAAAAGTGGTTTCATCCGGGGAAAGCACCAAGCCGTTAGGCATGTGCACTTCCGGCTCCGCCAGAATTTGATGCAGCGAACCATCGGGGTCCCAACGATAGACGGCGTTGGCGTTCGTGGTCTCCGGCCCCTTAAATCCGGAAGGCCGTGAAGAGAAATAGATCCGTCCTTGCTGGTCCCAACAGAGATCGTTCGGAGGCGCGAGCGGCAAGCCGGCATAACGGTTGGCAAGAACCGTGGTTTCGTCGGTCTCCACATCGATCCGCACCAATCGGCCCGACTCCCCTTCACAAGCTAGCAGCCGTCCCTCGCGGTCGAACATCAAGCCGTTGGCTTCTTGGGAGTCTTCGCGAAACGTTTCCAAGGATCGCGACTCCGGATGCCAACGGAGGATTTTGGACTGCGGAATATTCGTGAAATAGACTCGCCCTTGCCGGTCAACGGCGGGGCCTTCGGTGAAGGCGGGCTCGCTCTCCAGGCGAGTTTCGACCTGAACCGGGCCCAGATAGTCGTCGGTCCGCAGGTTTTCGTAACGGCCCCGACGTTCTTCCGCCGCCGCTGACATGGTGAATCCTCCACTCACGGCGACCACGAGGGATTGGCGCAGAAAGTCCCGTCGATGCCACGTATTTTGCATGGATGTATTCCAACCTTGTTCGATGTCCCACACGGGGATAAGACGAGCGGATTATCCCCCAATTGGCCGCGCGACTCAAGCAAAGGTCTTGCGAATTTGAGTGCCTGTCCGCGGTGGGGAAATGAAATCGGCTAACGGCCTTCGGCCATGCCCAAATATCCCGCGCTGGACTGAAAATATCGCTGGCGGCGGGCAGTGCGCGAATCGTTCGATTCCTGCTGGCGTTGTTGCAAGTCGGCCAAGTTGGCCTGACAGTAGCGGCAGCCGATCGTTTGCAGGTGAAATTCGAGATACTCCGCTTCTTCGTCTGGCAGTACCCCGAGCAAGTAACTGCCCAGCGTTTCACGGTTAGGGCAGCTCACGCGATGCCGCCGCCAGATGGAGCCCAAGGTATGCACGCCCGCGTCGCGGCGGGCAGCCAATTCCGCCAACCGGTGTAGCGTGTCGGGATCTTCCCGCAACACGGCTTCCAATTGAGACATCGCGCCCACCGGGAGCATCTCATCGAGATAGGCTTCCAGTTCGGCGTCGCTGAAGTTTTTGCTCATGGCGGGAAGTGGATAGTTTATGAATTACACGGCATTAATTTTCATACAGTTCGGGGAAGATTTCGCCGGAAAGCCCCTGCTTGCGAATCCGCGAGCGGAGGCGGGCGATAAAATCGAACTTGAAATTCGCCACCTGTTGTTCCGTGATCTCCAGGAATTCGGCGGTGTCCTTGTTGGCCCAACCTCCCACGAACAGCAGTTCGATGCATTTGAGTTTGGTCCAATCCCCTTTGTTTCGCCAATGCTCTACCAACTCTTCCAGGCAAGCCGTGAGTGCCTGGTCTTCCATCCGCCGCCGCTCTTGGCTGCGATGGATGCTGCTGGCATGTCGGGCCGAGCCGGGCACTTCCCAGGAGCCGGTAT
Organism: Pirellulales bacterium; assembly: GCA_028289405.1. Lineage (GTDB taxonomy): Bacteria > Planctomycetota > Planctomycetia > Pirellulales > JANQPP01 > JANQPP01. Next base: position 63,697 of record JANQPP010000036.1, read on the forward strand.
TGCTCGTTTCGGCATTCAAGCTGATCGCCGGACGGCGTCCTTCGCGGCGCATATGGTCGGTCAGTTTGTGGGCGGCGATGGAAAACAGATAGCTTTCCAAGGGGCGGGCCGCATCATAATTTGGCAGGCTTACCACGAAGCCAATGAAGGCTTCCTGGACAACATCCTCACTCGTGGAGCGGTTGCCGATTCGGCTTTCCACGAACGCCAACAGCCGGCCTTCGAATCGGGAGATGAATTCGTCCCACGCCGGAGTTTCGCCCGCGCGAATCCGGGCCACCAGCAGTTGGTCGGCGTTCGAAGTAGAGGGCATGGGTAATTATGGAGTGTGTCGAACCGCTTTCGCGTAACTCGGGCGAACGGAAGCCGGGCCTGGAGGAAACGCGGCGTAGCCTAAAACCAATCCGCCAAGTTATCTAGGATCATCAACCCAGCGAATCCCAAGGCCAGTATCATTCCCGTGCCGAGAAATCGCAACCGCCACGTGTAATACCCGCCCGTGGCGGTGTCGAGTTTCAAATACGCGAAAACCACGCTCAGAATAGAGAGCACCATACCGGCGCCCCAGCCAGTGAGCGTGATGCGGCGTTTAGCCACGGCTTGCTGCCAAAGCTGCTCCATTTCCCTCCGCGCGGCGGAATCGAATTTGAGTCGCGTCCATCCGAGGAACACTTCCATCTTTTTAGACGGAACACCGACCTCGATCTCGCGGCGTTCCGCATAGTGTTCCGCATTCTGGAATTGGCGTTCCAGGAATTCCCACGGCAGGCGAATCCCATGGTGGGCATCCGAGACGAGCTGATTTAAATAGTCGTGCGTACGATTCGCCGCCGCCTGAAGAAGCTTCCGCTGAAGCTCTTGGACGCCCGAAGCGGCTTCGGCGGAGATCGCGATGACGTAGTCGTCCCCTTCCATGCGGCCGGTATGGTGTGGGCTGGCTTCGTCCAGCCAATCGGGACGTTTTCCCGATGCTTCGATCAACCGCGACTGCATGTCATCTGAAAGTATCGAAGCGGAAGCAAAGTCCGCCACGATTTCTTGCTGTACGGGCACCGGTTCAGGTTCAGATGCTTCACCCGCTTCCTCAGGGCGCTCACTGCATTCTTTTTCGATCACGATTTCGGTCACGGAGTCCGCAACGATGTGTTCGTGCGCTACTTCTTCGAGTTGGATTTCTATGGAATGGACCTCGGGCATGGGCCGCGCATGCTGTTGGCGAATTTGTGGGAATTTATGATTCACGAACGCGGAGAGAGCGGAGCCGTGTCGGTCGGATTCTTGGACCCTCGTCGCGCGAATGAACATGACAATTCCTACCAAGGCAACCACGAACAGCCAGCCACCGCCGCCTCGGCATCTTCCGTGCGTAGCGGAAGCCGTATTGTGGCCACAGCGGCGTATTGCTCGCACGATTGCCACGAATCCCGTCAAGAAAATGGTTGCCAGTCCGATGAGGACGAACAAACCAACGAATGAAATTCCCGCGTCAACAGCCATTATGCAATCGCCTCCTTCGCGTCGGTGACCACAAATTTTCGGTCAGCAGGATCGATCCACGGACTGCCGATTTGCACGGCGATGGAAATCGTGGCCGCTGCCATCAATCCCCAAGGCTGTGGAAAGTGCCAAAACAGGCTCAACAGCCAGGCCCAAAACACGCTCGTGAGGGTGGCCCATACATCCAGGCGGTTTCGCCGCAACGGATCAGAGACTTTCCACCAGCGAAGCGCCACGAACAGCAGGCCGAAATAGGTCGCGAACGCGGGCCAGCGAGGCTGGGCATCCATGGAGTAATAAAACGGAGACATTTCCCGCAGCGAGGCGACCGAACCCGTCTGCATTTCGTGTGGCAGGTTGACGAAGAAACTTTGTGCCGTGACGTATGCCACCAATCCTACGCCGAGGCCGACGAACAGGAGCACGAAGCGGCGGAGAATAGCATCACCCCGGCTGCCTTCCCACCACTTGGAGGGAACCAAAATGGCCCAGGCACCGGCGCCGCTCACGAGCGCCAACCAAAGGTATTCATCCATGGCGAAGGGCCGCCGCCGCATGAGCATCAGCGCGAATGCGGCCACGGCGGACACGATCCCGCTTAAAATCAAAGAGCCGACCAGTTCGGTGAAGCGTTGCGTGCGGCCTTTTTTCGGCAACATGGGCCGGCCATAGCGCGGCGCGAGTTTTCGAGCCGCAACTGCGGGTTTTGGATCAGCTACGGGAGTCGCCGGCGTGGCGACGGCCGCGGGCTGGGGAGGCTCCGGTGCTTCCGCTGGCGGATGGCTTACCGCCGGTTGAACCTTGGCAACTTGAGCGGTCTTCGCGGCAGGAGTTTCCTCTAGAGATAGCACGATGGCGCGAATGACAAAGTAGATCCCATAGATGAAGAGGATCGGGAAGAAAAACCACAAGAGTTGTCGATTGATGATCAACGACGCCAGGCAAGCCACCAAGATCGCGACCTTCGCGCCATGGGGCAAATTGGCTTTGGTCCACGCGCCCTGCAACTGGCCTCCCGCCTCGCGTACGGCCCGCAGAATCGGCTCGTCCGTCGCGACTGGCTTGGCCTCGGGAAACTTCGCCGCGTCCACGGGAGTTTCCACTTTCTTGGTGGAAGTGGCCCAAACTTTGGGCTCCACGCGGCCCATTTTTCCCGGAGCGGTTTCGGGCAGCAAATCGAGCAATTCCTGCACCGACTTGACGCGCTCGCTCGGGTCCTTGGCCAGACATTTGCCGACGATCGTACGAAAGGGCTCCTCTAGGGCGGAGAGATCCGGTTCGGCGGTAAGGTGCTTCATCAAGACCTCGCCGACGCTTTCGCCCTCGAACGGGACTCGACCCGTGAGCATCTCGAAGAGGATGATTCCCAGGGCGTAGACATCGATTTCCTTGCCGTACCGCCCGTTGGCCACCTCTGGTGCCATGTAATGCACCGTGCCTACACTCTCGGTTTGTCCGCTGCGGCGGCTGCACGACACGAACTTCGAAAGCCCGTAATCGCCGACTTTAACGATCCCTTCGTCGAAGAAAATATTGCCGGGCTTGAGATCCCGATGCACGATGCCATGGTCATGCAAGCAGGCCACGCCCGCCGCGATACCATGCATCCAGGCGACGGCCTCTTCCACGGGCAGGCCCTGGGGATGCTTGTCGAGGACATCCTCCAGCGAGTCGCCGGAGACGTATTCCATGACAACCCAGTTATCATTCCGGTCGTCGATCTTGACGTCGTGCAGCGCCAGCAAATGGGGATGTTTCAAGTTCAGACAATGGCTGACTCCCCGCAGTTCGATGTCCAGGTTGCGGCGGATCAGCTTGAGAGCGACTTCCTTGCCACCATCGCTGGTGGCGTAGTAGACTTCGCCGAAGCCCCCGTGCCCGATCCCCCGCTTGATGGTGTAACCGGCCAAGGGACGGGAACCGCTGGCATAGGTGAATTTGGCGTCTCCACCAATGCCGTGAGGTGAGGCGACCGGCTGGGTGGCACGCAAGTTCATGGATTCGCTCCGGTTGGATTCTTTCGCTTCGGCGGTAACCAGCGCGTGCATTGTTGACTCATATTCGAATATAGACGGACGGAAAGCCGTGTTCCACGATAGAGAACGCTGCCTGCCATCAAATGGGCTCCAAACTGAACGACAAGGCTTCTCCTTGCACCCGGGATTGGTGGGTCAGCTCGGCTGAACCCTCCATCGCCCGCTGATCGACTTCCAAGGGAAGTTTGGATCGACAGGCCAAGGTTTCCCCACGGCGAAACAGCACCACATCCTCGGGCCAACTCGGACAAACAATGTGGTCGGCGCTACGTGGGCCGAGGATGCATGTTTCGGCCATCAGCAAAATCCCATCGACCGACGGTTTGGTCCGATGCCGGCTGACGAAATCGAGCCGGGCGGACGCACTCAACATATGCGGGCGGCTGAACTTCCACACAACGCCATCTCCCATTTCGATTTGGCTGCCGTCACGCAGCAGGGATGGCCGCTGGATCACCACGCCGTCCACGCGCACTTTTCCCAATGGCTGGATCGTATAACCCTCGCCGTCGCGGCGGATGACCGCGTGTTTGCGGGAGACATCCGCGAGCACCGGGATGTCCACGTCGTTGCCCGGTATCGGCTGGCCAATCAGGATCTCGGAACCTTGACAGACGAGAAAACCGCCTACCGCGTCTACCCACAGCAGGAATCGGGGACCTCGTTGACCCGATGGGGCGACCTGGGCGACCGGCGTGGAGCTCATGTTCGTCATGGCCGGACTCCTGGGCTGGCGTGGCGGAGGAGCGGAGCGTCCTGCTTGGATACCGACCGCGGACCAGGCGCGGCGGCGGGCATCCAGCGACGGGGCATGTTCGGGCGCCAACTCCAACAGCTTCTCCGCGGCGGACAATACATCGGTCCAGGACTCCTGGGCGAGAGCGTTGTGCAGTTTCTCCAGCCATGGCCGGCTTGTCAGCAGGGCTTCACGGCAGTTTTTGCGTTGTTCGGCGAGTCGCTTGGACTCGGGCAGCAAGGCGCAAGCGGTGGCCAGTTCAATATCCGCTTGGGCGAATTCACCCTGCCGCTGATAGTTTTCCGCGGCGCGCCATCGCTGGGCGGCTTGCTTCAATGTGCGGGCACGCGGTGAATCGAGCCCTCTTTTTTCGAGCACGCGGAGGCGTGCCAGCGCGGCTTCCGCGTCCGCCGCTTCTAGGCAGCTTTCGGCTTCCTCGACCGTGCCTTCCAAGAGGGCTTGCCGCAAGGCGGGCAATTCGGTGGCATCGGGCGAGAGAATGGTGGCTTGATCCAAGTCGTGCCAGCCAGCCCTGGAATCTCCCTGCTCGACCTGTTTCCGGCCTCGTTTGGCCATTTGGCTGGCGACACGGGCGGCAAGTGCCGCTCCTGGGCGGAACCGCCGCAGGTCCTCTTCGCGGAGGAGTTGTCCCGCCTCGTCGAGGCGTCCGCCTCCCAGCGCGTCCGCCGCTTTTCTCAGTTGGAGCCGCCAAGACTGGAACATGAAACTACTCCTGCTCTCCTCGGTCGACGCATCCACGTTACCAATCATCTCATGCCCCTCGCTCTTCGATAAGCACTGTGCCGGCAATTCCGATTCATGCGCCGTGGCCTGCCACGCCTCCTAGATCATGGCAGGCCGCGCATGTGACACAGTGGTTTCGACTGGGCACTCTCCCCAGCCAACAGTCGCCTTAGTGGACTTCCTCGAAGGAAACCTCGGCAACCGTATTGTCGGTCTGGAAGTAGCTCGTCACTTGATCGACGATGTCCTCGGCGACCGGCTCTTCCAAGGGGATGCCGTCGAACGGTTCGTAGGTCAGGTCGACCATCCGCTCATCCACTTCCAAGCGGGTCTCCAGGCTGTTGACCAGTTCCTTGATGCGTCCCAAGCGGCTATCGTCGAAGCAGAACTTGGACGAAGTTTGCGCCACTTGAATCATGCGGTTCTTGGCGTCCACGTTTTCCAGAGCGACTTGCAGTTCGCGCTGCTTGCCGACCATCTCCTCGATCTTCTGGCGCGAATTGTCCAGCTTCCGGCTCCGGGCATCGTAGACCTTCCGCAAGGTGTCCAACCGGGTGTCCTTGGACTTGTGCCGTGACAGCCGCTTGGCGAGATCCACTTTCACTTGCGTGACCGTGAAGTCCCGGCTGCCATAGCGGTAGACCTTTTGGCCGCTCCGCAGGTCTGCTTGCAGGCGTAGCATTTCATTCTTGCTCTTGGCGAGCTGATGCTCCGCCGTTTCGATTTCGGCGGCCAGCCGCTCCAGTTCCACTTCTTCACGCACGATCTCTTGCACGCCCCGCTCGATTTCCGGCTGCAAGCCTTCGAGCATCTTCTGGGCGCGGGCAATCTCGAATTCCACGGGCACGCTGCGGCGTACGGAATCCTTGGCCCGGCTGAAGGTCGTGGAAACATAACTGGCGGCATCACGCCCAAAGAATAGGCTGGCCAAGAGGCCGGCTCCCCCCGCGACGAGAAAAACTTTCTTCAACATTTTGCACTCCTTATCACCTTGCTCGGTCGAAACAACTGGTCTTGGACGACTTTGGACACTACGGATTCAAGAGCCTTTGGGTCATCCTAAGTGCCCCGTTCACAAGAGGATTTCGCCGCGCTCGACCGAATCTTGGAGTTTCTCGCGGGATTTTTTGGAGACCTCGCTTACGCTTCTAACCCGAAGGAACCGACCTTTCACCGAAGTTTGTTTGCTTGGCATCGCTAAATTGTTTTGTATAAAAGGCTTGCAGTGATCGAAGTTGCCGATTCCTTGGCTTTTCCCCGTTGGAGCGCCCCTTGCCGGACCATGACCGCGAAGAACGAGCGATAGCCACGATTCACGAGCAGGGCTTGCCCATGGTGTTGGCCGTCACGGGGGGCGGAAGCGGCCTGATCTCCGCACTGCTGCGAGTACCTGGTGCTTCCCGCACCGTCCTGGAAGCGATAGTTCCCTATTCACAGGCGTCACTCGTGGACTGGCTGGGCGCTGTTCCCGAAAATTTTTGCTCCGCTGAGACGGCTCGGGCCATGGCCATGCGGGCATACAGCTCGGCCCGAAATCTTGCAAAGCGCGAACAACAGCATGCAGAGCCGGTATTGGGGCTCGCGTGCACCGCCGGCTTGGCAACCACGGTTCCCAAACGGGGCGACCATCGCATCCACTGGGCCTTGCAGGCGAAAGATCGCACGGTGTCCAAGTATTTGCGTTTGGAGAAGAATCGCCGCTCGCGGCAGGAAGAAGAACATCTCGCCATGCAAATGGGCCTAAACCTGTTGTTGGAGGAGTTGGAATTGCCCACTGGTGAGTCTTTGACGTTAATAAGCGAAGAGCACATCACGACCGAACGCACCCTGGCCCCCGCCGGCTGGCAACAATTGTTGGCTGGAGAGACGTCGATTTGGCAGGAATGTGGGCCGCCGGTCACGAATCCGCCGGCGGGCCGCGTGTTGTTTCCCGGCGCGTTCAACCCCTTGCACTCAGGGCATCGCCAGATGGCGGAAACTGCCCGGGAGATATTGGGCCGTCCCGTGGATTTTGAGATCTCGATCCTGAATGTGGACAAGCCGCCGCTAGATTTCACGGAAATGGCCCATCGCCGCGCGGAGTTCACCGACGAAGAGGTGCTATGGTTCACGCGCTGCCCCACCTTCTTGGAAAAGGCTGAACGTTTTCCCGGGGCGACCTTCGTAGTGGGCGCCGACACGATGATCCGGCTCGCCGATCCGAAATATTACGGTGGAGATCGCCAGCAGGCGGAAGCGGCCTTTCGCGGGTTACGCGAACTTGGTGCGAGGTTTTTGGTTTTTGGACGTGTGGAAGCGGACGTCTTCCACAGTCTGTCGGATTTGGACTTGCCCCAGCCGCTCCGTGAACGGTGTCAGGAAGTCCCGGAGTCCGACTTTCGCCTCGATATTAGCTCGACGGAGATCCGACAGCGGGATGCGAGTGCTTCCGAGAGGGACGGGTAAGGCGAGTCGTCGTGCGTGATCGCGGCGAGTCTTTCCCTTCCTCTGGCTCATCTTGCCATTCCCAGAGCGATTTCGAAGTTGCCATGGTAACGGGAACGAACAGCATCAGCGGTGCCCAAGCGGCAAACGAAGGGCTTAACAGCGAAGCATTGCCCAGTTGCTGGCAACCGATCACCACCAGCAGGAACATCGCCGCGATGCCGATGCAATAGCCCATCGCTAGAAAAATGTTGCGGTTGTGGCGATTGAGCATCACGGGCAGGCCCAGCAAGAGCAGGTTGATATCCAGCAGCGGCTGGACCAACCGGGCATGGACGGTCACGCGGACACCGGCGTTGAAGTCGATGCTGGGGTTGTGCAGGCCCTGGATCAGTTCTCCCGTGGATGCGAACTGTTCCCAGGCCCAGTCGGCGGCGAGTTGTTCGAAGGTGATGTCACTGACTACGAAGATTTGGTTTTCCTTCAGCCACGGCGTGTCCATGGGCGTTAGCACGACCTTCTCTTCTCCGAGGGAAAGGGACGGGGTTTCCAGCAGTTCGCGCGGTTCCGAGACGTTTTCGAGCAAGTAGCCACTAGGTCGGCTCGCTTCCGCGGGACGAAAGTACGCGGTTTCCGCGATCAAATTGGGGCCATGCACATCCAGAGGTCGGCTGAGGCGTAAGCGTGGCTGATCGATGCGTTGTTCGCCGGCATAGGCCGCGCCGCCATCGAGCAGAATATCCGTTTTCTGGTCGTACTTGGGGGCCAAGGTCCTGGCTTGCTCTCCTTTAAGGTCTTGGGCGTTTCGCCCGAGTCCGGGCTGATCCCGCAGGACGGGGAGCACGAATTCCCTCTCGGCGGCGGTCAGGCAGCTAATGGCAATCGCCGCGACCAAAATCGGGGCCAGAATTCGCCCGCGACGAATCCCAGCCGCCATGAGGGCGGTGAGCTCGTTGAATCGTTGCAGCCAAGTGACCGTGAACACGGCGGCGACGAGAATCAAAATGCCGCTGGTGCGTTCGAAGAACATCAGGGAACGGTGGGCATAGTAGCTGGAAACGACGCCCAGCAGATCGCCATCGGATTCCGCGAATTCCAGAAAGGAGTCGAGATTGTTGAAGAGATCCACCACGATGTAGAGGCCGGTGAAGCTCAAGAAACAGATCATGAAGGTCTTCACGAACTGCCAGAGCACATAGCGGTCCATGATACGTGGCATGGCGGCCTTCCATGGCAAGGTTTCGATGATGTTCTGCCAGGTTGCCGTTATCTGGCGCTGGCGATCTCTTCCGTGACTGCTTGCAACGCGGTGGCGAAGGCTTGGACGCCTTTCCGCAGCCGGGCGGGTTCTTGGACTCCAAAGCTTAGTCTCACACTGTTCCTACGTGCCGGAATGCCAAGTTGTGCGAAACAGTATTCGCCGGGCACGTAGAGTACCCCTTGTTCAATGCAGGCTTGCATCAGGCGGCTTTCCGGGCCCGCGTCCACCGACTCTGGCAACTCCAGCCAAACGTAGAGCCCACCTTGCGGTAAATCCCAGCGGACCCCTGCGACGTTTCCTAAATGTTCTTCCAAGGCTACAGCCATGGCCTCCAGCTTTTCGGCGTATCGCGCGCGGAGCCGTTGCAGGTGCGGTTCGTAGTCGCCGCCGGCCAGCACTTCCGCCATTAGATGTTGGTTGAGGTTGGGAGATCCGAAGTCCAGATTACCCTTTTGCGCGAGTACTGGCTCGACCAAGTGTTCGGGCAAGCAGGCCCAACCGATCCGCATGCCGGGGGAGAAAGATTTGGAGAAAGTGCCGATTTGGATCACGATTTCGCCCGCAGCATCAAAGCTGGCCACGCTGGGCAATTCCGGTCCTTGATACCGCAACTCACGGTATGCAATGTCCTCCAGCAGATGGATATGGTGGCCGTTCTCGGAGTAGTGTCGCAAAATCTCCACCAATCGCTGTCGTCGTGAGACGGGGAGCGTGGTCCCACGCGGATTGTCGAAATAGCTGGAGAGATAAACGGCTTTGACTTTCGACAATTCCCCGTTGGCGCGGAGCTCTTCCAACCGAGATTGTAACGCCTCGGGTACGATGCCTTCCGCATCGCTTTCCACGCCCTCGGCGCGGGCACGCAGGTTGTGGGCGATACCCAGATAGACAAAGTAAGTCGGACTCGTGCAGAGGATGATGTCCCCAGGATCGACGAGCGTATCGGTCAGCAAGAACAGCAACTGATTGCTGCCGGCGGACAACACGACTTGAGATGGAGACCATTGCGGCCGGTCTGTCTCTTCACCATCGAGCTCTTGCATCCGGGAAATAATGGCTTCGCGCAGTGGCGCGTATCCGGCGTTGGTCCCGTATTGGAGGGCATCTTGAGTGCGCTCCGGGGACGCACGCAAACGTTCCATCGCGTCCGCGACAGGTTCCGCCGGCAGGGTGTGCGGGTCAACGAAACCGGCCGCCAGCGAGATCAAATCGGGATTCGCCAGCGCGCGGTGCATCAAGTCGGCGATGGGGGCCTTCCCGGCATGGACGGCCCGTTGGCTCAAGAATGGGGGTGCGGACACGGCAAACTCCTGAGTTGCCAACCGAAGCCGGCGCGTGAAAATGGATAGGGAAGATATGCCGAATAAGGATACAACGTCAAGACGAGAGGTTCGCCCCGATTTTTTTGGTTTTCTCCGGCTTCTACGGAACCAGTTGCACCCCATGGCACGCACGGATGGTTGGCTAGAGAATGAGTTCGTTCCATGAATTGTCGAGCGGTTTGGAATCAAGTAATCCAGCGTGCTGCCGATGTCGTGCTGCCGCCAGTCTGCCTGGTGTGTGGCGAGGAGATGTGCCCTAGCCATGATGGCTTGATGGCCTGCCCACTCTGCCGGCGGGCCATGTCGGAATCCAGGCTCACGGCCTGTTATCGTTGTGCGTCGTTCTACGAACCAGAGCTACACCATGCCAGCGGCTGCCCTCGGTGCCAGGGAGAGGAATTCGCGTTTTCCGGAGCCACTGCGCTCGGGATTTATGAGAATGAATTGAGGGACTGCGTGCTGGGTTCCAAACAAGCATCCCATCAGGCCTTGGCACTCCTCCTTGGGAAGCTGCTCGGCGAAAGGCGGAGATCCATCCTACGTTCCTGGCAACCGGACCTTGTGGTGCCGATTCCGCTCCATTGGTGGCGACGTGTGCGGCATGGCTACAATAATGCCGAAGTAATAGGGGAAGTGGTGAGCCGGGAGGCCGGAGCGGCGTTCGAGGCTCGGCTGCTGCAAAGAACACGGTCGACGCGGCCACAGTTCCCTCTTTCCGCGGCGGAAAGACGGCGGAACCTGCAAAATGCCTTTCGTGTCCGTAATGAGTTTGAAGTGGGTGGTAGCCGAGTGCTCTTGGTCGATGATATCCTTACCACCGGCACAACTTGCCATGAAGCGGCTCGCGCGTTGCATTCTTGCGGCGCCCGCGAAATTCGCGTTGCCGTGGTAGCACGTGCGTCCGATACTTCCCATGGTTGAGGCGTTATGCAGTAATGTATGATTCCGCTGCCGTTTATTTGCCGGCAGCGGGCGACTGGCCGGCTGAATTGGTGATCCCCGTTGTCAAGGTTTATGCATGGCTGAACATCCCGCGCAGACCGGATCCGCGAGCAGCAAGCGCGAAAAGAAGAAGCAGCACCCCTTTCGCCGCGCCGTGCTGCGCGGATTGGGCGTCGTGCTTCCGCCGCTGCTCACGGTCGTGATTTTCCTGTGGGTCGGCAATACGGTCCGGGAATACGTGCTCACCCCGATTGAGGCCGGCACGCGGTACGTGATGATGTGGATGATCGCCGATACCCGGGACAACGATGAGCTTCCAGCGGACGCGGACGAACGTGAAAACTTCGCGGAGATTGAGTCCGGCAAATACATCCCCGCCGACATCTATCATTACGTCCAGGAAGAGGATCCCCGGGCACGGCGAATTTTGGACAGTTACGCTCCAGTCTTCAACGCCGAGAGCTACTACAAGGCCTACATCAATGCCCGGTACTTGCAGCCGCAATTCGTCATTCCCGTGTTCATCGTCACCTTCTTGGCGGCGATGTATTTGATCGGCAACTTCATTGCCGCCGGGATTGGCCACGTCAGTTGGAATATGTTCGAACGCGGCGTGTTGACGCTCCCCTTGATCCGCAACGTGTACGGATCCGTGAAGCAGGTCACGGATTTCATGTTCACGGAGAAGGAACTCGAATTCAACCGCGTGGTGGCAATCGAGTACCCCCGCAAGGGGATTTGGTCGGTCGGTTTCGTGACCGGAGAAAGTTTTCAAGACATTCACGCGGCTGCCAACGAGCCGGTCCTTTCGATTCTCGTGCCGACCTCTCCGGCGCCCGTCACGGGTTACACGATTAACTGCCGCAAGAGTGAAGTCCTGGATCTGGATATGACCATTGACCAGGCATTCCAGTTCACCATTAGCTGCGGCGTGGTGGTTCCTCCGCACCAACTCCCTCTGTTGACGCGCCGAGCGGCGCAAATCGACGTAGCCAACGGCAACAAATCGGACGACGGCTCTCCGGCCGCCTTGCCCAGCGAGTAACCGCCCGGACGGAAAGTTCTTGCCGAAATGCCCTCAGGCGTGCCACTACGTATTGGAACCCGTTCCAGCCCTCTCGCCCGCTGGCAAGCCGAGTTCGTGGCCAGTGAACTGAAAAAAGCCGGTGTGGCCACGGAATTGGTGCTCATTTCCACCCAAGGCGATCAGCAGCGTGAAAATCCGATTGGCAGTTTGGGAACCCAAGGGGTTTTCACGAAGGAGATCCAGCGGGCATTGCTACGAGACGAAATCGAAGTCGCCGTGCATAGCTTGAAAGACTTGCCGACGGCTCCTGTTCCCGGTATTCGTCTGGTGGTGGTACCCTGCCGTGGGCCTTTCCAGGATGTGCTGGTCACGCCAGATCACATCTCTCTCGAAGAATTGCCCAGTGGAGCAAGAATCGGCACGGGCAGTCTGCGGAGGCAGGCTCAATTGCTCCATATTCGCCCGGACCTTCAGGTTGGCGACGTTCGCGGCAACGTCGAAACCCGGCTGGCAAAGCTAGCGAGCGGTAAATTCGACGGGCTGCTGCTGGCCGAAGCGGGGCTTCGCCGGTTGGAAATGCACGATGCGGTAGGGCATGTTCTACCCGTCGACATGATGATGCCCGCCGTGGGGCAGGGGGCCTTGGGCCTAGAAATTCGGTCGGATGACTCCGGCACGGCGGATAGGATCATGGCTCTCGATGACGCGCGTTCCCATGCCGCCGTGCTTGCGGAACGCGCGCTGCTCGCGGGACTTCGGGGAGGATGTTTGGCGCCGGTCGGTGCCCATGCGGAGATTTCCGAGGGAGGCATGTGTAACTTGCATGCGGTGGTGCTGGACCGGTTCGGAAAGCACTCTCTGCGCGATGAACACAGCGGGCCATCGGAAAACGCTGCCGCGATCGGCAGCGAGTTGGCGGAGTCATTGCTCGGGCAGGGTGCGGCCCAACTGATCGCCGAAACTCGCGGTTCCGCCTGACGCCGCATGCGGGCAGGCAGTCACGTCATGCCCGCCATATGGTCCCGCCGCGAATCGGCACGATCTGCGCTTCTTTCGGCGAAATCCGCGCCTTTTTCCGGACTCGCGGTAGAGAAACGTTGCTTTCTAAAGATCCGCGTTCCCGCGTAAGTCCAACTCTCGAAGCCACTTCGTGAGTAAGTGCATGCTTTCGTCTCTGCCTGGCATGCTGCTTGCATAAGAAGCCAGGGCAGAACGACAGGGGGGCGAAAAGAACCTGTCGGAATCATGCCCTACGGACTCTACATTTCCGCCGAAGGCGCGCAAGCGCAGAGCCAACGCCTGGACGTCATCGCTAATAACTTGGCGAACGTGGATACGGTCGGTTTCAAGCGGCAACTGGCCATTTTTCAGGCCCGGTTCGCAGAAGCCATTGAGCAAGGAGAGATTCAGCCAGGTACTGGGGAGATCGAGGATGTCGGCGGCGGGGTTCTGTTCCGAGAAACCAAAACCGATTTTTCTCCGGGGCAGTTAAAGCGTACCGGCCTTCCCACGGACTTGGCCATCGACGGCGATGGTTTTTTTCTCGTGGGAAAGGGAGATGAAACCTTCCTGACCCGCGCCGGGAATTTTGTCGTCAATTCAGCCGGAGAACTGGTCACGCCCTCCGGCTACCACCTGCTGGACGAGAATAGCGCGCCGGTGCAGTTGAATTTGAGCGGTGATGCCTGGCATGTCACTGCCGACGGCGCCTTGCAGCAAAGTGGGGCCAAACAATATCTGGCGCTGGTGCGGCCGGAAGAACTCCAGCGGTTGCGGCCAGAGGGAGAAAACCTGTTCTCCTTGGAGCAAGGCACGCCGCTGCTGCCGGCCACGCGACGCAGCGTGCAGGCGGGATTCCTTGAACAATCGGGAGTACGGCCCGTCACCGAGATGATGAATCTCATCGAGGCGTCCCGGGCCTATGAAACCAATGTCAAGCTGATTCAAAACCAAGACCACATGTTGGGCGAGCTCGTGAATCGCGTGCTGCGGCAATAGTCGCGTGGGGTGGCGAGGCATGCGGTCACACGACACTTCCTTTCCAAATCAACATTCAAAATTCGACCGAATCCAAAGCCACGGATGGAGATCGCATGAGTGTGCAAACCTTGTATACGGCGGCCACGGGCATGGAGTCCCTAGAAACCAAGTTGGACGTGATCGCCAACAACTTGGCGAACGTCAACACGATTGGCTTCAAAAAGGGGACGGCCAACTTTGAAGATCTCTTTTACCGGCATCACAAGATGCCTGGCTCCGTCAATGCACAAAACGAACTGACGCCGACGGGGATTTCCGTTGGATTGGGATCGCGAGTGTCGAGTGTCCAGACCGATTTTCGGCAAGGTGCCTTCCGCCAAACCAACGACCAATTGGACGTGGCGATTGAAGGGGATGGCTTTTTCCAAGTCCTCGATTCCAGCGGTGACCCAGTATATTCCCGGGCGGGCAACTTCTCCATTAACGCGGACGGGAATTTGGTATTGGGCTCCGCGCACAACGGACGCCTGGTCAATCCACCGATCAACATCCCACCGGAGGCCACGTTTATTGAAATCGGACCCAACGGCACCGTCTCCGTACAACAACCGGGACAGACACAGTTAGCAAACGTGGGCCAAATTCAAATCGCCAATTTCATTAATCCCGAGGGGCTGCTCAAGCTGGGCGAGAATCTGTACGCCGAAACAGAATCCTCTGGCCCGGCGAATATCAGCGATCCAGGTGATCCGGGAATCGGCTTGGGCGTGTTGCGGCAAGGAACGCAAGAAGCTTCCAACGTCGAGCCGGTGCAGGAACTGGTGGACCTAATCACCACGCAACGGTCGTTCGAGTTGAATTCCCAAGCGGTCCAAGTTGGCGATCAGATCCTCCAACTCATCGCCAATCTACGTCGATTCTAGTGATACTTTGAAAGAGTCCATGAGCCACATGCAACGTATTCTGGTAGGGCTGGCCGCGTCGGTGGCCATGTTATTGCTCGGTATTTCTCCGGCGTTTGCCGAAACGCTGGCGGAAATCCGCTGGCGTGAGGAGTATGTCAGCCCGCCCGGTTTGGTCGGCCTCGCCGATCTGGCGGACATCATCACCGACGAGCCGCTCCTGCTCGCACGGCTTTCGCAAGTAAAACTCTTCCCCGGGCCTCCGCGGGGAGTGGTGCGGCGTTACCGTTCACAGCAGCTCTTGGAGAGCCTGGTTTTAGCCGGCATGGATCTCAGCGGAGTCCGCTTCACGGGCGCGACTTCCGTGCGGATCATCGGACAGGGTCGGCAGATACCTCGCGAATTCACAAGCTCTGGAAAGGTTCCACGTAGCCGCAAGGAAGAATCACCGGCGGACATGAAGATGCTCGTGAAAGAGTATATGCGAGCACGGGGAGTGGAACCCGAGCAATGGCGGATGGAAATCATCTCCCCACTTCCGAAACTCTTGTCGTTGGGAAGGAAAAGCGAATTCCGCCTGGAGCGTGGACCGGAGAACCTCAGCGAGGGGGAACATCGGTTCCTGTTTCAAGTAACCGACGCGGGCAGGGCGCGTGATGTGTCGGTCATCGTGGACTTGCAACGAATTCCAGGAATCGTCGTTGCCACGCGGGCCTTACCTCGGGGAACGGTGATCACCGCACGAGACGTGAAGCTGGAATTTGTCACTTCTGGAAATTTTCCATCCGATGGCTACGGAGACTTGGACCAAGTCATCGGCCTGGAAACCACGCGCGGCATTTCCGCGGGACAGCATCTTCGACGCGGCGCGATTCGGCGTCCCGTGCTCGTGTTCCGCAATAAAGTGGTCACGGTCCGCTCCCGAACTGCTGGCGTGCAGGTCACGACCTCCGCGAAGGCCCGTGAGGATGGCGGCCTGGGAGACGTGATTCGCGTCGAGGCGCTTGAGGATCGAAACAGCACTTACCTGGCCCGCGTAAGTGGCCCGCATGAAGTGGAGGTCCTCGCGGGCGCGCCGGTGGTCGGGCGTGCCGCGTCGCCATCAAAACCGCGCGCGACCGGTCGGCCAAACAACCAACCCTTCTTCGCAAGAGTCAACAGACCATGAAATATTTACACTTGTGTTATCAGGGCCGTGTTCGCTCATCACGGCTTACGCCCCTGGCCGCGGGATTGAGCGTGTGGCTGCTCGCCTCTTTTTTCTTGGCGGCCACGGCCAGCGCGCAATCCTCCAGCTTGTATCAGCGGTATCTGGCGGCGCGGGGACAACGCAACCTGACCATGGAGGATACGTCCTTGATATTTCAAGCCGTCGAGCCTCCGCGAAAAATCCAACTGTATGACTTGATCACCGTGATCGTAAGTGAACAGTCCCAAACGATCAATGAAGGCGAATTGGAGCGCCGCAAAATCTCCCTTTACAACGCGGCATTGGCCGATTGGATCTTGCTGGACGGCTTTTCCGCCCGACCCGATCCGCAATCCGAAGGAGATTTACGGGTCAATGGGCAGCTCAACAGCCAGTACCGAGCTGAAGCGGATATGGAAACCGCCGACTCCATGCAATTCAGCATCCAGGCCCAGGTCGTGGATATCCGCCCCAACGGTCTCCTCGTCATCGAAGCTCGCAAAACGATCCAACACAACGCCGAGGTTGCCGAGCGGACGTTGATTGGACTGGTGCGGCCGGAGGATGTGCTACCCGATAACTCGGTCCTGAGCCGCAACGTCGCGGAGTTGCGAATTTACAAGAATGAAAAGGGCTCCGTGCCCAATGGCTACCGCTTGGGTTGGTTCGCCCGCTTGTTCGACACGATCCAGCCCTTTTAGCGGGTGAATGACGTCACGAGGAATCATCGAGCCATTTACCACCTCGACCCATTCGAAAAGGACATGCACGGTATGAAAACCTGGGCACGGATGATTCTGGGAATGTTCTTGCTGTTTTTTGCCTCCTCGGCGGAAGCCGTGAAGGTCAGCGATATTTGCCGCATCAAGGGGCAAGAAGAAAACACCCTGCAAGGCCTGGGATTGGTCGTGGGCTTGCGGGGCACCGGGGACAGTGCCGAATTCGGCCCTACCGCCCGGGCTTTGGCCAATGCGATGCAGCGCTTGGGAACGCCACTACCCGGTGGGCTCCAAGAGTTCCGCAAAGCCAACAACGTGGCCATCGTGATGGTCACGGCGACCGTGCCCGCGACGGGCGCGCGGCAAGGGGACAAGCTAGATTGCGTGGTGACTTCCGTAGGCGCGGCCAAAAGCCTGGCGGGAGGAACCTTGTTGATCACGCCCCTGCGCGGGCCGTTTTTTGAACAAACTCCGCTGCATGTGGCGGGCCAGGCCAAAGTTTATGCCTTCGCCCAGGGTGCCTTGCATTTGGAAGAGCCGCAAGTTCCCACCAAGGCGGTGATCAGCCAAGGCTGCCGTCTGGAAGAAGATTTTTTGAACAACGGCTACGTCGTGGAAGGCGGTATCACGCTAGTCCTCAAGGAGAGCCACGCCCAATTCTCGATGGCATTCGAGGTAGCCGATCGAATTAATCATTCTCCGGTTGCAATCGGTACTCAAAGTGGTCGCTTTCGTCTCTCACAGGACGCTACATCAGAAGAAAACAGTGGAGCTCTGGCCGTCGCGATAGACAGTGTGAATATTCTGGTACGTGTCCCTTCGCAATACTTGGAAGCGCCGGTCGATTTTATTGCTCAGGTGATGGACGTGGATCTGGAAGACGTCCGGCTTGCCGCGAGGGTAGACATCGACCAAGCCGCGGGAAGCATTGTCGTGGGTGAAGACGTGGAGATTGGACCTTCGGTGATTTCGCACCGCAACCTGGTGATTCAGACCGGCAACAACCTGCCGCCAGGGCAGTTCGTGCCGACCGATCCGGAAAATGTAAAGCTGAAAGCGCTGATGGAAGCCTTGAACGCGGTCAAAGTTCCCACCGAGGACATGATCGAAATCATCAAAGGGCTGGAACGCAATGGAAAGCTGCATGGGCAATTGGTGATCCAATAACACCTTCCCTTACCCCGACGCTAATTCTTGCAACGTAGTGAAGGAAAGCCACATGGACCGCGTTCTCCCTACTTCGAAATCGCTCACCCCAACGAGTGCCGACGTGACGGTTCGAGGTTCACACGCGTCGCAAGCCGGTTTGAATCAAGGGCAGTTTAACTCACTGCTCCGCGAAGCAGAGGCACTTCAAGGCCAGCAACCAGGGGAGCAGCCTGAAGAAAGCGAACTGCGGTCCGCGTTCGTGGGCTTCGTGGCGGAAACCTTCTTCGGCCAGATGCTCCAGGCCATGCACCGCGCGCACGACAAGCCGGCCTATTTTCATGGAGGCCAAGCCGAGGAGATCTTTCGCCAGCAACTTGATCAGACGATCGCCGAAAAATTGGCGGAGTCCCATGGAGATGCCTTCGCCGGAGGCATGTTCGAGCAGTTTGCCCAATTTCGAGAATCCGCATGACGGCGGAACTGGCCGTCCCATGAATTAGACGAAAGGTCACATAGACCGGAGCGCGGTAAGTTCCGCTCTCTCGCTTAATGCCCCGAGATTCAACGCATATCAAAACCGAAAGTATTGGTCGCAAGGAGCCATGGATGGCAGCGCCGGATGACAATAACGCCTCTCTCGAAAGGCTTGCCACGAGAAATGGGGAGCCCGATTGGGAGCAGGAAATCGCCAGCTTTCTCGAACGGCTATCGAGCGTGCAAGAACAGGTCTTGGCCCTGCTGGCCGAGAAGCGGCAACTCTTGGCCAAGGCGGACCAACCCGGTTTGGTGGCGCTGCAAACTCGCGAGAGGGAGGCGATCCAAGCCCTGCAGGAATGCCATGCCTGGAGAGAAGAATTTCTGCGTCAGGCCAAGTTGAGCGGCTTGCCAGGCAATAACCTGCGTGAGCTGACAGCTAGTTTGTCCCGCGATGCGCGTCAACAACTACACCCACGCATCCAGGCCGCGACTTCCCGGGCGAGGCTTCTTCAGCACGATAGCATCACGAATTGGCTCGTGAACCAAAAGACTTTAATCCATCTCTCGCAGATCCTAGAGATCATTGCGACCGGGGGCCAGTTACAACCGACATATGGAAAGGAGAACCAAGATGGTTCTCGAGGGTCGCTTGTGGACCAGGCTGCCTAGAACTCCAAGTCTTCGTTAACTTTTCTATTCGCTCGGGATAGCTGATGTCGCTGTTCGGCTCGATGCAGATTGGCAATAACGCCCTCCGCGCGGCCCAAATCGGGTTGCAGGTGACGGGGCAGAATATTGCCAATGCGAATACGCCCGGCTACATCCGGGAGGAGGTGATCTTCGCGCCTGCTCCCACTCAGCAAGTGGGTACACTTTCGCTGGGGCTGGGCGTCCAGGTCGAAGGCATCGTGCAAAAAATCGATCTTTTCCTGGAAGATCGGTTGCGGGGTGCGATCAGCGACCGCGTAAACAGTGAAACCAAGGAAGAAATCTATCTGCAATTGGAGGCCATCGTTGGGGAACTAGGGGAACAAGACCTCAGCACCTCGATGAATCGCTTCTTCTCTAGCATCGCCGATATTCTCAATCAGCCGGAAAGCATCGCGGTCCGCAATCTGGCCACGCTGCATGGAGAGACGCTGGCGGAAGACATCAAACGCATGGCCGAACGGGCACTCACCGTGCGGAAAGACTTGAATACCCGAGTCGAAGCCTTGGCGGAGGATGCCAACCGGCTCCTAGAGGAGATCCGCACTCTCAATATCCGCATCGCCGAAACCGAAGGCGGCAGTGTCTCCAACAGCGAAGCGGTCGGGTTACGGGACCAGCGGAATACGGCCCTCAGCCGCCTGGCGGAGATCATCGACATTCGCGTGGAGGAGCAGCCCAGTGGAGGCGTGGCGGTCTTCGCCGAGGGGACATTTCTGGTGTTCGAGGGGAGTCTCCGCCATGTGGAAGTCGAGCGCGAGTCGGACCGTGGCGTGACCGTGAGCTCTCTCCGCATCGCGGAGACAGAAGCGATTCTCCCCGCTGGGTCCGGGGAACTGGCTGGCCTGATCGAAGCGCGGGACGAGATCGCGGGCGGCTTTCTCGAACAACTGGACGACTTCGCCGCTACCCTGGCGTTCGAGTTCAATCAGGTCTTTGCCTCAGGGCAAGGATTGACCGGCTACCAGGAACTTACCAGCCAATTTCAGGCCGAGAATACCACGCTTCCTCTGGACGAAGCGGGATTCCCGTTCGAGCCCCGCAACGGTTCTTTCGAAGTGCAAATCCGCGATCGAGACACCAACGCGATCGAGACGACGGTTGTTCGAGTCGATCTAAATGGCCTCGATCAAGACACCAGCCTGGACAATTTGGTAACCCAATTGGAGGCGATCGACGGACTTTCCGCTGAGCTGGATGCCAATGGCCGGCTGCTGCTCAGCTCCGAATCCAGCAATCAAGATTTCTCCTTCGGCAGGGACAGCAGCGGTATTCTCGCGGTGCTGGGGGTCAATACCTTTTTCACCGGTTCGACCGCATTGGATTTGGGGATTAACAGCGATATCCGTGAAGATCCTAGTAAGTTCGCCGTGAGCCAAGAGGGTGTAGGGGCCAACACGCGGAACGGTGAAATCTTGGCCGCGTTCCTTGATCGGCCCTTGCAATCCAAGGACGGAGAGTCCATTGCCAGCCTCTATGACCGAATTACAGGAGACTTGACACAATCCTCAAGCGTGGCCCGCGCGGTGGCGGACGGATTCCGGACGTTTGAGCAAACGCTGAATGAGCAGAGCTTGGCCATCAGCGGAGTCAGTCTGGATGAGGAGGCGGTAAGGATGATTGCCTTTCAACGTATGTACCAAGCCTCCGCGCGTTACATCGCCACGATTAGTGAGTTGCTGGAAACTCTGGTCAATCTGTAGTTGGGAGCATCGCAAACTCGTGGAATTTGCCCCCATTCGGACCTCTCATCGGCCATCGTCCGGTGAGAGGCGATTTCGTTCTTTTGTTGTAAACATGCCATGAGCCCGGTCAGTTCCATCCCGACGAGTCGCGTGAGCGAATTGCTGATTGGCCAACGGGTGTTGAGCCAGCTTCGGGCCGATCAGCAAGCCTTATTCCGCGTTCAAGATTCGATTTCCACCGGTTTTCGCATCCAGACGCCGAGTGACGACGCGCCGGCGGCAGTGCGGGCCATGGGCTTGCAGCAGTTGATCGAACGGAAAGAACAAGTCAAAGTCAACCTGTCAACGAATCAATCTTTTCTGACCGCGACCGATACGGCGCTGGCCGAAGTTCGTGGTCTGTTGAATTCCGTGCTTTCGACTTCCATCGCCGCGGCGAGCAGTACCACGAGTGATTCTCAACGGCTGGCCGCGGCTCAGGAAGTGCGTGGCGCGCTCGACCAGATTCTGAATACATCGAACCAGAAATTTCGAGATCGTTATCTGTTCGCCGGTTCGACGACCAACGTGCGTCCCTTCGAAGCCAACGAAAACGTTGTCCGTTACCACGGCAACGAAGAGGTGCTACGTAGCTACTCCGATCTAGACCTGCTGTTCGAAACCAATGTCCATGGAAATGATGTCTTCGGGGCCATCTCCGATCCCGTCCGGGGAGCCGTGGACCTGAATCCGATCATCACGTTCGATACCCGGCTCTCCGATTTGCATGGCGGGGACGGAGTTAACTTGGGCTCCATTCAGATCTCGGATGGAACGAATTCTTCCACCATCGATCTAAGTGGTGCCGAAACAATGCGCGACGTAGTGGATCTCTTGGTGGCTCAGCCTCCGCCCGGTCGGGCGCTTTCCGTGACGGTGACTCCGCAGGGGCTGAACGTGGCCCTGGATTCTGCGGGAGGAGGGGAGTTGACCGTGCGGGAAGTTGCCGGCGGGACAGTCGCCACGGAGTTGGGGATTCTCCAGCCCAATGGCACGGGCAGCCTGGAGGTCCTCGGCGAGGACTTGCGTCCTCGATTGACCCCCACAACGCCGCTCCGCGACATCTTGGGGACGCGTCCGTTCACCCGTTTGGCCATGAGTGGCGCCAACAATGACCTGCTGATCGAGGCCAACGAGCGGGGGCTCGATTTCAATGGTTACTCCTTCCACGTGATCGACGACAACGCGTTGCAGGCCTCGCAAGGCATCGCCGGAGGCGGCGTCGCCATACGCACCGAAACGGATCCCGTGGCCGCGAGAACTTCGCTGGCCTTCAATGGTTCGAATAACGATTTGATCCTCACGGCCAATACGCCGGGGACGGATTTCAACAACGTGCGCGTCGCGGTTGCCTCGAACATCGTGGCTCCAGCGGCGCCTCCCACGGCGGTTTTTGATCAGGCCACGAATACGTTGTCGATCAATCTCCGCACCGATGGAACCACCACGGCAAACGAAATCATTGCCGCGATTGCCATTGAACCGTCCGGCAATTTCACCGCCAGTTTGGATGATTCCCTGGAAACCACGAATGACGGCAGCGGCACCGTGGGCGTGGTGAATGATCCAGAATTCGCTTCAACGGGAAATTCCGGCGGGGCCGCGAATACAGTGTTCATCCATGTGCAAAATGGCGTTACCACTTCGTCGGAAATCGCCGAGGCAATCAACACCGAAGGAACTTTTTCCGCCACTTTCGACCCAAGCGACAATCCCCTCATCGCGGACGCGGGGACCGGCCTTGTCGACCTTGCCAGCACGGCCACGACGGCGGGCGGCACGGGTGTGGAATTCGATCAGGCGTCCGGGCTGCAAATACTCAACGGCGATGAAACCCACGTCATTGATATCGCGGCGGCGGAAACCATCGAGGACGTGATCAATATTCTCAACGGTTCTCCGGCCGGAGTGGTCGCGGAAATCAATGCGGCGGGCAACGGTCTGGACATTCGTTCCCTTTTGAGCGGCACGGACTTCGCAATTGGTGAGAATGGAGGCACCACGGCGACCGAACTAGGAATCCGTTCATTTTCCACCGAGACGCGACTCGACGATCTGAATTATGGCTTTGGTGTGCATAAGGCTGATGGTGTCGATTTCACGATCCAACGCAGAGACGGTGTTGAACTGGAAATCGAACTTGGGGATGCAAAAACTGTCGGTGAGGTGCTGGAGATCATCAACACTCATCCCGATAACCAGACCGGGATTCCTCTCACCGCCACTCTAGCCAGGTTTGGCAACGGCATTGAGCTAGTTCATGATGATCCCGCTGGGACGGAACCCTTGGTGGTCCGTCGCGCGGTATTGGGGCAAGCGGCACAGGATCTAGGATTGGTCCCGTCATTTGAAGAGGAAAGCCTTCCGGCGATTCCTGGCACAATCGCCACCGCGCAAACCGCCTTGGCTGGCGCGGATAACGACCTAGTATGGGAATCCGCGTTGCCGGGAGCCGTATTCAATGACGTATCGATCATCTATACGAACTTCGCCGCCGTGGGAGACCAGGCCTTCGCGAGTTATGACGCGTTGGATAAGACGCTGACGATCGATATCGATCCTGCCGCGACCACGGCCAATACGGTCATCGCGGCAGTCGCCACGGAAGGCACTTTCGTCGCCCAACTCGACGAAACTTCCGAGCCAGGCAATACCGGAGCGGGACTGATCGCATTTACGGGAGAGGCGGGACAATTCTCGGGAGGAACCGCCGAGACACTGACGGGCCGAGATACTAATCCACAGGAAACAAAAGGGGTTTTTAATTCATTGGTCCGGCTTAGCTTAGCGCTCGAATCCGGAAATTCGCTGTTGGATATCGACCGCGCCGCGGAACTGCTGCGGGACGACCTGACCCGGCTCGACTTTGTGCGTGCGGAAGTGGGAACACGCCAACAAAGCCTCGATGTGCTCGAAATCCGCGTGGAGGACGAGGAGATCATCCTGAAGCAGGCATTGAGTTCCGAGATTGAAGTTGACCTGGTGGAGGCGATTTCCACGCTGTCGGCCCGACAAGCTTCGTTTGAAGCTTCCTTGCAATCAACCGCCGCGATTTCGCAACTCTCTTTGCTCGATTTTCTATAGAACCTGGTGGATGGCTGCACGAGTTTCCTGTCCACGTCGATGAAGAAGCGCGGCCTGATATTCGCTTCCAAAGGCAAGGCCTACCTATTGCGAAGGGCTTTCCATGATTTTTGCCGATGCCCGCTCGAGACATGAGTTTTTTGCTGATTTTGCCTCTCCTTGGGCGCCGATGTTAAACATGCAAGGTACGTATTTTTCGGATTCGACGTGCCATGCTGAGTGAGCATGAAATTGCGGCGCACCCCGCTCGCTTCACTCAGTTGGGCCGCTTGCCGAAAGGTCTACAACCAGGGACGGTCACGAACCATGCAAATTTCAACGACTCGATTTGGACGTTTGGATATCCTGCCGGAAGACATCCTGCATTTCCCTCAAGGAGTGTATGGATTCGAGCATTGCCGGAAATGGGTAATTCTAGGCGATGCCGTGAATCCAGCTCTGGCGTGGATGCAATGCGTGAGCGATCCGGAGGTCGCCTTTGCCGTCCTAAGCCCCCGGCGATTCGTGCCAGATTACCAGGTCCGCGTGACGAGTAGCGAGCTTGCTCCATTGCAACTAGGCTCCTCGGCGGATGCGCAAGCTTTGGTCATCGTAGGCCAATACGGGAACGGGCTCACCTTAAATCTCAAAGCACCGATTGTGATTAATCTGGAGAAGCGTCTCGGCCGGCAAGTCGTGAACAGTGTAGACGAACCTTTGCAATACGAAGTCGAGCCTTCCAGGAATTTACTGCGGCGGAGCGCTTAAAACGACCTTCAGATCCATTGGGCGAATTCGTCTCGCGAAGGATCAAGGGAGGATGACATAAGAACTTGCATGCACGGATGCGTAGATCTCTGAGAGTATATAAAAGGCTGTGGCTTCCTGATTTAACTTTGTATTTTGTCTTCTGGCGGAGTGGTCGAGTAGCGTCCCACTAGTTCGAGATTAATGCATTGTAAAGTGAATTTGGCGGAAAACTGTGTCTGCCAGAGCAATTGACCGTTCACGTTGCGATTATTCGGTCATAAAGAACTATTTGTGAAAATATGCAATCTTGGTTTGCAATGACACTGAAGCGGCAAACTGCCGATAACGGAACATATTGCGAAGAGACGTCGTGAACGGAAGTTTTCATCGGCGTCTCTGTATAGGCGCAGCGACGAACTTGCATGAAACGTGCAAGTTCTATGATTGTCACTGGCCAGACCACCGCAAACTTCGGATATGGAAACCATAACAGGAGCCTGAGATGCTTGTCCTGTCCCGACAACGCGACGAGAGCATCATTATCGGCGACAATATTATTGTCACCATCGTCGATATTCGTGGTGACAAAGTCCGCCTAGGAATCAACGCGCCCACCGAGATTCCAGTGCATCGCCAAGAAGTCTATGAAGCCATTCAGCGGGAAAACATGCGGGCTACGCAAGTAGACCCCCGCGATGCCCAACGCATCGGTAAGCCCGAAGGAAAATCTTCCCATCGTTCGCATGACTAATGCGTATTGTCACGAGGTGGCACGGTTAGTCGTATTCTCCCGTCGGGTTGCACCTCGCGTTGGATTGATCGGTCTAGACCATGGGAACGATGTCAGTGAGTTTTTCGCGAGGATCAGAAAATCACGAACTAGCGGATTTTTTTCAGGCAGTCCCCTTGTTTGCCTAAAGTACCCAGCGCCGCTAGCCGATGTTGAGAACGAGTCGATGGAAGCCGCGTGCCGCTGATGTTGTAGACCGTCAAAATGGTTTGCCGCGTCGGTCCAGCCCGGCCAACGTGGAAGAAGTGAGATGGTTTTCCCACCGAAAAACCGAGTTGCTCCCACGTGGAAAGAAAGGATTCCTCCAAAGTTTCATTCGTGAACTAAAACATATTCAGCCGGACGTGCAGTGACCGAGGGAGTCCCGTAGCTCCTCCGGCGGCAGGAATTGGCGGTTAAGTCGTATGACGGATTCGGCCGCCAGCCTGATCGAGCATCCTTTCATGAAAAAGGGGTAGACAGTAATGACCCGAATTAACACCAATGTGAGCTCGCTTGTCGCACGGACCCGGCTAGAACGGTCGAACGCGGACTTAAATCAGGCGCTCACTCGGTTGAGCACCGGTTTGCGGATTAATGATGGTCGGGACGACCCGGCCGGCTTGATCGCGAGTGAATCTCTGCGAAGCGATATTGTGAGCACCCAGCGGGCGATTACCAATAGCGAGCGGGCCAATCAGTTAATCGCTACCGCTGATAGTGGTTTGGGCCAGGTGAGTGCCCTCTTGAATGATATTCGGGGATTGGTGTCCGAAGCCGCCAATACGGGCGCGCTTAGTGATGAGCAGATCGAGGCTAACCAACTGCAAGTCGATTCTTCATTGGAAGCCATCGACCGTATCGCGCAAATCACCACATTCCAGGGCCGCCGGCTCTTGGATGGCAGCTTGGGCTTCATTACCACGGGTGTTGATTCCACGAAGATTCAAGGTTTGCAGATTGACCAAGCCAACTTTGGCACGCTGTCGGAAATCGGCGTATCCGTGGAAGTCGTCGAGCAAGCCACGCGAGGTTCTTTGAATTTCTCGCAAGGGGCCGTTGCCGAAGACGTCAATCTGCAAGTGGCCGGTCGGCTGGGCACCGAAGCCATTTCGATCGCCGGTGGAAGTGACATCGCATCCATCGCCAAATCGGTCAATCAAGTTTCCGATGCGACCGGCGTCAGCGCGATCTTGGAGTCTGGCGCGACGAAGGGTGAAATCAGCGTTACTAGCCTGGGCTTGGACAACGATATTGTCTTGACCGCGGAGGAAGCCGGATTTGATCCGGGCAACGTCAACGTCCGTTACAGCCTGGGCACCTCGGATGCCACGACCGTGAATTTCACGCAGGGTACCGGCAGTGCGTCTGATACGCTGGATATCCAACTCCGTTCGCAAGATTATGTGGCCGCGACCGCTTCCGTGGATGATGGCGGAGCGGCACTGGGCGACACGGCCAAATACCACATTGACTCCGAGGGCGCCAATAACGACCTGTTCCTCACCGCCAACAATGCCGGTTCGGACGCCGCCCGCTTCACGATTACCACCGTCGATTCCGCTGCGGGTGGTTTGGCTTTCGCCTTCGACAAAAATGCCCGAACACTGCAAATCGATCTTGGTGGTGACACGAAAACGGCAATTCAAGTCCGTGATGCCATTAATGGACTCACCGGTGCGAACCAAGTCGGTGAAACGTTCACCGCCTCGATTGCCACGGTCGATGGAGACAGTGGTACCAACCTCGGCACTGGAAATTTTGCTGTCGACGCAAAGAACAAAATCTACGAAATCGCCAATGGAACGGGCGCCGACGAGAACGCCTTGGAATTCACCGCGAAGGTCAAAGGGGCCGAATTCAATGATGTCGCCGTGCATTTCGTGGACGGCAAGGCGTTCGACGGAGCCACGGGCGCGATCACGGCGGGCAGCGAAAAAGCGTTTTACTTCCACGATGCCCGCAAAGCCCAGGCGTATGTGGACCTTTACAATGAAGTCGGCACGGATGACGATGTGGACTTCGTGATTCAGGCGGTCCAAGGCGGTTCGGCGTTCAACAACGTGGATATCGTATTCTCCACCGCGAATATCGCCACCGGGGATACTTCCAACGCGACGTACGATGCCGACGCCAAAACCCTCACGATCGACATTGCTGCCGATGGTTCCACGACAGCGGCAACGATTAAGACGGCCGTGGAAAATACCGGCACCTTCACACTCTCCTACGTGGGCGCGACAGCGGATGGCACGACCTATGAAGGGGTCAATGCCCGTCAGGCACAGGGTGTTCGTGGCAATACCGGTTTTAGCGGTGGAGACGCGGGTACCCTCTTCATTCACATTGATAACAATGTGAGCACGGCGGCCCAAGTTGTGACAGCGATCTCGAACACGGCGTTGGATAACGATCGAGTCAACGAACTATTTGAAGTCATCAATCGTCCCGACCAAAGTGGAACCGGGCGAGTTTCCGCCGGTGCGTATTCGAATGCTTTCACCGGAGGTATCGACGGAGGCACCTCGTTGGCCACCGCCGCGGAAGTGGTCGAGGCGATCAACAACTCCACTGACCTGGCCGGGATTCTCTCGGCACAAGTCGAGGAAGGTTCGCAGGGGCAGGGAGTCGTTGGCCAATTCGAGGAATTCGCCTATACGGGAGTCGCGGAAGCCAACAACCGGTTGCAATTCCTGGGAGGGGGGAATAGCCGCGACATCCGCTTCGTGGCCGATGGTACGAATACGAGCCTCGGGATCGACCTGTCGACCGCGCCGCGAGTCGAGGCCGGCGCCTCGGCAATTTTCGAGGCGAAGAACGCGAATGCCAGCCTGCAATTCGAAGCCTTGAAGAAGGGGCCTGATTTCGACAACATCTCGATCCTCTTCGAGGATACGGGAGGTGCTCCCAACCAGAACACGGTGGTCTTCAATCCGGAAGCGACCAAGTCGTTCGCGGTGCTGGATTTCACCGGCGCGAATAACGAAATCAAGATCACGGCCAACGAAGGCGGGACGCTCGATTTCAACAACGTGACCATCAACGTCACGAAGGTCGCCGGATTGGGGAATGCGGCCGAGGTCGAATACGTTGTGACTCCAAAAACCTCGACCACTCAAGAAAAACGGGAACTGAATATCAACGTGGACAACGCGGGGGCGACCAAGCTATCCGCGGTGCTCGCCGCGATCAACAACGAAGGCACGTTTTCCGCCGCTCTGGATACGTCCGTTGATCCTGCCAATGACGGTTCGGGAACCGTGAACGAGACGACCGCCGCTTTGGCCAATACGGCCAACTCGGGCACGATCAACGGCTCGCTGATCTTCCGCGTGGAAGATGGCGTGAGTACCGCCAACGATGTCATTAACCTCCTGGCTGGGGATGACCTGGCGAACAAATTCTTCCGCGCCACCAACTTCGGCAACAGTGATGGAAGCGGTCTGATCAGTGTCGCCGATGATACGGGCTCCACGCTGAAGACCACGCTCACTTCCGGAGGCCTTGAAGACGAAGGGACCTTGATCGTCAATCTGGCCACGGATGAAGATGGTCTCGTCACCACGACGGCCAACGATTTGGTGGAGTTTTTCAACGCGGATGAGAATGCCAGCGTGCTCGCCAATCTTGGCATCAGCGTTTCCAACGCGGAAGGGAGTGAAGGCACCGGCCTTCTGCAGGCCACGGAGGAAGGCGAGGACGTCGAATTTGCCACCAACGGACTGGAGTTGCAGGATGCGTTTGCCTCTGGAACGGTCGCGGCGACTAATGGTGTAAACGCCCGTTTTTCCGTGACGGCATTGCAAGCGGGCAGCGACTTCGACGGCGTAACCGTCGAGTTCGAAGAAAATCCGGCGCTCACGGGCGGTGGAGACGAAACAGCTACGTACGACGCCGGGAGCAAGACTCTCCGCATCAATGTCAAATTGGGCGTGAGCACCGCGGCGGATGTGATTGCCGCGATCAACGATACGGGTGGAACCACGTCCGACCTGTTCGAGGCGGAGCTCGTTTTCGGTGGGGATGGAACCGGTACGATCGCCCTGCAAGATACGGGCACGCTTTCCGGAGGAGTGGTTGAATCTGGCAACGCCGATGGAGTTTCCCTGTTGGGGAATTCGGATTCTTCCGATAGCGGCCTCACGTTTGTTTCGACCGATTTTGGTTCGAATGCCTTCGTGCAGATTACTTCCACGAATCCGTCGGCGTTTACCTTACGTAACGACGATGGTGATGTCGCCGACCGGAGCGCGGGGACGGATGCCGACGCTAGAATCAACGGCGTACAGGCGGTCAGCAACGGCCTGCAAGCGACCATCAATACTGCCAGCCTAGACTTGAGCTTTACATTGTCCGAAGGCATCAACGATGGTGAGACTTTCAGCTTGCAGATCGTCGGCGGTGGGGCCCGCTTCCAGTTGGGACCGGAGGTGGTCTCCAACCAGCAAGCCCGGCTCGGCATCCAAAGTCTGAGCACGGCAACTCTAGGGGGCACCAGCGGCAAGCTATTCGAACTGCGATCCGGCGGAGCCAAGAATCTGAACGCCGATCCGACTGGCGCGGCTGCCATCGTGGACGAAGTCATCACCCGCGTCACCCAGTTGCGGGGGCGATTGGGGGCTTTCCAACGCACCACGCTCGAGACCCAGATTTTTGCCTTGAACGATACTTTGGCCGCCTTAACCGACGCGGAGAGTTCCATTCGGGACGCTGACTTCGCCGAAGAGACAGCCAGCCTGACGCGTGCCCAGATCCTGGTCCAATCTGGTACGACGGTTTTGGGGATTGCCAACCAGAATCCTCAAAACGTGTTGGCGCTGCTCCGGTAAGACGCGTAAGCCTTACCGAACAAGTTTTTTGATTGAGAATGAATTAGCCGTCCTGTCGCGACACGCACGTCGCGGCTGGGCGGCTTTTTTTCGTGGGAAATCGATCGGATAGCGATTTTCGAATTCTTGGCGCCGAGGCTCACGAGATTTCTGCCAACAGGCCGATATCTTGGGGTAACCGTCATTACCCATTAAATTGTGGTAAGCGGCAAACAGTTCATTCGGCATGCGGAGAAAGGGAAAATTTCATGGCCTCATCCGACGCGGCGCAACGTGAACCGACCGACGTATCTTCCTCGGCTGCCGAAGAGCAAAATCGAAACCAAACGCAGTTCAGCTATGATGAAGTTCCCTATTTGAGTGATCCATTTCCGCATACGCATCCCAGCCATTTGGCCACGATCGCGAAGATCTTCGGCATGGATGCACCGGAACTGCGGACTTGCCGGGTCTTGGAATTGGGGAGCGCGGCGGGTGGGAATTTGATTCCCATGGCTCAGGATCTGCCCGACGGTAAATTTGTCGGCATCGATCTTTCCAAACGCCAAATCGAAGAAGGTCAGGCGGTCATTACCGAGTTGC
Source organism: Pirellulales bacterium (assembly GCA_028289405.1). Taxonomy (GTDB): domain Bacteria; phylum Planctomycetota; class Planctomycetia; order Pirellulales; family JANQPP01; genus JANQPP01. The sequence continues at coordinate 94,527 of JANQPP010000036.1, forward strand.
AAGCCAAGAATGTTGAGCTGCGGCATCTCAACATCATGGACGTGGACGAGTCGTTCGGCAATTTCGATTACATCATTTGCCACGGTGTTTATTCGTGGGTACCGCATGAAGTGCAAGATCAAATCATGCGGATCTGCCAAAGGCACCTGACCGAGAAGGGCGTCGCGTACATTAGCTACAACACATTTCCCGGCTGGAATCTACGCGGGGCCATCCGCGAAATGATGCAATACCATGTAGGCCAGTTCCAAACGCCCGCCGAGCGTGTGCAGCAAGCGCGATGTTTACTCGATTTCCTCATCGAATCGGCGGGGGATGGGCCAGGAGCCTATCAGAAGATGCTGGCCGAAGAGGCGCAAATCCTTAAGCGCCACAGCGACACGTATGTTTACCACGAACACTTGGAAGAAAACAACGAGCCGCTTTATTTCTTCCAGTTCATGGAGCGGGCCGAGAAGCATGGCCTGCAATACCTGGGCGAAGCGGAATTTGCTTCCATGCTGGCCCGAAATTTCAAGCAGAAGACCTTCGAGTTGCTCAAGAGCGTGCCCATCTTAAGGCAAGAGCAGTACATGGACTTTATCCGCAATCGGACGTTTCGACGCACGTTGTTGGCCCATGGCGATACAGCCTTGAATCGCACGGTAAGCGTCGACATCCTGGGCGACCTCCATTTGAACCTAGAGCAGCCGCTGCAAGTCAACGATCCGGACGTTACCTCCAACGGCCCCACCAAGTTTATCGCGCAAAACGGCACCGTGACCATCAACAATGCGATCACCAAGGCTGCGGTGCAGTACCTTAACGAAACCTGGCCGCGGAATGTCCACTTTCAGGAGCTTTTCAAGCACGCCCAGGCCCGAGCGATGATCACGCTTCCGCCGAACAATCCTGGCGCCGTCGAACAACTGGAAGGCAACCTGCAGAACGATTTGATGACCTTGTTCGGTTGCGGCATACTCGCGGCGAGCATCCGTTCATCCCCCTTCACGATTCGCGTGGAGGACCGGCCTCAAACACGAAGACTGGCCAGGCTGCAAGCCAAGCAAGGCAACCGGGCTACCAATGGCCGCCATGAATCCGTGCTTTTGGACGGTTTCGGGCGTCACATTCTTATGCAGCTTGATGGCACGAAATCGCACGACGATATCCTAAGCAACATGCAGGAATCGATCACCAATGGGACTTTGCAGGTGAAACACAACGACACGCCCGTCCAGGAAGTCGACAAGAACGACCTGGCGAAAGTTTTGCAGCACACGTTGAAAACGTTTGCCGTCCGTGCCCTGTTGCGCGAGCCACAGGAAAGTAGCGCCAGCGAATAATTTATCGCTGTCGATATAATGTGACCCGCCACAGGTCGGACTGCAATTCGTCGAACTCCGCCTCGCTGATTTCCACGTTGGAAAGGTGGAGTTCCTTGAGAGCGGAAAGCGACAGAAGCTCCGATACCGCTTGCAAAATTCCTCGGTGCCCGTCGAGTTCAAGGCATTTAAGCTTCGTTAAACCGCTCAGTTCGGCGCAACCGTGTCCCACGACGGACGTATTGTGCAGGACTAGACGTTCGAGTTCGCCACACGCGGAGAGCGCGGCGAGTCCATCGTCCGTCACGCGCGTGCCCGACAAATCGAGCTCCGCCAGGCTCGATAATTTTGCTAGGTGAGGTACTCCGGCGTCGGTAACGGCGGTGTGGGATAAGCGAAGATCTCGAAGATTCGGCAGGTTGGCCAACTCCGCCAATGCCTCGTCCGTGATTCGGGTCTGGTCCAGGTCCAAGACTTCGATGCTGAATGGGAGACGGAGGTTTTTTAGTCCTCGGTCGTCTAGCGGAGTGTGCCCGGCGTCGATTTTCAGCAGGCGATGGTGATTTTCCAGCCGCCACTTACTAGTCCCCGTCACGGCCGTATCAGACCAGCTTAGCTCAATCAGTTCGGGGAAGGCGCGCAACGTTTCGGCCAGGTCGCGGTCTTGTACGGATGAACCAGTTAAGTCAATCGCCCGAACCTCCGCGAAATAGCTGTCGCCCACCCATTTCCGTCCCCACTGCTTCCACGTTGGGAGGTGTTGATTGTCGTGGAAGGCCAGGCTGCTGCCGAGGTCCAACAGCCGTTGAATGGCTCGATTTTGCCGTTGGGCCTCTTGCCAGTAGCCACCGAGGATTCCCAGCGTTACGCCGGCCACGGTACAGGCCACAAGAAGCCATCGCACGCTGAAACGAAATTTCGGTCGGCGGCGAGCTGTTGAAGACGTTCTGTCAGTCATGATGGCGGGTTCCGCCACGAAACGGTGAAGCTCGGTCCGTCAGTTACGCGAACCTCAGCAGCGCGTATTTTTTCTTTCCGCTGCGCAGCACCATCGTGGTATCGCTGGCCAGAGAGGTAGCTGTCAACTGATGCGAGATCTCGTTCACGCGGCGATTATTGACGTAAGCCCCTCCCTGCGTGATAGTGCGGCGGGCTTCTCCCTTGCTCTTGGCGAGACCCGCTTCCACGAAAGCGTCCATGATGTTCAATCCTTCCGCTTCCAGACGCGAGCGGGGCAGTTCCTGGCTGGGAACGTCCGCGAAGATCGCCCCCAACTCCTCGTCTGAAAGGTCTTGGATTTCGGCGCCGAAAAAGATGTCGGTCGCGTGCCGCGCCGTGGTGAGCCCGGCCTCTCCATGAATTAACCGCGTGACTTCTTCCCCCAGCCGCCGCTGGGCTTCCCGCTTCTCGGGATGTTCGGCCGTGGCCCGGTCGAGCGATTCGATTTCGTCTTGGGAAAGCTCGGTGAGATACCGCAGGCACATGCCCACGACATTGTCCTCGATGTTGATCCAATACTGATAGAAGTGGTAGGGCGTGGTACGCTCGGCGGACAGCCAGACGGCTCCTTCTTCCGTCTTGCCCATCTTCGTGCCGTCCGGTTTGGCCAACAGCGGGCAGGTAATGCCGTACAACTGGGTACTTCGCATGCGGCGGGCCAAATCGATTCCGGCGGTAATATTCCCCCATTGGTCGCTCCCGCCGATTTGCAGTTCGCAGCCAAACTCATCGAACAGATGCACGAAGTCGTACGCTTGGAGCAGCATGTAGCTGAATTCCGTGTAGCTGATACCACCGTCGGTCCGCTCCAGCCGGCTTTTCACGGAGTCCTTGGCGAGCATCACGTTCACGGGAAAGTTCTTGCCGATATCACGCAGGAAGGCCAAATAGGCGTAGTCCCGCATCCAGTCGTAGTTGTTCACGACCAAAGCCGCATGGCTGCCCGGCTCGAAATCGAGTAGAGCTTCCATCTGCCGCCGGATACCCTCCACGTTTCGCGTGAGCGATTCCTGATCGAGCAGGTTTCTTTCGGCGCTTTTGCCGCTGGGATCGCCGATCATACCCGTGGCGCCTCCCAACAATGCAATCGGACGGTGGCCTGCCCGCTGGAACCGTCGCAAATTCATCAGCGGCAGTAGCGAACCCACATGCAGGCTCTCGGCGGTGGGATCGAATCCGGCGTAAACCGTGCGCGGCTTTTCGCGCAGCCAACCGGGAAGTAGGGCATCATCAGTGGTTTGCTGCACGAGCCCCCGCCAGGAAAGCTCGGCCATGATGTCTTGCATGGCGTTGTCGTGTTCCAAGTAAGAATTTTCGTTTTACCTTTAGGCCTCGAATTGTAATCGCTACTCCGCGTGGGAGAAATTGCTCCTTACCAAGACGCGAAATTGAGTCCGGCGGAAAAAGTGAGCCGGCGTTTCACAAACGACAACTCTCCGCAGCTTTGGTGGCTTTTGAATTTTTTCTTGACGCGCCGTCGAAAAATATGCCAAGCTGCTGGCTGGTCGTGAGGGAATTTGAGACGGCTGAAAGGACGGGGCACGGGAAAAAGAGAGGAGTAACCATGCGTGGCGATGGTTGGATCATGGGTAGTGGCAATTCTTGGGCGCCGATCCTTTCGCGGGGCGCCGTGAGTGGGCTCACCTTATTGTTCGTGTGCTTTATGCTGGCCACGAGTCAAGGGAGCGAGCGCGATCGACGGTTGTTCAACGATCAGATAGAAACGGGCGAATTCGGCCCCGCCCTGCAAACCGTTGGGCGGTTCGCCGACCCCGAGGTTCGAGATGAGCTACGTCAGCGTGTGGCCCTGGCGCAAATCGAAGCCGGAGCTGATCAGGCGGCAATGCGGACCACGTCTTCCATGGAAAACGATTGGCTCCGCGCGGATGCCTGGAACGACGTAATGTCCACCAGCCCTCCCGGAAGCCGGGGCGGAGCGCAAGCCGACTTTGACACGCTGATCGACTTAATCATCACGGTCGTGGCTCCCGAGTCTTGGGATGACGTGGGTGGCCAAGGTTCCATCCGGGAGTTTCCCAACGGTGTATTCGTGGATGCCGCGGGAGTGATTCGGCGTTCAACCAAAGTAGCGGAGGATGATACGTGGAGAAGCTTGACGCGAGTAGCGAGTGACACTTCCGATAAACGGGAAGTTCGCAAATCCTCTGCCTTGCGAAAAGTCTCGCTCAATCGCTTGGAAAAACTCGTCGGGCTGCACCTTTCGACGGGCTTGCCACTCGACGAGGAGATGTTGTTCTTGGCGGGACTGCGGCGGGTCGATTATCTCGCCGTGATTCCTGAAACGAACGACATAATTCTCGCTGGTCCGGCTGGCGATTGGCGAATGGATGCGCAGGGACGGACCGTAGGACTGGACGATGACTGGCCCTTGCTCCGCCTACACGACTTGGTGGAATTAATGCGGCAAGCCGAAATCACCGGCGGAGCCCCTTTTGGTTGCAGCATCGAGCCGACGGAGACCGGCTTGCGCGACGTGCAGCTTTTTCTTGACCAAACCAAGGGACGTGCCATTCCATCAGCACGCCGGCGTACATGGCTTGAGCAGGTCCGTCGGGCACTCGGGAAGCAGAAGATCGAGGTGTTCGGCGTCGATCCCACGACTCGCGTGGGGAGTATTATCGTCGCGGCGGACTATCACATGAAACTGGTCGGTTTGGGACTGGAACCAGGAACTCCCAACGTACCTGGCTACTTGGATTTGCTGGCTTCCGAGGGAGGCTCCCCTTCGGGCTCGCTCGACGTGCTCCGCTGGTGGTTCGTGGCCGACTTCGAGAATTTGGCCCGGTCCACGCAGCATGACCTGTTCCATTTGGGCGGGCGGGGAGTCACCCTGCTGAGCCAAAACGAATTGCTATCCAGATTGGGAAAGGTTATTCACACCGGCCAATCGGAAGAGCTGAACCGTCGTTTCGCAAAAAATTTCAACGAGGATTTCGCGGGCCTGGCCGAGAAATATCCGATCTATGCCGAATTGCGGAACGTGTTCAATTTGGCTCTCGTGGCCAGCCTCCTGCACGTGGAGGACTTGCCAGGTCAAGTCGGCTGGACGCCCGAATCCTTCCTAGAGGATCCCCGGTTGGAGCTCCCGCATGCTCTCGCCCCGCAATGGGTCGAGACCGTCATCAACCATCGCGTCGTCAACCGCGTGCAAATCCTCGCGGGAGTGAGCGGGGGTGTGCAAGTCGACACCAAGGCGATAGTGCAGGATGCCCCAACTCTTGACGGCGCGGCGGAGGAAGCGGCTCGCGAAAGCGTTCTACGAGGCGCGCAAGAGTCTTCCCATTGGTGGTGGGACTAAACGCGCCTCGTAGGTTTCCAGGAATACGCTTTCGGGACTGTATGGCACCATTAAGGGAGACGGCGCATCTTATTCCTCATGGATTTCCTTGATGACCGGCTCCATGAATTTCGTGTTCCGCTCCAGTGCCAGGACGATGGTACGTTGTTCCACGCCATCCTGGGATTGGGCCACGACGGGAATCACTTGCCGGCGATCGGGCATGCTCATGCGGATCGTGAACGTGCCGTCTGGGCGGAGCCGTAAAGGTTCGCCTTGTAAGGTCACGTATGCATCGGGGTGGACGGAGCCGAAGATAATACATTCAGCATCCACGTGAAAATCGAGGTTGTTTTCGAGCCGACGAGGGTCCTCCGCTCCCGTTCCGAATCGTGTCCGCTGCGGCGCTCCCATGGGCCGGCCGAGCCGCTCCTCGAGTAGCTCTTGCAGTTCACGGCTGGGCCCTTGATCCGTGTGTCCACTACTACGAGCGTAGATCGCATCGCAATCCTTGGCGACCGCTTCCCAATGTCCTTCGAGAACATCTTTTTGTCCTGCGGCGGGAGTGGAAACCACATTGCTGCGAGCGAGGGAATAGTACTTGTCGTTTTCGTCGAGATATCCAATATCGAGGCGGTACGTTCCCGGCGGATTTCGCACATCAACGAACCAATGATTCACGCCGCCGTGAATATCGACGTTGCCCACGAGTTTTTCCGAATCGGTTTGTCCGCTTTCATGGTGGACTTCATAAATGCGAATCACGGGACGTGCCGAGTGCCAGCCATGCCCGAGCGCCGCGGCGGCCCGCTCCACGCTTTGCCGAGAAACCTCCCAGTAGGCATGCAACCAAAAAGGATCCCGGACCATAACGACCAGGCGATCCCGTTTCACGGAGCCGTTTCCGTTTTGATGGGATGAGGCGTGGGACAAGTCTTTCCACTGTTCTTGTTGGCGGCGGAGGTCTTCTAGCCGGCGCTGCACGATCGACTCTTGCGACTTGTGGCTGCCGGCACCATTGGTCGACGATGTGACCTTGCCATTACGATTGGCTTTTCTCGCTGCAATGCTTTTACGCGTTCGGCTACCGGTGCCGGTGGCTGCCCGAGCCCCGCTCTTTTTGGTTCCGGTTTTTCTTCGCGTGGCGGAGAGCAAAGCGCGAATCAGTTGCTCTTTGCGCATGGAATGCCAACCGGGAACGCCTCGTTCACGGGCCAACTGAGTGAGGTCTTTTTTCGTCCGAGATTCAAGAGATGCGGGGGTCATCAATAAAATTACCTCCGAGGACACTGGGAACTGCCTGGACTGCGCAGGGAGCTACCGCGTTGGGTAAGTGTGCATGCCGTCCATGAATGAGACTATTTTGCTGCTCCTCATCCGCATTCCCTAGCGGAGAGGAGTGACGTCATGCAGCGCCGACGTGGACGACTGGCCCAAGGAAAATAGGCTGGTTAAAACCGTTCGTGATAAGACGGTACCCCTGGGAACAAGGAGGGAGAAAATCGTGAAGTTCCGTCATTTCCGAGCAACCAGCCCCTGATTCACTTGCCCGCTATCCCTCGCCGAAAACCTGCCGCTTGACGCCCATCACACGGTAAAAAAACGTTTGGATTCCGAATCGATCGAAAATACCCAAGGCGCCCTTTTTACCAAATTTTCTAGCCCGCCGAGTTGTCAGGCCGTTAGGAAGGATGAACGTTGTATCGTTAAAGTTAATTCTACTTAAAATTCATGTTTCATGCAACTAACACAGCCGGTTTCGTGGCGGGATGACAACCGAGCTGACGTTCCCATTGAATGAATATTTTCGATATAAGTTGTTTATGATAAATGTCTTACGGTGATTGGGCTTCGCTGTCGAGCGAAGGTGAAGCAATCTCGACATTTGTGTTTTACGAGATTGACCGGATAAGAGGCTTCACCGCCAAAATCCGAAGCCGAGTGCCGCTTAGCGATGTTTCGCGTGTTCAGAACGTCTTCAATGCCTTGCCGATTCGTGTAAGGGGTTGACTGGGGGAATTCCGCGGCTCGGTCGGGGCCGGTATGTTGTGTGAGAAAGGGGGCGAAATCGCGAAAACGCCCTGCTCCGAAGATGGAATGGCGGCGGGTACGGAGAGAACAAAGGGTAGGACCGCAATCGCGGCGGCCTCTGGGCACTCATCACCCGAAAGGAAAGACATGGCTGCAAGCGAAGTTGGCATGTTATCACTCGATGAACTCGCCGAGCGTGTGGAAAGCGACACCCTGGATACCGTGTTGGTGGCATTTCCCGACCTTTATGGCCGATTGGTCGGCAAACGGCTCGATGCCCGGTTCTTCCTAGAAAAAGTGGCGACTTCCGGCACGCATGCCTGTAATTATCTACTCACCGTGGATATGGAGATGGAGCCCGTTTCCGGTTACCGCTTCGCCAATTGGGACCAAGGTTACGGTGATTTTCTGCTCGTTCCCGATCTGTCTTCGCTGCGAGTCGCCAGTTGGCTTGAGCGGAGCGCCGTCGTGATCTGCGACGTCGTCGATGAAAATTCGGGCAACTTGGTTTCGGTTGCACCGCGTTCCCTTTTACGCAGGCAAGCGGAGCGCGCGGCGGCCATGGGATATCAGGCGCTTGCCGGTTCGGAGCTGGAATATTACGTGCTGGACACGTCCTATCAAGATGCCCAGCGGAGGGGATATCTGGGGCTTGCCGCCTCGGGAGACTACATCGAAGACTATCAATTCCTGCCAGGAACGCGGGAGGAATCACTGCACGGAGAAGCCAGGCGGCAACTGAAACGTTCGGGAATTCCCGTCGAAGGGACCAAAGGAGAGTGGGGGCTCGGCCAACATGAGATCAACGTCCGCTATACGGACATCCTGGCCATGGCGGACCGTCATGCTCTGCTGAAGATGTGTTACAAGGATCTTGCGGGAAAGCTCGGCAAGAGCGTGACCTTCATGGCCAAGTATGCGGAGGAGCAAGCCGGCTCGAGCTGCCACTTGCATTTGAGCCTATGGAACGAGGATGGAGCAAACGCTTTTCACGGTGATCAAGCGATGGGTTCGGCGCGATGTTCGGAAGCCTTTGGCTGGTTTCTGGGGGGCTGGATTTCCCGCGTGCCTGATTTCATGCCGTTTTACGCCCCGACCGTGAATGCATACAAGCGTTTTCGCGCCGGTTCGTGGGCTCCGACCCGGCTGGCCTGGAGTGTGGACAACCGCACGGCCAGCTTCCGCGTCGTGGGGTACGAGAAGAGCCTGCGCATCGAGTGTCGCCTGGCGGGAGCCGATGTAAATCCTTACTTGCTGATGGCCGCGTCCTTGGCTTCGGGGCTGGATGGCATTGCCCAGCGCATGGAACCGCCACCGTTGTTCGAAGGGGATGCTTACGCTGCGGAGGACGTGGCCAGCCTGCCGTCCAACCTGTCACAAGCCGTGGAACAGTTCGAGAATAGCATGTTCGTCCGCGAAACGTTGGGAGACGAGGTTGTGGAACATTACGCCCATTTTTATCGCACGGAAGAGGCGGCCTTTCAACAATCCGTGACGGACTGGGAACGCAGACGATACTTTGAACGCATCTAGCCGACCATGAGCCATTCCGGTTACTTCGATTCAACACGAACTTGGGCAACGTAGGTCCTTGCCATGTCATCCTCGCGACCTCCTCTGATTGGGATTACCACCTATGCCCGCGATGCGAAAAACGAATTCCACCTGCCGGCGGAATACAGTGAGGCGGTGCATCGCGCCGGCGGGATACCTTATTTGATTCCTCCCTTGCCTCTCGATGTGACACATCTCATCGAACGGTGCGACGGCCTGTTGTTGGCCGGCGGAGGGGATATGGACAGTTCCCATTACGGAGGCCACGCGCATCCCTCGATCTACCATGTGGACGCGGACCGGGATGCCCTGGAATTGGCTTTGGCCCGGCACGTGGTGCGGCATGATGTGCCCACGTTGGCCATTTGCCGTGGCGCGCAAGTCTTGAACGTGGCTCTGGGCGGAACGCTGGTCGAGCATCTTCCGGACGAAGTTGGCGAAAGCGTATCGCACCGTCTGCCGCCGCGTGAACCCACGCCACACGACGTGACGGTCTCCGCCGAGTCACGATTGGCGGGAATCCTCGGCTGCCTCGAGTGCACGGCTATGTCGTGGCATCATCAGGCGATCCGGCGGGTGGCGGACGGCTTGCATCCGGTAGCCCAGGCTCCTGACGGGACCATCGAAGCGGTCGAATCCCGGTCGCATCTTTGGTTGATCGCCGTGCAATGGCATCCAGAATTGACCGCGGCCAAGGACGAAGTGCAACAGTCGCTCTTTGAAAGTTTCGTGGACGCAGCACGTCCCGTGGGAAGCATGACGGTTTGAATTCTATTTCGTAAGGATCGAGCAGGTGTCGAAGCACTTCACCACACCCTAGCGAGACTTATCACATGCGTCTGGAAAATAAAGTGGCCTTGATCACCGGTGCCGCTAGCGGATTGGGGCGTGAATCGGCACTGCTCTTCGCCAGGGAGGGGGCCGCCGTGGTGGTGGTCGACGTGAACGATGCTGCCGGCCAACAAACCGTGGAAGAGATTCAAGCCAGCGGCGGCCGAGCCCTGTACGCGCACGCCGACGTTTCACGGGAAGAGGATTGCGCCGGCATGGTGCGGGCTGCGGAAGCCGAATTCGGCGCCTTGCATGTCCTATTCAATAACGCCGGCATCATGGACAGCGCGGACGACGACGCCACGACGGCGGATTTGGAGGTCTGGTCACGCACACTCGATATCAACTTGCGGGGCGTCTTGCTCGGCTGCAAGCATGGCATCCCCGCGCTGCGTCGCGCGGGTGGCGGATCCATCGTGAATACGGCCTCCTTCGTCGCCGTGATGGGCGCGGCGACTCCGCAGATTGCTTACACCGCCAGCAAGGGTGGCGTGCTCGCGATGAGCCGGGAATTGGCCGTCGTGCATGCCCGCGAGAACATTCGCGTGAACGCCCTATGCCCTGGTCCGTTACGGACGGAACTGCTCATGAAGTTTCTCGACACCGAACAGAAGCGGCAGCGGCGGTTGGTCCACATCCCGCTAGGACGATTCGGAGAAGCGGCGGAGATTGCCCGCGCGGCATTGTTTCTCGCGTCGGAGGAGGCATCCTACGTTACGGGCACATCCTTGATGGTGGACGGCGGGATCAGCGCCGCGTACGTGACGCCGGAGTGAGAATTAAATCTTCAGTTGTCGATGATGTAGGGGCCCGGCGGTGTATCCGCGTCGCCGTCCCGACGTTCCCATTCTCGCCGGACGGCGGTTAGGCCAAACGCACACAGGCCAAAATCGTGGCTGAGGCGCTCGAGCACCGCATTACCCTCAGGGTCCTCATCGTCGGGAATCGTGCTCGCGATGTAGTAGGAACGTTTGCCGCTCGAATAGTAATCCAGGAAATGATCTTGCTTGTCACGGCCCTGCAGGCGGCCCAAGGCTTCAGGATAGATCCCTGTCCAGAATAGGGCGAAATCTCCAATGTGTCGGTGGACTTCGCGCCGCGCGTTGCCCGTGCGTGATTCGGCTTCCACGAGCATTTCCGCGATATTTTCCAGTCTCCGCCCGTCCGTGGCCCGCACCCGGAAAACAGCGTCCATCCGGAGAAAGCGGGCCAACAGTTCGGTCAGATAGTCGATCAGCGGAGGGTCCGCCATGCCGAGTTGCGCGGAGAAAGTTTGCTCCGTGATTCCCGCGAGAAACATTCGCAAGGACGGATGATTGGCAGCCGAACACATCCCATTCGTCCTCCCGGAAATAAGGAAGGAAGCCCTACGCTCGCCTCCGAGACGAACGCCTACACAGCGCGCGCAAACACGCAATTTCAGTTTTGGGTGGGGAGGAAGCGCATGTGAACACATACGCCCAAAGCATATTCAAGCATACGCTCCAAACGGTTGCGAATCAAGATGAACGTCGAGATTCTCCCTGGCATAATACTGTTATCCGCATTGCCAAGGCCCACGGGAGCGGCCAGTGAAAACCTGCAAATCCAGAGTACCGGCGCTTTCAGTGTGGCGGATTTGAGCCATCTCTTACATGGAACCACAATCGCGCTGTTCCAACGTGGAAGTTGCTGAAAAACGTCATGAAGACGTTTTTCAGCAACTTGCTGTCTTGAGCCGTATGGGCGTGTAGCGTTTAGGGCCTATGCATCGCGAGATAAAAACAGGCCAAATACCGCTACACTCCACTTATCTGCGTTCTAGCTGCCGTATTGGTTCCAGGCAGACGTGGTCGTGGTAGTGCCACCGGCGGCAGGGGTCGTTTGGTAATCCGCCGGCAGAACGCCCGAGGCGTATCCACCAGAGGGAGCCGAGGAGCTACTCTGTGGCGTGTAGCTCCGGGTGCTGCCCGGCAAGTAGGGATTGGTCGTCGTGCTGCTGGGCGTGGTGGCGGGAACCGTCGCCGGCGCCGCCGTGGTGCCAGGTGACTGGTAAGGCGTCATGCCGGGTGGAGTGTACCCGGTTTGTCCCGGCTGGTAGTTCGATGCACCTGTTGTGGAGGACGAATAGCCAGGGGTTGTCCCATCGGTGTATTGCATGGCTTGGCCGCTAGTGCCGTAACTGGCGGCGTCAAAGGTCCCCGATGCGGGTGCCGCGTTCGTCTGACCGGAAGGTGTGGCCGTGGCGGCGTTCGCCCCATAGCCGTAGTTACTGGAACCGTAGTTGTTGTTTCGGGCATCAGCAGTGAGCGTACCACTTCCGCTGCCGTAACTCGTCGGGGAACCGGGATTCCAGGTCGACGTTCCGCCGCCGGCAACTTGGCTCGTTGTGGCGGGTTGGCTAGCGGCGGCTGGACTACCTTCATAGGAAGTCGTCGACGCGTAACCGCCGGATCCGACGGCGTATTGGACGGAGGACGGTGCCGTGGTATTCGCGGCGTAGGCGGCGGTCCCTTGAGTGGCGTTCGCTGAGGTGGACGGATATCCGCTCGCATTGGGGTACGTCGTGGGATAGGCGCCTTGCTGCGGGGATACCGCGGCATTCGAGGCCACGGCCGTGCTACCCGAAGTTTGTGGGTAGGACGTGCTGCCATAACCCGTGGTTCCCGTCGTAGTACTTTGTCCGGACCAATTGGCGTAGGGATAGCCGGTTGCCGCGCCTTGATTCCCATAGGGATTGGCGGTGGCACCTGCCTGCGCGTTGGCCGTGTACACCGGAGGTGTCGCGCCCGGGGGAACGGCGCCATATCCGCCACCAAGAGTGCTGGGCTGCGCTTGCGCCGAAGGCAGTGCGGCGCTATAAGGATTGTTGAATTGCGGAGCAGCGGAAGCCTCAGCCAGCTCGACGTCCGCTCCAGATTTTTTCCCAAACTTCCAGAAACTCCATTTGGAGACCCCGCTTTGACATCCCGTAATACAGACGAGCGTGCCCACCACGATCGCCCATCGAGTCGGAGAACTGCGCATTGTTCCTGAGCCCTTCATTGATTTGGCGGGGAAGAGCCCGACGACGCGGCTTCCGTGCCACGTGACGTGAGCGTCCTCATCCCTAAGGACCATACTGGGTACTGAATCCACCGCTAGCCCGCCGCGCAAACGATACGGGCGGAACAAGCTGCCTAAAGAGGATAGTCGGAAAAAAGTGCGTTCGCCCTTACATAATCTGGAAATCCGGCAAACTTGGCACGCCGCGCGGAGCACCCGTCCGCGGGAGCGGGCCGAATTATAGAAGTCCGCCCCGCCCGATCAACCCCAATCGAGGAAATATGGGACGGCAAAATCTTTTGAGAGCCCATGGGATTTCAGGTTGACCAATGCCGTGCAACAAGGAGCAAAACCCCGCAACCATGCGTATCCTCCAGTTTCCATCCCGATAGAAAAAAACGCCTCAGCGGCAACTAGTACCGTGTGCCAACTACCTCAAGCGGGCGGCCCGCGCCAATGACCTTAAGCGATGAAGAATTGGTAATACGGACGATGGCGGGCAATCGGGCCTCGTTCGGCAAGCTGTATGACCGGTATGCGCCGCTGGTTCGAGGGATTGCATTCGAAACCACGGGGAACATCAACGATGCACAGGATTTGGCGCAAGAAGTCTTTGTTCAAGCGTTCACCAAGCTGCATTTGCTTCGCGATCCGGCACGATTTGGGGCCTGGATTGCGGGAATCACACGTCTACGCGGCAAGCAATGGCTACGGTCGCGCTCAAGAGACCGGCATGAATTCCTTGGAGACTCGGTGGAGGAGGCTCTAGACGGTAAGCACCGCCCGCTCGACGAATTTCGCGACTTGCACACCGCGATCATGGAATTGGAAGAGCCGGAGCGAATCGCCTTGCACCTGTTCTATTTCGACAAAAGGCCCGCACGACAAGCGCGAACGCTGATGGCCCTTTCGCTATCGGGATTCTATCGCGTATTGGAGAGGGCACGCGAGAAAATCCGAACGCGACTATCCCAAGACGAGGAGGCTGCACGATGAGCCAATCGTTTGACGATCTTATGCACTTTTACCAGCAACTGAACCGTGACCATGATCGGCGGCGCAATGAATTGCTCTCGCAAATAACGTCATCTTCCACGGATGAGGAGCCGTGCGGCGAAACCCTCTCGTGGGGACAAAGTTCGGCGCAAGGCGGAGATGAGCGTCACTCATGGCTAACTCGGAGAGGAGTGGAACTTGTGGTGGTACTTGTTGTGGCAGTATCCGTTTTCGTGCTGATGTTTTCATCCCCGGCGCTCACGCTCGCCCAAGTAAAAGAGGAGCTTGGCAAGCAAAAGTGGGTCATGATCAAGTATGACGATGGAGAAGAGAATTGGATCTCCCTGCATGACGGTCGGCGATTTTGGAAACTTCCCTCGGGACGTATTTTTTTCTCCGCTCCGGGTGTTTGGCAACAATACTTTCCGGCACGCTTTAGGGAGGACACATGGACTGTATTCCAAACAGAGCAGGGTGGCCCGACCAGTGGCGGCCCTGGAAGGATCGAGGAATGGCGTGTATCTCCCGAGGAAATGAAGGGCCTTCCCGAATGGAGATCGGTTTCGGCATGGGACTTCATCGTGGGAAAAGCCGAGGATCAAATGACGAAGCCGAGAACCGATCTGGCGACGCCATACCGCACGGAACGCCATCTCGCTACAGTCGATGGCCGTCAACTCGTGCGGTTCGACACGATCTACACTGACGCGTTGGAAAACGAAAAACTACATTCACAATTGTGGGCTGACCCGAAGACTCGCTTGCCAGTTCGCAGCCGAAAATTCAAAAAAGAATTGGAAGCCGGTGGAGATGTTGGGGGAAAGTATGTGAACGGAGAATTCGCTTTTCCCACGGAAGGCCCGGACGATATTTATTCCCTGGGAGTTCCTCGTGAGGCGGTCGTCAACACGATCAAACGGGATCGCGGAGCGACGCCCAAGGGCGAAGAATTCGCCGCCGAACTTGAACGACTTTTAGCCCACGCCCGGAATTCGGTTGACCGTTTTCCTTCTCGCTTCAGGGCTGTTAAATGGCCTGCCGAGAAATTCACTCCGTTCGGCGGAGGAGAAGTTCATGTCTTGTATTGGAGCGGCCAGCCCGCTCGACAAACGATGGGCGGAAAATCGTTTCTAGACTGGACAAACGTGCAAATCCGGCAAACGCGTTACTTTGTTTCGGATGAAGTCTCGTTGGCGCACGAATTGAATCCGCCGGTTGACCTGCCGAGAATCCTCGAATGGACCGCCTTGCAAGAACCCGTCGACATTGGATTATCGGACGGACGCCGCACATACTGCCAAAATGGGCAGCTTCACCAGTCGCGTCAACAAGCACCGCCAACCATGCAAGTCTTCCGAATCCGAGGCGATGAACATAGCTTTATTCCGTTTAATACGGCTTGTTGGCCCATGGACATGTATTGGCCATACCTCTCTACATTCGGCCCAGGATCGCACCATGAAGTTATTAACAGCCCGGAAAAGTCAGAAGAAAATGTGCCTGGCACGATTTTGTTAAGGTATACCAACAAAGCAAATCAGCGGGCGGATTACTATATCTCTCCCATTCACGATTACATCTGCGTAAAACAAACGTGGTGGAAACTGGAAGGAAACGGCGTTCGCAAATTGACGGAGTCCACGCTTGCTGATTTCCGTCAACTCCCGAATGGCAGATGGTGGGCTGCCCGGCAGACGAAACTGGATTTCGCAAATCCTGGCATCACTGACCGCCAATCCTATCTCATCGACATTATAACTCTCGAACCGAACCAGTTTCCGCCGGCAGTTTTTGATGGCGCCAAATTATTAGAAGAGGCCAAGCGAGCGAATGCGCGGATCATCGCGGAATGAGCCGGGACTTCCGGTCAAGCTTTATCGTCCGAAGGACGTTTTCGCTTGCGGCATTCAGTGTCGATCTGGGTAGTTACAGGCTCCAGCCCTGGCGATATTCCTTATGCACATGCTGATTCAACTCGGGCATGTTGGGGAATTCGAGTTTTTCTCCGTCCCATTTCAGACGCGTGCCGGGAGCGCGTTGAGCCACGACCCCCAAGAGCACGGTCTCGGTCAACGGTCCAGAGTAGCTGAAATTGGACATGGGTTTCCCTTCCCCTTTGCAGGCGGCCAACCATTCCTGTTTGTGGCCGGGAGAACGAGGAATGGACTTCTCGACCTTGGCTGCTTCCTCATGTAAAGACTCGGGCAGCAGCTTCGGCATCCCGCCGTGCGAGCCATGATACATCTTGCCTTTGGTTCCGATGTAAAGCACTCCATTTCCGTGTAGCCGCTCGCCAGGGGGCATTTCGCTGGGCGTGGGCGGTAGCAGCCCCCCTTCGTACCAGGTGAGATGCACTGGTGGCAAATCCCCTCGGGCCGGGAATTCATAGTAGATCAGCGCCGCGAGCGGATAACTTTCGAAAACCAATTTGTCTTCCACTTTTTGGGTACCGTAAATCGTGGTGACGGCTTCCACGGTCGTCGGGCTGCCAAGTTGGAGCACCCAGACAGGATGATCCACGATATGGCAGCCCATATCCCCCATGGCGCCGGTGCCGAAATCCCACCAGCCGCGCCATTTGAAGGGTACGTACGTGGGGTGGTAGGGCCGTTCTGGCGCGGGACCCAGCCACAGGTTCCAATCCAAGTGCGAAGGGACTTCCGGGGTTTCCGTCGGCCGCGAAATGCCTTGGGGCCACGTTTGACCGGCGCGATCCGTCCAGGCGTGCACCTCCCGTACCTCCCCGATGACTCCTGCCTGAATCCATTCGACAGTGAGACGGGCGCCCTCCGAAGCGTGGCCCTGGTTGCCCATTTGCGTGGCGACGCCGTGTTTCTCGGCGGCCAAGCGTAGTTCACGAGCTTCTTGGATCGTGTGCGTTAGCGGCTTTTCCGTGTAGACGTGAATTCCTCGTTTAATCGCGGCCATGGAGGCGACCGCGTGAATATGGTCGGGAGTACCCACGGTCACGGCGTCGATGTTCTTTTCTTCCTTGTCGAACATCTCGCGAAAATCTTTGTAGCGTTTCGCTGCCGGAAACTTCTCGAAGTTTTCGGCGGCCCGCTTCTCATCCACGTCGCACAGGGCCACGATGTTGTGGCCGAGTTCGGCGCAATGGCGGATGTCTCCGCCCCCCATGCCTCCCGCGCCGATTCCCGCGACATTGAGCTTTTCACTCGGCGGGAGATGGCCAGGTCCGCCCAGCACGTGACGGGGAACGATGGTGAACGTGAATGCGGCCGATGCGGCGGAAAGAAAGCGGCGTCGGGAAACGGAAGTCTTGGGAATCGGGTGATGGAGCATACGAATGCCGATCTAAAGCAAGAGGTCTATTGGAAGTCTGCGCCCGACGCGAGGGGAGCGAAGCAGGCCGCGAAATCATGAGGCAGGAATTCAGATGGCGAGGAGGCTGGCTGCGACGGGTGCGATGGCTGATTACCGGCGATTATGCCCAGGCGAGATGGCCAAGTCCAGCAAATACCCGGAACTGCGGCATGCTGAATTCCCAAGACTAAGTGACAGGTGAGATTCTCAGGGAGCCGGTGCCAGGTTGGAAACCGATTCGCGGCGCGGTTCGGCATCCCTGCGAAAACCAAGATGTGCTAGCCACTTCTCGTCGTCGGTATCCCGGAAATCGATTCGCTGGTGTACGCCCCGGCTTTCTTCACGTGTGAGAGCGGCTTCGATAATCAGCCCAGCAACCGTCAGCATGTTTTGCAGTTCCCAACCTTCGGGATGGTGGAATTGCCGCCCCAGAACATACGCGCTCCACTGCCAAATCATGTCCCGGGCTTCCTCCATCTCGGGACCTCGCCGTCGTACTCCGGCCGCGTGCCAAAGCATGCTCTTGAGCGAATTTCGGATATCGGCCAAATCGAGGGCGTCGCTGACCTCGGCCAAGGGCGGGTTTTCCAAGGGGACGGCTTGAAAGTCATCCGCCATGGACAGAGCGCTCTCGGATGCTCCCTGACCGGCGCGAGCCCCAAAAACCAGACCTTCCAGCAGGCTGTTGGATGCCAAACGGTTGGCCCCGTGCAATCCGCTGGAGGTGACTTCGCCTGCCGCCCAAAGATGCGGGACTTGTGTGCGGCCGTGCGGATCGACTGTCGCGCCGCCGATCATGTAATGCGCTCCCGGGCGTACCGGGATGCGATCTTTCGTGACGTCGATATGAAACTTGCTACAGATCGCCACGATGCCGGGAAACCGTTTATGTACGAGATCCGCATCGAGATGGTCCAACCGCAGGTATACGTGCGAGTGGTGAGTTTTCCGCATCTGTTCGACAATGGCTCGGCTCACCACGTCCCGAGGAGCCAGTTCACCCCGCGAGTCGTAGTCCTGCATGAAACGGTGGCCGTTTCGGTCAACCAGTTGTGCACCGGCTCCTCGCACCGCTTCCGTAATCAAATTTCGGCTGCTTCCCGCGATGTAGAGAACCGTGGGGTGGAATTGCATGAATTCCATGTCGCGAATTTCGGCGCCCGCCCGATAGGCAATGGCCACGCCATCTCCGGTGGCGACCGCGGGATTCGTGGTTTCGCGATAGACCTGGCCGGCTCCTCCCGTGCAGAGAATCGTCTGCTTGGCCCAGACAAGCGTCTTGCCGTGCTGCTCGTTCCAAACCAATGCACCTCGACAAGTACCGTCCACGGTAAGCAGGTCGATGGTCACGGTCTTTTCCCAGGATTCCACGTGGGGCAGACCGCGCGTGCGTTCGATGATGGCCCGCATGACCTCTTTCCCCGTGGCATCCCCCAAGGCATGCACGATACGATGATGGCTATGCCCTCCTTCCCGCCCCAGTTCCAATTCACCACTCACGCGGTCGAAGTGAGTGCCCCAGGTGATCAATTCGTGAATACGCCGCGGCGCTTCCTTGACGACATCCTCCACGATGTCCGGATGGCACAAGCGATGGCCCGCCGTTAGTGTGTCCGCGACGTGGTTATCGAAAGTGTCCTCCGGCCCGAGGACGCCGGCGATGCCGCCTTGCGCGTATTGGCTGCTGGACTGCGTAAGCTTGTCCTTGGTGATCACCAGCACCGAGAGTGAAGGATCGATGGATTGCACGGCGCGAAGCCCGGCCAGGCCCCCACCGATCACCAGAATGTCCGTGAATTGATGAGGGACCTTCTTCGGCGAGAATGCAGCCAAGTATCGCGGAGATTCCATGGTCAAAATTCACTGGCGTCCAAAGTGGGAAGTCAACGGCGCGCCTCATCTATATATCATTTTAGCGCCGGCGTCGCCGGTCTCCAAATGATCAGATCGTGGCCGGTACATGTCCGGCGAGTGACGCCGTTGTTCAGCTATACCTTTCCGAGTCCCTAGGCCGAGTGGCCAAGACGACGGAAGAGATGTCCGTCCGGGACCGCCTGATCTCACAAGGTCGAGGGCAACTTTGCGTCGCTCAACGTACAGCGGCCAATTTGAGCAGGTTTAGCAGCTTTGGGCCAAATGTCCATCGGTGATTCACATCGATGCACCTTGGCAATTGCCGACGATCGCCAGTTCTGGGCCTATTGCTGGCTTTTCATACGTGGTTCAAGCGGCCAAAGGTTGAGTAGATCAGCCATCGTCGTTTTGGATCAGCCGTTACCGAGCTTCTAGCAAATCGCGAATTGTTTGAGAAAGGCGTCCTGCATCGTCAACTGAGAACGCTATTTGCTGGTCTCCGGTATTGGCAGATAGAAGTAGTGAGCCATGTTTGGCGGTTTGGAGGTTGTTGACTCCAAGCGCAGTCGCGAGAAGTTCGCTCTGTTTGCGATTAGAAGGAGTGGAAAGATCGAGTTCGGTGAAGAGTACGTTGCTATCTTCAAAAGTCGCTCGGAGTTCAGCAAGTGTTGGGGCTACCTGAGAACACACGGGACAGCCCTGGCCGTGTGCATTCACACCCACGACACGCACTGGAACAAGCTGTTCGTCGACTCGTTTAGCCAAACCGTTAGAACCGATGTACGCGACAATGGCGGCCGCGAACACGCCGAGGATGCAGATGGCCGTAGACGCGACGGCCAATCGCCTCCACTTGCGGATATCTTTAGTAATGACCCGAGAACGAGCGATTTCAGCGATTTGGGAATCGGAAAGCGACTGGCTATTGTAGAAATCTCGTACGGCGTCATCGAGCGAATTATTCATGTTGAGAGCCTCCGTCTTTGGTACCTCCTGAGTTGTCTCTCGGTCCGAATCTGGCGGCGAGCTTCTTCTTAGCGCGCGCTAAGAGAGTGAGTACAGTTCCGCGAGGACGACTGGTGTGGTTGGAAATCTCAGCGGCAGTGTATCCTTCTACGCTATGCAAGTAGAGAACTTCACGTTCCTGGAGATTCAGTGTCGCTAGGTAGAAGTTCATGTCGAGTCGGGTGTCCACCGAAGAAACGTCGTCTCTCGGGCATGCGATGTGTTCAAGTTCATCTGTGTTTTCTATGTTTCGCCCTCGCTGATGATCGAGGTGCAGGCGTCGTATGGCGACGAATAAAAGACTACGTGACGAGATGGTATCGTAGCGACGTAGCAACTTGAAAGCAGCCTGCTGAACCAGGTCTTCTGCATCGTGACGTCGATGGGTTAGCGCGAGAGCATAACGGAAACCGGACTGCAGTACGGCTTGCTCAGAGTGGTCACTGTTTCTCACGGAGTCGTCGGCTGGCATCGTCCCATCTTTCCGCTGTCGGCCAACATTGTCAATCAACTGTGAAATCTTTCAAAAGATTTCAGTTTTGTTGAAATCAAACGCAAGCGGTCACCGTTACCGCTATAGAAGAATTCGAACCAATGATCGCGGCCCATCGAGCGGGGTCGTATGCCGCACGTACTCCTAAACGTTGAGAACTACAGTCACTCCGTGCCGACTCACGTGTTTGGAGCGGAAACATCCCGGAAGGAATGCAAATGAAACTGTTTAAATTCTGTGCAGCGATGCTGGTGCTGACAGCGATCACGAACGGTCAGAGTTCCGCGCAGGAAGCCGATCTACTCAGCTCCACCGAGAATCTCGACTTGGTCAACGCGAAGGCGGCTTTGGTAAAGTATCAGGGAAAGAAGGCGGTGAATCTTACCGCAATAGGTCGTGACCAAAGCCCCCTAGCGGTTATCAAAAATACGGACTTCACTAACGGCACAATTGAGGTCGAACTTGCCGGCAAGAACGTTCCGGGCCAAGAACGTGGGCGAGGCTTCATTGGGATCGCGTTCCATGTTGAAAGGCAACCGCTCAACTACGACTGTTTCTACCTTAGGCCGGCGAACGGACGTGAAGCTGATCAAGTACGTCGAAACCATTCCTGTCAGTATATGCATCATCCGGACTTGCCATTCTTCAAAAGCCGAAAGGAGACTCCGGGAAAGTACGAATCCTACGTGGATCTAGAACTTGGCGCATGGACTAAAGTGAAGATTCACGTCGATGGCAGCGTGGCAAAGTTGTTTGTGCACGGCGCCGATCAACCATGCTTGATCGTCAATGACCTTAAAAAGGCTGGTAAGGGCGGCTCCATCGCATTGTGGATCGAAGCGACCACAGATGCCTACTTCCGCAACCTGCGCGTCGTCGCTGACAAACCAACAGGAAAGTGAGAGAGGAATGTTCGATGACAAGAATTGGATTCATGTTGCTTCTCGTATTTGCGCCAGGAACGTCGTTATGTTTAGCGACGAACAATGATTCCCCTCAATGGTGGCCGCAGTTTCGCGGTACGTTAGGGGCGGGGCACTCAGTAGACGATCGAAGAGCACCGACTGAATTTGGCCTCAACAAGAATATGGTTTGGAAAGTTGCTTTGCCCCGAGGCTTGTCTTCTCCCTGTGTCTGGGCAGACAAGATTTTCGTCACTGCGTTTCTTGAAGATGAGAAGGCGCTAGAGACGATTTGCGTAGACCGAAGTTCAGGCGCCATTGTTTGGAGACGCTCGGTTGTGCCAGAGGTTTTAGAGGAGGTGCACAATGTTAGCAGTCCCGCGACTGGTACTGCTGCGTGCGACGGCAAACACGTTTATGTGTATTTTGGATCCTGTGGTCTGGTAGCTTACCGGATGAACGGGGATCCTGTGTGGGAGCTTCCCCTAAAAACTGCCCATGTCCCATTCGGCTCAGGAACATCTCCGATCATCGCCGGTGAATTCATTCTCCTGAATCGACAACAGCGCGGACTTCGCCAGGGGCCTCCTGTCGAATCGGAGCTGATTGCTGTCAAGCGGGATACCGGTGAAATTGCTTGGCGAAGTGAGGTGCCTCCTGGCCGATGCCATTCGACACCAGTTCATCTTCGACGCAAAAGCGGAGACCAGATTTTGGTTCCAAGCGGTTTTCAACTCAACTGTTTTGACCTGAACACTGGGGACAAGGCTTGGACTCTGGAAGGGTTAGCTAGAGTACCGACGGCTACCCCCGTGTTGGCTGAAGAATTCGTCTACTTCAATACGACCTCTCGAGCGGGTGATGTGGACTTTGTTGAACTACCGGCGTTCGCAGATCTTTTGAAGGCCCATGACACGAATAAAGATGAGAAGCTTCAGCAGGATGAAATCCCAGATACATTGGCGGTCCTGACGCGTCATCGATCGGATAATGAAGGTGATTTCGATCTCAAACGATGGTACTTCGGAGTAGCTGATAAGGACAAAGATGGCGCGATATCGGAAACAGAATTGACCGCCTTGTTTAAGGATATCGCCGCTCGGCGAGCCGAACAACGAGATGCTCTCATGGCAATCCGCCTTCCCAACGATTCGACGGAAAAACCGCAAATAGTTTGGGAAGTTGCCAAGGGTGTTCCCGAAGTGCCTTCCTTGCTGGCCCACGAAAATCGAATCTTCGCAATCCGCAATGGTGGAATCCTTGGTTGTTACAATGCTGAAGATGGCAAGATGCTGTTCCGCAGTCGAGTCCGGGCGCCGGGCGGCTATTACGCGTCGCCGGTGACCGACGGCACCCACGTATACTTAGCTTCCCTGGCCGGTACGATTACGGTCTTTTTGCCTGACGATAAATTCAGAATCGTCGCCAGCATTAAGCTGGGTGAGCCGATTAGTGCGACCCCCGCCATCGTCAACGGTTCATTGTACGTGCGAACTGATCAACACATGTATGCATTTTCAGAGTAATGTCGCTTAACCAGATCATGCGTGACCGCCTGGGCAATGTTCCTGATCGTCGTGGTTGGTACCAGTTGGTTTAAGGCTGTAGAGAACCAGCGTGATACGCGAATCCGATGCGTCAGATCAGAGCCCAAGGAGATGGTTCGGGACCGTGGCAAAAACTTTGGGCGGCATCGGCGGGTTCGAGAAGTCGCGTCGGACAAATAGACCAATGCAGATTCGGCAAATCGCTTCGATGATTCTGATTCATCGGCCAACGTGGTTTTGATGGTTCCTACTTTTGACCTTTTCCAGAAAATTCAAAACGCCGAAGCCCTAGCAGCCCGTTGATTTACTCAACAATCTGCGGCATCACAGGACGTGATGCTCAAAATGGCGACGTAAGTCGTTATTTTGCGAGCCGGGAGCAGCTTTGCTGCGACCCTGGCGAGGTTGAAAAACG
>JANQPP010000044.1 GCA_028289405.1 Pirellulales bacterium
CGTTATTCGTCCCCGTATACATGCCTTCGTTGTCGGCTGGGTCCAGCCCTTCTTCCTCAGGGCTCCCGTAATTATCGGGGTTCAGATATTTCTCCGACAAGAAAATCGTGTTTGTCGTACCGTCCGTGATGTCGCCGAAACGGACCGTGCTGATCTGATAGATCACGCCGTTCTGTATCGAGACCGCGAATTCATGATCGGGGCGCAGGCCTTGTTCCAGCGTTCCTGGACCGTCCTGATGCGGGACACCACTTGTGTTGGGATCTCCAACGTTGGCGGCATAGTCAGTCCGCGCCGCGAAATGTCCGCCAGCCGGGGTATCGTCCGCGTTGCGGGCCACGAAGTTGGGTGGATTCCATTGTTTTCTAAACAATTTTGCGGGGCGGCGGCTGGGACAATTCATTGTGGCTAGCGGCGTGAGCGTCAATTCCAAGGCCAGGGCCCGCTTGGTGGAGGTGTTCTCTCCCTTTCCCCGTTCATACAGGTTCGCCTGCTCGATATAGGGGAGGATATTGTAAACCCAGCCTCCGGGCTGTCCCTTGCCAAAACCTTGGTCGGGATCGCCGACCCAAGCCCAGCCCCAGCCCCCGGTGGGGAAATGTTTTTGGGCATCATGATGCACTTGTCCGCCCAAAGCCATTTGCTTGAGGTGGTTGATGCACTGCATCCGCCGGGCGGTAGCCCGGGCCGCTTGCACGGCGGGGAGGAGCAGGGAGACCAACACGCCAATGATGGCGATCACGACCAGCAGTTCCACCAAGGTAAAACCGGGATGTCGGGCCGCGCGGAAACGCGTGCCCCCTGACGGACGGATTTGCATGGTTATGTTCCTATGAATGAAAATGACAGTACCTCGTCGGGACGACCACGGTGGCCGTTCGGGGCCGCTATCCGCCCATGCGTGCGGGCCAGACATGTACTCCGGTCCACGCCACGCCAACCGCATATATTAAGGTTCGCGCCCCCCGAATATCAAGCGACCCAGAGATTTTTTTGCAAATTTGAGAATGACGACAGGCGGCTTGCGTGAACTAGCTTTGAAGCCACCAGTAGGCGGCGGTGAAGGCGGCGACGGCGCCCCCCAGCCAGGCGAGAGAGGACCAGGAGACGTCGTCCGCCGAAGGGGGGTATCCGTCCGAGAGGCCACTCGAGGAGACAATCCGCAGGGGCCGCGTGCGGACGCCGATTTCACGGCGCAGCTCAGCGCGGGATGCCTTGCAGTCCGCTTCCAGCAGGCCATACAGCAGCCCTTGCACGGCTCGGGCATTGAAGGGCCGCTGCTCGGGCGTTTTGGCCATCAGATTCAAAACCAACTCCGCCAAGGGGGGCGGACAGTCCTTCGCGAATTCCTGGGGCGAAGGGGGAGGCTGGTGCAGGTGCTGGTCAAAAATGGCCGCGAAGTTCTCGCCCGGAAAGGGGACCCGGCCGGTGAGCATTTCGAACATGACGCATCCCAGGGAGTACAAGTCGGTTTGCCCGGAGATGTTCCGCGCGCCCCGGATTTGCTCGGGCGCCATGTAGGCATGCGTGCCCACGGTGAGGCCGGAGGCGGTGATATCCGAGGCGGTGGTGTCGCGAGCCACGCCGAAGTCGGTCAGCTTGGACAAGCCGCTGGGGGTCAGCAGCAGATTCGAAGGTTTCAGGTCGCGATGGATGATGCCGTGGTTATGGGCATACTGCAGCGCCGAGGCGACCTGACAGGCCAGCTCGGCGACATGCGTCCAAGTCAGCCGGCCATGATTGGAGAGCATTTGCTTGACGGATCCGCCTTCGACCAACTCCATGGCGAAGTAGAGGCGATGCCCCTCGTGACCGCTGCCGTAATAGCGGACAATGTGTTCGTGCTCCAGTTTTTCCAGGATTTTGATTTCGCGACGGAAGCGTGACGCGACCAAGTCGTTTTCCGACATGGCGGGCAACAGAATCTTCAGCGCCACGCGGCGGTCCTTTTGCGTATCGTGTGCGCGATGCACGGTTCCCACGGTGCCGTAGCCAATGATCCCGTCCAGTCGGTAGGGTCCGATGGTCTGGTTTTCCACGCCGCTGCTCGCTGTTACTCGTTGTCGCGGGTTGCCGGATGGGGCATGCTTCGAAGAACTCGTTGCTCGGGCGCTGCCCGGCGGTCTTTTGTATCGGAAATCGAGGCCGACGGGAAATGACGCGCGATGTCATGCGGCGGCAGCATGATGGCGGTATGGCTGCCTGGGCTGAACCTGGCGTCGACTGTTTCCTGCTTTTCCGATTTTGCCTAGCCTGGATTGTGTGGTGTTTTCAGCTTGAATAGAATCCCGCCTTTGGAATTGCAGCCGAAAATCGTTCGCTTGGTCCACGTGAAGGCGGAAGCATGATCCACGTCCACGCCATTTTGGATTTGCACCACGAGAAGGTGGAAGCCTGGCATCATGAAAAAGTGGGGAATCCTTATGATGGGTTTCTGGCTTTGGCGTGCGAGAACCACAAATACAATTTTTTGCTGTGGCATGAGGAAGATATTGCCCGCAGTCGCACCGCGACCGATCCACAGATCGCGGAAGTGAAGCGGACCATCGACCGCTACAACCAAGCCCGGAACGACTGGATCGAGCGGATGGACGAAGCCATTCTCCAGGAATTGGCGGTGCAAGAAATCCAGCCTCGCCCTGGCGCTCCTCTAAACACGGAAACACCCGGCAGCGCCGTCGACCGCCTGTCGATCCTGGCATTGCGGCTCTATCACATGCGGGAACAGACCTCCCGCCCCGGCGCGGACGAGGAACACCAGGCCATGGCACGGCACAAGCTGACGATCCTGGAAGAGCAGCAGGCGGACCTCGCCCAAGCCTTGCAACGCTTGCTCGACGATATCTTCTTGGGTCACAAGCGGCTCAAGGTCTACCGCCAATTCAAGATGTACAACGACCCGCGACTGAATCCCTACCTGTACGAGCCACTGCGCCTGGCGGGCTGAACCGCGCGGAGCAAATGCCCGCACCCTTTCCGACGTTTCTCGCCAGCTTGCCGGAAAAATTTCTTCGCTTTTCGGCTATTTCCGCGCGAAAATGCCTCTTCGGCGACGTTATGTGGGTAACCGGCGCGGATCGCTCCGCGCTCCATGCAACCGCCAAACCAAGAGAGAGGTCCTTACATGTTCGCCAAACGCCATTTGAAGACGACGATTGTGCTCATCGCGGTAACCTTGGCATGGTCAGCCTCGGCGGGGATTTCTCCTGCCCAGCGGGGAAGAGATGGTGACGGATTTGGAGGCCCAGGTGGATCCGGAGTCGCGTTCATCGACATTGCTTTTGAGGGTGGAACGCTCAAAGAATACGTGGATCTTATTCTATCCAACTACGACGAAGCCAAAAACTCCAGGCTTGACCATATCAGCATCGTCGTTCCTCCTCAGGCGGAGAATGTTCTCGTGAACGCGGTAGAACTCAAAAACACGCATCCGCTGTACGCGATGCAACTGCTGAGCCACGTCAGCCCGGACAAAATCGGGGTGCATACCGTCTCCAACAACGTGATTGCCGTGACGGCCAATCCTCCGGCCAAAACCGTGGAGACGTACAAGATCGGCCACCTGATCCGAAAAGACGACGACACGTCCGCCGACACCGGCCGGATTGCGCTAGACGATTTGGTATCGGCGGTGGAGACCGCGCTCGAACTTTCCGCGGATGAAGGTCAGGAATCTCCCAAGCTACGAATGCATGCGGAAGCGGGATTGATGTTCGTTAAAGGAACGAAAGCGCAGCAACTAGTTATCGGGAATGTGGTGGATGAGATCGGTGAGTTGCAGATGTTGCTCAGTAATGACCGTGTAACGAAACTGCGACAGAAGCTCTCCGATCAAGAAGCCGAGTTCGCACGGCAAGCATCAGAAATAGTAAAACGTGCCGGTGAAGAACGCGATGACGCAGTGAAAAAATACCTCGGCGAGATTCAGCACATCGCGCAGGACAACGAGCAGCAAGTGGCAAGCTTGAGACAAACTATCAGCCGGCTTGAAGAACGTCTCATGCAAGAACAAGTTCGTCGCGCTGACTTAGCCGAAGAATGGCAGAGGAAGGTTTTGGCAAAGGATGCCGAGATTCGCAAGCTATTTGATGAACTGAAGAAGTCATCGGCGGACTCAAATTGAAGGCTGTCTTCACTCGCTCAAGGTAACCCTTCGCTTCGTGGTGGCTCATGCCCGCGCATTCGGAAATCTGGCGACAGACGCGGGGCATGTCCCGAGGGGAGCCAGCGGCGATCGAGTGGTTTTATCGCCGCTATTTCGACCAGATGTTCGCCGAAGCGCGGCGGGCGGGTGGAGGGGACGAAAATCGCTGCCTGGATATTGTGCAGGAGGCCACACTCAAGGCGCTCCGCTGCATGCGGCCTTTCAGAGAAGAAACGCAGCTCACGCGATGGGTCTACGTTTTGGTGCGGAGCGTGGTGTATGACGAGTTGCGGCGCGAGTCCCGCCGGTTGCGACGCGAGAATCGCCGGGCTCAAGCCGACGCGTGGGAACCAACGGAAGAAGAAGGGCTCGATGCCCGGGCCAGGCTGGCGTGGCTGGAGAAGCAGCTTGCCCACCTCACGCGAGAGGAAGCACGACTACTCGACTGGCGGTATCGGTTGGGATGGACGCTGGCCCGTATGGGAAGCCAGTTGGGGCTCACGGCGGGGGCCGTGGACGGACGATTGAGGCGCTTGGTGGCAAAGATCAAACGGCAAGCGGAAAGTGATTTCGATGATGGCGAAACTTACTTTGAGCGACGCGGCACAAGCCCGTCGTGAAGACATTTTGCGACATGTGTTGCACGAGGCGGGGCGGCTCCATCGCCGCCGCCGGCAACGGCTGGCCATCGCTGGCAGCGTATGCGGCTTGTTGATCTTGTTGCTGCCCTGGTGGTGGTCGCCAGGCATCGATGGCCCTACGACACATGTCAAGAAACCTTTGTCCCCGGATCCAGCCGCTCCCTCGAAACAGGTAGCGATTTCCCCCGGTGAACCCGAAGTACCGGTCGCCCAGCGTGCGCGTCCCCGGATCGAGATCGTGACCACGAGGCCAGGTTGCGCGGAGAAATATTTGGTGCGGAGTGAAGGTTTGCCGGACTTCGTCACGCTGCTGGATGACGAGGGACTGATTGCCGAATTGGCCAAGCTCGACCTGCAAGTGGGGATTGCCCGCACGAGCGATCGGTTGTGGCTCACCGGCGACATGGAGCTCGTGGCAAAGATCCGCTGAGCATTCGGGCAAAGCGATGCCGTCAAGAATGCGTGGGAGCTGGTGCTCCCAATCTTTCGCGGGCTTCGGCGGCCCAGGGGCTGGAAGGCACGAGCCGCAGAAAATCCTGCCAGTGAGGTAGAGCCTCGTCCGGCTTTTGCAGTTCATCCAGCAGGCGGGCCAGATGGTAATGCACGTCCGGATAATCGGGATGCATCGCGAGTGTCCCTTCGAAGGCGGCCACGGCCAGATCGAATTCCCCCTCCTCCGCCAGTACGCAACCCAGATTGGCCCTGGCCTCCAAGTAATCTTCGTCGGTTTCCAACACCATGTAATAGCGTTCGCGGGCCGCGGGTAGATCGCCTATGCGATACAGCAACTCTCCCAAGCGAAAACAGGTTTCAGCGGACGGTCCGGAAGTGGCCAGCACGGCGCGATAGAGCTGGATCGCCTCGGCGAATTGGCCGTCGTCCTCCAAATCCATGGCCGCGTTGAGCAACGCGGCTTGGTCAAAGTCCTGTGAAGGCTGCTGGCCGGGAAAGGACAACACCTGGTCTGGCTGCGAAGATTCCTCGGCTGGAGTTGTCGGTTTCTCGGCGTCGAAATCGAAACGCCGCTGGCCGCCGGCGTCGATCAGACCTTCACCGTGCCGCAGCAGGACGTCCTTCCCTTCCACGATCACGGAAAGCTGGGCCAAGGGCCGCTCCACTGCCGGGACATAAGCGGCCAGCGAATTCAGCTTCCGTTCGATTTCCCGGGGAGAAATCCCAGATGCCAGAAGCTGCGCTAGGCGGCGAGCGACCGTGACTTCTTGGTAATCGAAATAGGGGAGCTTCCGGACAAAGCGGGCCGGGACGATCAAACCCCGGCGATGCCACCGCCGAATCACCGCCACCGGCACGCCCACGATTTGCGCCAGCAGCGCGGGCGTGTACAACTGCCGGACTTCTGGATCATGCGGTACGAGGCCCAGTCGCCGCAATAGTTCGGTTTCGTGGATGATCTCCAAGCGAGGACCGACATTCGATGCATCTCCTCGCGATTCATGTGTTCTCACGAAAACGTCTGGCAGATCAACCAGCGTTTCCTCGTCTCCCAGTACGAGCGTGTGCAGCGAGGGATCGTCCGCTTCCACGATCTGGCCGCCATGCTGCTGGACGAGCCGCTTCAGTTCCCGCTTGGGCATACTGGCGAAGCGGCCGGGCAAAGCGATTTTTTGGCCCTGCAAAGAGTCCGAAAGGGACAGGTTCTCGGTTTCGGACATAACACAAATGTGGCCGATGGAGTCGCGGTGAATGCAGCCATCCCCGTGAATGGGGAATCGTTGCGCGGTAGTCTGCCAAAAGCCCGGAAGTGCGTCAACGCACGGAATAGTCCATCTGGATCAAAGAAGGGACAAATCGTTCGCCGTCGATAAACGAGCGGAATCCGTTTGAAGCCGGGATGGAAATGTCCCACAATGGCGGCCTGGATCCATGCTCGACTCTAATCTCCTACGTTATCTTTCGAATTCCAGTCACCGCGAGGATCATCGCATGCGTTTTCGATTTTTTGTTGTTTCACTGGCCTGCCTCGCGGCAGCATCGGTTTTTCCTTCCCATGCCTCCGCACAACGCGACGACTCGCGGAAGCCGAATTTTCTGTTTTTGTTCAGCGATGACCAGCGGTGGGATACGGTTGCCGCTTATGGGAATTCCGTGATCCAAACACCGCATATGGATTCCCTCGTCTCGGACGGTTTTTCCTTTCGACACGCTTATTGCATGGGATCCATCCACGGCGCCGTCTGCCAGCCGAGCCGGGCCATGCTCATGAGCGGCAGGACCCTGTATCACGTGCCCATGGATCTCTCGGGCGTGGTCACGCTACCGGAATTGCTGGGCGAACACGGGTACGTCACGTTTGGGACCGGTAAGTGGCACAACGGACGTGATTCCTTCGCCAAGTCTTTCCAGCAGGGGCAATCGATCTTTTTCGGCGGCATGTCCAATCATGTCAAAGTGCCGGCGACCGATCTCACGGAGGAGGGTTTTAGCGAGACCGCGATTGGAGATGCATTCTCCAGCGAACTATTCGCCGATGCCGTGATCGAATTTCTCGAAAGACAGGATAGCGAGAAGCCGTTTTTTGCCTATGTCTCTTTCACGGCACCGCACGATCCGCGGATGTCCCCGCCGCCGTACGATGAGATGTACGATCCCCAGGCGATGGCATTACCTGCCAATTTCTTGCCACAGCACCCGTTTCATAATGGCTGGATGGTCGGGCGTGATGAGGGCCTGGCGTCCTGGCCCCGCACGCCCGAGGTGATCCGCGAGCAGCTTGCCGCCTATTATGGGCTGATCACGCACCTGGACGCGCAAATCGGCCGGATTCTCTCTGCGCTGAAGGAGTCGGGGCAGGCGGAAAATACCGTGGTGGTATTCACCGCCGATCATGGCCTAGCCATGGGCAGCCACGGGCTCTTGGGAAAGCAGAATCTCTATGACCACAGCATGCGGACTCCCATGGTGATCCGTGGTCCTGGAATTTCCCGGGGCGAAGAATCCCCTGCCTTGGTCTATCTGTTGGACCTGTTTCCAACGTTATGTGAATTGGCGGATGTCCCCGTGCCGGATGGAGTAGAAGGAAAAAGCCTCGTGGACGTATGGCAGGGTAACACCAATTCGGTGCGTCCCACTTTGTTCACGACCTACGAAGATATACAGCGGGCCATTCGTGACCAGCGTTGGAAGCTGATCCGTTATCCGCAGATCAATCGCACACAACTGTTCGATCTAAAGAACGATCCTCACGAGCTTCAAGATCTGTCGGGCAGTGATTCACACCAAGGGCAAATCGAGCGGCTACTTGAACTCATGGCCGGATGGCAACACCATGTGGATGACACCGTTCCGCTCTCCAGTGAGAACCCCAAATCGGATGAGATCGATCTGACCGGGCGTCCCAGGAAACCGGATCCGCATCAGCCGGACTTCATCGTGGAACGCTACTTTGATTAGCGCGGCGGGCAAACCAGGCGGACGCTCAACTTATGGCACGTCGCGATGCGCCGCGTGGCATTCGCGGCAGCTTTGGCGAAGCCGCTCCCATTGCATACGGGCCGGTTCCCAATTGCGTTGCTGAACGTGGATCTCCAGCGTCTTGGTTCGTTGCAGAGAATCATCCAACAACGGATGCCAGGCCGTTTCATCGGGCGGAGCATGCCGCCGTGCCTCCACGAATCCTTCCTTGAGTAACAACGCGGCTTGCGGGGCAGTGAGATCGGGGTGTGCTGTCGACGCCGCTCCATCCGCTTGCAATATCTGACCGAGCCCGTCAAACGCTTCGTCGATTTCGGCCATCGCCGCGACGAACGAGGAAACACGCGCGATCTCCATCAGTTCTGGCCACGCCACTTCAGCGGGAGGTGACGAAAAATCCTCCACGGCACGCCATAGCCCGGGATATTGTGGGCTAGTTCCCGCACATTCCAAAACCTGCATCGCGGCGTGGCGGTCCAGCGAGCCGGCGAGCATCCCCGCTAAGGCGGCCATGGCCGGGCCTCGATGCTTGCCGTGATGACAGTGGATATAAAACGGCGGAGTCGCTTCACGCATCAGACGTGCCAAGCTGCCTTGGGCTTCGGCGGAAATTCCGCTGTAACCGATGGGGATGTGGACATACCTCAGTCCATGCTCGCGCGCGGCGGCCACATTCGGCGTGGCCCCGTCCACGCTTACGATGGTTTGGATCCCCAGATCCTTCAGGCTGGCGAAACTGGTATCTCCCTGAGGTTGGCTGCCCGAGAACATATCACCGGCAATTTGAAACAGGTTCTCTAAACCAGGAAGGTGTTCTCGATAGGCCATGGGAAACCCGGCGCTGCGGACGGCCTCGCGGATTTCTCGATCAAGTTCTTCCGCTCGCCTCCGCGCTTCCTCCCAGGAAATCTCCGGCGGGTTCCCGGGACGCGTGTGGCCAATCTTCCATAACAGGGTACGGTCGAAAACCGTCCGCCGTTGGGCAACCAATTCGGCCACCTTCGCGCCTTTGCTGGAAATGGCCGCCCAGCGATCCTCCGTCGACGCATTCGCCGAATCAATTTTCACGAAGTGCTCCAGCCAATACGGTAGCAGTCCCCGTGCCAGCCAGCGGTGCCCCCGTGCGTTGGGGTGAATCGGGTCTTGGCCGTACGCTTCGTCCATGTGGGCGTGAAGCAGGGGCCGCACATCGAGAACATCCACGCCTTCACGGTCATTTAGCGTCAGCAGCCATTTCGCGTAGTGCCCTAGCACTTCATCGTAGTCGCGATACGGCGTGCGGAAACCGAACTGCGTGTCCGATGAAGCGTGCGACTCCTTCAACCGAGAGCCAGCGAACGGCGGAGGGGTGAGCAGCACGACCCGGGCGCCAGTTGCTTGCACTTTTTCCACCAGCCGTTCCACGCCGTCGCGGTAAGCGGCGAAGCGTTCCTCGGAAAGTGGATGATAGATACCGCAATTCATGCCATAGCAGGCCACCACGATTTCCGGCTTGGTAGCCGACAGCACGTCGTCCAAACGGTCATGGACACAAGGCCGAGGGAACGGATGATCTGCTTCCGAGAGTCCGGAAACCGTTTCGCTGGAGAGGCCCAAATTGATCAGCGTCGGCAGGTCGTCGGCATGATACAAGGCCAAATAGGTTTCGAGATCATTGATGTATCCACCGTGGGCGGTGATGCTGTCCCCCAGAAAGACGACTTTGGCCCCCGGTCGGGCTAAAGGGATCTCGCGGAGGCTCATCCGGCGGAACTCGATGTCTCCGCCATGATTCTGCACCGAAATGTATCCGGCCCGCGACCGTGAATCGAGTTTGGGAATCGAGCGTTGATCGATATCCTGCACGGTTCGATCATTCAACTCGACATGGATGCGCGGACCCTCGCAAATGATATGCATCCGATTCCATTTCCCCGCAGGCAACGCTGACGAAGCGAGTGGCGGCAACACGCCATAAAATGCGCCCGTCCCGGTTTCCGAGGGCGGTTCTCCCGCATCATCCACAATCTGAACTTCATAGCCGATTTGCGACGGTAACGTCTCCGGGTTGCCGCTATAGGGCTGAGGAGCCCGCAGCCCGACGCCGCTGTTGCAGCCCTTCGCCAGACGGTACTCAAGTCGCAATTCAAAGTTCCGCAACACGGGACGGTAGCGGAGCAAACCGGCGTTTCCGGTCTCGCCGGAACATCGCAACACGCCGTTATCCAACTCCCAAGTGCTGCTGTCTGGGTGGCGTGCCCGATAAAAGTCGTGCTGCTCTTCGACCCAGTTTGTGAACTCCTTCGGAGTGAGCAGATCACGCCAGGTATCGCCTTCAGCTAGCGCCGTCTGCGATAGCAAGCTCGCAGCCAAAACCGCGAACAATAGTTTGTTTTGCCAGGGGCACTCCAAAAAAATTCTTGTTCGAACGAAATACCGTTGCATGCTGAAATTCATGGTCTTGTTCCACGTGTCCGTGCCTCTTGTCTTGGAAAACCATTGGAACATGCTCCCGTATCGCAAGCAAATCACTTCACGAGGCGAGATGGAATGGCAACAAGTTGAGCTCTGGATGACCTTGGTTTCCCTTGTCGAGTGGACAACGGGCGAAAAGTAAGTCGATAATGACGGGCTGGAACGTCGAATGAGGCAGTCATTGGCGGGGGTAACGTTTGCTCGGTCCCATTTTCTCCCTTGAATTGCAGACCGCGCCTCGGCGGATGCGTTATCGCGTCATCTACGCCGCTTACGGTCTCGTCCTGTTGGTTGCCTTGGCGGTCAACTACATCGTCGTCGTGGGCGATCCGGGCATCGCGGGCCTGCAGGTCGCGTCACGGCTCACGGGACGTTTTTTTCAGACGTACTGTTGGTTGCAACTCGTGGCGATCTCTTTCACGGTCCCTCCCTTGGTGGGCGGGATCATCGCCGGTGACCGGGAAAGCGGCAATTTGGAATTATTTCTCGCGTCCCCCTTGAACAACTGGGAGATCGTGCATGGCAAGCTGGCAATACGCCTGCTCCATGTGGCCTTTCTGATTCTAGCCGGAGTGCCGGTTATGTCATGCGCGGCCCTGCTGGGGGGAATCGACCCACGGCGGCTGGCGGCCGTTATCGCGGTCTCCTTCGCCACGATGGTGCTGCTCTCCTCGCTGACACTGGTGGTTTCATTGTGGTCGCCTCGTGTGCAGCCGGCGATCCTGCGGTCCTACTTGCTGACGATCCTCTTATTCGGCGGTCCTTTTCCGTTGGCATTTTTTTCATTCGTGGGCGGCCTTCCAAGTTTCGTCAAACCGCTGTTGGACCACGCACTACCCGTCTGGCTAGCGTTGAACCCTTTCGCCGTGATCTGCACTATGTGGAACGGCTGGCCGCTGGGAAGCAGCGACGTATTGCGCATGGCGTGGAATCTTACGTGGATGCATTTGGCGATCAGCGCCGTACTGGTTGCTTGGGCCACCGCCATGTTGCGGCGAGTGCATCGCCGTACTCCCTCGAAGTTTCGCAAGCTCGGCTTCTCTCCGAATTTTTCATGGCGCTTCCGAGTCTGGGAAAACTATCCCCTGTTGTGGAAAGAGTGCTTCGCTGAAAAGAGCCTGCGAAAGCTGGGCTTCGTGGGACGCACTGTGGTGGTGATGATCTTCGCCAGCGTGTGGGGATTCGCGGCGTGGCTTGTGTTTATTCAGACTACCTGGCGATTGTCGGACGTTTGTTTTCAGTTGGCGATCCTCGGAAGTTTCACGGCATCGATCGGTTTGATGTGGGTTGCCGTGCGAGGGGCGGGGTCGGTGACGAGCGAAAAACAGCGGGCAACATGGCTCTCCCTGCTGAGCACGCCCCAAACCCTCACGGAAATTACCTTCGCCAAAATACTGGGGAACGTGCTGGCCTGCCGGGGCTTCTTTATTTTCATGGCGGCCATCTGGTGGCTAATGCCTTTGCGTGAGGCGAGTTTTGCCGCCCTCATGGCGGCCGTTTGCTCGTGTGGGATGCTGGCCATTCTGATGCTCGCCGCGAGTACGCTCGGCGTGGCCAGCTCTCTATATTGCCGCACGGGCGTCAATGCCGTGGTCTGTACCGTGATGAGTGGGCTATTCTTCGCCTTCGGGTACATCTTCTTGTTGATCCCCTTCATGCAGGGGCCCGCTTCGGATGGATGGACCGTGTTGATGAGTGGCTTCGTGCCGTTGCTACTCGTGGGTCCTTATGTGTTCGCCGGGGAATGGATGATGTCCGGAAAAGTCGTCTCGAACGAAATGTTGGCACCCATTCTGCTCGGGCCCGTGGGGTATGTGTTCGCTAGCGTGTTTCTCGCGTCATTGCTCACCGCGAACTTTAGCCGTCTTACCGGACGAATGGAAAGGAAAATCACCGAGGAGTGGTGAAGTGGGCTCGCGAATTGTCACGACAAACTACACAGAACCGAGGAAGTCTGACAAATATCCTGAAACGCCCCCCTTTCTTCATTGCCTCGTCCGCGCTATAACCGTTGAAATTGCCATAGTTTTTGTTCATCACCAAAAAAGGAGTGCGTTACATGGCTCGCTTATTCCGAGGACTTTTGGGCATGCTGGCATTGGCGCTTTTCGTGGGTTGTGGCGGAGACACGGCGGCTCCTCCCACCACGAGCAACGATTCGCCGGCCGAAAGCCAGAATGGCGATGGCGCGGACCACGGCCATGACCATGACGATGGTGAAGACCATGACCATGATCACGCCGACGGCGATGACCATGCGGCCCACGGGCCAGCCGATGAAGTCCAAGTTACTCTGGCCAAGTTAAGCGTGGAGGACCGCAAGCTGGCCGAAACACAAAAGACGTGTCCCGTGGGCGGCGGCGCGCTCGGTTCCATGGGCGTTCCTCCCAAAGTGGACATCGACGGGCGGGAAGTCTTTGTTTGCTGTGAGGGCTGCATCGAGGAGCTCAAGGAAAATTCCGACAAATACCTCGCTCAGCTTGATGGAGCCAATACGGAGAATTAGCCTCCGTCTTGCCGGACAGCTTTCGCAAAGAATAAAACCTACGCTTCCGTTTCCCATCGGCGTTTTACGATCGATGGAAACCGGGAATCGCGGATGCGGTGAAGTAATACCACCGGCTTTTTCCCTCGGTGGACTTGCCGTTTCTGGTGAGCACACGCCGGGAATACTGTAGCCGTATTTGTCCACCAACTTCCGGAATTTGCTTTCGTGAAGGCTTTCAGGCCTTTACAATCGTCCCTGCGCCGTGGAAATGAAAACGGCCCAAGGGATATATTCCTCCGCGCGCGATTCTCCACGACGATTCCCACAAGAATCTCGATCGACCCCCCCTATCACGGAGCCCTCCTAGATGAACTACCAGACGCTGGTCCATGGGTTGGCCTTGTTCGCGGTATGCGCCCTAACACGAGGCGACGAGACTTATACGCTGATCGAATTTGAGCGGCGGCAGCTTGCCGAGAAGTTCTACTGCGAAGGGGCGAATGCCGGCGACTTCAATCGTGATGGAGTGATGGACGTCGTTTCGGGGCCTTATTGGTACGCGGGTCCGAATTATGAGCGTCACACCTACGCGGAAGTGATCGAATACCCGCCCAAGGGCTACTCACAGAACTTTCTTGCGTTCGTCCATGATTTCAACCAGGACGGTTGGGACGACATCTTCATTGTCGGGTTTCCTGGCGCGGAAAGCTGGTGGTTCGAAAATCCACAGGGCAATGGCGGCATGTGGCCGAAACATGTCGCCTTTGACGTGGTGGACAACGAATCGCCGACGTTGCACGACGTCACTGGCGATGGCCAGCCCGATTTGGTTTTTCACACCGGCGGGCGGTTTGGCTACGCCTCGCCCAATGGGAACCACCCGGAACAGCCATGGCCTTTTCAGCGCGTTTCGGGAGAAATTGCCAATGGGCGTTTTCAGCACGGGCTGGGAGTAGGGGATGTCGATGGAGATGGGCATCAAGATATTTTGTTTCGGGACGGCTGGCTCCGGCAGCCCGGAGACGCATCAGCGGGGACACCTTGGGAGCACCACCCGTTTGATTTTGCCGTGCCCCAGGGCGGCTCTCAGATGCACGTCTACGATTTCGATGGAGATGGCGACCACGATGTGCTCACCAGTTTGCAAGCCCACGGATACGGCTTGGTGTGGTACGAACAAATACCGAAAGACGGAAAGATCGATTTTCGCCCCCACACGATTCTCGGTGAAACCGCTGAAGAAAATTCCTACGGCGTGGTGTTCACGCAGATGCACTCTATCGACATGGCTGATATGGATGGGGACGGCCTAAAAGACATCGTGACCGGCAAGCGTTTCTGGGCGCACAACGGCAATGATCCGGGCGGCAACGAACCGGCGGTTCTGTATTGGTTTCGCACGGTCCGTCATCCCACGGGCGAGGTGGAGTTTATTCCCTATCTAATCGATGATGATTCGGGAGTGGGAACGCAGGTCGTGGCTAAAGACATCAACGGCGACGCCGCGCCGGACATCATCGTCGGCAATAAAAAAGGGACGTTCGTGTTCCTGCAACAGCGGCGGCAGGTGTCGCGAGAAGAATGGCAACGGCACCAGCCACAAAAGTTGGCGCGGCCCACGTAGAGACCACTGCCGCCGCTTCAAATTCGAATTCATCTCCGAGCCTCCTTCCTTCCCGTTCCCGGAGACGCGCATGGGCACACCTTCCGAATCACTAGATCGTCGCGCGGCGTTACAAAGGATGTCCGCGGCCGCCATCGCGGCAGGTGGGGTCACGCTTTGGCCAAGCCAGAAGGCGACAAGAGCACAACAGCCGAACGCCGCCACCAAACGTCCTCACGATCGAAGGCTCGGCCCGCTGCAAGATCTCAACGGCTATTTCCCCTTTCAGCCGAGTGATACACCGGAGCAATGGCGTGACCGAGCGGAAGAGGTCCGCCGCCGCATTCTTGTTGCCGCTGGACGCTGGCCCGAGCCGGAGCTGGCCCCGCTGACGCCGGTCGTGCATGGGAAAGTCGATCGCCCGGAATACACCGTGGAAAAGGTGTATTTTGAAAGCAGCCCTGGGCTGTATGTCACGGGCAATCTCTACCGACCCAAAGAGGTTCAACACCCGCTGCCGGGGATTCTTTGCCCCCATGGCCATTGGTCGAACGGACGCTTTCACGAGCATTCCGCCGAGGACATGGAAAAAGAACTGGCCACCGGAGGTGAAGTCCACGAGATCTGCGGGAAGTACCCGTTGCAGGCCCGTTGCGTGCAGTTGGCGCGGATGGGCTGCCTCGTCTTCCATTACGACATGCTGGGCTACGCGGACAGCGTGCCGATTACTCAAGCACTAGCGCATGGCTTCGCGGAGCAGCGTCCTCACATGAGCTCCCCCGATCATTGGGGGCTGTTCAGCGCGCAATCCGAACTGCGATTGTTGAACGCACTGGGGCTGCAACTGCACAATTCGATCGGGGCCTTAGACTGGCTGCTTAGCTTGCCTGAAGTTGATCCCGACCGCGTCGGAGTCACGGGGGCTAGCGGCGGTGGCACGCAGACCTTCCTGCTCACTGCCGTGGATGAGCGGGTTCGCGCGGCGTTTCCCGCCGTGATGGTTTCCACGGCCATGCAAGGCGGCTGCACCTGCGAAAACGCCTCCTATCTCCGCGTGGGAACGGGCAACATCGAATTTGCCGCCATGGCCGCGCCCCGTCCACTCGGCATGACCGCCGCGAATGACTGGACGCAGGAGTTGGAGACGAAGGGCCTGCCCGAACTCCGCCAGCACTACGAACTCCTCGGCGTGCCGGACTTGGTCACGGGCAAGTGGTTCGACTTTGGGCACAATTACAACCTTGTCAGCCGGGGCATGATGTACCGGTTCTTCAACGAGCATTTTGGGCTTGGCTGGGAAGAACCAGTTACGGAAGCGGAGTTCACGCCGCTGACCAAGGAGGAAATGTCCGTGTGGAACGCGGAGCATCCTCGTCCCGCGAGCGACGAGGCTGCGGAGATTGGCGTCCTACAAGGTTTCGAACAAGCATGGAATGATCAACGACAGCGGCTGGTCCCCCATGACCGGGCCACGTGGCCACGTTTCCGGGAGGTGTACGGTGGCGCGCTGGACGTGATGATTGGCCGCAGCCTTCCGGCGGCCAGCGAAGTGGAGTTTGACAAAACCTCGGAGACGGTGCGCGGCGCATATCGCGAATTCCAAGGATACTTGCGGCATATCCCAGCGGAAGAAGAACTGCCCGTCACTTTTCTGCAGCCTAATGACTGGAACCGTCGCGTCGTCCTGTTCGTGACCGAGGAGGGCCAACAAAGCTTATGGGAACAAGAAGGAAAGCCACGGGCGCTGATTTCGCGACTGCTTAAGCATGGACATGCCGTGGCGGCGGCGGACCTATTCATGCAAGGTGAATTCCTTGCCAATGGAGCACCGCCGGAGGAAATTCGCCGTGTGGAAAACAAACGAGAGTTCCTGGGCTACACGACTGGATACAACCCTCCGCTGTTCGCTCAGCGTGTGCATGACATCCTCACCTTGCTGGCTTTCATAAAGTATCACGACCCTCGGCCCGAGGAAATTCAATTGATCGGCTGGAAGGGCCCCGCCGCCGCTTGGGCTGCCACCGCCCGTGCCCTGGTCCCTGATGTAGTTCAACGGCTGGCCGCGCATACTGCAGGATTTCGGTGGGCCGACACCACTCGAATCTGGGATCCCCATTTGCTCCCCGGTGCCGTAAAATACGGCGACTTGCCCGGCTTCCTCGCTTTGGGCGCCCCCCAGCCGCTGTGGCTTGCCGGCGAAGGTTGGCAACCGGATGATTTGCTGGCATCCGCTTATCGTTCTCTGGGTGCGATGGACGTGTTGCACTTGGAGGAGGATGCTCCATCGGGAGAATCGCTAGAATCGGGCCTCATCGATTGGCTGGCCGGCTAATTTCGCTCCGGCGCTCTTCAACCCATGTCGGTATGGAGGGGCGTTTCGGTCGCGTCCAGACCCATTCAATCCTTTCCAGGTAGACTGGCGCGCGAACGGCACTATCCATAAAAACCGTCATATCCGAGACTCTTTCCCACGAATTTCACTTTGCCGGACCCGCAAACCGATCCCAATTCCTAGGGATGCCGTATAGAAAGTGGCATTCGCCGAGGTTCCGCCGGACGGCCAGGTAACGCAAAGGAGAATGTTTTGGCGAAAGTGTCTCGAAAATCCAAAGGAGACACGGAAGAGAAGTTGGTCACGGTGGACCGCCGCAAACCCTCGGACCGTCGCAAGAGCGGGGAACGCCGCAAGAACGACGTCGCCGTGGCCACCGAACGACGTCAAGTCCAACGCCGCGCCAAGACGCCCAGACGCCGGCAGATCGATCCCACGACCTGCGAACGCGACTATACGGACGATGAGTTGGAATTCATGCAGGCCCTCGATCGCTACAAGCGGGAGAGTGGCCGGATGTTTCCAACTTGCAGCGAATTGCTGGAAGTCCTGCGAAAGCTCGGCTACGAAAAAGTGGGCCTCGCATCGGTCGCGCCCGAGAGTGAGTCCGAGCCGTTGCAGTCGAATTCCTTGGAATGAGTGGCTGCCGTGAACGGTTCCGTTGTTCGCCCAATATTGCACTAGGTGGAGAGGTAAAACATTACGCTGGGGAAATGTCGGACGAAGCATTTCCCCAGCGTTGAATGTCCTCGACCAGGCGATCGGCTTGGGCTTCCTCACCCAGTCGCATGAATCGGCATTCCGACAGGCTGCGAAACCAGGTGGATTGGCGACGGGCGAAGCGGCGCGTGCGGACCACGACCTGTTCCATCGTCCTGTCCAGCGATGTGCCGCCTTCGCGGTGTTCGAGAACTTCGCGGTAACCGACCGCTTGGCTGGCCGTGCGCCCGAAGGTCGTTCCGCTGCGAATGAGGGCTTCCACTTCCTTCACGAATCCCTCCGAGAACATTTGTGTGACTCGCCGCTGAATGCGGTCGTGTAACTCGGACCGTTCCCGATCGAGCACGAACACGCGGCACTCTTCTGCCGCGCGCCCGACTTCGAACTGCCGCTGCCAGGAACTGAGCGGCGTGCCGGTGGCGTGCCGGACTTCTAGCGCGCGAATGATGCGTCGAGCATCACCGGGATGGATCTTTTCCGCTGCAGCGGGATCTTCCGCGCGGAGACTTTCATGCAGGCGCGGCAGGCCGTGGATTTCGGCTTTACGTTGCAAGCGCTGACGGAAATTCCAGTCCGGAGGAGGACCGGTGAACAGTCCCCGCAACAGAGACTTCAAATACAACGGAGTCCCGCCCACGAAGAGTACCGCCTTGCCTCGGGCACGAATCTCTGCTGCCGCCGCATGGGCCGCCGCGACATATTCCGCGAGACTAAAGTCTTGTGCCGGCTCGATGATATCGATCAGATGGTGCGGTACGGCGCCCTGTTGCTGCAAGGATGGCTTCGCCGTTCCCACATCCATGCCGCGATACAGGGCCATCGAATCGAGAGAAACAATCTCCGCGTCGAGAGCTTGGGCCAGCGAAATTCCCAGATCCGTCTTGCCGCTGGCGGTGCAGCCGGTCAGATACCAGCAGTCGAGCAGCGGAGGGTGGATAAGCATAAAAAAGCTTGAAATCGCGAGGTTCTAGCGTGGGCCGCCCGGCTTCCCACCTTTTGGCCAGCGGGCCGGTAACATATGATTACGGCAATTCACCATATTTTATTTCCCGGCAAACGTTCGTCCAAACCCCGGATAAATATCTGCGGCCAACCGTGAGAATGCCTCGTGAGTCATGCGAATTCGACCTTGAGCGAGCTGATGCGGGTTCTGGAAGAACGGAAACGTTCGCCGTCCGCCAAGTCATACACCGTGAAATTGCTCAATGGCGGTATCGACGCCATCGGCGCGAAAATACAGGAGGAGGCGGGGGAAATCATCGAGGCGGCGCGGGATTCCGCTCCCGGTGAAAATGGCCACGTCGTGCATGAGGCCGCGGATCTGTTCTACCACGCTTGTGTGCTTTTAGTGGCCCGCGACATCCCGTTTTCCGCCGTGGAAGATGAATTGCGTCGGCGGTTTGGAACCTCCGGATTGGAAGAAAAAGCGTCCCGCAAGTGATATCCGACGTTGACTGCCTCACAGACAAGACAACTTTCGAAAGGTGAATTGACCACGATGAAGTCGTTACGGATTGGCGTGCCCAGCAAGGGGCGGCTCGCCGAAACCGCCGAGAAGCTGCTACAAGAGGCGGGACTCCATTTCCGCCGCCAGCCAAGAAGCCTCTTCGCCCGCTGTCGTGAAATGCCAATCGAGGTCACGTTTCTCCGCACGGATGATATTCCCGTGCTCTGCGCGGAAGGCGCCATCGACATGGGCATCTCTGGCGGCGATTTGGTGGAGGAAAGCCAGGTCGACGTCACCGAGCGGCTCGCCTTGGGCATGGGCAATTGTTCCTTGTCCCTGTGTGTTCCCGAGGATTCACCGATCCAGCACGCACGGGATCTGGCGGGCTGCCGAGTAGCCACGAGCTTTCCACGTGTCACCAGGGCTTATTTGAAAGAGCACCAAACGGATGTCCATCTGGTCAATCTTTCCGGTTCCGTGGAGATCATGATTTCTCTGGGAGTCGCGGATGCGATCGTGGATCTCGTGGAAACGGGCAGCACGCTGGCCGCCAACAAGCTCCGTGTGTTGGAGCAAATCGGTTCTTATGAGACCGTGCTCATTCAAAATCCAAATTGTGAACAATTGGCTCTCGCGGATCGGGTCGCGCGGAGATTGGAGGGGGTCGTTATTGCCCGGGGATACTCCTTGTTGGAGTACAACGTTCCGGTCGAGCGGCTGAAGGAGGCCGAGGAGGTCACGCCTGGCTACAATTCTCCCACCGTGAACTCACTTGAAGATCCGCATTGGAAAGCGGTTCGCGTGATGGTGAAGCGGGGAGAAGTCATCGCCATCATGGAAAAGTTGGAAGCGTTGGGCGCGTCCGCGATTCTAGAAACGCCGATACGGAATTGCCGACTATGATTCCAGAACTGGCGGTCGGACATCGGATTTGTCGCGCTATCCGTCGGAAAACAGCCCTTCCACGTCGAACACCGGCTTTCCGCGTATTACCGTGGCGACCACTTCGGGCAGGCCGTCCTGAAATATCGCCTCGTGGGCATCTTTCGATGGCGATTCGGGCCAACG
Source organism: Pirellulales bacterium (assembly GCA_028289405.1). Lineage (GTDB taxonomy): Bacteria > Planctomycetota > Planctomycetia > Pirellulales > JANQPP01 > JANQPP01. The sequence goes on from JANQPP010000044.1 coordinate 20,330, forward strand.
GATCACAGTAAAATTCGCCAGCTTCCTCGGTGCCAAGTTTCCCATTTGTCCTTCACGACCGAGTAATTGGGCGCCGGTCCGCGTGCCCATTTCGAGTACGGTTTGTGGAGAAACCTGCGGGAAGCTCCGGACCACCAAGTCTATTTCGGCCAGCAGGTTCAAATCGGGATTGGAAGCCCGGCTGTCCGTCCCCAAGGCGACGGGTACATGGGCTCGCAATAGCTCCGGCAGCGGATGCCGCAGATGTTCGAAATAGGCGTGAGTCCTGGGGCAAAAGACCACGCCCGCCTTCTCGCGATGTTGTGAAAGGAAATCGATTTCTTCCTCCGACAGGAAATTCCCGTGAATGCAGAGGAATCGATCCGCCCGCGCCAAGACACTCAAGTAATCGAGTGGAGTCCGGCCACCTGAAAACAGATTTTCCCGCCAAATGCCCAGTTCCTCCAAGAGGGCCCGAAACGGCCCGCTGGCAGTTTCCAGAAACCTCATCTCCTCCGCCGATTCGGCCAAGTGCATAGCATATGGCATGCACTTGCGGTGCTTTTCCACTGCGGTGAGCGTGTTCTCCAGACTCACCGAGTAGGGTGCATGGGGAGAAAGACCGAACTGCCAAGATTCCTCTTGAGCGTCTTGATCGCGAAAGGGCTCCCAAGCCTGCATCGATTCGGCGAATCGTTCACGGCTCCAGCCGATCAATTCCCCGAAAACCGTGGCTTCGAGCGAACCACGGCTCAAAGTATCGATTTCATAGGGCGGAGATGCGATTTCACCCACGGCCGTCACGCCATGCCGCAGTGACTCTTGCACTCCTGCGGCAATTGCCTCGCTTTTGGGAACGGACTCCGTGCGCCGGTGACTCAGAACCGTGCGAATCCAGTCCGTGAAACCCATGCCGGGCTGTCCGAGCGGGACGTCCAAATGGCTGAATTCAAGATGGGTATGCGCATTCACGAGGCCCGGCAGAATGGCCATGTGCGGGAAATCGTAAGTCGGAGAATCCGAAGAGTAGGGAGAGACTTGGGCCAGGCGTTCTCCCCGCACACGAAGAGTACCTCCGGGCATCGGCGGTCCATCCACCGTGAACACCATCCCTGCCCGTAAGCTCCACATGGTGGCATTCACGCTCAGTTTCAAGACGCCTCGGGAATCGAGCGGGAAGCTGGACGATCCAACAGCTCCCGCAATTTTTCTTCCTCGAACTTGGGATACGAAAGCCGGCGGAACCATCCCAGAATGGCCAGCGTCGCTAGCGAGGAGATCGCGATCACGTACCAAGCGTAGTGAAAGATACCTTCTCCTAGCAATCTTTCGGTCCACGGGTTGCCAGCGGGGACCTCGGCAGTCCATTTACTGGCGGCGAGTGCTAACGCGTTGTGCGTCATGTGAAACAAGATGCCCGGCAGCAAGCTGTTCGACTGCACGGCGATATAGCCAATGACCATGCCGACCATGCATGCCACGAGCGATTGTTGGAAAATCGGATGTATCACGCCGAAAAAGATACTGCTGATGGCGATGGCCCGCCATTTGTATCCCGTATGCCGCAACCCGGAAAGGATGAACCCGCGAAACGCCAACTCTTCGCAAATGGCGGGCACGATGGCGAACGTGGCCAACAAGATGCCGAAAGCGCCAGGCTCATCAAAAAACTGGTCCAGAAACGCCAAGGCTCCTTCGTTGACCGGGAACAGATAAATCACCAACGATTGCAGCGCGTTGGCCGTGGGATGAAACACGACCGCCGCCAGAAATGCCATCATGCACGCCACGAATGATGGCCGCCGCAACAGCAAGGTTTGTCTGGGACTTCGCGTGAGCAAGATCGCCATCAGCACCGCCGGCATGCCGATGATGGCAACCTGGGAGACGACGAGCAACGTCACGAATTCCGAAAGGTTCCGAGGAGTGGGCAGGGCGAAACTCATGAAGAATTCCACGACCAACAGCAATACGCCGCAGAAGATCGCCTCGGCAACCGTAGGAGTCGGGCCTCGGTCACGCGCCAAATGTCGCAGCCACATCCCCAACTGGAACCGCTCGCTCTCACGAAACAAGACTTGCTCGGAATTGAATTGATCCACGGCCCACCGCACGGCGGCGTAGCAGCAGGCGAGGGTCACGCAAACCACGATGGGAACGTAACGGATTACCTCCGCCAAATTCCCTTCGATCATACTCCGCAATAGCAACATGATGCCGGTCACGGGAATCAGGCTGTTTCCGATCGACAATTCCGTTCCGGGCGCCAAAGGCAGCACCATCAAGGGGAGGCATACTAGCAGCAGCGGCATCAAGTAATATTGCCCTTCCTTGGTGCTGCGGGCGAATGCCGACAACGCCAGGCAGAGAGCGCTGAACAATGCGCTGACCGGCACCAAGGCGACGAGCAGGTACGCCATTGCCGAGATGGGCGGTGTTCCCAACGCGGCCACCGCGGGCAAAGCTTGCAAATGGCTTACCACGAACCAGCCGGTGGCTCCCAGGGCGAGCAGATTCAAGACCGCCGTGGACATGCTGAAGACCATCACGGTGAGCAGTTTGCCCCAAACAATCTCTCCCCGGTCCGCGGAACTGCTCAGCAGTGTTTCCAGGGTGCCGCGTTCCTTCTCGCCGGCACACAAGTCGACCGCCGGATAGAAGGCGCCCGTCAACGCCCACACCAGCAGCACGAAAGGCAGCGTCTTCGACCAGGAAGCGGCTCCCCGTTGTCCTTTGTGGGCGGTATCCACCAATCGCCAGGCGAGTGGCCGGGAAACCACCGGGGAGATAGACAAACCGACCAAGTTCTCTTTGCCTAACGCATTATTCCAACGGGCCAGGACATCCTGCACTCGCCGCAACGCGATCCGCGACTTTTCCTTGGCGGAGTTGTGCCAAATCCACAGTCCCGCTGCCTCGGTGGCGGGAATGTCTTCAAGCGCCCGGGCCGATTCGTCGAATGGTTCCGCCTGTTGCAGCATGTTGAATCGCTGGCCGAACCCCGGAGGAAAGTAGACGAAGACATCACAATCATTCCGCTGGAGCCATTCTTTCACCGGTGCGGGAGGTGGTCCTTCTTCTGGCTCTCCGAAAGAAACATCTTCCCGCACGGCCACATGCACCAACTCCCGGCGAGTTGCATCGGTAAACCAGCGCGAGTCGAGCCGATCTCCGTCCAGCAGAGGGAGCAGTCCATCGAGTTCTTCGGTGCCGGCTACCCAAACCGTGCTGGGATGCTCCTTGAGGAATTGCGTGACTTGAAAAAAACTCATGCCGAGGAGCGGGTACAACAGCAGTGGCAACACGAGGATCATGAACAACGTGCGGCGGTCGCGCAGTTGGTCACGCAGTTCGCGCAGGAAGATCAGCCATACATGTCGAGGACGGACCGTGTTCATGCCGGCTCCTCTTTGGCCAGTTCGCCGCTCGGCGATGTCTTCGAGTATTCCGCCGAGTTGCCGGAATGCTCCTTCTCTTCTTGCGCGGAAATCAGCCGGAAGAACAGCTCTTCCAGATCCTCCTCGCTGTGACGCTCACGCAGCTCATCCACGGTCCCTTGCGTCAAGATCTTGCCCCGGTGCATGATGGCGATGCGGTCGCAGAGCCGCTCCGCCTCGCGCATGATGTGAGTGGAAAAGATGACGCATTTCCCATGGTCCCGAAGTTCCGCGATGGTTTGAATCAGCGCCCGCGCTACCAGCACATCCAAGCCCACGGTGGCCTCGTCAAAAATGACCACGGGCGGATCGTGGACCAAGGCTCGCGCGATCGACAGTTTCTGCTTCATGCCAGTAGACATGCGAGCGCCGAGCAGGTCGCGAATGTTGTTCATTTGCAGACGATCGAAAAGAGCTTCCATCTGCTGCCGTAAAACGTGCTCTTCCAACTCGTGCAGCCGCCCGAAATATTCGACGAATTCCCAAGCCGTCATGCGGTCATAAATCGCGGTATTGGCGGACATGAAGCCGATGCATCGCCGTACGTCCGCCGGTTGCGTGAGCACATCGTATCCGTGGACGGTGACCCGTCCTCCGCTCGGTCGCAGCATGGTGCTGAGGATTCGCAATGCCGTCGTTTTCCCCGCACCATTCGGACCAAGCAGGCCGAAGATTTCTCCAGGCCGGGCATCAAAATCGATCCCCGCCACGGCGACCAGTTTGCCCCGCTGCAAATCGGTATAGTGCTTCGTGAGATTCGAGACGTGAACCATGCCCCATCCTCAGCGCGGAAACGGCGCCCGCCGACGCGCCGCTGTGTGAGATGCCCCGCTCGGGAGGAAGCCCGAGGGCTCGGAATAGATCGCCAACCGCCTTTTCAATCATAACAGATTCCCGACGGGTGCTTACGGCGATTCCCGGCGATCACAACTGGAATCATGCGGCGAGGTAGAGTGAGTGTTCAGTTTCTGATCACTTGTTTAATCGGTGCAACCTGCATTGCTAAGCGGGGTTGTCGGAAGCGAGATTGCCGTGGGTCAAAAACGTACTTTGGCCCACTGACGCTCCAGCCGTTGAGGAGAAACCTTCACCGCCGTGCCCAACCGTTGGGCGAAGAGCGACACGCGGAATTCCTCCAGCATCCAGCGAAATTCTTCCAATCGAGGATCGAAAACTCCCCGCTGTTCATGCTGGCGATGGCGTTCGCGATAAAGCTGTGCGAAGTGTTCAACCTCCGCGCGGGTACTTTCGTCCCAGGTCCAGCCCCGGCTAGGGAGCTGTTCCAAGCGGAAATCAATCGCTTGTAGATAACGAGGGAAGTGCTGGAGCTGCTTCCAAGTGGTGTGGAGAAAAAAACCTGGTGCGAATAAGGATTCCAGCTGCTCTTCGATATCTGCGCGGAGTGCGTTCCAACGAGGACCATTGTTCTCAGAAAGTTGCTGACGTAGTCCATAGTGCCTTCGCAAAATCGGCTCCAGCACGGCGACCAAGTCCTGAACGGCAAGTGAAATTCGTTCTTTTCCTCGCACCAACACGTCCTCGAAATCTTGTGCACAGCGTGGAATGGAGTTGACAAACGTCTCCTCGGGCACAAAGGCGCGGCCAGCCAAGAAACTCAGCAGCGACTCCTCTAGGGATTCGGTGACGGGATGCGAAGCGTGAAGTTGCTGAATTTCCTCCCACTTCGGTAGCCACAGGAGTTGGGTCATCAAACTCTCATCGACCTGCAAGCGACATAGCCTCACGACTCCGGCTCGCGTGGCGCGGATGGCTGCCGCCTGATCGGCGAATAGCCGTAAGGATACGGAATCGCCACGGTCGAGCAGCGCCGGGTACGCGGCCATTTCATACCCTTCGCGCTTAATCTCGACCGATGCCGGCAGCTCTCCGAAGCTCCAAGTCGTGAGCCCATTCAGATGCCAACGGTCATCGGGCATTACGAACGGATCCGACACCTCGCTGATTCCGAGTTGGCGGCGCAGGGCATCGAGGTCTCTCCCTTCGGCGGCAACCTCGCCCTTCTCGTCCAGCACTCGAACATGGATTGATAGATGGCCAGGCAATGATTCGAGTTGAAAATCCTCCACGTCAGTCCTTTGGCCAGATAGTTCCGTGAACGCGGCGGCCGCTGTTGGCAAGAAGGGGCCTTTGCCGTATTCCATCAGGCCCGCCGCTCGGAGTGCCGCGTCCGGAGCCGGCACCAGCCCTCGACGGAGCAGTTTGGGGAGCGAGCGAATCAAGGCGATCAGCTTTTCCTGGAGCAGCCCTGGAACAAGCCACTCCAATCTTCGTGTGTCGAGCAAATGGAACGCATGGCGGGGCACGCTGACGGCCAAGCCGTCGTGTTCATGACGCGGATCAAAACGGTAGTCCACGTCGAGCTTTAGTGGTCCCGCCTGGATCACCGGCGGAAACGCATGAGGATTGGCTTCGCCTGCGAGCGACTCGTCAATCAACTCCTCCCGCCGCATGGTCAGTTCGCGGCCGAACTGCCGGCCATTCCCTTTGAGCCATCGCCGCAGCGTCGCCGCGTCCCATACTTCGGGCGGAATGCGTTCATCGTAAAAGGCGTACAACGTCGCGTCGGGTACCAGATAGCGTTCGTCTCGCGTTTTCGCCGCCTGTTGCGCAAGCTCTAGAACCAAGGCGCGGTTACGCCGTAAGAATTCGAAGTTGCCCTCGAGCTCCCCTTCGACCAGGGCACGTTGCAGAAACAGATGCCGTGAAGTGCCCGCATCGATCGGGCCGAACCGGACTCTTCTGCGTGGACATAAGACGAGCCCACCCAGCTTGACCTGTTCGAAGGCAAACACGGTTCCGTGCCGGCGGGACCAGTGCGGGTCGCGGTGGCTTTTGGTGATCAGATGCGCGGCGATCGGTTCGATCCATTCCGCCGATACTCGGGCTACCGTGCGCAGGTAGTTGCGGCTCGTTTCCACCATTTCCGCCGCCACGATGCACTTCGGCTTGGCCGCGAAAAGTCGCGAACCCGGCCAGATGAAGACCTCGGCTCCACCGGGAACCCGATACGCATGCTTCCCAAACCGCATGGCCACATTGGACAACAGGCCCGGCAGCAGCGCCTTATGGATATCGCTTGGATCGCTTCCGTGTTCGCCGAGTTTGAGTCCGCATTCCGCCACCATGCGGAGCATTTGGCGATGCAGTTCTCGCCAGTCTCGAATGTGATTGTACGAGAGAAAATTTCGCTGGCAGATTCGCCGTAAGGCGCTCCGGCTCCGCGAAAAGGCCTGCTCCTTCAGGAAATTCCACAAATGGAGATACGCGAGAAAATCGGAACTCTTGTCCGCGAACGCGGCATGGGCTTCGTCGGCTTGCTGTTCTTTTCCCGCCGGACGCAGCCGAGGGTCGTTGATTTCCAATGCGGTGACGATGATCAGAATGTCGGCCAGGCAGCCCAATTCATCCGCCACCAGCAGAATCCGCGCGACGCGGGGATGAACGGGCAAACGGCTCATCAGTCGGCCGTCCTGGGTGATCCGCCGATTCTCATCAATGGCCTTCAGCTCGAATAGCGTGCGGTAAGCCTTTTGCACGGCATCCGGCGAAGGGCGATCGAGAAAAGGGAACGCGGACACTTCCCCCAGACCCAGGGCCAACATCCGCAAGATCACGCTAGAAAGATCGGTGCGTCGGATCTCTGGAGTTGTATACGATGGTCGAGATGCATAGTCCTCCTCGGAATAGAGGCGGACGCAAATACCCGGCCCGACCCGGCCACATCGGCCTTGCCGCTGGTCGGCGGAAGCTTGGGAGATCGGTTCCACTCGCAGCCGTTGAATTTGCGAATGCCCAACATGGCGGCTGATGCGGGCCGTCCCTTCATCGATCACATACCGCACGCGGGGCACGGTGAGCGTCGATTCGGCGACATTCGTGGCCAGCACGATTCTTGGTCGCTTTCCAGGCGAGAAGACACGCGCCTGCTCCGCCTGGGGCAGCCGTGCATAAAGCGGCAGGATGTCGTAAGAGGCCCCACGACGCTCTGTCCAATTCCGTAGCCGTTTGGCCGTTTCGCGAATATCGCGCTCCGTGGGGAGAAAGACAAGCACATCGCCCGGTTCTTGCGAGTGGAGCTCTTCCAACGCCGCGATGATGCCGCGAGGAATCTCCTCACCTGGCTGCTCGGTTTCTCCCACGAGGGGACGGTACCAGGTGTCGATGGGATAGCCACGGCCTGAAATTTCAATGATCGGCGCGGGCACACCATCATTGGCAAAGTGTTCGGAGAAACGCTCCGCGTCGATCGTGGCGGAAGTGATGATCAACCGCAATTCGGGCCGTTTCGGCAGCAGCCGTTTGAGATACCCCATGAGAAAGTCGATATTCAGCGACCGCTCATGGGCTTCATCCAAGATGATCGTATCGTACTGTTCGAGGAACCGGTCGCTTTGGGTTTCCGCCAGCAGGATGCCATCGGTCATCAGTTTGATGTAGCTTTCGCGTCGGACACTCTCCGTGAAGCGGATCTTGAACCCAACTTGTTCGCCCAGGGGAGTTTTCAATTCCTCGGCGATCCGCGCGGCAACGGCACGTGCGGCAAGCCGCCGAGGTTGCGTATGGCCGATCATCCCGGCCACGCCACGGCCCAATTGGAGGCAAATTTTGGGGAGTTGCGTCGATTTCCCCGAGCCAGTTTCGCCGCACACCACGAGGGCTTGGTGCTGCTGCATTGCCTGGGCGATTTCGTCCGCGGCTTCCCCGATGGGCAGGTCGGCGTGGATTTCCACGCGCGGCAGTTTGGCCTGCCGCTCCTGCCGCCGGGCGATCGAACGTTCTAATTCTCGTTGAAGTTTTTGAATGTCCTGCTCGCTGGGGCTCTTTTGCCGCGAGAGGTCTCGCATACGCTTGCGCAAACGGAACTGGTCACACAGCATCGCGAAAGGAATGCGCTGCCGAGTCGTCGCATCCGGGGACCATGAAATAGACGGCGGTTTCAATGCGGTCGCTCGGGATCAGAGGAGAATGTGCGGCGAGGCATCAAGTGAAGGAGAGCAAGTGCCCGCCGCAATTCCATTTTAGGCATCATGCACGCCGGGGAACGGATTGAAAAGTCCTGGTGGAATCCGTGGGACAGAAGCGAAACAAACCCTGCACCACGACTTCCGTGACGAAGTTCATTCCCGAAAAATCGTTTCATTCGCTAAACGTTTCGTGATATTCGCGCTCGATTTCATGCACAATCGACGGGGATTTGTACAGACTGCGTATAATGAAGCTTCGGGCCAGACTATGCGCGGCCTCCGTTCCGGAACAGAAATTCGCGGCCAGAACGCCTTGGAGGTCCATGGAAAACTCCTTGGCCTTGTGCGGCGGCCTTTGAGGTCTTTCTTCGTGTTCTTCAGTGACTCATTCACGATGATCCGTAAACTTCCGTATTTCCTGTTGGCTAGTGGGGCGCTCGTCCTGCCACACGAGCTTCAGGCCGACGTCAAGGAAGACATTGGCTTCAACCAGTTGGAACAAGTCCTCGGGCCACTCATGCCGACGGGCGCTACCGTGAAGGTCGGGCTAGTCGAAGCGAATATCGATCGCGATCTTGACAACAGTAATTTTCCCGTGGATGGGCAGTACGATTTCGTGCCGAACACGGACGATCCTCAGTTCATGGCGGAAGGGGCGGAGAAACTTTTTCTTTTTCAGTCTGGTGAGGGAGATACCTCCAGCCATGCCACGTCCGTGGGAAAGAGGTTTTTCGGAAGTACGACCTCCATCTCGCCCGGCATTCAAGATGTGGGGCTCTATTTCGCCGACCGCTGGCTCACGGTGGATTACCTTAACGGGAACTCGCAGCTTCTGCCCGACGCAGCGGCGGATGTGCGGATTTTCAACCATAGCTGGGTCGGAGAAGGGGATGCCGGCTATTTGGCCCGCACGGATTGGGTCGTGGAACAGCTCGACACGCTCCAGGTCGTGGGGGTGAACAACAGCAATAACGGAGGAGCTCGTACGCTACTCGCTAGCGCCTACAACACGATCTCCGTGGGGCTCTCCTCGGGCCGGCATGAGGCGGGGAATACCGCGCCTTCCAGCGTGCCCGGGCTAGACATCTACTCATCGTTGGAGCGGACCAAGCCCGATCTCGTGGTTCCCGAATCGTTCACGAGTTTTGCCACGCCGTATGTGAGTGGAGCGGCAGCATTGCTAGTGGAAACCGCTCACGATAATCCTGGACTTTCACGCGGCTTTCGGGAATTGACCCAAGGGACCTCGTACACGGTTTACCATGGGGAGACTTCCGAGGTCATCAAATCGATGCTCATGTCCGGGGCGGACCGAGAGTTTGCCGAAGATTACCGCGCGGCCCCTTACGTCACCACCAACGGGCTCGATAGCCGCTTCGGGGCGGGGCAGCTCAATATCTACAACAGCCATCAAATTCTAACGGGGGGCGAACAGAACAGCCTGGAGGAAGGAGGACCCGCGAATGTCGGGCTCATGGGATTTGATTACGATCCCGATTTTTCCTCGGACGACGTGGCTTCGTACATAATTTCTACAGGGGCCTACGAAGAATCGTTGGCGGCATCGCTTGTCTGGAACTTGGACGTCGACCTGGAATTGGAAGAAGGGCAAATCGACTACTCCGCGGTGTTGGCCGACTTCGACCTTTATCTCTACGAAAAGAACGACGGCGTGAATGAGTTGGTCGCCTCTTCCGCGAGTGTCTCGGAAAACACCGAGAACATCTGGCTTACCAACCTGCCGGCTAACTCCGAGTTTTTGTTAGAGGTTCGGCGGGACGATGGGCTCGATCCCTGGGACTACGGCTTGAGCTGGCGGCGAGATCTCATCGATTTGCTTGCGGGAGATGCCGACGTTGACGGCGACGTGGATTTGTCAGACTTCCAAGCGCTGAAAGACGGCTTCGGCCTCAGTTTTGGCGCGGCCCGTGCCAACGGCGACCTGGATATTGACGGCGATGTGGATCTGAACGACTTCCAGCTTCTGAAATCCAGTTTCGGCTCGAACTTGGCCACGAATTCCGAGCCCGAAAGCTCGCCCGCGCCGCTGGCCGTTCCCGAGCCCGCGACGATCTGGCTGGCTATGGGACTTTTGCCGTTCTGGCTCGCGCGAAACAGCCGGCGAAGTTTTCCGCGCCTGTGAAATCCAGGCTTCGGTTGCATTGCAGGCGCAATTCGCGGGAATGAGCGCTGAAAAGTGTATATAATATAAAAGCAGGCGACACGTCTCTTCTCGCCTGCCGTTCCTGTTTCTCTCACGGGAATTTCCATGGCATCCGTTGAATTCACGCTGCGCCCATCCACGGTCGCCTTTGCCTTTCGTGGTTACAACGTCACCAACTTGGGACGAAGCCATGAAATGCTTTCGCACTCAGAATACGGTCCGCTCGTTCGCGAAGTCTTGGTGGAGGTCTCGCGAGCAAGTTCGGACATTCTTTCGCGGGAAATCGATCTCGTTCGCCGTGTGAATGACTGTACGGAAACCTCCCTTTCGACCTTCGCCGACTCGATCGCCTTGATCATGGCCATGGAGATGGCCCAGATGCGGATCTTGTCCGAGCAGCTTGGCATGGAGACGGCGAAAGCGCTATTCAGCTTCGGCTACAGCTTGGGGGAGATTTCGGCGCTCGTGTTTGGCAAGGTTTTCGAGCTGCATGATGCATTGCGGATCCCGCTCTCCATGGCCGAGGATTGCGCGGCCTTGGCCCACGATGTGCGGATGGGCGTGGTTTTCACGCGCGGCCCTTTGTTGGATGTGGCACTCGTGGAAAAGACTTGCCAAGAGATCAACTTGCGAGGCGAGGGCGTGATCGCCGTTTCGTCGATTTTGGCACCGAACTCCGTTCTTGTTCTCGGGCAAAAGGAGACGGTCTCCACGTTCCGGAAAATGATTCAAGAAGCCACCGAGGGAGCCGTGTATGTGCGGAAGAACCAACACCGGTGGCCTCCGCTGCATACGCCCATTTTGTGGGAAAAGTGCATTCCCAATCGGGCCGGGAAACTGCTGCATCGGCTCCCCTGCCAACTTCAGTCTCCGCAACCGATGGTGGTTTCCCTGGTGACTGGCAAAGCCAGCTACAGCGGCACGAATACTCGAGATTTGCTCAATCAGTGGAGCGACCATCCCCAACGATTATGGGATGCCATTTATGAAACCCTGGCCCGCGGCGTGGAAACAGTGGTGCATGTCGGCCCCGCGCCGAATCTCATTCCCGCCACGTTTCGGCGTCTGGGGGACAACATCACCGCCCAATTGTCCCGCCGAAATTTCACTGGGCTGGGCATGCGTGCCATTTCTGGTGTCGCACGCCGCCCCTGGTTGGCTTCCATGCTGCCATCGAATGTGGCTTTATTGCGGGCTCCGTACGTGGAGCATGTCATCTTGGAGGACTGGCTATTGGAACGTGGTCCCCAGGCGGCTCTGCCCGAGGCCGCCCTTGGCGAAGCGGCGAACGTGGGGACCGAGTTTCCTGCTTCTCGATGATCGTGCGGAATCGCCAACTCTCGCGGCGATTTCTCGTTCGTGGCGGCTTGCTGAAACGCGCCGCATTTCGCTGCGGTTTGCCCAAACGCCAGGTTTGCGGCATGGGTGTTTGACGACAGAGGCGGATCATGAGAAAAAGAAAACCGCTGGGAGAGGTCATTATCTCGGGATGGACTGGATCGAGTGTTCGTAAGGAGCCGTCATGTCGGAAGAGGAAAACAAACCTAGCAAAATCATCATCGATGAGGATTGGAAAACGCAGGCGCAACGGGAGAAAGAGGAGTTGGAAAAGGCCGCCGAAGCCCAGGAAGCCCAGCCACAGGCTCAAGGCGAGCCTCCTCCTGCTAGCTTTACCAGTTTGCTCTCCAGCTTGGCAATGCAGGCCATGATCGGGTTGGGGCATTTGCCGAACCCGGTCACGAACAAAGCGGAACCGCATCTCGGCGAGGCCAAGTATGCAATCGACCTGCTGGAAATACTCAAAGAAAAAACGCAGGGCAATCGCACGCCGGAAGAGGAGAGCCTGCTGGAGGATCTGCTGCACCAATTGCGTTTAGGCTTCGTGGCTACCCAACAATCTGGTACGCCGGCCACGAAGTCCTGACCCGCGTATTTTGGTCCATCGCTACATCTGGCAGGCCAATTTTGCTCCGCCAAGCGATCGGACCGGCGACGGATGGTGGAACCGCCTGAGCATGATAGAATCATGGCAAGCCGTGGCTACTTTGAGACTAAGACTTCTGCAGCGCCTCGCGCGGAAAAGGAGACCGGCATCCATGCCCATGGGGGAACCTTCCCTGAAGACTCGCTTTCCTGCTGGGTGACAATGGCGCGGGAAAACAGATTGTCTCCTCTTCTAGCGATCGAGACGCTGCAGAAGTCCTAGTCGAGTGTTTTCATGTCCGAATGAGTCGCTACTGAGAAAGTCGGTCAAAGAGTTTTCGGAACTGCGGAATACGCCGCTCCAGGTACTGGAACCAAGCTTCTGGCTGCCACAGCTCGACGCACACCGCCGCTCCAATGACCACCACTTCGTTGCCCGGCTCCACCTTCAAAAACTCGCGAAATCCTTCGGGAATCACCAGCCGCCCACGACCGGAAAAATGCACGGTTCGGTGACGCGTCGAGAGTAGCCGGCCGAAAAGTTGCAGTTGCGAAACGCGGTCCTCCAATCGTCCGGCCCGCATCTTGTTTTTGATCAGGTCGACCCCGGTCTCCATCTTTTCCTGCCAGTCGGCCGCCTTCCAAAGGCTCAGGCAGCCAGGCCGCTCCTTGGCCATGACACATGACGTTCCCTCCTCGTCCATCAGTTGGTCGATGAGTTCCTGTGGAACGGATAGCCGATAACGCTCGTCCAGCGTACGCGGGTGCTCGCCAAGAATGAACTCCGTCTGTGCCGGCATATCGTGTCGCCGCCCAGGCTATTATCCTCCCTGTCTCGCACCTCGAACGCGATTCTGCCCGAAGTCCTTTGTTGGGCTTGTTTCCCCTGTTAAATACTTGGAAAAGCATCTAAATGGGAATGATTCCCACGAAATGAAGTGTAACGGTTCGTCGGTTGGATGCAATGGGGCGTCGGAATATTTTTCTCAACCAGTATCCACGCCAAATGCACAATACAGTTCGACCAATTTCGCGGCGTTCTCGAACCACCTGGGATTGCTCCCAAGGCTGGATTCTCTCTCAACACCGCGATACTCTGCGGGCTGCCGGTTCTTGGCCCGGAGCAGAAACTTCGGCCCGCATTTCGTAGCCGCGTCCCACACCCTTCTCGCATTTGCTTCCCGGAGAATCGTTCATGCAAACCCGCAACGCCCGTATCGGGTTCGTGCTGTTCCTGGTGTATCTCATGCTCTATGGCGGCTTTGTGTTTTTGAATGCATTCGCGGCTGAAAGCATGGAGGCCACTCCTCTCGCGGGCGTGAATCTGGCGATCTTGTACGGTTTCGGGCTCATCGTGGCGGCATTCGTTTTGGCACTCGTCTATGGATGGCTGGCGGATCAGGAGGGAAATCACCCGAATAAGGAGGGCGGCCAATGATCTACGAGCCCTCCGTTGTCGCGGTCGTCGTGTTTCTGATCTTCGTGGGCATCACGCTGGGCCTGAGCTTCTATCTGGGAAGCCGCGCTAAGTCTTCACAGGGCTATTTCGCAGCGCATGGACAAATCCCCTGGTTCATCAACGGCGTTGCCTTTGCCGGAGATTACCTGTCCGCCGCCTCGTTTCTCGGCATCTGTGGCATGATCGCGTTTTACGGCTATGACGGCTTCTTGTATTCAATCGGCTATCTGGCCGGGTGGATCGTGGCCTTGTTCGTGGTGGCCGAACCGATGAAGCGCCTGGGGAAGTTCACGTTTGCCGACGCCCTCGATGCCAAATTCGGTTCCCGAGGCATCAAGCTGGCCGCCGGCATCAGCACGTTGGCCGTCAGCCTCTTCTATTTGATTCCCCAAATGGTCGGCGCGGGCGTGCTGATCCAACCGTTGCTGGGCTTCCCCCACTGGGTAGGCGTGCTCTTGGTCGGCGCGACCGTGATCGTGATCGTGGTGACCGCCGGCATGGTCTCCACCACTTACGTGCAATTCCTTAAGGGATCGCTGCTGGTCGTGTTCAGTTTCGTGCTCACGGTCATCATCTTGACGCGTGGCTTCGAGGTGAAACCGGGCGGCAATGACGGCCACGCGTTTCGGCAATTGGGGCCGTTTCCCGCAGAAACCGACATCAACCAATGGCAGCTTCCCTCGGAACTTACCGCTGCCTCACGGCTGGAAACGCGGAGCGACAGCGATCTCCCAATTGTGCGTTTCGAGGATGCGACGCTTGGCCGGCCTTCGTATTGGTCGTTGCACCCGGTTGACTCCGATCAAGTCCTCCTCTTGGAAGCACAAACCTTGTCCCGGACTGAAGACGGAAAAACCCTCGTTAATGGCCAGATCAAGGGAGAGGAGAAGGGGGAACCGGAACTTCACCCGATTGGGCATGTCAGCCAGTTGCCCGGGGGCGCGACGAAAACAGGGCCGCTGGGACCGCTTTCCTTCTTTAGCACGCTGCAAGATAGCGAAGTCGTGCTCTGGGCCAACCAGACCGTCACGGACACCGATGGCCAACCGATCACGATTTTCCATCAAAAACCGACGCCGGGGAGCCGAGTCCTCCGTCCTGGCGAACACCCGCGTTTCAAGGGAATCCGTAGCGGGCAATGGACCGACAAGCTCGACTTTCTGTCGCTGATGCTGGCCCTGTTCTGCGGAACCGCATCGTTGCCCCATATCCTGATTCGCTACTACACAGTCAAGGACGAAGCAAGTGCCCGCAAAAGCACGATCGTGGGCATCGCCAGTATCGGATTCTTCTACGTGCTGACGCTGTATCTGGGCCTGGGCGCGATGACCAGTGGCTCGCTAGACGTGACGAACAGCAATATGGCGGCTCCCCTTTTGGCCAAGAGCATCAGCGAGTGGCTCTTCGCCATCATTTCCGCCATCGCGTTTACGACGGTCCTCGGCACGGTGAGCGGTTTGATTCTGGCTTCGGCGGGCGCGGTCACGCATGACTTGATCGCTAACTTCATGGGCATTCAACTATCCGACCATGAAAAGGTCCGCGTGGCCAAAATCGCTTCCGTGGCCGTCGGCGCCGTCGCGATCTTGCTCGGCATCCAATTCGAAGCGCTAAACGTGAGCTACCTGGTCGGCTGGGCGTTTAGCATTGCCGCCTCCGCCAATTTGCCGTCATTGGTGATGCTGCTCTTTTGGAAGGGCGTAACACGGCAGGGAGTCATCGCGGCCGTCGTCGTCGGCATGACATCGTCGCTGGGTTGGATTCTGGCCAGTGGAGACACCTTCTCCAAGGTCTACGGCCTGCCTGCCGAGAGTGCCTGGGTACCGTTTAGCCAACCCGGCATCGTGACCATTCCGCTCGGTTTTTTCACGTTGATCGTTGTCTCCTGGATGACGCGAAAGACGCAAGACGCGTAGCGCAGGCGGTTTCGATAGATCTTATCAGATCCACTCCCTGCTCATTCGGGAATCAGATGGCCCATCTTTTCACGCTTCGTGGCCAGGTAACGGGCATTGTGCTCGTTGGCGGGAGGGACTATCGGAACCTGATCGACAACTTCCAAGTCGAAGCTGCCGTAAATGAAGGCGTCCGTCTTCTTGGGGTTGTTGGTCAGCAGCCGCACTTTGTTCAACCCGAGATCCTTGAGGATTTGAATGCCCACGCCGTAGTCACGGGAATCGGCTGGGAAGCCCAACGCGAGGTTGGCCTCCACCGTATCCATCCCTTCGTCTTGCAAGCGGTATGCCTTGACTTTTTCCAAGAGTCCGATGCCACGCCCTTCTTGTGGCAGATAAACCAGCACTCCTGTTCCTTCTTTGCCGATCATTTCCAGGGACATGCGGAGTTGATCGCCGCAATCACACCGTAGCGAGTTCAATAGGTCCCCGGTGAAACAGGAGGAATGCAGCCGCACCAAGGGGGCTTCCCGCGAAGTGAGGTCGCCCAACACGAGCACGAACGGCTGTTGTGATTCGTATTCAACGGAGTAGATAATCGCTTTGCCGTTTCCGTAGCGAGTGGGAAGTTCCGTCTCGGCAATGCGTTCAACCAACTTTTCCCGTTCGCGGCGATAACGGATGAGCTGCTCGACGGTAATGATTTCCAATTGATGCCGCTCGGCCAAGCCGAAAAGCTCCTCGCGGTTGGCCCGGTCCCCGTTTTCGCCCAGGATTTCACACAGCACGCCCGACGGCGGCAACCCGGCTAGCCGCACCAGGTCCACGGCGCTCTCGGTATGGCCGGCGCGGCGGAGTACTCCCCCAGCTTTGGCGATCAGCGGGAAGAGATGGCCCGGCTGCACGAAATCCTCCGGCTTGCTGTCGGGATCGGCGATGGCGCGGATCGTCGTGGACCGCTCCTGGGCCGTGATTCCGGTCCGGCAAGTGCGATGGTCCACCGGAATGGTAAAGGTGGTGCCCAGCGGCGCGGTGTTCTTGTCCACCATCAGCCGCAGGTTCAACCGCTCGCAAACCTCCGGCAAAACAGGCATGCAAAGCTGTCCTCGCCCGTGCGTGATCATAAAATTAACTATGTCGCTGTCCACCATGGAGGCGGCGCAGATGAAGTCCCCTTCGTTTTCGCGGTCCTCCGCGTCCACGACGATGATGACTTTGCCGGCGGCGATGGCCTCAATGGCGGATTCCACCGACGAAAACCGATGCGACATAACAGTCTCCGAGGATTGGCCCGGCTCGAAAGCCTGGCAGGGAAAGCTCAATCCACGAACCTCTTGGGCAGACGTGGAAAACTACTTCGTATTATAGGGAGCCACCCCTTGAGGATACTAGCGAGGATCAAACGAGTGCGAAGCCACGCCAAAACCGTGACCGCTGTCCGGATGGGGCAAGCTGGCTTGATCCTTAAGATTTGTTGGCTCGTGACGGTTGCGGTGTTAGGTTTCGCGGCATCCATGGCTTATGCCGAGGAGGGGCCAAACGGGAGCCGCTTTTCCTACACGGTCGAACGGGATGTGGTCTATTCCCAGGTGGCGGATGCCGAGCTCAAGGCGGATATTTACCAGCCCAACGGTGAAGGTCCCTTCACCAGCGTGCTCCTCATCCATGGTGGCGGTTGGTTCGCCGGTTCCAAGGACCATATGCGGATCGTCGCCCGGAATTGCGCGCGGCAGGGGCTGCGTGCCATCTCCATCAATTACCGGCTCGCTCCCCGGCATCCGTTTCCCGCGCAGATCATTGATTGCTGGCAAGCGTTGCGGTGGGTCGCGGAGCACGTGGACGAAGGGCACACCGGCGATTCGCCCCGGCCCGTGGCCATCTACGGCTATTCCGCTGGCGGGCAATTGGCGGCACTGTTGGCCGCGCTGGCGGAAATGCCGAATGAAGAGCGTCAAAAAATCGTGGTACGGGAGCTGGCCAACGCCGAAGGTATTCCGCCGCTGTTGGCGGTGGTTGCCGGCGGCGCGCCGATCGATTTCACGGCTCTGCGAGAAAACAATCCAATCCTTTCCTATTGGCTGGGCGGAACCCGCGCGCAGCGGCCCGAAATGTACCGCCTAGCTTCGCCGCTGCAATTCGTGCATGACGACTACCCGGACACCTTCCTGTATCATGGCGAGCGGGATTTGCTCGTCCCTAGGACGAACAGCCAACGGTTGGCGGCCAGCTTGAAAGCAGCCGGTGTGGCGGTGGAACTGCTCACCGTGGCCGATGCGGGCCACGTGCACGCTTTTTACGACCGCGCCGCCATGAACGCGGCGATCGCCTTCCTCAAGGCGCGGCTGCCCTGAAGGATGGCATGCATCTCCACGCGCGAGAGTAGATAAATTCCCTCCACGCCAGCATTTCACGGGCCGCCATGCCGCTATTGGATCGGGAAGAATATATCGAGCAGGCGTATTTCTTCGCGACGCTCGCGGAGCGGCTGGCCCACAATCAAACCACGCAGGAGATGCTGGCCTCCCTGCAACAAGAAGTCCTGGCCACCACCAATCTGCCCAAGGCCATCGATTTCCTGGCCAGTGAGTTGCGGCATTCCGGCGTGTTTAGCTCGGCCATGGCGAAGCTGCCGCACTACTTCACGCCCTTCCAAACCTTCGTAGTTGCCGAAGCGGAAAAGGAGCGGGGACGATTCGACCTGCAAGTCGCCCTGCACATCCTCCGTCATGAAGCCAAATATCGGGCCGACGGTGCCGCGCCGCAGGGGACTTTCCTTTATCAGTTCGAATGCATCTCCCGCAACCGGCTGGGTTACGCGCGGGGATTCGAGGCCATGGCCCAGGATCCGCTTTACGATGACCACTGGAAAAGCTGGATCCGCACGGTGCAGCGGCAGATCGGTCTGGTCGATTTCGCGGACTTGCTCTACGTCCGTAGCGACCACTACATCACCAACCGGCTACGGCAAGGGCTCCCCCTGGAGCGGGACGAGCCCAGCCTGTTTGGCGAAAAGGAGGGGAAGATCGCCCTGGCCAATCGCCGCAAGGATCCGATGTTCATGTTCGCGGCATTGCAGCGGCAGTTGGGTTATCCGGCCGTTCCGCGTCCCCAGCCGCCCGATGAAACTCCGCAGCTTCTGTACCAGCTCACGAAGAAGATGGAGCGGATGGAATTCCGACTCAAGCTTCTCGAAGAAGAGCAAAAAGGGGGGTTGGACATCACCAAATTCTACGGCCCTCCACCGGAGGATTGAGCGGCGAGGTTTTCTGGAGAGGACTGCTTTTAGACGGTGTGGCGAGTAACGCTCGGCACCGCGATCTTCTAGTGAATCGTCGCCCACTGGATGAGTTGTCCTCGTGCGAATATCTGAATCGATTCGGTCTACATCGGCGGTTCGCGGCAAGGCCCTGCGAAATTCGTCGACACCCAGACGATTTGGCGCTGGGAGATCCAACGGGTTGCTCCAAATCAATAAGTATTCATTTCCAGCTTGTGAACAAGAAACGGATCTCGATTTCGAGTAGCTACCGTTTTTCCCTTTGCCTATGATTCATGGCGCGACACGAAAACACACCAGCACGCTCAAGTAAAGAAACTCAATTCATGGATTCCTCCGCGCTCCGCGACAAGATTGAATTGCGATTACATGCCGTCGGGACGCATCTACAACGGCGAAAAGATCATTGCCTGCAACTGAAATCCTGCCAATCGGCAGGCTCTTCGTCTGATATGAGATCGGATGACATTAGGCAATTTGTTCGCAATATCGCGAACGACGAGAATCACGCGATATCGGAACTTGTTTATCTCCGTGATGATGTATCGGATTACAACAAAACGAAAGGAAAGGGAATTGACGACTTGGTCGTGGTTGACCACTTCGATGCGTTCCGGTTAGCGAAGAGCCTGATCTCAAAAAGCCGAAAGCATGACACCACGTGTGTGTTCGTGGGCGCTGCCAAAGATGAACAAGTCTACCCAGATGTGGTCGAAGATGTGCGATTCTTCATTGAAACGAAAAACCGTTCACTTCCGGTGCTGGAAATTGTGAATGACCTGCTCCAATTTTGGGAAATCTATCTTCGCTACCACACGGATCTCGACCTGGAAGAATTTAGCAACGAGGTTCGTGCGGCACTCTTAGGTCGCATCAAGGAAGCTGCCATTCATGCATCCATCGCACGCAGACTTGCACCGATTTCGAAGTTGGCTCCCACTGGCTCTTCGATCAACGTGCTTGAGGAAGAAATCCGTCGTCGACTTGAGCAAGCGGCGTTCTACCTTGAAGAACGTGAAATCCTCCGCCCTGAACTCACCAATTACACAGAAAAGACGTTTTCCGATGACACGAACGAAGGTGCGAAGCGCAACCGAATGCGAATTCGCAGTACCGAGACCAGTCTTATTCATGAACTGGTCCATCTTAATGACAGCGTGACAAAGTTTTTCGAAAAGCAAAAGCGAGAATCCGAACTCGTCGTGATCGACAGCTTTCGCCCATATCGCATCGCGGCGAATCTCGTAAACGTATTGAAACACGGGGTACGCGGTCGGAACAAAGATTGCGCGGTCATCGAGTTTGAATCAGTTATTTTTTCCGAGGGAAAGGAAGATGATTCGTCCGGCACGAGTGTTCAAGACGTCGTCGGTTTCGTGAATTACAACGGCGAGTTGTTTTCCCTGATCCAGTTGATCGAAGACGTGGCGCAGATTTGGGAGCTTTTTCTTCGCCACCATTCAAATTTGCCGCTCACGGAATTCCAGAACCGCTTTGGCGACATCCTTTTGTCTCGCAAGGGGCTCACGACTTACAGTGCACCGATGCCAAAAGGCTTGGAGGAATGGTCGAAAAAAGAATCGAAATGGCGTAAACAACTCGATTTGAAGTGAGTCGACATGTCGTTCGCTCAAATCCGATCGCCGCCGGATCGAATTGCGTAGCTGATACAAATGCGCCAATTTTGCTAGAAGCGATGCATCTGCGGGGCCTGCCGAAGTCTCCGAATATTCTTTCAATGCGGACTATCCCGGCTGCCGATGCTGTTTCAAGGCCCAGTAACGGATCCGTTATGCGGACTTGAATGACCCAGCCTCGCGGTACCCGTGGAAACTAGTGTCTGGTGAATCATGGCCGGTGCCATCTCGGCACGGCCCGATCCCATGCCCGCGAGCCGATCACTCAAAAGGGGGGGAATTGAAGATGCTTCGTAAATTTTTCTGGGGTGCGCTCTGCGCGGGCGGAATTTGGCTAGCCGCCGAAACCCGCGAAGCCCAAGCACAGCACGCCTATCAACGCCTCTGGGGCAACGCGCCCACCTCCGCGGACTGGCAACGGATGTACCACTATCCGTATGTCTTTTATCCGCAGAATTTCTACTCCAGCGAGTATTTCCAAAGTGCTCGCAACATGTACTATCGCTATCCGCCCGAAATGCGGATTCCGGTGTACAACAAGAAGTGGCACAACGCCTACCCGGAACCGCGCCGCTATTATCATGGGCATCACTTCAATTTGGATGTCTTTTAATCCGAGCAATCCCTCGGCATCCCGGCAAACTGCCGCGAGGATGGGCGGAAGCGTGGCGGATCTCAACCGCCATGGCGCGCAGGTGAGTTGTTCACGACCGCGCCGACCCCGCCTCGGATAGCGAACTCCCGCCGCGAAGCGAGGTGCCCCGCGCCAGCGCAATCATGGGCGCCTCGCATGATGACCCAGGCCGCGGGCATGCGGACTCCCCGCCCATGCCCGCGGCCGGCGTAGAGCGATGGCGGGCCACACGCCGAACATTTTCAGGCACCATACCGAAGAGCGAATTCATACAGAATCTCGCTGGCGCGGCGCACTTCCTCTAGCTCGATCCATTCGTCGGCCGTGTGTGCCTGCGCGATCGAACCGGGGCCGAATACGACGGCAGGTATGCCGGCACGTGAGATGACCGCCGCATCGGTCCCATACGGTACGCCGACCCGCTGCCCCCGCGCGGGGGTCGACTCCGCGACGCGCGCTAGCAGTCCCGCTAAGTCGCCGTTGAGCGCATCGGCCAGGCCGTGCCCAACCAAGAAGGGAGCGTCGTGCTCCATTGGAAAATCGATTTCCTCCCGGGATTCGAGGTACTTCAACACGTCTTCCCGGGCCTGTTCCGGCGTCTCGCCAGGGAGGAACCGGCGGTCGATCTCGATCGTGCATCGATCGGGAACCGTGTTGACGCTCAAACCACCGGTGATCGTTCCCACGCTCAAGGTTCCTTCACCGCACAATGGATGCCGCGACTGTTGGGACGCGAGACGCCGCTGATAGTCTTCCAACGCCAACAATATTCGAGCCATGCGGTACACCGCATTTTCGCCTTGATCGGGCGAGGAACTGTGAGCCGCCGTGCCCAAAGCGTGGCACCGCCAACGCACGGCCCCTTTGTGCGCGACCACGATACTCAAATCGGTCGGTTCGGCGACGATTGCCGCATCAGGGGGACGGGGGAGAATGAAATCCTTGTCACGCCACGCTTCACACATGGCCAGGGCACCGGTATAGCCGTGCTCCTCGTTTACCGTGCAGGCAAGCACGAGCGTGGGACAGGAGGATGGATTCCCAAGTGCCAGGCGGTGAAACGCGGCCAGCATGGCCGTCATGCCCCCTTTCACATCACAAGCGCCCCGGCCAAATAACCGGCCTTGTTTTACTTCCGGTTGCCAAGGAGGAATTGTCATTCCTTCCACGGGAACCGTGTCTTGATGGGCTTCGAAAAGCAGGAGATGCTTAGCCCCGGATTCTCCGCGACCTTCGATCCGGGCGTAAATATTGTCCCTTCTTGGGGCCACGGGTTGCCGCTGCCAGGCGACCCCGAGTTCGCGAAATAGGCCTTCCAGATAATCCGTGACCCGGTACTCATAATATTCCGGACCTTCGACCGGCCGGCCCATGGGATTCACGCTGGGGGTCGCCACCAAGCTTGCCAACGTGCGTTCGATAAAATCGTCCATGCATACACTCCCAGGAACACCTGTGGGCCATCATGCCGCTTGAAACGCGCTAGTGCAATCGTGGCGAACTTGCCAAATTGCGAATTTGTGCGATATGATAGTGGCCTGACCAACGTCGTGGGCAATCGCTAACGGCGTTATAACTCTCCTGCCCCTCACTCGGAGTCGTTTGTGGCGCAAAAGCAAAAAGAGGAAGAATTGGAAGTCGAGGGCGTGGTCACCGAAGCCTTCGCCAACACTCGTTTTCGCGTTGAAATCGAGGGTGGGCACATGGTGACCGCGCACGTCGCGGGCAAAATTCGCAAGAATTTCATTCGTATTGTCCCGGGCGACAAGGTGCGCGTGGCACTTTCGCCATACGATTTGACGCGCGGACGCATCACCTACCGCGAGCGATAATACCGCGTTGTACCCCCCTCCTGGGCTATGTATGGCCGGCGAACGCGGCGTCGGCTCCCTGCCACGATGCCCCAACGTCGATCAAATATCGACCGCTAGGGAACGTTTGTCCACATTCAGTGGTATTCGGTCGTCGGAGATGATTCGAGACGCAGGATTTCTCCCAGTGTGATCTACGTTTGAGCAGTCGAATTGTGGTCGCCGATCGCGCTCAACTTACAGGCTGAGTACTTCAGCAATCAATAACTACCGGCAGAGCCGGTAGTATGAGGAAGGCCCCTGAAAGGGGCCGTTGGGGTTAGCCAATGTCGAAAAGTCCGCGTTCTTCGTCCCGC
>JANQPP010000064.1 GCA_028289405.1 Pirellulales bacterium
ACACCTTGCTGGGTGAATCGGGCAACGACCGACTTTACGGCCAGGCGGGCGACGACCGGTTGGACGGCGGTGAAGGCCGGGACCGACTGAATGGTGGCAGCGGGAATGATGTGCTCGATGGCGGGGAAGGCAACGACTGGCTCCACGGCGGGGATGGCAACGACCAACTCCTGGGTGGTGCCGGGAATGACCGTCAATACGGCGGCGCAGGGAACGACGTCCTCGTCGGCGGGGAAGGGTATGACCGGTTGGACGGCGGCATTGGCAATGACCTGTTGGAAGGTGGCGTCGGCAACGACCGACTGATCGGCGGCGACGGTGAAGATTTGCTACTAGGCCAAGAGGGGAACGACCGCCTGTTCGGCGGCGCGGGCCGGGACAAGCTCGACGGCGGCGACGGCAATGACCGCTTGTATGGTCAAGACGGGAATGACCGGCTGCTAGGCGGCCAGGGGCGTGACCGGCTGTATGGCGGCACAGGCAACGACCATCTAGAAGGGGGTGAAGGCAACGACAGCTTGAGGGGTGATGACGGCGACGACACGCTGCAAGGCGGCGAGGGGAATGACTGGCTCCTGGGCGGTGCCGGCATGGACCAACTACTGGGCGGTGTGGGAGCCGACATGCTCTCCGGCGGTGAGGGGGCGGATCTGCTCCTGGGCCAGGAGGGGAACGATCGGTTGATCGGCGGCGGCGGTGACGATGCCTTGCACGGCGGTGAAGGCAATGACCGGCTCTCCGGTGGCAGCGGAAACGACCAGCTGGAAGGCGGCAAGGGCCACGACAATATGAAGGGCGACGCCGGAGATGACAAACTCAAAGGCGGCGAAGGGAATGACCGCCTCGATGGCGGCGCGGGAACGGATAAGCTGCACGGCGGTGAGGGGAATGACCGCATGTCCGGCGGCACTGGCGATGACGTCCTCGAAGGCCATGAAGGGGATGACCGGCTGAGCGGCGGTAGCGGAGAGGATACTTTGCGGGGCGGTGAGGGGAATGATCGCCTATCCGGTGGCAGCGGCGATGACGTCCTCGAAGGAAACGAAGGTGACGACCGCATGTCGGGTGGCAGCGGGGAAGATGTCCTGCTCGGTGGCGCGGGGAATGACCGTTTATCCGGCGGAAGAGGAGACGACATCCTGCAAGGCGGCGCGGGAGCGGACCGGCTGCACGGCGGATCGGGCCAGGATTGGGCAACCTACCAGAATTCCACCGAAGGCGTGGAAGTCAACCTGGCACGCACCCGGGGCTACGGCGGCGATGCCGAAGGGGACCGTCTGTTCAGCATTGAGAACGTACAAGGCTCCGCCCACGACGACATCCTCCTCGGAAACCATCGGGCCAACACACTCGAAGGCGGTGCCGGGGATGACGTGATCGACGGTGGTCGAGGCGTTGATACCGCCGTGTTCTCTGGCAATTGGTCGGACTACGAGATCACGCAGTCGGGTGACTCCTTCACCGTAACGGATCGTCGCGGCATCGATGGCACCGATATCGTGACCAATGTGGAACAATTCCGCTTCGCCGATGCCACGGCTACGGCGGAGCAATTAATATCCGACCAGCCCGAGCCTGAAAGTCGCGAATCGGAATGGACATCGGGCGGCGATGACGCGACGGACACGCAGTCCGATCCTCCTCCCCCGGACGTGTCGAATAAGGCCAATCAACAGGACACGGAGGTGAGTGAAGCGAGCGATGCTGAACTGCCAGCCGCGTCGCAAATGATGGTGGAGGATTCTCCAGTCGAGCCAGACCCAGCCGAGTCAAAGGCTGAGGCCGAGGCGGAAGGTGCCGTGCAAAATCAGGTCGCCGGACCGGACAATCCGCGGCAGATAGACGCCGATGGAGACGGGCCGAATGCCGAGCCGTCTCCCGCCGAAGCCCGCCAGGGATCGACCGGATCTTCCTCTCCTGCTGGTCAGCCGGGTGGCGGGACGAGCCCCAACCTGGATCTGGATTCCCAAGCCATTGACCTCGTGCATGCCTCCTCGGAAGGATTCGATATCCCGCAAACCGGGAATGGAGAAGCAGGCAGCGAGGCTGGCGGCCAGGATGCGCTCCCGGTCGGGGAATCGGCAGCCAGAGCGGACGAGGACATTGAGTTCGGGACGCCCGAACCGGAACTCGTGCGGGCGGAAATAAACGCCGATGCCACTTGGGCCACGCGCCAAGGCGGCTGGGCCTGGCTCTGGAGCCTGATCCGCGCCTCCGGCCGACGCATCCGACGGAACTCCGGCAGTTAGTGCGTGCCTCACGGACGTGTGGCATTGCATATGTCGTGCATCGCGTTGGAGCCGTTTCCAACAGGAGACCGCTCATGTCTGGTGCCGCTGCTAGTACTGCGGGAAGTGGGGCATGACCCTGCCGGCGAACCCTCTGGTAGGCGGCATGCCGCTGTAGCCTGCCCTGACGCGCAAGCGAGCGCATATCTCAACACGACGCGTGAGCGAGTGCGAATTCACTTCCTCCGCCTTCTGCCACGGCCAATGACGCGCCCGGATACCGTGTCGCCCCTCGCTCACGCGTCGGGTTTCGATCCATCCCAGCCCGAAACGTGAGTGAGGGACTGCCCCGCTTTGCGTCGAGTCTTGTAGCCTGGGTGCTCGCACCCAGGGATCTGGGTTGGGTGGATAGCAACCGGATGGTAGGCGGCCAGCCGCCCGACCCTACAAAACTGGGCGCTGATTCATCGTAGGTCGGGTGGCTTGCCACCCGACATTTCTCCAAACGTACCGCACTGTTGGGAAGCCAGCCGTGGCACGAGAAAAAAATGCGCTGGATGACGGGGCAAATAAGCCGCGTTCATAACAATTCGCCCCGCCATGGATACGCACACCAAAACAGCCACGCGAGGAGCAGCGTACGGAACACTAGTTGTCCCCATGGCGCTCTTGAGCGACTTGTACCGAACCAGATGCCCCATAGGCTCACAATAAATATTGTGTTCATGACGGCAGCATATAGCATGTGGTCTCGCCCCTGATATCGGATTCCGCCATCCCATCCGCTGATAAACCACCACACGGAATTCACGGTCGACATGCCCACAAAAATCGGATAGCGGAATGGTATGTTTTGCGGCGGCTGCCCGCGCAGAAAGCTCCATTGCACCATGATTGCCACTATGCCGACGAAGATGCCTGCCCCTAAAAATCCGAGTCCGTACAAAGCGAGCAGGATGGTAAGGAAGGGAAACGGAGCGACATAACTTGGCACTCCGGTGGAAACGGAAACCCACGCTACAACTCCAACCAGGACGCACAGCATGAAAGTGATTCCGCGAAGCCTCTCCGCCGTCGATGGCGAGTGATAAAGGGGTACGTCAGCGATATTTCTTGTGAGCAGCCGTTCTCCGATGAAGCTGTAGGGAATCATCGTCAGCATCATCGCCGACCAGAATCCGACAAAGCGGATGAGCGCGAACAAGGCGGAACACATTCCGATGAAGATGAGAATGTCTACCAATCGGAGTTGGCGGGGCTGTCGCATGGAGGGTCTCGATGTTGGCTGGATGACCACGGAACTCGCCCACTCGATGCCGGCAAAAGTGCGCCGTTCATTCCTTGATGGACGTAATCACCGGCGAAGCGAATACGGATGCCTTCGTGAATGCACGGGCCTCGTCTTTGGTATTGAAGAAAATGATTCCGTGGCCATAGTCGATGCGCGGGTCGGGATCGAAATCGTCCACGGCGAGGCGCTGGCCGATCCGATACGGCATGTTGTCTTCGGAGTTCTGGCATGTGCTATCCGAGGTGTCTGGCAACTCCAGTATCTCGGCGAATTCGGCCCGATATCTACGTCCGACGTAATTCCCCGTGCGGCGTGCCGCGGTCGGCACGAGCAATTTGATCGGGCCGTATTTGGACGGTGCCCAGACGATGAGTGCTCCCTCGGGGATCTGATAGGGGGGCAACTTCGCGCGGTGAAGCGTGGCGTCTTCCATTTCCGCCCCTTCCAGCACCGTGTTGGACAGATCCGCGCCGGTGAGGTTGGCATGCTCGAAGCACGCATAACGCAGATCGGAATCCTTGAAATCGGCGGAAGTGCAATCCGCACGGTCAAAGTGGCATGCCGTGCAATTCGAAAATGCGATGCTCGCGCCGCGCATAGTGCAGTCGCGAAAATCACCTGATGTCAAATCGCAAAAAGACAGGGACGCCTCCGTCAGGTTGGCTCCCTGCCATTCGGAGTGACAGGCCACCGCGCTCAGCAAAAAAGCATCGGTCAAATCGGCTTGGCAGAATTTGGCGTGACCGATGCTCAGTTCGGAAAAGTCGATGCCCACCAACCGCATGCCGGAAAAGTCGAGTTCATCCAGCTCAATCAGGGGATTTTGCGACGCTTTGAGTCGATTCCATTCCCGCACGCCTTGCTCCCCTTGTCCGAGCAGACGCATCAATTCATCACGCGAAATGGTCGCCCGCCGTTCCATGTTGAATTATCAATACGTAAATTTGCGATTGGCAGGTTGAGTGCCTGGTGCCACGGTCAATTGGCTCGCATTGCTGGGCGCAGAATATCATTCCGCCAGCGAGCCCATTGGAAGGCGGCCAGCCGCCGCACGCTAATGTTGACGACGCAATATTCCCCAATTGTACGGCACTGCTGGACGAGGCAGGAGTGGCACGAGGGCGAACTGTCTTCGAATTCGTTGGCGGCCAGCCGACATACGTTACCCTGCCGCGCCAGCGAGTGCATATCTCAACACGAAGCGTCAGCGAGTGAGAATTCACATCCTCCGCCTGCTGCCACGACCGGCTGGTTAAGTCCGTTGGTAGGCGGCCAGCCGCCCGCCTTACAATTCTCACGTCCTCGGGAATTCTCGGCCAAGTTGCTGGCATTGCCAGGTCGGTGATGGCAGAATTTTGGTCGCAGGAATCCGCTACGTACGATACCAGGGGTTCCCCGGTCTTGGCGAACCAAACTGCACCCGGGGCACGTCGCACCACGCTCACCTATTGGAAGGTTTCGCCATGCATTCGAAACGCATCTTCGTCCCGATGTTCTTGCTGTGCTTCGCTCCCAACGTCGGCCGGGCACAGAAGCTCACGCCCGATATACCCTATGTGGAACGGGGCCACGAGCGGCACGTTCTCGACGTTTACACCTCCGAAAACCCGACCGCCGGCAGTTCGCCGGTGATGTTTTGGATCCACGGCGGCGGATGGCAGACGGGCGACAAGAGTGACGTTGCGTTGAAACCCAAAATCTTCACCGAGCGGGGATTTGTATTCGTATCCACCAACTACCGCCTCTTGCCCGAAGTGGAGATGGACGTGCTCATTCGGGATGTGGCCCAAGCGCTGGGTTGGGTCCACAGGAACATCGCGCGATATGGCGGCGATTCCCAGCGTATCTTCGTCGGCGGACATTCGGCCGGCGCGCAGCTCGCCGCGTTGATCTGCATCGACGATCGTTACCTAAATGAGCAAGACGTCCCCTTCGATGTGCTCCGAGGATGCGTCCCGGTTGATGGTGACACGTACGACATTCCCAAGATCATCCTGACGGCCGAACACCGGCAAGCCATCTACGGCGGAAAAATGTTCACGTTCGGCCATCGGCAGAAGTTTGGGAACGACCCGGAAAAACATGTCGACTTCTCGGCCGTGACGCACGTGGCCCAGGACAAAGGCATCCCGCCGTTTCTGATCTTGTACTTTCCTGGCAACCCCGACACGCGGGCGCAAGCCAGGCGGCTGGAAGCGGTTTTGAAGGAAGCCGGTATTCCCGCTACGGCCTACGGCAAGGGGGACAGCAACCATGGCCGCCTCAACGACGAGCTGGGCCTGCCAGACGATCCGGCGACGCGCGAATTGTACCAATTTCTCGACGCGCTGGTCGGCAACGACTAACAGTCCGTTGAAAAACGTTCGTGACGTTTTTCAACCTCACTAGGGTCACAGCAATGCTACTCCCGGTTCGCAAAATAACGACTTACGTCGCGATTTTGGGCATCACTTCCTGTGATGCCGCAGGCTGGTGGGTTTTTCGACAGCCTGCTGGGCTGTGGATCGACTTGCCGCATGGTCGGCGAAGTGGCCACGCTTGCTCGACACGATTCGGGACCTAGATTATGTTGAGCAGACCATCGACGGACGAAGACATTCCCGTCCACCGCATTGCGGCATCCGATGGGGACGGTCGGTCATCCCCCGTTACTTCCGTTTTGGCGAAAGGGACGAATCATGAAAGCGCTTGGGCACCTAGCATTCGTGAGTGTCGCATTGGTACTTGGCTGTAGTTCCGAACAAGCGGATTCGACCGGTAGCGCTCCAAATGGAACCGACGGCGGCGCGTCAACCGGCGCTCAAGCGGGCACCGAGCCGGGCAAATCTTCCGGGCCGTCCTTTGATACGCCGGAGGCCGTGTTCACCGCGTTCTCGCAAGCGCTGGAGAATGAAGATTGGAAGTCCGGCGTGACCATGATCACCGACGAGTCGAAGCAGATGATCGTGATGGGCATGGTCATGCAGGCGAGTTTCATGACGTTCGAGGACGAGGCGAAAGGAAAAGAACTGGAACAGCTCTTCAAGAAACATGGCCTCGATGAAGAAACACTAGAGGGCGCGGGCGCTGCGGAAGAAGTGGATGTGAACAGCTTGGTCCAGGATCTTCCGGCTTTTATCGGCGAGCTATCGGATTGGATCTTGGCCAATGCGACGGAAGCGGACGAAGGCTTTCCCCAGCCGACCGGGATCTCCGAACTCCAAGTCGACGGGGACTCCGCGCAGGCGCTCGCCGAGACGGAATCCGGACCCCAACCCATCGAATTCCGCCGGGTCGACGGCCAATGGAAGGTCCATTTGGCGATGGGGCCACCGCCGGAGCCGACCCTCGACGAGTTGGGGTTGGATTTCGAAAGCATCGGCGAGGGAGAAATCGGGTCGATGCGGCTGGGCGATAAGACGAGCCCGCTCCACCACGCCCTGGCCTACCGCGCGAAGTTTTTTGAAGAACCGTGTATTGAGCTGGTGTTGACCGCCGTCGAAGTTTCCGATGACCAGCGGAGTGAATTGGAACAGCAGCTCAAGGACGAAGACGGCGATGCCATGTTCTTTCCGGACGGACCCCACATCAAACTCACCTTTTCGCCGGAAGGGGATTTGATGGGAATGCACGTCTGGATCGACAACTCGTCGATGAGCGGCAACCGTGGTCCGGCGGTCGAGGTGCAAATCGAAGGGAACCAGATCAGCGGAAGAGTCGGCATGGCTCCCGAGGACTACGGCGGGCAAGAGCTGGAGTTCCTGGCAGATTTTGATGCCGAAATCCGGTTCTAATACTGCCGCCGGGTTTCAATCTTTGAGTCCTGTAGGTCGGGTGGCTTGCCACCCGACATTTCTCCGATCGTACCGCACTGCTAGCAAGCTAGCAGTGGCACCAGAATAAATCGCACAGAAAGAATTGTCCCTGAGTGGCGAGCACCCAGGCTACGGGTGGCTATATGCTCGGCTAGCGCATGCTGGCTAACTGCTTTTCCAAGCGATTTACGGCATCACGCGTCTCCTTGCTCAGCCGTTTCACCTGTCCTCCATAATCACTCAACATCAGTGGATACCATTCGTAGCGCCGGTGAAGCCGCCGGGTCTCCGTGTCGTAGAACTCGGAAATCTCGGAATCAAGCTGGGGAACGATCCGCCGCCGGGTCATCTCCGCGAATCGGTCAATTCGCGTCACGCAATGGCGGACAACGCTGTAGTACAGCTCCATATCCGTGATCAGCCGTGGATCAAGGACCTCCGTGCCGCCGGACGCCAGCATCGCTTCCCAAACATTCGAGCTGAGGCCGCTCGCCCCCATGAGCACGGGTTCCGGCCTCGGCATTTCTCCACGTTCGTAGGCATCCAGAAAGGGCCGCACCAAAGTTCGCTCCGTTTCCCGGGCATCTTCATGCAGTTCCGTCGCGGCAATTTGCAGGTATTGCTTGATCGAGGAGAGAATCTGCTTCCGCTGTGTCTGCTCGCTACGGCTTTTCGTGTAGGCGTCCAGCAGGAGGGCGCCATACAAACCAACACCAACCACGATAACTTCGACGGCCAGCGCGCCAATTGTTCGCCGTAGCTTCCGCTTATTGACCGATCCGCGAAACATGATTCACACACACGCCGTCAGTGAGTATTCAATGGGTATCGAATGCCGCATTCGAACCAAATACACGGTCGCAATTTGTTGGGTACAGGCCATTCGGAAACCATTTCTGGATGGCGAGTGCCCAGGCTACATGGCTGTGGGAGATTCCGGCAAATCAGCATGGATCAATTCGTAATCAAAACCACTAATTTCTTCGCGATCCCCGGCGATGAACTCTAGAAAATCGTTCATGTGTTTCTGTATTCCAGATGCTTCTCGCTCAGAGCGGGGGAGTTGTTTGAGAGAAGTACGCGGGACGCGGAATACTTCGACACTCAGGCAAGGTGCTTGGTCGGATGCTCCCCCTGGTTCGCTCAGTACCACCATGTAGGTAAAGTAGATGGCGTTTGGCCATTCATGACTCATTAGAACGACGTGCTTGCCATGCTTTTTTGCAAATGTCGTCAGCTTGTAGGGATGCTCGCGAAGAAAATACCACACGTCTTCCGTGGTGTTGCCTACTCCGATCGCTTCGACGGCTTTTTCAAAATTCACTTCCTCACGATAGTTCCGCCATCGAGGCCAAGCCCACAATGTCACCGCGATTACGGTAACCAAAAACAGCAATGTACGCAGAGTGAAACGGAGCTTCCAACAGCGTCGCGAAGCATTGGTATGTGAAGTCATTAGGTTGCCTCCCCTGCAACTTCACAAACTATTGCTAGGTGTAGTCATAGGTTGGCTGCTGGCCACCAAACTCCACGGTAGGTATTGTGTCCGCTTCCCGACCGCGCCGCTTTCCCTGGGTGGCGAGCACCCAGGCTACATTTGGCGTCCGATCACCCCGCTTCGATTTCGGCCATGGCCTCGTCGGGGATGCTGAAGTTGGCCGACACGGACTGCACGTCGTCGTGGTCGTCGAGCCGCTCCATCAGCGTGAGCACTTTGCGGCCCGTCTCCGAATCGAGTTCCACCGTGCTGTCCGGGATGCGGGCAATCTCGCTGACGGTCGTCTCCAGCTTCGCCTCCTCCAGAGCCTCGGAGACCTGGGAGAAAACGTCCGGTTCGCAGGTTATTTCGAAGGTGTCTTCGACCCGCT
>JANQPP010000087.1 GCA_028289405.1 Pirellulales bacterium
TTCGCCGTTTACTCGCAGTCTAACGACAGTCATTGAATGCTTCCGGACAATGGATTCGAGCATACCCCGGGGGCGAGAAGCCCACAAACGGCGCTAGCCGCAATTGCTCCCGCGCAACGGTTGTGCTGGGATGGAGTTTGTTTCGACGCTTAGCTACGTATGTCCTCGCTCATAGAAACCATCGGCAATACTCCACTCATTCGACTAAACCGCCTTTCCGACAGAACGGGGTGCGAGATCCTAGGAAAGGCCGAATTCATGAATCCCGGCGGCTCCGTGAAAGATCGTGCCGCCCTAGGGATGGTAGAAGCGGCTATCGAAGCGGGGGAACTGCGGGCTGGCGGCACGATCGTGGAGGGAACGGCCGGGAACACGGGCATCGGGCTTGCCCTTGTTGGCAATGCTCTGGGTCATCGCACCATCATCGTCATGCCCGACAATCAAAGCCAATCCAAAGTCGATGCGCTCAAGGCCTTCGGCGCAGACGTGCGGCAGATTCCGCCGGTGCCCTACAAAAACCCCAACCATTTCGTCCACACTTCCGCGCGCATCGCCGACGAGATGAACGCGGCTAGCCCCGGTAGCGCCTTCTGGGCCAATCAGTTCGAAAACATGGCCAATCGCGGCTTTCACGAGCGGACCACTGGCCAGGAAATCTGGGACCAAACGAACGGCAACGTCGACGGATTCATTTGCGCAGTCGGTACCGGTGGGACGCTTGGCGGCGTCGCCCGCGCGCTAAAGGCCAAGAGCTCGGATGTCGTCATCGGTCTTGCCGATCCCGGCGGTTCGGCACTGCACGGCTTTTTTTCGGAGGGCGAGCTGAAGGCCGAGGGCTCTTCCATTACGGAAGGCATCGGTAATAGCCGAATCACGGCCAACCTCGATGGCGCGCCCGTTGACGTTAGCTTTCGAATCCCGGACACCGATGCGATTCCCATGGTCTACGCGCTCATTCGCGACGAGGGTTTGGTCTTGGGTGGCTCGAGCGGAATCAACGTCGTGGGAGCGCTGCGGCTCGCCGAGAAGCTAGGCCCAGGCCACACTATCGTTACGATTCTCTGTGACGCCGCAACCCGCTATATGGAACGTCTCTTCAACAAAGCGTACCTAGAGTCCAAGGGTCTTGCGCTGCCCGAGTGGTACCAAACCTAGCGCAAGCGGAGCGAGCGACCTCGTCTGCGCTCCAGCGAGGACAATCAATTTACGGGCTATGATGGAGAGGCCAAGTCTGGCCTAGGAGCCAATCATGTCTTCCTATTCCCGCCCGTTGACCCGTCGGTCCGTCCTCACCGCCTCCGCGCTATCTTCAGTAGGCCTGGGGCTCGCAGGCCCTGCCCAGGCGAAGGGCTCTTCTGCAGCATTGGATCTGACCAGGCCGGAGGACAACGTCAAGGCCATCGTCAAGATACAAGGCGATCTATCTGGCAAGACGACTTACTCCTGGGGCCATGGCCACATCTTTGGCGTCGTGGACGGCCAGATGGCGACGCCAATGTTGCAGTACCAATCCATGCGCATGGCCCGGTATTTCCGACAAGACCATGGCAGCTACTTGTTTGCCTATCGCGGGGCGATTTTCTATCAAGACTATGAGACGGGAGAATTCATTGACGAATTCAAGAACCCGTTTACCAACGAGACGGTGGCGGTCAAGCACTGGAAGTCCAGTATCGGCCGATTTCTTTACACGCCCCAGGGACCGAAAGCGGGGGCTAACTTCAGGCGCAATGTCGGCAAGGACTACACGAACAAACCGTACATACTGCCGTGGCTGCGGGGCGGCGACCGGGTCTGGGTGATGCTGGATGAGAGAATCGAGTATGAGCGGCCGAGCGACGGCGCGTGGCGAAGAGACAACGCCATCCTGCGCCTGGAAACCCCATGGTCCGAGCTCATGGATCCCGAACTAACTTCAAGCTCCGCGTCGACGAGTTTCCAGACGGATATCGACTGGTTTACCTGGCTCGGTATGCCGGGACACGAGGGTAGCCTCATGCAGGGCGGACTTGGGCGAAAGTTCGCGTCGCTAGAGGATCTTCCGGTGAGCTTTGTGGAATTCGCGGAGTCTCGCTACCCGGGAATTCTG
>JANQPP010000075.1 GCA_028289405.1 Pirellulales bacterium
TTCCCGACATCCCTAAATGAACGATCAAGGTTCCGCGATTGGTATGGAGCAACAGGTACTTAGCCCTGCGCCCGAGTTCGAGCACGCGCGCCCGCTCGAGCTTCCCGGGGAGTCCCCGGGGCACGGGCCAGCGCAATTGCCGCTGGCGAACGACGATGCCCGCGATTTCCTGGCCCTTCAGGTGGGGCTCCAGGCCGCGCCGGGTGGTCTCGACTTCAGGGAGTTCAGGCAACGGATGACCCGCTTGAAAATGGCGCCGGGCGGACCAATATAACCGGTTGGAATCCGGCTCAAAACGGCTCGCGGCGTTTCGTGAACCCGTCCACGGTTCTTCCCAGCCGTATTTCGTCGGCTAGGGCCGATGGGCTATAGTGGCTGGCCTGAATTTTTTGGAGTGTTACGGGTGGATTACCTTTACGGCGTCTTGGATCTCAGCTTTTGGGGATACGTCATCGCAGTATTCCTGATGGTTCAACTCGCCATGATGAGCGTCACGCTCTACCTCCACCGGGACCAAGCGCATCGCGCCATCGATCTGCACCCGATTCTGCAGCACATCTTCCGGCTTTGGATTTGGATGACGAGCGGCATCGTGACGCGGCAGTGGGTGGCGGTACACCGCAAACACCACGCCTTGTGCGAACAGGAAGGCGACCCCCATAGTCCAAAAGTGTATGGCCTGAAGAAGGTGCTATTGGAAGGCTCGGAGCTCTATCGCGATCAGGCTCGTAATCCGGAAACCTGCGAGAAGTACGGCCGCGGCTGCCCCGAGGACTGGATGGAGCGCCACGTCTACTCCAAACATCACTACCTCGGTATCGGGATGCTGGTGGTGCTAGATCTCATTCTGTTCGGCGTACCGGGCATCATCATTATTGCTATCCAGCTCAGCACGATGCCGGTGATGGCGGCGGGCGTTATCAACGGTCTCGGCCATGCCGTCGGCTATCGCAACTTCGACACGGACGACGCGTCGACCAACCTAGTCCCTTGGGGACTCATCGTCGGCGGGGAAGAGCTACACAACAATCACCACGCCTTTCCGAGTTCGGCCAAGTTTTCCATTCGGCCGTGGGAATTCGATATCGGCTGGTTCTATCTGACCATTTTCAAATTCTTCGGGCTCGCCAAGATTCGTCGGGTCGCCCCGCGTCCTGACATCGATCCGGCTGCCCCGGCTATTCCCGACCTGGACAATCTCCGCGCCGTCATCATCAACCGTATGCACGTGTTGCGAAACTTCTCTCGCGAAGTGACCTTGCCGGAACTCAAGCGTGAGCTGTCCGACATAGGCCAGTCGGATCTGCTTCGGCGAATGCGGCGCATGTTGAGCTTCAATCCCACGCTGCTCGACGAAGAATCGAGAATCAAGTTGGGCGAGCAACTGGACCGGTTACCTACGCTGAAGACGATTGTGGAGTACCGCGACGAGCTGGGTAAGCTCTGGCAGGGCGCCAACGTCAGCAACGAACGGCTGTTGGC
>JANQPP010000122.1 GCA_028289405.1 Pirellulales bacterium
TCGGTTCATCCCCGCGGGCGCGGGGAACACGCGTTGACCTTTACCCCGTACTCTTCAGCCAACGGTTCATCCCCGCGGGCGCGGGGAACACCTCTGGACCAAATGGCTCTGGCCAGTCACGCTCGGTTCATCCCCGCGGGCGCGGGGAACACGCGTTGACCTTTACCCCGTACTCTTCAGCCAACGGTTCATCCCCGCGGGCGCGGGGAACACGGTTGCCGGTCGGCTTCAGATGTTTCATGACCCGGTTCATCCCCGCGGGCGCGGGGAACACTGGTCCCACCTGGTTAATGTGGGTGTCGGCCACGGTTCATCCCCGCGGGCGCGGGGAACACTCTTTCTCCAACTGTCTGATAAATCGCCAGAAATCAGGACGTACAAATTCTACCAGCCATTTCGGGCCGATTTTTGTGTGATTTTCCAACTTGTCAAAGATCTTTTTCGGGCGCAAACGAGACCAACCTGAGACCGTCGAAATCCACCGGCATCCGACGGTTCATACCAATAGTTAGAAAGTCGTAGCCCGATTCCGTCCTCGTGCGCCAGACCATTACGGCATTACCATCTTCAACGCCATAGGTTACATGCTCCCAAATTGATTCGCGCAGTCGTTTCGATGGATTTCCCACATAGACTCCTGCGCGAACTTCCACGAGCCACACGGCCAGCCGGCCCCGCAGCCGCGGCGGAACGTTTTCAGTGACGATGACCACCATCGCCCAGCCCCTTACCATCGGAAAACGCCGGGCCGATCGAGCCTTCCCCGGGCTTCGGCTTCGCGATTTCGCCGGCGGCAAGCATTTCTTCGATCGCGGGAATGATCTTGCCAAGCAGTTTGCTTTCGCGAAATTTATCGCGACACGCGAGCCGCACCTGGCGCTCTGCGTCCTCCGGTGCCTTGGCCGCTATGCGAAAAGCCGCGGGTACGACGGTATCAAACTTGAAGACATCCGCGACATCGAACACGAAGGAGCGCGGCTTACCGGTGTGTATAAACCCGACGGCCGGAGCATAGCCTGCGGCAAGAATCGCTGCCTCCGTAATTCCGTACAAGCAGGCGGTCGCGGCTGACAAACAGAGATTTGGGGTGTCGCTGGCGTCCCATTCGGTCGGTTTGTAGCGACGGCCGGACCACTTGACTCCATA
>JANQPP010000127.1 GCA_028289405.1 Pirellulales bacterium
TATGTCGCACCGCAGTCCATCGCCGCCTCCGAGCTGATGTTGGACCAAGAATCATCCGGCAAGACCGCAGGCATCGAGGCGCTATCGGTCCCCACCGACCGCCAAGCACAACCCCGTTCAGCGGAAAGGTCCGAATTCTTCACCGCATCCTCTGAACCGCCGGCAATGGAAATGAACGTCGCGGCGGATGCGTTTTCTTCCTCCCATATGGAGGCGGCTTCGCCGTTGAATCCCGCCCCGCCCTTGTTTTTGGTCGAACTCGAGGTTCACGAGGCAGCCTATCGAGTCGGCGCATTGCCGCGGTTGCTCAAGGAAAAAGTGGCGTCCCCGGCCTCTGACTCGGAACAGACGAGCCAGCTTGGAAGATCAGAAGCGAGTTCGTCGGCCCAAGTTGTCTATTACCGCTCGACGGTCCCCCTGGACCGGGCTCGCGAACTGTTGAGCCAGGTGTCCGAGGAAGTGGAAACTGTCCATGCGGTGACCATCTTCGAGTTTCCAGGCGGCGCGGATGAATTGCAGACGGCGTCGCCGGGAGACGCATGGTTGGAAAATATCCGAAAAAACAGTCGTGTACCGATGCAAGTCGTGCGTGACGGGGCCGAGCGATCCTTTGCGACTGCCGAAGCAGCAGGTACCCCGGACAATGCCATGGCGGCATCGTCGCGTGAAGCACATGCCGACGTTGGCCCCTCTTTCCCCACCACGGCCCGCGACGAGGATTCAAGCCAGATCGCCACAAGACTCCGCGTGGAGGAGGATCTGGTCCGTTCGGACGAGACGGCCACCCCAGCCGTTCCGCAAAACGAGCGTCCAGTGACCGCCGATTCGCCGGTCCAATCCGCGACCACGGTTCAGGCAAAGGATGCACTGGTCGCTGGCGTGTCACCGACCACGGTCGTGTTACTTTGGCGTGTGAAACGCGTGGGCGACAACACGCCTGCCCCACCTGCCTCGGCGGCGGATTAGTAGATTGCTAAGAAACGCCTTCGTGGCCTCTTTCAATGGAATGATCGATTCGCTGCTCCCGTGGTCTCCTCCGGCTGATTACGGGTGAGGGGTTGTCGTTCGTGCTTTGGACGTACATGCTAATGCGTGTCGCATGGACCTCTCACTTCCCTCGCGCCACGGAAGCGGATTCAACGACGAATTCCTCGGACCGTGAGTTCCGGCCACGGTCATCCAATTACGAAACAGACGCTGGCTCGGATCATGGGCATGCACTCATCACACCGCGAACCGATCCGACAGTCGCTGGGAATTCTCCCTCTGGCGCTGACGGTGATCGCCGTACTGGCCGGCATCACGTTGTATCGCAGCTTGACGCGGCGGGTGTTCGTGCGACCCGCCGTGGATCCCCGACCCGTGATGGCGCGAGGCGATTTGGCGGAGGATGAAAAGTCCACCATCGAATTGTTTCGCCAGGCAGCTCCGTCGGTGGTACATATCACGACGTCGGCTTTGGGCCAATTCAATCTCAATATCCTGGAGATTCCACGGGGCTCC
Source organism: Pirellulales bacterium (assembly GCA_028289405.1). GTDB lineage: Bacteria > Planctomycetota > Planctomycetia > Pirellulales > JANQPP01 > JANQPP01. The sequence continues at coordinate 1,504 of JANQPP010000127.1, forward strand.
GGTTCCGGGTTCATCTGGGACAAACAGGGGCACGTCGTCACGAACTTTCACGTCATTCGGGGCGCGGACCGAGCGACCGTCCGCCTTTCGGATGATACATCCTGGGATGCGGTTCCGGTCGGCGCGGCTCCCGAACACGATTTGGCCGTGCTTCGCATCAATGCCAATTCGGATAACTTGGTTCCTATTCCCATCGGCTCCTCGAATGATTTGATCGTGGGACAAAAGGTCTTCGCCATTGGCAATCCGTTCGGCTTGGACCGCACTTTGACGACCGGAGTCATTAGCGGGTTGGGCCGCAGCATTCGATCGATCGCCGGCACCGACATCAATGATGTCGTGCAGACCGATGCCGCGATCAACCCCGGTAACTCGGGAGGCCCGCTGCTGGATAGCGCGGCCCGGCTCATAGGCGTCAACACCGCCATTGTTTCCCCTTCCGGCGGATACGCGGGCGTGGGCTTCGCGGTCCCCGTCGATACCGTGAACCGGATCGTGCCCGATCTGATCACGCATGGCAAGGTTTTGCGGCCGGGTTTGGGCACCATCTTGCTGGACCAGCGCTCCATGCAGGCATCGAAACTGCCCGGTCCCATGATCGTGTCGGTCGCTCCCAGCAGCGCCGCCGAGCGTGCCGGTTTGCAGGGCATGCGACAAGGAGCACGCGGCGAGACGATACTGGGCGACATTATTCTGGCCGTGGACGATCAGCGCGTCACCACGAATGAAGAGTTAATCTCCACGTTAGACAACTACCAAGCCGGTGATGAAGTCGAATTGACTATTCTCCGAGACGGAAGTGAGCAGAAGATTTCCGTCACTTTGCAATCCTTGAGCCGCTAGAGTTTCTCGGCGAAGAGTGCGGCGATGACTTTCGGCAAACAGACGTGACGCTGTAAGACGCCGATCAACCTTCAGATCGTTTCCGCAGTCAGCGCTTCGACACGCGTTGTGCCCATGATTTGGCCCAGGCAAGTCCACGTGGGCGATTTCCGCCGAATGATCGGGCTCCCTCTTTCGGTCAACCGCTTGCGAGTGCGACGGCCACGTGATATATGTACACATGAACACCAAATGTAATCGCGTCTCGGGCGGGCAGAAAGCCGCGACACATGCCTCTGACATTGGAAAAAGTCGTTCCCTGGGGCCGCTGCTGGGATGAATATCGGCGGATGTTTTCGCTCGATTCGCACGACTGCCGTGGCCGCGTGCTAGGCTGCGCGGACGGCCCGGCCAGTTTCAACGCGGAGGCCACGGAAAAAGGCTGCCAGGTGGTTTCCTGCGATCCGTTGTATGCGTTCCGTGCCGAGGAGATTCGCAGGCAAATTGCCGTGACCTCGTCCAATGTGTTGGCGCAAGCTCGGCAACATAGGGCCGATTACGTCTGGGACGTATTTGCCTCCGTGGAGGAGTTGGGACGGGCGCGGCACGCGGCGATGGACAAGTTCCTCGCCGATTATGACGCGGGCAAACGGGAAGGGCGATACGTGGCGGCGGAACTGCCAGCGTTTCCGTTCGAAGATAGTTCCTTTGATCTTGTCCTGTGTTCCCACTTTCTGTTTCTGTACGAAGAGCAGCTCGGCTTAGATTTCCACGAGGCCGCCGTGACCGAGTTGTGCCGGGTCGCGAGGGAAATCCGCATCTTCCCCATCGTCAACATGTCCTCCCGTGAATCTTCTTTTTTGCCGGCGGTGATCTCCTTGGCGGACGCGCGAGGGATGGTCGCCCGCATTGAAGACGTCGACTACGAGTTTCAACGGGGCGCCCATCAAATGTTACGGATCTTGCCGGCTTGATGACTGTTTTTTTGACGCCCCTCGCTCAAGCAGAAGGATCGACTGCCTTGCTCCAGGAAGCGTATCGCCGGCTGTTCGATTTCTATGGTCCCCAGGGCTGGTGGCCGGGAGAGACCCCCTGGGAAGTCGTCGTGGGTGCGGTGCTCGTGCAAAACACCGCCTGGAAGAACGTGGAGCGGGCTATCGAAAACCTCCGCCGGGCGGACGCGCTGCCACTATCTAGCATGCAGGAACTGACGCAGGACGAACTGGAAGAGTTCCTGCGTCCTGCCGGCTACTATCGCCAAAAAGCCCGCCGTTTGCGGGGAATCGTCACGCATATCATGCAGCATCACGCCGGTTCTTTGGAGGCCATGCTGGCCCAGGACGGCGCGGCCTTGCGAGAAGAACTGCTCTTGCTGCACGGCATCGGACCGGAAACCGCCGATGCCATCGCTCTCTACGCGGCGGAGGTGCCCACGTTCGTGGTGGACACGTACACGCAGCGGGTTGTCAAGCGGCATGGCTGGATCGAGCCGGAAGCCGATTACCGTGCAGTGCAGGATTTTTTTGAATCGAGCCTGCCTCACGAGGTTCCGCTCTTCCAGGAATATCATGCGCTGCTGGTCCAGGTGGGCAAGGATTTTTGCCGCAAGCGGGCCAAATGCGCTGGTTGCCCGCTGGAAGAATTGCTCCCCGCTGGGGGAATGGTCGATCCGGAGGCATGGTGATCCAAAGTGTGTTTTCGTTAGTCGGACAAAACGAATCACGGGCGTGAACATGGCATCCGATCCTCCACCACTTGCGAAAACCATCGGACGGGGCACATCCAGCGAGCCGCCGAATCGTTTCGAAGCGGTGCGCGTGGAGGCGGATTGGGAACAGCTCGAACGGACGGATGATCTGATCGAGCCCCGCAAGCTGCCCACGGCCTTCCTGCCCGACCAGACTCGGGGAATCATTCGCGAGAACGACAGCCCCGACATTCCCTTTCGCTACGGCATCAATGTGTATCGAGGCTGCGAACATGGCTGCGCGTATTGCTACGCGCGTCCCTACCACGAATATCTGGGGATGAACGCCGGACTCGACTTCGAAACGAAAATCGTCGTGAAGTACGACGCCCCCGAACTGCTGCGGGCCGAGCTATGTCGGCCCTCTTGGCGGGGGGAATTGATCGCCATGTCGGGCGTGACCGACTGTTATCAGCCAGCCGAGCGGAGGTTCCGTCTCACGCGGGGCTGCCTGCTGGTTTGTGAAGAGGCTGGCCAAGCGCTGGGCATGATCACCAAGAACGCGCTCATCCGCCGGGACTTGGATGTCTTGTCCCGCATGGCGGCACGGCGGCTAGTACACGTCTTCCTCAGCATTACCACACTGGACGCGGAACTCGCGCGGGTCATGGAACCTCGCACCTCCGCTCCGCAAGCTCGCCTAAGAACCATCTCCGCGCTACGCGAGGCGGGAGTACCAGTGGGCATCATGGTCGCGCCGCTGATTCCCGGATTGAACGACCATCACATGGCGGACGTGATGCGGGCGGCGGCGGACGCGGGCGCACTCTCCGCCGGCTTTACGCTCTTGCGGCTGCCCTACGCCGTACGGCCGATCTTCGAAGCCTGGTTGAAGGAACACCGCCCCCTGCAGGCCGAACGAGTGTTGGCGCGGATTCGAGACACGCGCGGCGGCCAGTTGAACGATGCCCGCTTCGGCAAGCGGATGCGGGGCGAAGGGCTGTACGCCCAGCAGATCGCGGCCACGTGCGCGGTCTTTCGCCGGCAATTCGGTTTGGAGGGTCCGCTGCCGCCGCTCAACCTGGACGAATTCCGCCCACCGCGTGACGCCGCCGGCCAGGGAACCTTGTTTTGAATTCGTGTGTCTTGTGAGTATGCACCTTGCCTGGAGACGTCCCCATGCGCTGGTTTGATCGGCTCGACAAGAAACTCCAAAAGAAGATTGAACACGAGTTCGACGAGGCGGGCATGGGATACTGGATCGTCAAGGTCCGCCTGCGGAACAGCGACGTTTACCGCAATGTCATATTGGCTCACGGAATGTTAGGCGGCGTGACAATGTACGGTAAACGTTTCTTTCGACTCCGGGACGTGGTGGAAGTATGGAATGTCGGTGCGGAAGGAAGGAGCCAAAGCGAAGATCCCATCAAGGTCGAGTGAACATCGCGGTTTCACGGAGGTTTACTACGAAGCCGAAGTCTCGCGAAGAAGACAATACGGAGCCGACATGTGCTTTTTCGACCGGCTGGACAAAAACCTCGAAAAGAAGCTAAGAGAAGAATTCGACGAGGCGGGTATGGGATACTGGATCGTCAAGGTCCGCCTGCGGAACGGCGACATTTGGCGAAATGTCATATTGGCTACCGGCTATTTGTGGGGTTTCCGCCACAACGCTAACGGTTTTTTTCGCCTTCGAGACGTCGTCGACGTTTGGAATGTCGGAGCGGAAGGACGGAGCCAGTACATCGATCCCATCAAGGTCGAGTGATGGCGCGCCTTGAGATGGAACAAGTTGACTAAGGTGTCATTCCTCCGCGCACCAAAGAAAAGAAAGCCGCTCGGAGCAAATACTACTCATTGCAGCGTTTCACCGCCGTCGATGGTGGCCATGGCTTGGAACAGGCGCAGTTCCACAGCGTCGGAAATGAACTGCACGGAACCGTCGGCGAAGACCGTGTTCACGCCGCCCGGATGGAAGCTGTTGGCCTTCCAGGGATTGGACTGGTTGCTGTTGGGCGTCCAGTCGAGATAGACCGCCGTGTGCAAATTCATGCCCCGGCTCGATTCGTCGGGCGAGTCATGATTGATCGACTTCCGCCCCCAGACCTCGCACACGGCCATGGTGTTGCTCAGCCCGTCACCGACGTCGCTGATGTGCGTATCGGAATCGTTAAAGAACATGCCGTCGTGATAGTTACAGTGCGAATACTGGAGGATGCGTCCCGGGTGGGGCTCGCCGGAGCCCTCCACTGAACCGGCCACGGCATAACGGTGGCAGATGCGGGCCTTGTTCAGCGGCGTGCCCCAGTCCGTGGTCAGGCCACGGTAAGGGTCGCTGGGACAGAGGAAGAAATCGAAGCTGGCCTGCATCACCTGGCGATTATTTTCCGATTGCCACTGCGGTCGGATTTCAAAATCGAGCAAGTCGTACGACGCCTGCTGTTCGATGAAAGGGAAGATGAGGTTGTTCCAAATCCCGATGGCGCCGTCCCAATAGCAGTGCGCACCACGCCCGCCGGTCGCGTCGATGCCGTGGATTTCCCCGGGTGGGAAGACCTTGTGCGTTCCATGGTAAGACTGCATGGCCAGCATGATCTGCTTAAAATCGTTGGAGCATTGGAACCGCCGCGCGCTTTCCCGTGCCGCCTGCACCGCTGGCAAGAGCAGCGCCACCAACACGCCGATAATCGCGATCACGACCAACAGTTCCACGAGCGTGAATCCATGTGGGCGAGAAATATGACGGCAAAGCGGAGAGCGGCGCATTTCAGAACCTCTTCTCGTGGCATGTGATGGGGAGTGGTAGTTGGTCACTTATTCTCCCGGACCATCCAGCGCGAAGTCAAATTCATTTTCTTCCCCGGCCTTCACTTCGACCTCTAGTTCCGACGTCGTTTCTTTCGTGTAGCGGGGATGCACCAGCGTACGGGGAGGCGTATTCGTCACGGGATCATATTCCACGTCCGCCACGATGCGGACCAAGTGGTGCCCGACTAAAGCTCCTTCTTCCTTCGCGGTCGTGATGTAATAGCGCCCTCCCTTGCCAATCGTGCCGTATCCCATGGGCCCCTTGGTGCCTTGAATCTTGTCTGGCACGAAGGCGATCGAACCCATCTCCAAAGGTTCGCCATCCACAGTGACGATCCCTGATGCGGGAGCCAGTGGAGGCAGCTTGGATTGCTTGGAGCAGCCAACCAACGCGGCCACCGACAACAATAAGAGGCAGGACTTCAACATGACGTGGGAATGTTCAGGAATGTTCATGGGGAGGTAGGGTCAAGTGGGAGGGAAGGAACAACAAAACGTCATCCTCTCTCAAACAGCCGGGCGACGTCAAGCATGCACGTGAAAGGAAGACCGATCGCTTAAAGATTTTATGTCGAAAGTTGTGAAGACGCGTCGGGAATTTCCTCGTCTTCTTCAGCATGGGACTGCGGACTACAGCACCAGGCGAGCCGCCCCAGGAGTCGGAAATAGATGAAGAAAAAAGTAATCGCGGCCAGCGGAATCACGGCAACCGTCCAAATTCGCCAGACGATTTCATGGTCGGGCAGGAACAAGCCGCCGGCCATGGCGGCGAGCATCACAAGCAATACGAGCGTCGAAGTGGAATAGAAGGCAAACCAGCTCGCCGGTTCATCCATGACACTCGACCAAACCTCGACCGAAATCGGCATCAGCGGGCTGGCCGCTTCCAACATGGATAGCAGGATGATGGGGAAGACGAGAACCGTGGCGGAAACTGTCAGCACAAGCTGCCAGCGCCAGTCGTCTAAAAATCCGGTGCCTTGAAACACCACGGCTCCGGTTAGACCGGCCAAGCCCAGGGCATTGGTCACGAAGAACGACTCGGCCACACCGTCAAACAAGTTCGCGTCGGGCCAGTCTTCGACACCATGGCAGCCGACCGCTGTATCTTGCAGGATTGTCAAGCCGTAGAGCATGGTCAAGAAACTCGCGGCCATCATTAACAGCACGGCAAAGAGCGTGGCAAACAGCGCCGCGGTCCAGGTGTCGATTCCAGCCTGATTCCCCAAGGCGGCGGCGGATTCTCCCAAAAATGAACCGGTGGCGAAGAGGATCACCAGCACGAGCCAGCGGAGTGCCACGCCACGCTGCCAAGGGAAGGTAAACGTGCCCACGAGAAACGGGTGCTGCGGAACCTCGGGCCGGTCCCGAGGCATGAACGTTCGGCCCGCGAAGGCTTCGCCGTCCTTGCGGCGAGACGTGAGGTCCGCGCCCAGATCCTCCTCGGCGAGCGCGGGGGCTGATGGCTCCTCTTCGATGCTGTCCCCTTCGGAATAGACGACTCCGCAGCGGGGACACGTATGGAGCGGATCATCGGGATCAACAGCACGTTCTGATGGAGTGCCGCATTGCGGGCAGACCACCGGTTTGGAAAACGCTGGATGCCGTGGCGGTTGGTCGCGAGGAGGCGAAGATGGAGCGGGTGGCTCCAATTCCAAATCCAGCTCGCCATCATCGTCGCCGTCGGGGAGGGGAACCCGGACCGTCATCCCGCATTTGGGGCAGGAAGACATGGTTCCCGATTTTCCCCGCGCGGCCGTCAAGGACGCCTGACAGCCAGGACAAGAAAATTGGATTTTTTCGGTCGAGGAATGCACGGCTCGTTGGAATGAAATGCTGTTCCGGATGGACCGTGACTTCGGCGGGCACGGCGCATGGCATGAATTATATCGAGTAATTCCCGCGAGCGGGCCAAATATCGATAGGAATCGTGGAGAAACCGATAGGTTGGCCAACCCGGCATGCGGGCATTTGTATCGCCGATTACGGGCGAGTAAAATCAATCCTTCGATGGATTTTCCAAACGGGACGTCCAGGCCACCCGGCGGCACGCAAAGGGAAGATAGACCATGTCGGCTCAAAGACGGTTAAAGCGGACGGCCCGAAGTTTGTTCTTTTTCGTGTGGGGGCTGTTGCCGGCCAGCGCAGCCTGGGCGCAAGGAGGCGTGATCCCAGGGAAAGACACGAAAAGCTATCTCACGCCGTATGTCATCGTGGCAGCGGTCGTCGGCTTGGGCGTTTTTTCGTTGTGCCGCCCGAGTCGGCGATTGGACACGGAAAAGCGTGCCTCCGGCCCGACCGTGGGTAAAGGACTCAAAGGCGAGGAATTCCACGGCGCCGATGAGTAGGAAACCTTGCAGCCGTTCCCTGCTATTTCCAAGCATGGGGCGAGTATTCCCATGCGAACTGGCCGAGACTCGCTCTGATCGGCTGAGTCGTACACTCCCACAGTCGGTTCATCTTTTCGCCGATTAGCGGTGGCGAAATCTTGCTCCGGTTTTCTGCCCCCGATAGGAATTCGTGGCCAGGTTTCGGACCGACACTGCGAACATGACAGCACGCGGTGTTTTGGCGTTTTCGTGATGTGACAATCGGGCTTGGCCCTGTTGCCTCCATTCTGCTATGGTCCTCCGCTTTCCCTGTCTCCCAAGTAGGCATACGGCACCGACAACGTTTCCCAAGGAGGGGATATGGCCCGGCGTACCCGGCATGATTGGCTGCTCCGAGCAGGTCTTCTTCTGGTTTTGTTTGTCGCGTGGTACTTTTTTTCCGCTACGTTGCCAGTTCCCTGGCCCACGACGCGTCCGGGACCACCGGATGTATCCCCGACCGCGACGCCTCCGCAAACCGAGACGATCAAGATCGCCTCCTTCAATATTCAAACCTTCGGCCAATCCAAAGTGTCACGTGACGACACCATGGAATTTTTGGCAAGGATCGCGCGGCGGTATGATATCGTCGCGATCCAGGAAGTCCGCTCGAAAAAACAGGACGTCCTGCCCCGGTTCATCGAGCGGATTAACGCCGACGGCAGCCAATATGCATTTGTGCTGGGTCCCCGGCTGGGGCGTTCCATCAGCAAGGAGCAATACGCCTTCGTCTACGACACGCAAGACGTGCGGCTACTGCCTGGATCGGTGTACACGGTGCCCGATCCGGACGATCTCTTGCATCGGGAACCGCTGGTAGCAAGTTTTCAAGCCCGCGGCCCGCCCGCCGACGTGGCTTTTACTTTTACGCTGATCAACATTCACACCGATCCCGACGAAGTGCCGGAAGAATTGGCGGCCTTAGCTGAATCATACCGCTTCGTGCAGTCTTGGAACCCGCAGGAGGATGACGTGCTCCTCCTCGGCGACTTGAATGCCTCGCGAAGTGAATTGGGCCCGCTCGGGGAGATTCCCCTTTTGGAAACTGTCCTCCTCGACGCAACCACGAACACGCGGCGGACAAAACAATACGATCATCTGTTCTATCACCGGTCGTCCACGCTGGAATTCACCGGCCAGGCGGGCGTGTTGGATTTGGAAGCCACTTTCGGCATCGACCGCCAGACCGCCCTGAAAATCTCCGATCACTTGCCCGTCTGGGCTGAATTTCAAGTTTTCGAGTCTGCGGCACCGCTGACTTTGGCGGACGCCCTATCCGGGCAGCGCGAATGAACCGCACCCAAACGAAAAACGCGACCCTTTCTTGGTGGGAAAGGGCCGCGTGAATCGGCGCGCAGTCGATCACCTGGCCTTCAAGCCACTCGCCTGCCCGGCCTCTGTATCGCGAAGCGGATGCCCCGCGAATCCATCCGCTCTAATAACCGCAGCTATTGCAACCGCCACCGCAATCGCTGTAGCCGCAAGGGTCGCAGCACGAGTGGCGGCTAAACAAGCGACGGAAGAAGTCCCGCACGGGCCGATGGCAACCGCCGCACGGATCACAGCACGAAACAGGCTCGCAGCAGGTCGGTTCCGGTTCGCAGCAGGTGGGTTCTGGCTCACAACAGGTCAGTTCGGGTTCACAACAAGACGCTTCGACGGCACAACAGCCGCCGTGCAGCCGGTTGAACAGGCCAAACGCATGCGCTTGCGACGCGTTCGACATGACGACCAGCGCGGCTACCGCCATGGCGGGTAGCAACACTCGACTCTTCATGGGGTTTACTCCTTAACAGGGAGGACGAAAAACGGCTATTCAGCCGCCCTCGGTTCCGGGCCTCGGACCGCATTGCGTTTCCTTCCGAGCCAGCAACCGGAATACCAGGGCAGACTAACGCTCAACGTTATGAACAGCTATCGTCACCCCATGAATCACCAATTAAACATGTTGCGTATTTTACCCAAAAACCTCACTCGGGAGGTTTCCTCTATCTGGAATGGCGCGATTGTACGAGATGTTTGATGATTGAACTGCGTAATTCAGGGCAGACCAAACAAAATCAGGCCGCGCGACGTTAATCATCGCGCGGCCTGCTAGAAACATTTTAAGCGTACGAAACGCGCCAAGCGGAATCCGTTGGCTATTGAATCGTGCCGAAAGCCTCGTTCCCTTCTCGCGTGAATTGAGATCCGTACACCACGACGTCGATCCCTTCACTCATGAACGCCACGCGGCCATCACCATAGGAAACGTTCAACCCGCCGGGGTGATCGCTGAATGCTCCCCGGCTATTGATCTGCACGCCATCCTCAATGAAGAAGTTGGGAATCCAAATGGGGGAACGAGTGCGGACCGCTTCCGTCACGCCCCCTTGGTCACGAATGAAGTTGCCCACGCCATGCTCGCCAAAAACGACATATCCTTGGGAGATGTGATGCACGAAGAAGAATTGATTGGCCCCCGTGCCAGCAGCGGCCCAACTGTGATTCGCATTGTGGGCGAATTCGAGCATGAAGAAGGTGTTGGAGGCACCATCGACTACATCCGCGATCGTTACTCCGCTATTCCACCATCCGATCCCGTCATGGCCTTTGTTCCGTTCCGGGCAACAACTGCCGGTACCGCCATTGATGGCATAGTCCTTGTAGGCATCTCGATTGGCATTTTGCGGCAAAAGCGAACCTGGAATCGCCGAGGGACAAATAAAGGCTTCGGGCATGCTGTTGGAGGCATCACGGTGGATGGGATCGCCACCGGGGCCCGTATCTGAACCACTATCCCAGACAACTTCCGCGAAGGAGGGTCTGGTAAAGTCAAGCGTGTCGTAGAGATTTTGCCCTTCCATCTGCGGCAGGATGAAGGCGGGCCAGCCCCAACTCCCCCACGGGCAGATGCCGCATACGCGGCTCCAATCCGAGGGAATCGGATCGGGATGGAAGTTGCCCGGCATGAACGACTTGTGTGCGTCATGATAAACCAACATGGCAAGCGTAATTTGCTTCATGTTGTTCGTGCATTGAATCCGCCGTGCCGACTCGCGGGCGGATTGCACCGCAGGCAGCAGCAATGCCACCAAGACTCCGATGATGGCAATCACCACCAACAATTCGACTAATGTGAAACCTGACGACTTTTTGCGTGAGGCCATCACCCCATCTCCTTTGAAAAAATGGATCGGATAGCGGACTAGATAATTCGCGGATGGCTAAACAGAAAATGATTTTGCAAAAATTTGAGAATTTTCCAAAAATTTTCAATTCGTACTGTACCGTGTCTCCACGGGCGGTTCAAGCAGAATACATGATGTCTAAGATCTAGGAGACATGGGAGGTGTGTTCGCCATGGATGGGATAATGCACCTTTGGACTCAACTCCTCCGTCTGAATGGAGCCGCAAGTTAGGCAACCTGCCGGGCAAACGCCGCCAAGGCAAAACTGCTAGGGAAGTCACCGACAAGCCCTGGCGAGTTCCACGACACCACCGGCGACTCCGAGCGTAGCCCGGGCCATTCGTTGGTAGTCGAGCGTCTCCGGCGTGTCCGTCGGTTGGTGGTAGTTCGGATTTCTTAGGTAACTGGTATCCGTCACCATGATCGCCGGATAACGTTGATCCCAAAACGAGCTATTGTCGGACCGACGAATATCTGGAATCGATTCAGGAAGGACAATTGAAAAGAGAGGAAACCTGGTGGCCCGTCGAAATCCCTTGCGAAATCTCCACACGAGCCGCCATGACCGGGGATTGCCAACGGCAGCGAGGAAATCGCCTCGTCGGGGGAATATCCAATGGAATATTCGCGGGATCTTCGGAGGAATTCGTTGGCCCCGCTCTTCGGTCGTGTAGTACCCGACCATTTCGAGACATATCATGCCCACGATGACTTCGCGTCGTGCGCGGCATCGTCGCGCATAGACCTGGCTGCCCATGGTACCGGTGTAAAAATGCGGACGTTCCTCGCAGGGGAAAGCGATGAAACGTAACGTCCTTTCAAAAGATACCCCCTGAAGCAGTCTGGCGACTTCCAACAACATGGCCACGGCGGACGCGTTGTCATCCGCGCCAGGGGTCTCGGGAATCGTATCGTAGTGGGCACCCAGCACGACGATCTCGTCCGCGAGACGTCGTCCAGGCAACTCAACCACGAGGATATCGGCGGTGCATTCTCCCGCATCATACGTTTGGCGTTCCACCGTGTAGCCGAGATCCACGAACTGTCGTTCGATATAGTCGGCAGTCGCTTGGAATGCCCGAGGTTGGCCAACGTGCCGAGGTCCGATGAGTCCCGCGATGCGATCCACATGCGTGAAGAGTTGGTCCGCCAATCCCTGTTCTTGCTCGGTAGTGAGTGACGGAATAAAGCCTCGAGAAAGCATGCAATTCTCCGAAGTCTCTTGGAATCACACTCGGAATTCGGTCCCTTGACCATCGGAGAATATGAAGCGAACCGACTAATGCAACCCCATGGCGGCACGCCGCCCACGCACCGTAATAAAAACACATCACTCCACTTCCACGGCGTCGATGGCCCGATGCACAAGCGTTTCGGGATCGGCATTGCTCTGAACCGATTTTAGGATTTCAGGTTCGAGAAAGACTCGGACTCTTTTGACATAGTCATCGAATTGCCGCCGCGCTAATGTCTGGACTACCGGTGAAATATCCGTGAGCGAACGATAACGCTGCTCCTTGGCGAAATACACTTCCACGGCGAATTCGATTTCCCGTTGCACTGGAGGAGCATCGAAAATGACTTCGTGCGGCAAGACCTCTCGCTGGCCATTTCGGGACAGCTCTTGGGCAAGTGCCTCGGAGCACTGCACCAGCCAAGGATAGGGCCGTCCCGCCAGCCTACGATAAACGTTTTCTCCTTCGAAAATGCTGAATTGGGCCCAGCGTTTGTAGAGCCGCCTTCGAGGGCCAAATAATCCGTCCAACAAGCAGGCGAAGGGCCGTGAAACGGCAGTTTGACGAAAGGCCTCGATGAAAGCCGGCTCGGTCAGTTCGAAAAGCGTCTGAAAATCCAGCACATCACGCAACAAATAAAACGCGCGCTGCAGCATGGCCGTGGCGGCCCGCACACCGTGATGCCAGTACACTTCGCTGAACATCACATACCGGGCGAAAACCATCATTTCCGCCGCGGTCTTCCCTTTTTCGGAAATGGCCAGGCCGTCTCCCGCCGCGTTGAGGCACAAGCTGCCGATCAGGCGTCCGCTGTCGAAGTTCCGGCCATAGGGGACGCCCGCGTGCAGGCTGTCCCGCGCCAAATAATCCATTTTGTCGATATCGATCGGCCCGGAAAGCATGCTCGCCAACAGCCGCCGCACACCTTGATGTCCCTTTCCGCTGAGCAGGCCGCACACGTGCTCGGGCTGGATTCCCCAATCATCGCGCAACAGCTCGGCAATTTCCGAGTCTTGGAGATATCGTTCCGCGAACTGTTCATGCGGCGGTACCTCCGGAAGATGCATGTCTTCGATCGGGTGGCAAAAAGGCCAGTGGCCTATGTCGTGCAGGAGGGCCGCCACGACGAACAACTCCGCATCCCCTGGAGTTAATAATTCGCGACAGCGCGGATCGTGCGTCAGCCGACGCAGATACAAAAGGGCCAGGCGATAGACGCCGAGCGAATGCTCGAAGCGGGTATGATGCGCGGCCGGATAGACAAGGGAGACCAATCCGAGTTGGCTAATTTTGGAAAGCCGCCGAAAAGGTGCCGTGTCGATGAGTCGGCGGACGCGAGGCGTAACCGGAACATCCAGTTCCGGCGGGATGCGCACCAAGCCGTGCCGCGCATCCATTTCGATGAGTTCGGGAATGTCATGCCAGGACAAAGGTTCCGCCTCGGTTGCCACGCTTTGCCTTGACGTGGGAACGTGACTCGGTGGGTTCAAGTGAACAAAGCAGTTGGTGATTGTCCCTGGCTGACCGGCGGCAGGTCAACCAGGGACGCCCACCAAAGACCGGGTTGGCGGAATCCCGGCCCAAATCCAGGAGATTGGAATGCTTTCTTTTCAAGTGCTGTAAGGCGACGCACGAACCATTTCGAGGCATGCGAACTTCCGTCCGAGAGGCCCATCGCCCACATGGGGCACGTTCTAGACCATCAGCTCCGCTCCAGAGGCGTTTTCCTCGGTTGCCGAAGCGATGTTCGTACCCGTACCCAAGCGAAGTCGCGGAAATTTTTCACTTGCGCGATAGCAGGGACCGGACCAGATGCAGGCCCAAAGCGCGCCGGCAATCCCCAGCAGGCAAACTCCCGCCGCCAAACGAGGCGGATGGCGGTGCTGCATCGCGGGCACGACGCTGGCTAGCGGCATGAATTGCGGCGCCTCTGGAAATCCATAGGTCTCCGCAAGACCTTCGGCGTCTCCGAGGTGGACCACGGGCACGCCTTGGGCCGCGAAGCGAGTCATCACGCAGTCCACTTCCCGTGCCTCTGGAGTCAGTTCTCGGGTAATCCCAGCGGAAAAGACGTCCTTGCCACGCGAGCCTCGAATGGAGGCCGCTCCACCGCCGACGTTGATATAGGCTTTCACTTCTCGTTTGCCAGCCAATTCAGCGTAATGCTCCATGCGGCGCTCGATCGACTCGGCGAGACGGTTCACTTCGAAACGGGGGACGCCATGGCGATCGGCGGACTGCCATAACAGCTCCTGGGCTTCGTTCGACATGCCGACTCCGCGATCTCCGAAGCTTCCAAGTGAAGCCGCACTGGAAGTGAAGGAGATCAGCCGCTTGTTGCGCAACTGGGCTTCCATGTCTAGCCAGAGCATGTCGGGCTGGTTGGCACCGTATTGGGAGGAAGCGATGCTGTGGATCACGATCGGCTGCAATTCCATCGTCTCGATCGCGGCGGCCAAGCACGTATTAAAGGCGGGAAAGGAACCCGTATATCCCACCGCGATGCAATCGCCCGGCTGCAATTCGAGCGACGAGAGCATGTCGACAAAGGCGGCCGCGAAATTCGGATTCACGCTCGTCTGCTTCGCGGCCAGGCTCGCCGGCAGGCTTGTGGCCGGAGACATAGCCACGCCCAGCATGCCGGTCTGGCCCGGATCGAAACGTTCCGGGAACACATGTCCTCTTTGTAACCGCGCCTCACGAATGGCCTCAAAGCAGGACTCCGCCAGCCAAGTGGCTTGCAGCATTTGTTTTCGCAAAGAGTTTTCTTCACGCAAACGGGGCACCTGTCGTACCCCCCAACTTCCCGCCAAGGCCATCACTCCCACGGCCAAAATAGCGACTTTCGAAACCTTGCGTGGCCTCCAATAAACGCGTTTCATGCCCACACCTCCATTCCCACCAGAACCAGTGTCAAATGGACCAGCACCGTGGCGGTCAACACCGTTCCTACCGTCTCGGACAGTCCTTGGCGGTCGAACCACAAAGCGATCAAGCCGGGTACGATGTAACCGATCACGCAGAGGATTCCTTCCGTGCCCGCCATCGAGGGGAGGCATGTCGTGGCCCCACAGGCCACGGACGCACCGACCAAATTGCCCATCACGAATCCCACTAAAATCGTGAGCACAACGCGTCGGCGTCCGTAAACGATGGCGATATGGGACACGCCACGGACAATCAGAAAGGTCAGCAGCGCGACGCCCAAGGTGAGGACGAGGTTCGCTGGACGTTGCAGATGCAATGCCAGGTAACCCGGAACGATCATACCTCCGGCGGACAAACCGAAGATTTCGGTAAACACGAGGCTCACGAGGAGCCCCAATCCAATGGCTAGGGTCGGTTCTTCCATCACGCGGCCTCCGCGTAAGTTTGACAAGGCGTAGCGGCACATCCGTTGCGCCGCTGAAAGTAGTCGAGCATTTCCATGCCCGGCCCGGAGATGTTGCCCATCCCCATGACCATGGCGGAACGTTGGGCACTTTGCCGGAAAGTGTCCAGCAAATTCTCCGTGGGAAAACGTTCGGCGCACATCAGCCGTCTGGGCTGCATGCCGTTGGCGAGTGCCCGTTTCCTGAAGACTTCCGTGGCCGAGCCAATCAACACGTAACGGTCCGCCGGTTTCCAACGCAGACAGGCATCGGCCAATTGGATGGAGCGGTCGGTCCGGTCCGACCGGCAGTTGAAAAGCGCGATGCGCTGGTCGCAGGCTGGGAAGCGGTCCACGACCATGTTCCAAATCTTGCCGGTCGATTCCGGGTCGTTGGCCGCGAAGCCGTTCACGAAGGTGATCTGCTTCCCTTGATCCTGGAGTGAAAACATGCTCATCACGCCGGGATCCGTGGTGGCCGACCACATGCCGGCCAGCGCCACGTGGCGGGCAACTCCAACGCTTTGGCACACCGCCAGCGCGAGCGCCACATTCTCCGCGTGCTCGATGTACGAAAAGCCGGCCATGTCTTGTTCGGTCACGCCGGCCACGGCATCCGCGTCCACTGCCCTCAGAGTAGCCCCTCGGTCACGGGCAGCCTCTGCAAACACGGGTAGATGCTGTGTTTCCGCGGTGAACAGTTCTCCTCTCACGGGCGTGGTGCCCGCGAGCGCCCAGGCGACATCGACATCGGTCGGTCCCATGACATCCAGGTGATCCGCGCGGGCGTTGGTCACGACCCCGTGCGTCGCCTGCACGATTTGCAACTCGCACAGTGATTGCAGCGCCGGATGCAAGGCCATGCATTCAATGATCAGCGCCTCCGCTTGGGCAGCCACGGCCGCCTTCACGATGCGGAGCTGCTCGATCACATTGGATCTCCCGGGTCGGTACACGGGATACTCGGTACCATCGGGAAAGATCATGCGGGGCAGCGTGCCCGTCGTTTTCGCGCAGGTGCGAATGCCGCCGGCGCGAAGCCCAGCGGCAATCAGCCGGGTCACGCTCGACTTGCCGCGCGTGCCGTTCACGTGAATACGAATGGGAATGCGGCGAAGTTGTCGTCGATGCCAATGGGATTCGAGCATCCCAGCAGCGGACAAGAGGGCCGCGCCTCCCGCGAGCAGGAGTGTTCCGTCCATGGTTCGCTTCCTTGCGTAAAAAGGACGACAGTGTGGTTGGCACGGCCCTGTCGCACCTGCCCCATCCCTGGGCGTCTGGCCGCGAAGGAGCGAAACAAGCAAAGGCAATGCCAGTGAAGCGCTCCCGCCCCAAAAAGATCAAGGCGGAAGCCAACGGTCTGTCCGAAATTCGCGCCAGTCGCGCCAAGCAGATCTCTACGGATCTCTAGCGCGTGAAAATATTTCGATCAGACCGGAAGTAACGCATCACGATGCCAGCGGACTCAACGCGACGTGCTAGGCGGGTGAAAGATTTTAGGCCGTGGCTTGTAAGAATTCCTTCCCGGAGGAATTCCTTACACGCAGGCTTCGAGGATAGGGACGCACAACTTGCGCCAGCTTACATCACGAAGGCGAGGATGTAGAAAATCCAGCCCGTGACCGCCGTGAGCAACATGCCCAGCGCGGCGATCCTGGCCCAGAGGATGTGTCGCTGGCTATAAGGCGAGGGAGCAGCGGGCCGGGGAAAATTTCGCCAGGCCGAAGGCACGACATAGATCCACAACAAGGCCGTGGAGACGGCGAATACCAGGTGGATGGCCAAACTAATATCGACCGTCCCCCAACTTTCCGCGTCTCCATAAAACCGGGATTCTTTTGCCCGTTCGCGCCAGCCATGCAGCCGGATATCGACTTCAAAGACCAACACGGTGACCAGCAGGACAAGTGCGAGTACTGTCTGGATCCACTTGTGCAGCTCGAACTTGCGGCGATACCGCACCAAATAAATGCTCCACGCCATCGCGGGAATCACGCTGAACATGGCCAAGAATACGAGGTCCAGCATGAAGGTGGCCCGCGTGCCGAGAAATCCATCAAAACCAGGATAATCCATCAACCCACCTTGCCGAGATATGAACGCGGCCTAAAGCCTTCCGGGCGTGCCAATTTAAGCTTGCAAGATCCGCCCGCTCGAAGCTGCGAACCTAAGAGGAATTGGCCGCAGCTTTACTGTGGAGACACGCCCAATGGTGAGGAAGGCTAGCTACGCCAACCCGGCGTGTCAAGAAAGACCTGGAAAGCTTCGCGATTGGGAGAATCAGGTCAATCTACCCGATCACCGTCACTCGCACCCTCTTCGCCCCAGATCACGTCATAGCACCGCCGCAAGGGACGAGCCAGGGGAGATATTAGAGCCAACACCGGCAATATTGCCGCACCACACAGCGTCGCCACTAACATGGCCGCCGGGACGCCCACCGCAATCAGCAGCCACACACGGAACAGACCAGTGAAGACGTTTCCACCGGAGGCGAAAACGACGGCACACACCGTGGTGGCCACCAACAATGTGGCCAAGCTAAACTGCCAACGTCGGGCACTGGAGCGGGGCTCGGGGCGGTCGGATGCAATAGGCACGATCCTGGTATCGCTCCTAGCGTTCTTTGTGGGACACGTGGTTTCCGTGGGGCATGTTAGTGCTAGCCCGGTTCCTTATGAAGACCGACTCGCGATAAAACAGGTCCCACAGGCGGACAAACAAATGGAGGCCGCCAAACATCAGCAAGAAACAGCCGGCCATGGCCGTCCCGGCCAGCAAGGCGGCCAAGAGCAAAATCGCCCAGGATTCCGGGACCAGGAATACCAGGTCCCGAAAGCGGCAAAGCACTGCCGCCACGGTGACCAGCATCAGCAAGGTCATCAAGCCAAACTGGGGATTCCCGGAAGATTCACGCCGCATACGTGATACCTCGACTGTCGGACCGAATTCTCGCGCTATTGTACCACGGCCAACAGAAGTCAACAGGGTAATCGCCCGCTACCTTCGGACCAACTTGATTTTTTATTCATCCCGACGCGAATGGCTCGTGGCCAACGATTCGTATTGTCGGTCGCATGGGCATCGCGTACCATCCCTCCGCCCAGAGTTCGCGGTAGCGGATCGTCGCGATTTTCCTGGTAGCTTCATGGTCCTTTCGTTGGCTTTGTTCCCTCGCCCGATGATTCCACGTTTGGATCGCATGTGGTCGGTATGCAGCGATGTTTTCGCTGGCTTCATCCACGATCCAGACAGTCAAGGACGCGTCTCGACCGCGTGGAGAGAAGTCCATGCACAGTTCGGATCACGGCTGGTTCGAACCGTGCGCTGCGGCCTGATGGCCATGGTGATTACGGTGCCGGGCTGTCTCGGTTCACTGATTTCACCTTTTGATGAAAACGCCGTCCCTTTGCCCTCTTTAGGAGAGCCGGCTGCGGGACACCCCGCCGCGTCGCGCGAATCTTATCCGCCAACCTCTCGGAATGGAACTGAATTTCCCAATCAAGATGAAACGGCATCGGCCTCCAAAGAGCTGGCTGCGGAAACATTTCTAGATTCCGTGAGCGGTATGCCCGTGCTTTCGCCGGATGAACGGCGACTGCTCGTGCAAGACCTGGCCCAAGTCGATCCCAAATTGTGGATGGGGATCGTGGCCTTTTATCAGGCCGAGAGCAGCGGCACGGTCGAAGCGGCGACCTCCCGCGAACGAGTAGCCATGGAGAATCCGGCAGCCATCAGCGCACCTCCCTCCCGAGACGAAATGGCGGCACGCCAAGTCGTCCACGCATCCCAGCGTGTGCAAGTGGCCTCGCGGAACGAGCCGGACACCGTCCCGGTCCAGTCGGCGGAAGTATCTGAAAAACGCCCTAACTCCATTCGCCAACGCCGCCAACCGACTGGCCCCCTGGCTTCCAATGAACCGCGGGCACTACGTAAAAACTCCTTGCCTCCCAATGAGGCAAATGCGCCTTCACCACGAGTCGAAACACCTCCTCTCGCCGCCTCACGGACGGTTGACAATCAAGGCATGGAAGATGTCACGGCCTTGCTTGCCAGGCAAATGTCGACCGCTTCGCTCTCGCAGACGCTCCACTCCGGGTCTGGCACGAGTTCAACCGCCATGCATTCGAATCCTAACCAGCTCGTGTTGCTGGCGTTGGCCCGAAGGGTCGAAGAACTTCAGCAATCGATCGAGGGGACGTCTTCCGTCAAGATGGCAAACGGCAGCGGCACTTCGATCACGGACAGGGAGAAGAAAAACCTCACGGCAAGCTCCCGTTCTACTGTGAACGTCGACGGAGAGCTCACTTGGAATGACCGCATACGGGATGCAATCTGGGCGTTACAGGATGAGCTTAGGGCCAGTGAAAACGGGGGAATCTCACCGGAGGAAAAGCACGTCCTGGCGCATAAGCTCCATTTGTTGCAAGTGATTGCCGGCCAAATCGACGAAGCTCTCGAGCCCATCGAGGGTCTGACCGCCGCCGAACAAGAGTTCTGGAATTACCAGTTACATGCCCTGGACACGCTCTTCGACTCGACGGTACATAGCCAGCAGCGACAGCGAACCACGTTGGCCGCCCAACGGCTGCGTCAAGCGGCGACGAAACTGGGCGAAGCCGCTGATTTGGAAGTCCGGAATTTGGCCTTCTGCAGTAGAGTGGAGAGTTTCGGGATCTTCGAACGCCTCTCCGATGGACCGGACGAATTCGCGCCCGGGAATGAAGTCTTGTTGTATGCCGAATTAGGAAATTTCGTCAGCCAGCAAGGGGAGGATGGACAGTTCCATACCCGGATCAAGAGCGAGTATCGCATCGTGGATGAACAAGGGAACACGGTCGATTGGCACGCTTTTGAACCACAAAAAGAGCAGTGCCAGAACCAGCGCCACGATTTTTTCGTGTCCTACCAGATCCGGCTTCCAGAGGATTTACCCCTCGGCGGCTACCAATTGAAGTTGAAGATCATGGATCTCAACGACGACAAGGAAGGGGAGCAGATCATTCCCTTCACGATTCGCGGTTCTCGATTTGCCAACGGCAACTAACCTGCCGGCTGTCACTCCGGCATCGTGATCTTGAAGCTCTGCGTCAATCCGATTTCGAAGTCGAAGACGTCCTCGAAGTCGGACCGTTTGTCGCTGTCCGTCTTGCGCATTTGGCCGATGCGGATCAGATTAAACACGATTTCCCCGAAATCGCCCGTCGAGCGGACGCCCCAGCTCTCAAAGACGCACTTGGCCATGTAGCCGAATTGCTCCAGGGCCAACAGCCGGATCGCCTCGCACAATTCCGGTCCGGTGACATGCCTTTCCCGCTGGGTCGCTTTTTCGACATCCTCCGAATCGTCCTCGGAAGGTTCCGCCTCCACGGGATGTCCCATGCCCAATTTCTTGTGGGCGAAATTCAACGCCTCGAATACGAAGGCATACGCTTCGTAGCGATAGCGGCGGTCTTCCTGCAGCAGTTGAGCCAGGGGGTGTGGAGTTTCACGCATGGCACTCAATTCAAAGCAAAAAGAAAAAGCGTTGTGGATACGTCCCCAATCGGCAATTCAGCTCAATCACGGCGGCAGGGCACGGCCGAAAAAACGTGGGGCTAGCAGGCTTTCATGATGACTCTTCCGATGGGCGCCGCCGGGCACGGTCGTTCCCTTTTTTGAGTACGCTGAGCACGTCCGGGGCATGGACCAGCATACGGCGATGATTTTCCATTTCCACCAACACCTGGCTGGCCAGAATTTCTTGCGCTAACACACGGCCACGACCCTGTGCCGTGACGATGTCCGATCCGACCGGCGGCAGTTCCTTCCGCATCTCATTGTAAACGTCATACTCGTACCGCAGGCAACACTTGAGACGTCCACAGCGGCCGGAAATCTTCGTGGGATCCAAAGTCGCCTTTTGCAGCTTGGCCATTTTCATGGAAACAGGCGGCATGGAGGCCAGATGCGTATTGCAGCAGACCGGCTTGCCGCAATCTCCGTAATCGGCGAGCAGTTTCGCTTCGTCCCGGACGCCGATTTGCCGCATTTCGATTCTCGTCTGCAATTCCTCCGCCAGTTTGCGGACCAAGGCACGAAAATCGACGCGATTTTCCGCCAAGTAATATACCACGATCCGCTCGCCCCCGAAGAGATGCTCGACCTCCACGAGGTCCATGGGGAGTTGGGATTCTTCCACGCATCTCCAGCAAACGTCGTATTCCTCAGCCTGGAGTGACTGGATCTTTTCCCATTGTTGTTGATCATCCTCGGTGACTTCCCGCTGAATCTGCCCTGTCCCCGAGCTGGCCGGCAGTTGGGCCAGCGCCTGTTCGGTTGCCTCGCAGAGGATTTCACCGACTTCTAGTCCACGGTCGGTGCGGACGATCACCCGCGTGCCACGCTGCGCGGGGACGGATTTTGGACGGGACATCACACTCAGATGCCGCATGGCACCATATCGCACCACATATTTTGCCATGTACCATTCCTATCGCCTGGCGCGGAGGACCCCGACGCTCGATTTGCTTCAACCGAAATATACTGCACGGAGTTGCGGGGAGAAATGGAAGTTCGAGAACCGGAAGCGGGCGTACGCGGGAAAAACCCGTCCGACTCAAGCCGAACAAGCCGCTGACGCAACCGCCGTTTCGCGCAGAATTTCGCCAGCACGTTCCGCATCCGCGTGGGATACGTCCAAATGTGTCACGGCACGGATCATGGTCGGCGCGATGGCCAGCATCAACAGCCCCCGATCAGCCAGGCGGGCCACGAAATCGGCTGCCGTACCCAACGCAGGATCGACTTCGAAGACCAAAATGTTCGTCTGCACATCCACTGGGCGTAGCGTCAGCCCGTCAATTTCCCGAATCGCCTCCGCGAGTTTGGCGGCACAGGCATGGTCCTCCGCCAAGCGATCGATGTGGTGTTCCAGCGCGTAAAGTGCCCCAGCGGCAATCACCCCTCCCTCACGCATCGCGCCGCCGAGAACCTTACGAAGACGGCGGGCTTGAACCATCGCTTCGCGCGATCCCGCCAAGGCGGATCCCACCGGCGCCCCCAATCCTTTGCTGAAGCAGACGCTCACCGTGTCGAAATGGCCCGCCCAACCCTCGACGGGAATCCCGGTCGCCACCACGGCGTTGAACAGCCGCGCGCCATCCAAGTGCGCGCGCAATCCCGATTCGTGCGCCCAACCGCAGATGGCCTCCACATGTTCGTACGGTTGAATCCGTCCCGCGCCCCGATTGTGCGTATTCTCCAGGCAGACGAGCCGCGTGCGGACCAAATGGTCATTCCCGGGCCGGACCAGTCCATGCAGGTGTTTCGGCTGCATGACGCCGAATTCACCAGGCACGGTGCGGGCAGCGATTCCGCCGATTTGGGCATATCCGGACTGTTCGTAGTTGAAGATATGGCAGCCCGCCTCGCAGATGAATTCGTCCCCTCGTCCGCAGTGCAGCATCACGCCGATCAGATTGGACATCGTGCCAGAAGGAACGTAAAGCGCGTCCTCCTTCCCCAACAGTTCCGCGATGCGGGCTTGCAACTTCAGAATCGTGGGGTCTTCGCCAAAAACATCGTCCCCCACTTCCGCCTGGGCCATGGCCTCGCGCATGCCGGGCGTGGGCCGGGTCACCGTGTCACTGCGAAAATCGAGAACTTTTTCCGACATACCACGCTCCTATAAGTATCGTGCGGGGATCGCCGTGGAACTTGCCAGGGCTTTCCGTGAACGTCACGCGCCGCCAAAATGGATAGTTTGCCGCCACGCCTTCCTTCCATTGGTATACTTTCCGGAGCCTCCATGAGCAACGAAACCTGGAGCATCCGCCGCCTGGACGCCCGACAGGATGACGCGGCGGAGGAACTTGCCGTGCTACGGACGAAGCTCAGCCCACGCGGGGACGTGGTGAGCGACGCCAGCCGGCAACGAACCATCGAGGTCTTCGGCGAACCGCTGACGCCGGTGCAAGTCGTGGAAAAAATCTGCCGCGATGTCCAAGAGCAGGGCCGGTCGGCAGTGCTTGACTACTCTTCGCGGCTGGATAACGCCCAACTCCAACCGGAGCAGTTGAGGGTTCCTTCAGCCGACCTGGAGTCGGCCCATGCCGCCGCTGCCCCGGAGTTTTTGGCGACCGTAAGGCGAATCCGTGACCGCGTGCGGCGGTTTCAATCCGCGATCCTCCATCAGGATGTGGAGATTCCGGATGCTCATGGGGGAGTGTTGCAACACCGCTACCGTCCCTTGAGACGGGTCGGTTTGTGCATCCCCGGCGGGGCCGCCGCGTACCCTTCCACGGTGTTGATGACGGCAGTTCCAGCCCAGGCGGCGGGGGTGCAAGAGATTGCCGTTGTGGCGCCTCCCACAAAGAATGGCGCCTACAACCAGGACTTGCTCGCCACCTGCCACGAACTGGGGCTCAACGAAGTCTACCGCGTGGGTGGAGCACAAGGCGTGGCGGCGCTCGCCTATGGCGTGGAAGGCATCGCACAGGTGGACAAAATTGTTGGGCCGGGAAATCTGTTCGTGGCGTTGGCCAAGAAAAATGTCTTCGGTGAGGTCGATATCGATTCGATCGCCGGTCCGAGCGAAGTGGTTGTCATCGCGGACGAAACAGTGGACGCGAATCATGTGGCGCTCGACCTGATTGCCCAAGCGGAACATGCCCCCGGGGCAAGCCTGCTGCTAGTTTGGTCGGAGCAACTGCTGGAGCAGGTCGCCGCCGCGTTGAGAGAGCAGTTGCAGCATCTAGAACGGGGCGAACTGGCCCGTCAGTCGCTGGAGGAATTCGGTGCTCTGATCCTGACACGGGACGCGGAACACGCCGCACAGCTTGCCCGAGAGATCGCGCCCGAGCATCTGCATCTTCAAATCGAAGACGCGGATTCCTTGTTGGAAGCCATACCGACTGCGGGGGCCGTGTTCGTGGGAAAATATTCTCCCGTGGCAGTGGGAGATTACATCGCTGGCCCTTCACATGTACTGCCCACCAGCGGCACGGCCCGTTTCGCCAGTGGACTTTCAGCCAACGATTTTCTCCGCAGCCACGCCGTGATGACCTTCACCCGCGAGGGTTTGGCGGCAGTGGCTCCGGACGTGGGAAGGCTTGCGGAGAAAGAAGGGCTGACCGCTCATAAGGCCAGTGTTGATATCCGGCTCACATAGTCCCTTTATTTCATTATTCGAATCGGGAATTTTTTTTCGAACCTCTCTCATGACGCAATCCTTCAAGGCACGTCCCTCCATTGCCCGCATGCGGGGCTATGTCCCGGGTGAGCAGCCGCGCGGCGGTAAATTCATCAAGCTGAACACCAATGAAAATCCGTATCCCCCCTCACCGGCGGCGATACGTGCTATCGAAGCGGCTGCCACGCAGGGATTGCAACGCTATCCCGATCCGCTGGCGACGGTCTTTCGAGAACGTGCCGCGGATGTGTTCGGCATCGACCCTGATTGGATTCTGTGTGGAAACGGCAGCGATGATCTGCTGACCATCGTGACGAGAACGTTCGTGGGTGAGGGGGAGTGCTTGCGGTATCCCCGGCCTAGTTATGTCCTGTATTCCACACTGGCGGAGATTCAAGGCGCCGCCGCGGAATCCGTGGACTTCCGTCCCGATTGGACGTTGTCGCCGGAGTTTTCCTCTTCCAGCGACAATTTACGTCTGGGGTTTCTAGCCAATCCCAACAGCCCGTCAGGAACCTGTTTGTCTCCGGAGGAAGTCCTACGCCTCGCGGAACGTCTGCCGTGTCCGCTCCTGGTCGACGAAGCGTACGTTGACTTCGCCGAGACGAATTGCCTCGATCTAGTGCGACAAAACGAGCGGATCATGGTCTCCCGCAGCTTGAGCAAATCATACGCGTTGGCCGGCTTGCGATTTGGTTTTCTCGTGGCGCAGCCGCAGGTGATCGTGGAATTGTCGAAGGTCAAGGATTCCTACAATTGCGATGCCCTCTCCATCGCTGGTGCCACGGCAGCCATCGGAGATCAAGCCTGGCTGGCAGAGAATCGACGCAAGATACTGCATACGCGAAGCCGGTTGGCGGAGAAGCTCGGTTCCTTCGGCTTCCAAGTCACGGATTCTCAGGCGAATTTTGTTTGGGCCACGCACGACACGGCATCGGCCCACACGCTCTACGAGCGTCTCAAGGAGAAGCACATCCTCGTCCGCTATATGAGCTATACTGGCTGGCAGGAGGGATTGCGCGTCTCCGTGGGGACGGACGAACAGATCGACGCCTTTCTTCACATCTTACAAAGCTTGCTGCCCGCGACATGAGCCGAACCGCCTCGATCGATCGTCAGACACACGAAACCCAGATCCGCTTGCGGCTGGAGTTGGACGGCGAAGGAAAATCCAAAATTCAGACCGGCGTCGGCTTTTTGGACCATATGCTTACGCTGTGGGCCAAGCACGGACTTTTCGACCTGGATGTGCAGGCCGAGGGAGATCTGCACGTCGATCAGCACCACACCGTGGAGGATGTGGGCATCTGTCTGGGACAAGCTCTGCGTGAAGCGCTAGGCGACAAGCGGGGCATCACGCGCTACGGTCATATGGCGCTCCCCATGGAAGAGACGCTGTGCACGACCGCCGTCGACTTGAGCGGACGTTTCTTCCTCGTGTTTCAAGCTGAATTTCCGTCTCCGAAGATCGGAGATTTCGACAGCGAGTTGGTGGAGGATTTTTGGCAGGCCTTCGCGGTGAACGCGCTGTGCAACCTGCACATCCTCGTCCCGCATGGCCGGAACAGCCACCACATCAGCGAGGCCATCTTCAAGTCCACGGCGCGGGCACTTCGCATGGCCGTGGCATTTGACCCAAGAACGTCCGACGTCCCTAGCACCAAGGGTACGCTTTCGGAAGGATCTTGAAGCGGACCAACGAAGTCTGGCTCGTGAAAAGATCGCTTGCCGCTACGGTGACGGCTGTCCTTCAGGATCTTGCACGTCGCTGGGAGAGGCGGCGCCTTCGAGAACCGCCGCCGGTGGCTCAACCACATAGGAAGCAGGCTGCGATACCCGCGATTCATGCAGGCATTGTACGAGCCCACGTTCACTCACGAGATAAACACGATCGGAAACCGTGTTCGTGACGTAGGTCACCGGTTGAGGAGGAATCGCAAACCGCCCTCGCGGCTGCCCGTTCGCTTTTTCCAGCATCGTGAGACGCCCCAGGCTATCCTCGACAAACACCAATCCATCGGGTTCGGGAGACACGGAGACGACTTTCTTCACGCCTGGCACTTGCCACTGTTCGGTCCCCTCCTCCAGGTGAATCGAAAACAGGTCTCGCACATCGGTCACGACGTACACGGAGTCCTCGATGGGGACGGGTGAAGAATAGATGGGGTCCCCCGCCGAATACCGCCAGCGCCGTTCTCCCGTTTGTTCGTCGATGGCGTACACATATCCATCCAAGGAGGCGGCATAAATCGCGGGATAACGGTAAGCCAGCGGAGATACAACCGGTGCAGTGAGCTGAACGTCGAACGCGGTTCCCTGCAAATCGGGACGGGTGATCAGCATTCTCTGACTATCACTCGCCCAGGATACGCTGAGGGAGGTGACCAACGGAGGCGTGGTCGGTTTGCCCAGCGTGGAATACGTCCAGGCATATCGCGTGGGATCGGTAAGAGAGAACGCGTGGATTTCCTGCTGGCGCGTGGGGACATAAACAAGCTCCGAACTGAGTCCCGGCGCCAAATCCATCACGCCATCGAGATCACGCTGCCAAATCATGGTGCCGTCCAAGCTGGAGGCGATATGCAAGCGGGACCCGCTGAGCAACGCCACCATGTCCTGGTCGGCCGCGACCATCGTCAGTGGCCAGTCGGGCCTGCCAATTTGCGTACTCCACAGAGTTTCGCCGGTAGAGGCCGAAATTGCATGCAACAGGGCGGACGATGTTTGGATATAAAGCACGTCGCCTTGCAGTTCGACAAAGCGGATTCGATTTCGAGTGCTATCGATCGGCACCACAGTGTGCCAAGCCCTGGTAAATCCGTTGCGGGCCAAGGATTGGGCATTGAGCAAACCGCTCGATAAGAATTGCGCCTCGGCAGGTTGCCCGAAGCCGACGAGACAGGCTGCCAAGCTCAGGAGCCTTGCACACAACTTGCGTTTCGTGATCATCACTCGCCTAGTTATTGCGACATCGTGGAATTCGCGACTCCGGCGAAGGGCAGAGAATTTAAGGCACTTCACATCCCGCGCATCGCGACTAACTACACATGGTCGAAAAATACATCATAATCCGCTTCGTCCGCTCGTGAAACGAAAAATCGCCGCCGTCGCGACCTTTTCTCTCCACAGGCCAGGATCACGGCGAAGCAGTTTCCAATCTTTACCGCAAGGCGAATGCGAAACGACTTCGCACCCCGCACTAGACCCCGCGCGGGAGCCTGCCTAGGATGGGCGAAATCATAAACTGCAAATAACTTGCCAACCGGTGTGTTGCACAAACGATCGCCTATGGCCTCTTCTTCCGGTGACCGCGCGCGCGAGGAATCGATCGAGAAAATTGAGATCGATGTATTGGGGTATCTCAACCTGTCCGAAGGAGCGGATGATCCTCATTTCGCGCGGCAGATCGACCGGCTTTTTCGGTTCGTCGTGGAGGAGACACCCGAACAAGACATCCCCCATCGGTGGGAATTCCTGCGGGATCGTCTCTTCCGACGGTTGCAAAACCTGTCCTCCAGCCACGAACCTTTCCGCGACGCGGGCCAGGCATGGGAAGCGCTGCGCCTCACATTCGATCACGTGCTCCCGGGCTACACGCGATTTCACGAAGATCTGCTGCACCACCAATCCCCGGAGCTCCTGTGGAACACCTTTTTCATCGCGGGCGTGTTCAACATGGTGCTGCGGCAACGGGCTGAACAGGACGATGAAGACCGGAAAATTGCCGCCATCCTAGAGGAACTGAACGACTTCGTGGGCTACCGTCCCGTGGCGGTATTGGAATCGGATCAGAAAATGCAGCCGTATCCGCATGAGCGGGTCGGCCTGATTCCGCTCTACAAGCAGGGGGCCGGCACGGCGCACGGACCGTATGAACCGCTGATCCGCTGCGCCTTGGAGATTCTCGAAAATTGCCCGGAGGATATTGCCCATGCCGCGCAGTTCGAATTTCCGCGGCTGGGCATGCTGGGATGCGACCCACGGGCCTATGACTTTTCTCATCCGGTGCACCGGCGTCCCAATCATCTGTTCGGGGAATGGGATCCTCATCATTTGAACGAGGAGGGCTACTACGACCGCTTCGTGGTGCGGCAAATTGTATTGGCAGCTCTCATGGACCGGGTCGCGCAACGGCCCACGGGACGTCAGCGGCCTTTTCTTTACGAAGCGGGCGTCGCCTTGGCAGGCATCGTCCTCATGGCGTCCGGAACGAGTGGACGCGGGCCGGGGACACACGACTCTTCCATGAATCTGGCCGTGCTGGTCCGGAAGATCGCCGCTTATCGTGATGAATTTTACGACCGGTTGCTGGAGACCATTTCCGGCAACCACGGCACACGGCTCAAAAAAGAAGCGGAGCAGTTGCATCAGTCCTTTGGCGGCGTGCGACAACACCTGAACCTCTACCTCGCGGCACGGCGGGCCAACCAACAGCAGCACGCGGAGTTGGCGCCTCTCTTCTCGAAACTGGATTGCCCCGACCAGGCCATGGAACATGCCCGGGCCGTGGACGTACCCGCGGTACGAATGCAATGCATCATCCGGGGAGAGTTGCAACAGGCCATCTCCCAAATTGAGTCGGAAGAACTGACCGCGGCGGCGGCACGCATTGAAGAAGCGGTCACCGTGATGCAACGCGGGATCCAATGCGGCGCCCTCGCGGATCCATGGTCCATTCTCGGCTTCCAGGGAAACTTCAGCCTGTTCCCCGCCGTGGAAAATAGCGTGCGGGACCACCGCGTGGATGAACTGGTCGACCTCGTGAATGACATTCTCACGGTACAAGGACAACTGTGGAGTGCCGCCTCGGCACAAGGTACGGAGGAAGTCGCGAAACAGTGCGAGCGAAAAATGCGGGAGCTCGCCGTCTGGTGGGATCAATTTGGCAGCATGGCCGTGGCCGGCATCGGCGGTTTTTCCGGGCGGGATCTGTGGGAGTCGTACCAAACGGTCAGTCGCGCGCTGCATGCCTGGCATCAAGATGGCGCCGCGGCTGGCCAAATTGCTTTCTGGCAACCTTACGCCGAAGCGTTCGAAACACCTCGCGCTTTCGGCACGACCATTAGCGAACTGTTGCGTTCCGAGGACTACCAGGCCGCGATGGCCTTATGCATGAATTGGATTGGCCAAGCCGATGCCATTCCCCTGGAGGATGGCTATCAGTCCTTGCATGATCTCATTGATCGGTGGCTAACGCTGGTGCTGGGCAGCCGCCATGGTTCACCGCTGCTGCCGGGGCTGGAAAACCCAGAGAGCCGCTGGGAATTATTGCGAAAATTCTTCGACTACTTGGAAGCCAATGCAGAGGAATGGTGGCAAGTCCCCCGCTTGGAGATCGTGGATCAGGAGATCCAAGACGATGAAGAGTGGGACATCGAAGAAGAACCCGACGAAGAGGACGAAGAGGACGGGCTGTTCGGCGCGGCTTACGAAAACGTGATTTACCGGGATACCACGGAGAATGGTTTCGAAGGTTCCCTCATGGACCACGATGCTTTGTCGTCCCAAATGGATCTGGACGACGAAGTGGAACGCCTCGTGGAGCGTTTGGATTTCATTCGCACGATGCACCGTTCGTGGGTCCGCGTGCTCATGAACACCATGCCGGGCGGCGGGCATCCTCACCCGTTGCCCGCGAACGCCGAAGTATTGGACTCTTGGCGTCAGCATGTCGCGCGCCAACATCGAGACCTGCTGGATTTGCTGAAACAGGTCGACCGCTTGTCCGTCGCGGAACCGGAGATGGGCACCGAATCACGGCTCGAATTCGAGCAACTCCGGATCTTGCAAGATTCTCTGTTGGACAAGATCGGCCAGGCGGCATCGGACGCGGAAGAAACCGTATTTTTGCTAACACTGCATGCCAGCGAAGCCAGTCTGGCGGAAAGCCTGCCCGATTATCATTTTCCCGTGATCGCCGCTTGCCGCGCCATCTGGGAGGACGTTTCCGCGGACAAGTGGCAAGAAATTTGGAACAACGTCCTGGAAGACCTGCGGAAGTTTCCCCTACTGTATGCGCCGCTGGCCACCGGAGGGGATCCCTCTAAAGCGATGCGGGTGCGCGGATTGCAACGGCTCCTGCGTCTGCTCCTGGAATCGCTTCCCCGAGTGGGCAAGTTGGTCGAGACGTGCCAGCTTTTGGACGCCATCCTCCAGATGGAAAGCCGGCATACCGCCGGTCCCGGTGGGATTTCCGAATTCGACCGGCTCTTCGAAGCGGCTTGCCGGTCTCTTTTGGAAGCGATCACTTCCTCTTCACTTTCGGAAGATGCGGCACCGGTTGAACGCGGTCCGGCGGAAACGACGGGAGACTTGCTGCAAGTCATCGAACGCCTCAATCAAACTTTGTTGCAGCGGTGGCTCACCCATAGCCGCACCTTACGCATCTCTTCGCTGGAACGCGTCGTGCAGCCGGATCCGTGGGACCGGCTCGTCGAATTCATTCGGAAATTTGGCGCCGATCTTTTCACGCAGTCCTTCCTTGGGTTCCGCAACCTTCGTTCCATCCGGCTTCAGGGCATCGACGATTGGCTCGATGAGTTGGAACGACAGGACGATCCCGGAGAGGGGGAATCGCTGGCAGCGGGTCTCCGGCAAGGCTATCCGCGCGGACAAGCAGTGACCTGTTTGGAAATCATCCTCGACGCCGTCCTGGAAAACTACGGCTACTACCGAGACTATAACAGCACGACCTCGCAATCCGATCACGGTGATCAATTCGACACGCTCCTCGACTTTCTTCGGCTCGTGAATTACTACAACCGTGTGGCTTGGAATCTACGCCCGCTGGTCATGGCGCATGATGAACTGCTGCGGGCCGGCCAAATGGATGCCGCCGCTGAATGGCGAAAGGCATTCGAGACGCGGACCGAGGAAGTCGCCCGCGATCTGCTCAAAAAATACGAACTCTTGGCGAAGAAATACGGCATGCGGATCCCCAGTATCCACGACCGGCTCAACGAACGCTTTGTCCATCCGCTGAAAATCGACCGGCTCCGCTCGATGCTCGTGAATCTACAACGGACCACTTCCGACGAAAGTCGAGACGCGTTGCTGGAGAACTTTCAAGAAGAGATCGAGGCTCAATTGAACTCGACTTGCGGTTCGGTATCGGAAGGAATTCCCTGGATCATGACTTTGTCAGACGAAGCGGATCAGGATGCCGAACGGGTGGAACAGTTGGCCGCGCTCTCCTGGTCCTTGGGACTGCCGCGAAAGCGTCTGTCACTGGAAGAAATCCATGATCAATTACAACAGGCTGACCAACTCCTGGACGATTCGTCGACGGGCGACGGGGACTGAGGTTTGACGCGGCGCCTGCTCCGCCCATGCGCTTCTCCTCCCATCGTGTATCACGTTCATTGCCGCCAGATTCTCGCCGTATCGGCAGGTTTCCTCTGCCGCGCTTGGGGAGTATACTGTACATACGTCTACAGTCTGCCCGGCTCGGCAGGAAAATCATACGCGACGAAAGGAGTCACCGGTGGATTTGCCTCCCCAGATTTACTCGACGTCCCTGCAAGGAAATCCACCGAATCACGATGGCTCTGAACCGGAGCAGTTGGAGCCAGAAATCAAGCTCACACTCACGATTCGAGATCGAGAAACCCTGGACGAACTCGGGCAGCACGCGGCGGGCAAACCCCGCGAAGAGGCGGCGCTACACGCCTTGCGGATCGGCATCTTGGCCATGCGGCAAGCGCGGGGCCAAATGGACACCGAAATGATTCGTCGCGAAAGTGAACGCTTGCTCACGGAATTGCGCGGCCGTTTCGAGGAGCATTCCCGCACGATGCATGACCGCGTCGCCACTTCGCTGCAGGAGTACTTTCACCCGGAAACGGGACGCTTCCAACAGCGCGTGGACGCACTGGTCAAACGGGATGGTGAATTGGAAGCCGTGCTTCGCCGGCAGCTGGATGGTGGGGATTCTTCACTGGCCCGCACGTTGTTGCAACATGTAGGCCAAGAAAGCCCGCTTTTTCGTCTGCTGAACCCGGAAGAATCGCAAGGGCTGATGTCCATCTTGCGGCAAACGATGGATACCGCGATGCGAGACCAGCGTGACCGTGTCTTGCGCGAATTCTCTTTGGATAACAAAGAAGGAGCTTTGTCGCGCCTGGTTTGCGAAATCACCGATTCCCAAGGCCAATTCACCGAGGACATGCAAAAGAAATTGGACGGGGTCCTGGATGAATTTTCACTCGATAAAGAAGATTCCGCGCTCAGGCGGCTCGTTAAGAATGTGGAAGAGGCCCAACGTACCATCAGCAATGAATTCTCGTTGGACAACGATGGCTCCGCCTTTTCCCGGCTGCATCACATGCTGGCCAACACGACGCAGGCCATCCACGGCAATTTAACCCTGGACGATGACCAATCTCCTCTTTCGCGGCTGAAAAAGGAGTTGCTGGAGATCATCAAGACGCACCAGCACGCCAATCACGAATTTCAGGAAGAAGTCAAACTCGCTCTGACTCGCATGGCCGCGCTCCGCGAGGAAGCGGACCGGGGCACGCGGCATGGACTGGTCTTCGAAGACGCGCTCTGTGGATTGCTGGATCGGCACTGCCAGAAAACTGGCGATCGTTTCGAGCGGACCGGCAACAAAACCGGACTCAAGCAGCGCTGCAAAGTGGGGGATGCCGTGATCACGCTGGGAGAGGAATCGGCCGCCCCCGGAGCCCGCATCGTGATCGAAGCCAAGGAACATGCCCGTTACAGCCTCACGCAAGCTGCGGAGGAAATCGCAGAAGCCCGTGACAACCGCAATGCCCAAGTCGGCATTTTCGTCTTCTCGAAGAAGACGGCGGCGGAAGGACTGGATCCGCTCTGCCGGCACGGACAAGACATCTTCGTGGTGTGGGACGCCGAGGACGGCTGGTGGGACACGATCCTTTACGCCGGCATTTCTCTCGCCAAAGCGTTATGCGTGCGGGCACGCCGCGCCAGCGAAACGCAAACCGCCGACGTTCAAGCCATGACCACGGCCATGCTGGAGATCGAAAAGCAGGCAGCCAATTTGGGCGAGATTGCGACCTTTTGCACGACCATCACCAAAAACAGCACCCGGATCATGGACCGCGTGGATAAAAGCAAAGCATCCCTGGAACGGCAGATTGAGGTGCTCCGTTCCAAACTAGAGGCTTTGAGGCAAGAAGCTTCTTGAATGGGCTCGGCCAAGCCAAAATTGCCTGGAGGAGTTTCAAGCCTGTTCGCGGAAGGTTGACCAGCTCAGATAGGCGAGGATCGCGGCGCAAATCACGAACGCCACGTCCATGAACATGCTGAAACGGCGAAAAGGGATCTGCAAGGCCAAGTCGAGGACGAACACGACGAAGATAATGAGCGAAATGACCATCCCCAGGATGGTTAAGAACTTCGGCATAGAACGCGTCCTCGGCGAATTATCGCTTAATTTCACAGGGCTTCATTATACTTCCCAACAGTCCCTTGTCACGGACGCCGAATTTTTTGCCTATAATATTTATTCTATCCATTTTATTTGATTTAGAGCCTTTTTACAACCTTCCTTAAGACCTGATATCCTCGAGTCCCCTCTGCGGGCAGGCGAAGCGGTCCTCAGAATCGCTGATAATTCCTGGCGGGCCGTCCC
Organism: Pirellulales bacterium; assembly: GCA_028289405.1. Taxonomy (GTDB): domain Bacteria; phylum Planctomycetota; class Planctomycetia; order Pirellulales; family JANQPP01; genus JANQPP01. Next base: position 35,753 of record JANQPP010000127.1, read on the forward strand.
TTGCGGAAACCTAGCAGATAAACAGGCGGCTGCCGAGAAGCGCCAGGGAGCGAAACATGCCTCGCTTGACCATTTGGCATCTGCTCCTGTGGACCGCCTTCAGTGCGTTCGTCGCGTCAAGAGCCACTATCAAGACGCTTTCGTTGCCCCCGTTTCCCAAATCCTTCGGTCCGTCGGATCAAGCAGTCAAAGGAACGAACGAATACCATTCGTATCCATCGGGGAGCACGACATCTTCAGCCAGTTCGATGTGAATGATCCGTCGATGCGCGCGGGTTCCTGGCCGAGACATGCCGCTGGCATGGGAGAGCAAAGGCCGCATCGCCAAAACGTCGCCCGGGTTGGCGTGCAATTCAAGCGGGTCTGCTTGCCCACGATGGTCCTCCAAGTGGGAGCCTGGAATCACGCAGAGCGGACCATTTTCCGCGTGCATCGGGTCCAAGTGAATCCGCAGCGTGAGCATTCGGTCTAGCAGCCACGCCGGAGCCTCCACGTGCGGCACGCCAGCCTTCCGAGTGGGCTTTTGAAAACACTGGCTCGACAGGTCGTTTTGCTTGACCGCGATCGTTTTGTCTCGATGCCAGGGCAGCGACCAAGAATGGCCTGGAGGCTTGTCGAAGTAGAGTGCCCGCACGACTCCCGCGTGTGTACCTAAAACCGCCGCAGCGAATTGCCTCAGGCGCGAACAGTTGAACAGAAGGCCCACCTCGGGAAACATCTCGAGAAGATTTCGCGAACCGTAGGCGTGACCACGACTCCGCAGGACAGACGACTCACTCTCGTCCTCGAGCACGGCGGAAAGTCGATTCGCTATTGAAAGTGCTTCGTCTTCATCGAAGATGGCCTCAAGCATCGTGAAGCCGTCGCGCGAGAGTTGAGCGAGAGACGGAGCGAATAATTCGGGCATCTTGTCCTGCTTCGAGAGAAATCGCCACGCAATCGGTGGTGGCTTAGCCGGATTGAGATTGGGAAAAGGATTGCCAAAGCTACCCGATTCACCGCGACTCGTCAGAAAGATCGGTGATGGATTGGCCGATCTGGTGCAAAAATTGGGCCCACTCCTCGTCCGAGATGCGATGGTCGGACTGGTCCAAGCCAAGCCGGACCACCACCATCTCCCAGGCGGGAATCACGAAGAGACGGTTGTTGTTGTGGCCCGCCGCGGCGAACGTGCCGGCGGGAACGCCGGGCCACTTGAGGGAACCATCCGCTTTTGTGGCTTGGACCCACCAGTTGAAACCGTAGACGCCCCGCCCGTCGATGCCGCTTTCCCGATGCCCCCACGACAAATCAGCGGGAACTTGCACGGTCGTGGCCTGGCGGACCCAGGCTTCGCTGAGCAGTTGCCGGCCCTGCCATTGGCCTCGCTGCAGGAACAGCTGCCCGAAGCGAGCCAGTTGCAGCGCGGAGATTTTCACGTGTTTGCCTTGGTTTCCCGAACCGCCATGGACCACGACGCCGTGGTGCACCCCAAAGTCTCCCCAGGTCCATTGGTCGGGGTCCATCTCCAGTGGCATCGCGATCCGCTGGCGGAACAGGTCTTCCAAAGGCTCGCCGGTAATCCGCGCGAGCACCAAGGCGAACGTGTTCATCGCCGAATCCCAATAGGCATAGTGGGTGCCCGGCGCGAAGAGTGGTTCCGGCGAGGGAAGAAAGGGCGTGTCGCTGGGGCCATGAGTGTAGCCGCCCTGCGGCTCGTCCCCTTGGGCACGATAGCCCGAGGTCATCGTCGTAAAATGCCGTAGAGTGACGTCGCCGTAATACTCCTCCAGTTCGGGCACGAACTCCGCCGCCCGGGTATCCAGCGTGCATTTGCCGTCATCGATCAATAGGCCCAACACGGTACTTGTGAACGATTTCGTGCAGGACCATACGCCGTGCACTTTTGCCACTCGATCCCCTTCCCACACAATCCGGCCGCGCCGCACGATGAGTAACTCGTGGACGCCGTCCTTTCCCGAATGTTCTCGCAGGTAATCCACCGCCTCTTCCAGCTTCTCGGCATCCATGGCTTCCTCCTGGGGCGTGCAGCGGTCCCAATTTTTGCCTGGAAAAACGGCCTCGTCCGCGTGCAAAGAGTACATCCCAATGCAGGAGCATGCCGCCACAAACATCCCGAAGAACGGGCGGCGCTTAAGGCGTGGCATATGAGGGTTTACCCGACGCAACATTTTCGCGAGTTGGCCCATCTTGAAATGTAACGGCCTGTTCATGAGGCTCCTCGCGGATAGTGCAGAAAAGAACGGACGTGCGAATCCGCACCGGGCTAGGCCAGCATCCCCTCGACCACGTGGCCGTGAACGTCGGTCAAGCGGTAATGGCGTCCCTGGTAACGGAAGGTGAGCCGCGTGTGGTCGATGCCGCAAAGGTGGAGCATGGTCGCCTGCATGTCATGCACGTGCACGGGGTTTTCGGTGATGTTCCAGCCAAATTCGTCGGTCGCACCGTACACCGTTCCCGGCTTCACGCCGCCGCCAGCGAGCCACCAACTGTAAGCCTTGCCGAAGTGATCTCGGCCGCGAGGTTTTTCCGGGTCACCTTGGCCAAAGGGCGTTCGTCCGAACTCACTGCACCACACAACCAGCGTATCCTCTAGCATGCCACGGTCTTTCAGGTCGCGTACCAGCGCGGCGGAGGGGGCATCGGTGTCGATGCATTGCTGTTCCAGTTGCGTGAAAAGATTGTTGTGCTGGTCCCAGCCCGAATGCATCAACTGCACGAACCGCACACCGCGCTCCAACAGCCGCCGGGCGATGATGCAATTGTTGGCATAGGTCCCCTTTTTCAAGGCGTCCGGCCCGTAACGCTCGATCGTCTGCTTCGATTCTTGAGAGAAGTCGACCAGTTCCGGCACGCTGGACTGCATGCGAAACGCCATTTCGTATTGGGCGATACGGGTGTCGATTTCGGGATCCCCGTAGTCGGCCAGATGCTCTTCATTCAGTGCGGAAATGCCATCGAGCAGCGAGCGGCGAGAGGCCATGGAGACCCCTGGCGGATTGTTGAGGTAGGGAACCAATTCCCCCGTGTTGCGAAAGCGAACCCCTTGAAAGCGGCTCGGCAAAAAACCGCTCCCCCAGTAGTAATCGAAGAATAACTGGCCGCAGGTCTTGCCCTTGTCGCTGGAGGTCATCACGACAAAGGTGGGCAGGTTGTCGGTCTCGCTCCCCAGCCCGTAGGACAACCAAGCTCCCATGCTGGGGCGGCCCGGCACCTGCGAACCGGTCATGAACAGCGTCACGCCGGGAGCGTGATTCACCGCCTCCGTGTGCATGGTCCGCACCAGGCAGAGGTCGTCCGCCAGGGCGCCGATGTTCGGCAGCATTTCGCTCATCCTTATGCCACAGTTGCCGTACGTCTTGTGCGGCTTGATGGCGGGCACGCAGGGCCATTTCGCGTAATTGGCGGACATTGTGGAGAGCCGGGTCATCCCCCGCACGGAATCGGGAATGTCCTTTCCCGCCATTTTCTGGAGCATCGGTTTTTCGTCGAACAAATCGACATGCGAAGGCGCTCCGCCTTGCCAAAACAGGACCACCCGTTTCGCTTTAGGCGCGAAATGTGGAAGGCCCGGCAGCCCGGAATCGCGCCGAGCGGGGGAAGCATTCGTGTTCCCGGCGGTTGCCTGATCACGCAGAAGCAAGGAGGCCAGCGCGGCGGTGCCGATGCCACTGGCCGCCGAGCCAAAGAGTTGGCGCCGATTCACACGCTCGATGTTCTGCTGCCAAGGGTTCATCAGTATTTCTTCCTACAGGAGCTTTTATTGGGTTCGTTTTCGTCACACGCGGCGATATTGCCCGCATTATTCCCGGGTCAACGCTTCGTCCAAATTGAGGATGCCAAGGCAGACCGCCGCTAGGGCGGCGTGCTCCGCTACATCTAGGGACTCATCTCGCGAAGAGGCTCCGACTTCAAGCAGCGCTTTCGCGGCTTCGGGATCGGCACGATAGATGGCGAATTGCCCATCATATACGGCCCGTAATTGTTCTAGTTCGGTTTCGGAAGGCACTCGGCAGAGCACGCGGCGGCAGGTATGGGTGAGCCGCCCGTCGAGTGAATCCGCTTCGTACATGACGCGGCTGGCCAATTTTCGGGCGGCCTCCACCCAGGTCGGATCGTTGAGCGTCGTCAGGGCATGCAGCGGCGTGCTGGTCGTGGCCAATCGCACCCGGCAGGTTTGACGATTTGAAGCATCGAAGATATTGGCGGGCTGCACCGTCCGCCGCCAGAAGGTGTACAGGCTGCGTCGATAGAGGTCCCGCCCCGAGGAAATGGGATAGGTGAAATCCCGTTCCTTGGTGATCGCCAAGGCTTCCCACACGTTGTCCGGCTGATAGGGATAAACGGGAGCACCGCCGATTCTGTGGTCCAGTAGGCCTGAAGTGGCTAAGGCCCAATCGCGGAGGATCATCGCCGGCATTCGAAAGCGGCTGGCCCGAGCATAGAGCCGGTTTTCCAAATCGCGCTCGCGATGCTGTTCCGTGAGGCGGCTCGACTGGCGATACGTGGCGCTGGTCACAATCAGGCGATGCATGCGTTTCATGCTCCAGCCACCTTCCCGAAAGTCGACGGCCAGCCAATCGAGCAGTTCCTTGTGAATGGGGTATTCACTCTGCACGCCCAGATCTTCTGAAGTTTTCACGATCCCGTTACCAAAAAAGTATTGCCACATGCGATTGACTTGGACCCGGGCGGTCAGCGGATTTTCGGGCGAGACCAACCAGCGGGCGAAACCGAGCCGATTCTGTTGCGCGGAAGCCGGGAGCGGCGGCAGAAATGCCGGTGTGTTGAATGAGACTGGTTCGGTCGGCTGGAGATATTCGCCGCGACTCAAGATGCTCGTTTGCCGAGGTTTCTCATCACTCATCACCATCACGCGGGGAATCTGGTCGCCGCGGTAAGCGGCGAATTCCCTTTTTAGGTTTTCGACCCGTTTGAAGACGTGGATATGTTCCGTCAATTCGGGCCGCACTTCACGCACGAAATGTTCCCGCAAACCAGCTTCGAGGGATTCCGTTTCTTCCTCGTCACGCTCACTTTCCGGCTGTTTCAAAATCTCGACGAGCTTTTCGGGCAACTTTTCGACATCGGTCGCCTCGCCATCAGCGACGATTCCCGCCCGCCAGCCGACAAATGCCGCCTCCGTGAACTGTTGGGCGTCGGCTTCGGCCTGTTCGATTTGGGCTTCGAATTCGGCGATCCGGGCCTGATTTTCTTCCGTGGGGAGTTCAATGAAAGGCGCCGCCACGCGGATCCGCACCGACTGCCGCTGCGGGGTTCCCTTCTCAGGCACACGGTTGAACGCATCCAGTAGGCTGTAGTAGTCCCGCTGCGTGATGGGATCGTATTTATGGTCGTGGCACTGGGCGCAGGCCATGGTCAGTCCCAGCCAGTTGGTGGCCGTGGTGTCGATGCGGTCGAAGAGGTTCACGAACCGCTGTTCCTCGGGGATCGCGCCCCCTTCGCCGTTGAGCAGATGATTGCGGTTGAAACCGCTGGCGATTTTTTGTTCGAGCGTGGCATCCGGAAGCAAATCACCAGCCAACTGCCAGATAGTGAACTGGTCAAACGGCAGATCTTCATTGAGTGCCTGCACGACCCAATCCCGCCACATCCACTGCCACGTGTCGCCGTCTTGCTGGAAGCCGTTGCTGTCGGCATAGCGGGCGGCATCCAACCAGGGGAGCGCGAGCCGTTCACCGTAATGCTCGCTGGCTAGCAGGCGATCGACCAGCCTCTCGTACGCCTGAGGATGCGTGTCGGCGATGAAGACGTCTACCTCTTCCGGAGTGGGGGGCAGCCCCACCAGGTCAGCGTAAAGCCGTTTGATGAGCGTGGCTCGGTCCGCTTCCGGGGAGGGGGACATGCTCTCCGTTTCCAGCTTCGCCAATACAAAGCGATCGATGGGGTTGCGGACCCATTCTTCGTTTTGCACCTGTGGCTCGGCGGGACGCCGTGGCGCGACGAAAGCCCAATGCGTTTCGTATTCGGCCCCCTCCGCGATCCACCGCACGAGCAGCCCTCGCTCCTCCGGCGAAAGCTGACGATTCGAGTCGGGTGGCGGCATCATCATGTCCGGATCGTCGGAGAGAATCCGCTCGACAAGTGTGCTCGCCTCGGGATCCTGCGGCACGATCGCTCCAGCCTCCAGCGCCGCTTCGCGGAGGTCGAGCCGCAAATCGGCCTGCCGCTTGTTGGCATCCTGGCCGTGGCAAAAGAAGCACTTATCCGACAAGATCGGCCGAATATCCAAATTGAACAGCAGGCGGTCTTCCGCGTGCAAAAGATTCGCCATGAGCGGAGTGAGCAAGAATAGCCAGGGCAGCCGGCAACGGGGCATGATCTTGATCTCGGGCTGGATTTTCTTGGCAAGAAGGTGAGCGCATCAATTATCGCCCATCCCACGCCGCACGGAAAGAATGTTCGGAACTTTTTCACCCAGACGCTCCGTCGCATGGCCGAGCAAGAAATCTACCTTGTTCGACATGCCGCACCGACTCGCAATCGAAGAAATCTTCATTCTCCGGCACGAGTCCGATAACATCGGTGCATGGCCGGGCTGAATCGATGGCATATTTCTGATCGTGGCGGTAATGACTCAACCACTTCCTGGGAAAAAACCCGCGCCTAGCACGTGGCGCGATCGCTGGTACGAAATTATCTTCGAAGCCGATACGCCCTCGGGCAAACTCTTCGACGTGCTGCTGTTGATCGCGATCCTGCTCAGCGTGTTGGCTGTGATGTGCGAAAGCGTCAACTCGATTCGCCAGAACTACGGCGGGCTGTTGGCAGGCGTGGAATGGTTCTTCACGCTCCTGTTCACCCTGGAATACGCCGTGCGGATCGTATGTGCCCGGCGCCCACTGCGGTACGTGCTCAGTTTCTATGGGCTCGTGGATTTACTGGCCATCTTGCCCACGTACATCACCGTGCTGCCTTTTTTCGCGGGCGGACCCGACGCACAGCGGCTAGCCGTGATCCGCGCGCTGCGTCTGCTGCGAGCCTTTCGCATCTTCAAGCTGGCACACATGCTCTCCGAGGCCACGGCGCTGCGAGCAGCGATTTGGTCGGCGCGGGCCAAAGTCGCCGTGTTTTTATCGGTCGTGCTGATCGCCATTGTGATTGTCGGCTCGGCCATGCACCTGATCGAAGGCAGCACCGATGATTCGGTTCGCACCGGTTTCGATTCGATTCCAGAAAGCATGTATTGGGCCGTGGTGACCATGACCACAGTGGGATACGGAGATGTCTCTCCCAGCACGGCTTTGGGAAAAGCGATGGCCGCAGCGATGATGATCCTCGGTTACTGTATGATTATCGTGCCCACGGGCATCGTCTCCGCGGAATTGGCCCATTCCGGTGGCAAGGGAATCACAACGCAAGTTTGTTCCGAGTGCATGGCGGAAGGGCACGACCTCGACGCGCTGCATTGCAAATATTGCGGATCGAAGTTGTAACCTCCGCACGAACACGCCCCATTTACCGAGGAAAATCGCATGAATACGTACCGCCTTCTCGCCGTTGTCGGTCTTCTGGCTTTGCAGCTCGCCGCAGTCGTCGCTGCGGAAGAGCATCTTTCGCGGATCGCGCCTCGACCGGAGGAGCGGCAATTGCCCTTCGAAATGCATGCGGAAATGAAACACCGGCCTCGAATCACGGTGGCCAGGCGCGATGCCGACTTGATCGGCAGTGACAACCGGGCGTTGCAAGCGGCCGTGGATTACATCGCCGCGCTGGGGGGCGGCACCGTCGAAATCGGTCCGGGCGAATACCTGATGCGGGACTCCCTGCATCTGCGGTCGCACGTCACCGTGCGGGGCACGGCGGGCGAAACCATCCTCCGTAAAGCGGATGGCCGCGTCTCGCCACTCGTTCTCGATGGCGACTTCGGCGAACAGCAGTTAACCGTGGAGAACGCCAAGGGATTCGAAGTCGGCCATGGTGTGGCGATTTGGGATGACCGCGCCGGCGGTTTCCACACGACGGTTGCCCGAATTACTGGCCGCGACGGCAATACATTTTCCATCGACAAGTCCTTGATGGCCGACTGCATGGTTCACAACCAGGCCCGCGCTGCCACGGTCTTCCCCGTCGTGAGCGGTTATGACTTGCGCGGCGCGCGGGTGGAGAACTTAATCATCGAAGGCAACCGGGAAGCGAATGTCCATCTCAATGGCTGCCGCGGCGCCGGGATTTTTCTCTATCGTGGATTCGGCACGGAGATCCACAACTGCGTGGTCCGCAATTATCACGGAGATGGCATCAGCTTTCAGCAGTCGAACGATGTCGTCGTCAGCCGGTGCGTCAGCGAAGGCAATTCGCAGCTTGGTTTTCATCCCGGCAGCGGCTCGCAGCGGCCCGTCGTGCGGGACTGTATCGCACGAAACAACGGCACCGATGGCCTGTTCCTCTGCTGGCGGGTAAGGCATGGGCTGTTTGAAAACAATCTGCTGGAGGGGAATGGACGCTTCGGCATTTCCATTGGGCACAAGGATTCAGACAACCTTCTCCAGCGGAACCACATCCTGCGGAATGGAGAGGACGGCGTCTACTTTCGCGATGAATCCTTCGGCATGGCGGCGCACCGCAACCGGCTGAAGGAAAACGTGATTGAGGATAATGGCACGAACGGCTCGGCAGCCGGCATTCGGGTTCGCGGTCATACCGAAGGACTCGTCTTCGAGGACAACACGATTCGCGACACGCGGGATGGAGAAGCCCGAACACAAACCACGGGCGTGCTGATTGAAAAGAGAGTTGGCAAATTGTCCCTCCGCGATAACCGCATTGAAGCGCAAACGCCGGTGAACGACCTACGCGAAAGCTCAACCACGTCATCGCGCTAGCGTTTTTTTCGCCCGTCGCCGTTATCACTTCTCAAGAGTTGCAGTAGCCATCCAAGATCTGGAAGCACGGGCCGAGCTGCCGTGAAGACATTCCCCAAGATGCCCAGCCCGTTAGTCACGATTTGGCTCGCCAGGGCTCCGATTTCCGCCAGGCGACGATGAAGCCCACGAACACGGACGCAGCCACGGTTGCCAGTCCTAGTGTGGCCATCTGCACGCGCCCGCCGTGCGTCGCTTGCATGAGCGCTGCTACCGCGTAATTGAGCACCACGCCCGCCACAAAGACTTCGAGCGCGTGTTGCCCACAGACCAACACGGACCGTGCCAGGCGAGACCGCCAGAAGGTCAAGCCCGCCGGCAAGAGATATGCAACGACTAGCGTGGCCAACAGGAAATGCGCCAGCCGCAGCGGACCCAGGGTCGACTTGTCGATCCACGGGATGTCATAGGGGATGGACATGCCATGCGTGTAGCCGGCGTCTCCGAACCAGCCGAACAAGACGTTCAGTCGCACGAACTTGTACCAGAAGCCGACCACCGCCAATAACGTAAGCGCGGGCCACAGCCAGCGGGAGGCAAGTCGAGGCGGAGAAGTGTCAAGACGTTTACCGATTCCCAAGGCCATGCCGATCACGAATAGGAATTGCCAGGCCACCGGGTTGTAGTACATGGTGCCCGCGAACGGCAGCGAATTTCCATGGCCCAGCGCGACTGCGGCTTGCACTGCCAGGTAGATGGCCGTGGAGAGGCCCAAGCCCCAAGCCAGGGAACCGTTCAAGAGGATAAAGAAAGGAGGCAGGAAAGCGAGAAAGACGATATACAACGGCAGAATGTCAAAATACTGCGGTTGGGCCTGCAGTGTCACGAATCGCCAAAGCTGCCCGTTGCTGGTTTCGATCGCTTTGGTAATCGGCACGCTCTCGGAATCAACCCCGCACAGCCATGGCATGCCCACCAGCGCCGCCACCGTCAGCACTAGACAGACGATGTGCATGACGTAAAGCTGCCAGGCCCGGGCCAGACAGCGGGTATGCAGCAAGAAATACCCCCGCTGCAAGTACACCTTTTCATATGCCAGGCCGAGTGTGAAGCCGGAGAGAAAGATGAACACCTCGGCTGCCGTGGAAATGCCGATGGGCGCGTAGGTCACGTAGGAGAGGATCTGCTTGCCGGAAAGCTCCTCGGCATGATCGAGCGCCATCACCAACAGCGCCAGCCCGCGAAAAAAGTCGATACGCGGATCTCGGCGCGGGGCCGGTTCCGGGCTGGATCCGGCGGGAGCGGGAACCGGTTCCTCTGCCAGGGCGATGGTCATGATGACGCAGACTCTCCGGGAGCGGGCAGGTCCTGGCGGGAAGGCAACGCGTTCCGATCGCCGATGCATTTCGCCGGCACTCCCGCCACGACGCTCCTGGCTGGAACGTCCTTGCACACCACGGCTCCCGCGCCGATCACGGCTCCGTCTCCAATTTGCACGCCATCAAGAATTCGCACACCGGCACCGATCCACACATCCTCGCCAATTTCGATTCCCTGGCAGGTTAAACCTTGCTCTCGAATGAGCTGGTGAGGATCGTCGATGACATGATTGGCGGGAACAATGACCGCGTGGGTCGCGATGCGCGTGTTGTTTCCAATCGTTAAATTGCCGTGTCCGTAGATGACACAGTAGGGGTTGATGCTGACATCGTCCCCCACTTCGATGTGGCCACCATAGGCAGCGAGAATTGCGCCAGGTAACACCGTGCACCGTTCCCCCAAGCGAATTGTGCCGTTGGGTGGGGCGTCCAAACGGTAGCGTCCGTCCAAGGCACCGGCCACGAGCAAGGCCCCGTCATGAATCCAGGTATCGGAGCCGAAGGAGAGCCCTTCCACACCGCTAAGAGTCGCGCGGGAACCAAGGTAGACACGCGCGGCATGCAGCCACCGACGATATTGCTCGTGGTGGGCCCGGGCACGTAATTCTCGCCAGCCGTAAGCCAAAACCGACTTGGCTAGTTTCAGTTTGGAGAGAAATCCCATTCGCAGGGTACCACCACATGGCCTTGTTGGCTGTTGGGAAGTTTCCCGGTTCCGAGTACATCCGCGAAGATGATTTCCAATTTCGCGGCCCTTTCCACGCGTTCCACGACGTCATGCCCGTCTGCCAAAATCAGATCCACGAAATACGTTCCGGGAACGAGGTCCAGCTTGGAGATGTCGCACGTTAATCGTGCGGTCGGAGCGCCGGAAAGCAACAAATTCGAATGGTATTCCGTGTGAAACGCCATTACACGTTGCTCTCGGGCATTGGAAATGACGATTCCGCATACGGATTGGTCGAGATCCTCGAAGTCTCGCATTTGGATGTGAAAAGCGACCCGCTCTCCGACGGCCGCCACGGCATCGGAACCGGTGCCGGTTTCGATCTGCAGGTCGACAAAAATCGGAGGCCGCGGGCGGACTTGGTACCGCGGGCGGTCCGCTAGGCACTGTGCCGTATCGGCGTACGTTGTTTCCAGATATTCGCGGACCCCCTGCTCAGCCGGCAAGGGCTCCGTATTTCGACCCGCGGAAAGAACGACGACTTTGTCACAGAGGCGGAGGATCGTGTCCATGTTGTGGCTCACGAAAATCACGGTCCGCCCCTGCCCGGCAACATCTTGCATCTTACCAAGGCATTTCCGCTGGAAGCCGGCATCCCCCACGGCGAGCACTTCATCCACGACGAGAATTTCCGGCTCCAAGTGCGAAGCCACGGCGAAGGCTAGCCGCACGAACATGCCACTCGAATATCGTTTGACGGGAGTATCGATGAATTGCTCAATCTCGGAGAAGGTGACGATGTCATCGAACTTCCGCTGAATCTCCCGCCGCGACATGCCCAGGATCGCGCCATTTAGGAAGATATTCTCCCGACCGGTCAATTCGGGATGAAAGCCGGTTCCCACTTCGAGCAGGCTGGCCAGCCTGCCCCGCAGAGTGATGCGGCCCGATGTCGGCTCGGTAATACGGCTCAGCACTTTGAGCAGCGTACTTTTACCGGCACCGTTCCGCCCCACGAGCCCCACGACCTCGCCCTGGTCGACGTTGAACGAGACATCCCGCAGCGCCCAAAGAAGCGGTTTGTCCTGTGGGCTGCCGTGGTCCTCGTGGCCTCCGCTCCCCCAATGCGAGAGTTCGCGCAACCGTCGCCATGGTGCCAGGGCTGCCGTACTGACGGCCTCACGCAACGTCGTATAGGCTGCCTGATCCCGCGCGCCGAGCCGGTACCGCTTGGAAATATCTTCGATTTGAATACACGTCGTCATAAGCAGTTTCCACGAATAGGTTACGAGGTTCCGGGCATACCTCTCATCGGCAGCCGGACCATCTCCGAATCCATCACGAATTCCGAGTCTTCTTCCTTGGCAGTTTTCGGCAGATAGCCTTCCCGTGAACGAATTTTCAACGTACCAACACCTAGCAGGACCACGTAATAGGGCAGTTCCAGCCCCACGAGGCTCACGAATTGCGCGGAGACCGCGAAGCCGATCAGGCCCGCGATCACCATCCGCGCCACGACCGCGTCCCATTCTTCTGGATCCTCGACTTGCCGAGTCAATCGCCAGAGCTTGAGCACGCACGAGCCATAGAATGTCAACAAGAAGCCCAAGCCGACGACGCCTAGTTCCGCCCCAACTTGTAGCCAGAGCGTGTGCGCGGACTTGAATTCCGTGAGACCGAATTCATGGGCACGCAAAGGAAAATGGTTCGGCCCCAACCCAAGCAAGGGGTTCGCGAACATCTGTTCCACGCAGATTTTCCACATGTCCAAGCGGCTCTGGGCCGACGCGTCACGTACTTGGGGATCGGAAAAGGTCGTCATGAAGCGTTCCACGACCTGCGGGCCAGCCAGCCGGAAGGCCACGAGCAGGACCACCAAAAAGGCGGCATAGTGTACTGGGCGTTTGGGAACGAGCCAGAACCCGATCGCTCCGCAAATGATCAGGCCGAGCATGCCACCACGAGAAAAGGCGAAAAACACGCAGTGGCACATGAGCACCGCCGCCATGAGGCAAATCGCCCGCTTCCACCAGGCCATGGAGGTCATCGCCAAAAACAGCGCCACGCCCGTGCCGCAAACCATGGCGATGGCGTTGGAATTGTTATCCATGCCGCCGAAGCCGAACTCATGCAGGCGGTTGAAACCGCCGTAATAGAAGTTATTCAGTTCCAAAGCGACATAACCCTGGCTGAGCACAATAACCCAAGCCAATTGGCGCACTTGTTTCCGAGTGCGAATCATGCTGGCAGCCACGACAAAGGGGAGCACGACCTTGGCCGTGCTCTCGACGAAATTCCAACCCGATGTCGGATAGTTGCAAAAGAAGGCGGAAACCGCCGACCACGCCAGGAAGCCGATGAACGCGAAAACGGTGGTGCGGGCCTTGCCAAACCGCCAATCACCGAATCCGTTCAAACACCATCCGGCCAGTAGCGCCAAAGCGACGATCCGGCTGTAATTTCCGGCCGGCACGGACCAATACCACATCGATTCCGGCTTGATGATCGCGAAAGCGATGTAAATTAAGACGCCAATAAATGGATTAACCAGCGAGCAGGCCGCTCCGCCATAGGTCAACGCATAAGTAAAAATGACGCCCTTCATGGCCAGCCTCGGCGGAGCCGCTCCCCGGTCAAATAATATCGGCGAAACGGCGTTCGACCCGGCGGAAGTAAAGGCACCCGGCCACCAGAATCAATCCAGCCACGCAGAGCGAGATGCCCAGCGCGACATAATTCAGCGCGCGTCCGAGGATGGCGTTGCGGAAATTCAAGATCAATCCGTACGCCGGATTCAAAGGCATGGCATTCTTCAACCAAGGCCAGGCTTCCAGGTCAATTCCGCGTTTCGCCGTCTGCTTGGGGGGTGATGCGGCTTCCGCCTCGAACTGTTCAGATTCCGCCGGTTTCGGAGTGTCCGAATCCGGGATATGCACGTAGATCACCGGCGTGGCGAACATCCAAAGCTGAACTAAAAAGGGAACGATGTGCCGGAAGTCGCGATAGGCCACGGTCAGGGCGGAGAGCAAAATGCTCATGCCGGCCGCCGCCGCAACCAGCCCTAGCACGAGAAGTGGCGTCATCAAGACCGTCCAGCTAAGTCCGACGCCGTAATACGCCATCATGACCCCGATGATGCCGCAGGCCACGCTCATGTCCACTAGGCCGGCACAGACCGTGGCAAACGGGATATACAATCTGGGGAAATAGATCTTGGCCACGAGCTGCTGGCTGGCAACCAAGCTACCGCTCCCCTGCACGATCGCGTTGGCGAAAAACGTCCACGGCACGATTCCTAGAAGCACGAACAGAGGATACGGGACGCCACCCGAATCCATTCCAGCCAAGCGGCCAAAGAAGATGGTGAAGACGACCGCCGTGGCGAGCGGTTGCAGGATGGCCCACGCCGCCCCCAAAACGGTCTGTTTGTAGCGGACTTTCACATCCCGCCAGATGAGAATAAATAGCAGCTCGCGGTACTTCCAAAGCTCGGGAAAGTCGACGAACTGCCAGCCGGGGCGGGCCTCGATCACCGTGATCGGCCCCGAATCGTCAACGGTACCGCCGGTTTCCTCGGAAGGGCGGGCGTGGCTTCGTGTTTCCTCGGGTTCGAGCGTGGAACTTGCCATCGAATATGCACTGTGTTCAGAGAGGAAAATATTGAACGTTTACGGGCTTGTCATCGAGAATGATTCCAGAGAATCGACCGTCGATCCGAAAGGCGACACGGTGGCTGGCCCGGAAGCTTTTGAATTGTACTGTATGCCGGAGATCACAGAGCGTTTTTGGCCAAAAGCGCGCCGCTCGTGGCGCGCTTTCCGCTTTCTCTGAGGAAAGATCTGCCCTTGCGGGGATTGCGGAATATGCCCCCTTCAGGGTAAAGCCTCCTGGCAGAGAGGATCGGCTTCCACACCCGCCGAGGCACAGGCGGGCGAGAGAAAACCTTTCAAGGGCTGTAGCCGGCTTTCCCAGGTGTACCGATCCAAAATCTGGTTCCGGCTCGAGGCTCCCAGCCGGCGGCGCAGCTCGCGATCCTGGCTCAGGCGCTTCATGGCGTCAACCCAGCCTTGCACGTCGTCCGGCACGAGCAAATGCTGGTCACGGACCAACTCCAAACCTTCCGCCGCCTGCGGTGAGGCCACGACCGCCTTTCCCATCGCGGCAGCCTCCAAAACTTTGTTCTGCACGCCTCGCGCCACGTTCAGCGGAGCGACCACGAAGGACGCTTGGGCCAAATAGGGCCGCACATCCGGCACTTGCCCGACCAACTCCACTCCCGGCAAGCGGGCCAGTTGCTCCACGGCCGGCACGGGCCGACGGCCAACCATGAGCAGCCGCAAGCCGGGAACGGCCTCTCTCGCGGCAGGCCAGATTTCCCGACAAAACCATTGCAGGCCGTCGATATTGGCCTCGTAGTCCAATGCTCCGACGAAGACGCACACGTCCTCCAACTCGGCGTCAGTGATTTCTTGGGGATTGAAATACTCGAGATCCACTCCATTGGTGAGGGGATGAATCTTCTCGCGATGCGAAGGCGCGATCCGCCGAAACAGGTCCGCTTCATCTTCACTTACCAGCAGCACGGAATCCGCCTGTTCGGTGAGCGCGATTTCAAGCTGCCGTAGCCGTTGGGCTTCCCATCGATACAACCAACGTTTGGGAATGGTCCCCTGGCGGGACACTCGCGCGTAATCGAAAAACTTTTCGCTGTCCACATCGACGAGGTCCACGACCAGACGTGTCTCAGGTGACTTCGGACAAGGGATGTATCGTGCCATGCTGGAACAAAATACCAACACCGCGTCGTAAGGTTCTTCCGCAACCCAACGACGGATGGTTTGCTGAAGCTCAGGGACGAAAAATAAACCTTCGGTCAATGACCGTCGGCGGAGCATGCTTTGTCCCGCACGGATCCACCGCTGGAGGCCTCCCACGGAAGCGATCGCCACGCGTCGGCATAAGCCGCGTAGCGCGGCTTCCTCCTCGGGCAGATAGGGCTCATCCGCCAGGCAAGCCAAATCCACCTTCGCCCATGTGGAGAGAAAACGCAGCGTGTGGTAGGAACGGATGCGATCTCCACGATTGGGAGGATACGGAAAACGGTGAACGAGAAATAAAACTCTCACGGTAAAATGGCCGTTGGAAGATTTTGCTTACGCCACCGGTTCCGCGGCCGTCATCAAGGGAATCGTGAGGGAGTGCTCCCCGTACTGCGCGATGACCTCCTTCATCGGTCCAAAGCGGAATTTTTGCAACACGGCGTCCAGTTTGTCATAGGTCGAGGCCAAATTCACGTAGTGCCGAAAGCGAGATTTGCGGGTTCCCACGGAGAGCCGCGGCTGGTCCGGGTCGATCTCCCAGGGGTGCGTGTAGAAAATGAAGGGCCGGTCATGTTCGCTATTGATCTGCTTCAGGCAACGCTGAGTCAAGGAGACCGGATACAGGCGGAAGTAGCCCCCGCCCGCCGTGGGCAGATTGATATTGCCGATCGGCAGCACGGAAGCCGGGAACTCCCAGATCCAACTGCCATTGGTTTCGATACGGTGCAGAGACGTTTCCGCATCCGGAATGCCGTAACGATCATGGTGGACGGGAAAAATGCTGGAGTCGTAGCGAAATCCCTCTTCCATGAGAATTTCCAGCGCCCAAAGCGACTCTCGAGTGATCGAGAAGCTCGGTGCACGAAAGGCGTGAATCGGCTCGGCGACAATTTCTTCCAAAACATCCCGCGAGCGGCGCAAATCTTCCCGGAATTCCTCGGGAGACTGCTCGTAGATCAGACGGTGCCAATAACTGTGGGAACCGATTTCGTGTCCCCGCGAATGAATTTCACGAACCAGATCCGGGCACTTATCCGCGACCCAGCCGAGAATAAAAAAAGTCCCTTGAATGTCATGCTTGTCCAGCAAACGCAAAATCCGCCGCGTATTGGCCTCCACGCGGGACTCGTATTTTCCCCAGGAATCCCGGTGGATGTGCCCTTCAAACGCGGAGACCTGGAAATAATCTTCCACATCGACAGTGAATACGTTGCGATGCCGCGAGATGTGGGACCCGTTTGTCCCCGCCGAAGCAACGCCAGCCCGTTTCCCTTCAACAACACGTGGCACTGATTGGGAATTTACACGGGACAGGGTGGGGCGGCGAAATCGCTGAATATCTTCTTCCGTGACGCAGCGTCGTAGCCAAAACATGCGGATCGCGGTCTCGCCCTTGATCCCCACTAGCCGGGCGCAAGTGCACAAAAACATCCGAATATCGAAAGCCAGGCTAGCGGTACGTACATATTCCAGATCTAGCAGCAGTTTTCGCCGCACGCTATCCAGATCGGTATCAGGAGGCAGATTGATTTGGGCCAAACCCGAGATCCCCGGCAATATCTGGAGACGCTCGGCGTAATGCGGAATCTCTCGAGTCAGCTTCTGCACGAATTCAGGACGTTCGGGACGTGGCCCCATGAGGGACATTTCCCCCCGCAACACATTGAACAGTTGGGGCAATTCGTCCATATGCACTGCGCGGAGAAAACGTCCCAAGAGGGTCACACGCGGATCTCCCTTGGTGGTCCACACCGGCCCGGAAACGGCTTCCGCGTCCTCCCGCATCGTCCGAATTTTGTACATCACGAAGGTTCGCCCATGTTTACCGACGCGGATCTGCCGATAAATGGCGGGCCCTTTCGATGTACACCGTACCAGCACGATCAGGAATCCCATCATGGGCAATCCAGGAATTAGCAGCAGCAAGGCAACTCCGCGATCGATCCAGCCCTTCCATTGAAAGTAAGGAGATACCTCGCGATGGTGCTTTTCCAGGTCATGGCCCGTGGCGTTTTCAGCGCAACAGGCAGGCCTTTCCGACGATATAGCTTCCGACATTTGAGGTAGATCCTACGAAAGAGCTGTCAGGTTGTCATACTCAGGGTGTGGGTTGCCCCTCGGGAGGGACCAGGGCTTGGCTCACGACTGGAAGAAATTCCTTCAAAAATTCTCGCACGGGATCCGCTTCATCCTCCTCCGCGCCAGGCATCACGTTCGCGGCCAGTTGAATCTTGTAAAGGTAATCGCGCCCACCATAGGTAAGACGAGGTTGACTCGGCGCTTCGAAAGGGCCGCCATCGCTCCAGGCATAGTACACACTCAACCTTCCCCCCGAGGATTCATTGTGCCGAAATGCCAATCTCCAAAACTGATGCGAAACACCATCCTCACCTTCAACGCTCGTGGCTTCGGTATCACCCAATTGGGTATGGTTGGTGCTGGAGTAACAGATTTCGGGGACATGGACGGAGGTAGGGCCCGGCGGGCCGAGCAACAAAGCCATGCTGACATGTTGCCCGGTTAACGTGTGGCGATAGGTGTAGTTCTTGTAACCTTTGCACTGCAACTCGTCGGCCGCCAATTGGGCAAGTTCTTGCGAGTCCTCACGCTGCCAATTGCCGACGGCTTCGGCTGCCGCTTCTAGTGTATCCAAGCGTTTCACCAGAGGCGCGAAATCGGCGCGATTTCCCCAGCGGTGGGTCATTCGCCCCTGCAGCCAGCCGGAGCCTAGCGTGAGCGCGATTAGCACCAGTAAACCCACGTATTTCACAACAATTCTCCGATTACTGGAGTGTGTGTTCGATGAAATTCAGATGAAAAATTCCGAGTAAATGAAAACCTCAATGAATGGACGGCGTCCAGCTTCATGAATTCTCCCCCAAATCCTTCTCCAACATGTCCCAGAGTTCCTTCTCCTTGGGCGTTAACCCGTTCCGAATCACGTCCGCCTGCGGCAGCAAGGCTTCAAACTCCTGCTCGGCATCCCGCTTGCGGTCCAGCTTGTGATACACGAGTGCCAAGTGAAAACGGTGCCGAATATCTGGCGGAGGCAATTCCACCGCCCGCTCCAACGATCGCTTGGCTTCTTGAAATTTCTTCTGGTGGAAAAGGATCATGCCCTTCGAATCGAGCAAGGTGGCGCTATCGGGAGCCAACTGGATGGCCCTTTCAATCATTTCCAACGCACTCTGTTGATTATCCGGATCCTTCTTTTCTCCCTTGAGTGACGCCACGTTATTCATCGCGACCAGGTTCTCGTGGTCCCGAACCAAAATTTGCTCATTGAGGGCAATGACCTCCTCCATGTTGCCTTCCGCGAAGCGCAATCCACTGAGCGCGACCAACAAGGGAATGTCCTGTGGATATTTGTTCCGGGCGTCTTCGATGAGCGTGTTCGCCTGCACCTTCTCGTCAGGTGAAGCTGATCCGGAGGCCAGCACGGCGGCGAGGGTTTTGGCGGCGCGGAGGAGTTCAAGTTCATTGTCTGCAACGGCGTTTTGGCAGAGCTCAATTGCCTCACTCATTTCTCCGCGGCGGGCCTTGGTGATCGCCAGCAATGGATAGTTCCGCGGGTCCAGATCATATAGCCGCTGATAAACGCCTTCTGCTTCGCTAAACATGCGGGCCTTGGAAAACAGGCCGGCCGCGTTGCGCAACACGGAAGCTCGCTGCTCAACTTGCCCGCCGTTCTTTTCCAATTCGGCCAAGGAGTGGTCCAAGTAGTTTTGGATCACCGCGCCGGCGCGATTGGTCTCTTTGTTTTGGAGCAACCAGTCTACTTCGGCTTGGGCGGTTTCAAATCCATGCGGGGCGAGAGCTTTGAGGCGGTTTAGGTGTCGCCCGATTTCCGAAGCATAGGTGTCGTGCTTCAACAGCATTTGGATATATGACGCGAGATATTGTGGGGGAACATTCTCACTATTGATCAACGGAAGGATGACATCGCGGGCCCGCGCAATCTTGCCTTGGGCTTCGTAAAGATTCGCCAACAACACACGGTCACTGTCGGTAGTGTCCGATCTTTCCACGAGCCCTTCGAGAAGCTCTTGCGCTTGCTCGACGTCTCCTGGTTTGCCACGTTTCAGCAATAGCGCAGCTTGCAGACGTTGATTGGTCGCGGCTTGTTTCTGGGTAACGGCGGAGTCTTCCAGATACTCCATCGCACGCTGCCAATCTTTTACCTTGCCGGTACCGGCCAAAATTCGGGCTAGCACCTGTTTGGCTTCCACCGAATCTGGGGCATTAGCCAGCCAGGTCTCCGCCAACTTCCGCGCTTCGAAAACGTCCCGGGGCAGCGTGTACAACGTGAGCCATCGCAACAAATAGGGGTTGGTGGGTGACAGCGCCAGGGCACTATTCGCGTACGACTCGGCTTGGATTTCATCGCCAATGGCAGCGTAGCCTTGGGCCAAAACGAAGTCTTTCTGCCATTCTTCAAGGTCGACTTCATCGATGAGCCGTGAAAGCACGTCCTTGGCATCTTCGCGACGTTGCGAACGGACCAAATAGGTAAACAGGGAATTCCAGGTCGCAGCACTGGAGGGCGCCAGATCCACGGCCGCACGGAATGCTTCCTCGGCTTTCTCGACATTCTCCGGACCGCCCGCCATCCAATAAGATTGCCCCAGCCACACATACGCCAGGGGATCTTGCGGACGCTGTTTCACGGACGCCTCGGCGATGCGAATGGCATCCTCGAAATTTTCCTGCCGCAGCGCGAGAGGGATTGCCAGCGAAGACAATTGACGTGAACGGGCGACGGTCCCTTCATATTCAGCCAACAAACTCGAGACCTCCGCGTTCTTGCCTAAACGGAAGAGCGCGCCGGCAAGTAGTTGATACGTTTCGACCTTGCGGTCTCCAAGCCGTACTGCCTGGCGATAATGGCCCTCGGCCGATTCGAGTTCTTCCTGGCGTTCCGCCGCCAAACCGGCCAGCACATGCGCGGGGGGCCAATTCGGCCGTTGCCGCAAGATGTTCTCGGCCAGGGTTTGAACCTGTTCGATATCCTCCGGTGTCGGATCGGCCAGCAAGAGCCGCCGCGCCCGGTAATAGCTTCCCTCGCTTGCGAATTCGCCCTCAAGTGCTTGTAGCTCTTCCTCCCATTGTTCGAGGCCAGATAGCCATTCGGCGCGATCTTCCGGGTCGCCCGTCGACCGCACCGCGACGAGACCGATTTCCGCCAAACTGCGAAGGACCTCTCTTCGATGCTGGGCGTCTTCTCCTCTCGCTAGACTTTTCTCCAAGATATCTCGTGCCTCGGCCAGCTTTCCTTGCCGGCGGAGCAAATTCGCCAAACGGTTTTGAACTTCACGCCGTCCAGCCGCGTCCAGCCCTTCGAGGCGCTGTTCGAGAATTTGGATGGCTTGTTCTTGTTGGCCCTGGCGGACTAGCAGGTCCGCGCGCGATAGCACACTCCGCCAATCCTTGGAAGCGTCCGCCTGCCCTTCGATTTCCCGCAACAGTTTTCCAGCATCCGCGAAGCGGTCGGCTCGGCTGTAGGCTAGAACCAAAGCCCGCGACAAACGTGCATCGTCCGGGTTGTCTTCCCGCGACCGCTCCAGGATACCGATGCTTTCATCGGTTCGGCCCGACATGGCGGCCACGTTGGATGCCAACAGCGCTTTCTCGACGGCGAGTTCACCAGCATCCTTCACACGGTTGAGTGCCGCGGCGATGCGTCTCCACTGGTCCGGCGTATTGGAAGTCCGCGCCTGATCAAACAATAATTGGGCGTATTCAAGCCGTGCTGCTGGAGAGTCTTGTTGCGTGGAACGCAATGCCGCGAAATGCTTTTCGGCATTCTCGAAGTTTCCGGCTTGCTTCCAAGCTTGCGCCGCGGCCCGCCGCAGAGCCGGTAACTCTGGGCTAAACGCCATGGCTTGCTCAAACGCGTCGGCGGCACGGTCCCATAGTGTCTCCTGGGATAACACATTGCCGAACAGGATCCAGGCTCGGGCCTGTTCGCCATTATCATTATCCAAGTATCCCCCCAAGCGATCGTCGATCAGCAGTTTTTGCAATGTCTCGGACGCTTCTCGTGTTGCGCCGGATGCCATTTCGGCTCGAGCTTTGACGAACCGACTTTTGGCCGCTGCTCTGCGCGAAAAGTTGTTGGGTTGATTGCGAATGACTAGGGTATCAATCAACCCTTCCACGTTGCCGACTTTCTGGATTGCCTGTTCATAGTCACCTTTACCCACATAAGAATCGGCCAGGGCCAAAGTGACGGAGAGCCGTGCCGGGGCCGGAGCCTTGTCTTCTTCCAACTCCTCCAGTCCGGTACTCAGAGCAGCGACGGCCGTATCCCAGTGCTGGTTGTCCGAGTCCGCCACTAGAGCCCGCGCGTAACGAAGTAGCGCCTCGGTGTACCATGAATCCCGTTGCGGAGGGTCTTCCGCTTTCGCTGCTTCCATCGCCCGTTGGTAGAACTGGGCCGCTTGATTCGCATCTGGATTTGGTTGCTCCAAGGCATTTTGGCCGGCAGTGAGCAGCACGGCGTAATCCTGGGGAGCCAACTCCAAAGCCCGCGCGAGAGATTCCTCGTCGTCGCCGTATCGATATCTCGCCAGACTCGCCTCGGCCTGCCGTTGGCGGATGCTCTGCTCGGTCCACGTACCGTCGGGCTCGAGCCGCGAAACCGCGTTCCACAAGTCGTTCAAAACGACTTCCCAGGGAGGGACCTGCGAGGGGGATGACGAGGATTCGCCGTCCATCTTGTAGAGATTCGCTAAGATGGCCGCGAGCTCGACATCGACGGGATTTTTGTCGATTGCCAGATCAAGAAGGTCTTTTAGCGTGGGAGTCCCACCACCCTCACCTTCGCCTGCCAGGCTTGTAATCTGCTCGTCCAGTCGAGTACGGCCGTCGGCGCTCGCCAAACCCAAACCTGCGAGTGCTCGTAACTTCGCCGCTTTGGCGGGATCGATATTCTCGACCTCTTTGAGCTTCAATTGCTCGAGCGCTTGCTGGAATTGCGGCCGTTCCGTTTCGAACAGTAGCTCGGCCAACCGAAAGCGAAGCTCCGCTTGTTCCTGGCCGTCGGCGAGCCCGACCGCCACGCGATACAACTCGACCACGTTGTCCCGGGGACTTCTCGAGGAAACCGCCGCCTTGTCCGCGATGCGGGCCAATTGGATTCGTGCCGCGCTATCGTCCGGGTGAAAACGCAAGTAGCGATAGAGGTGCGAGGAGGCTTGCTGGTAGAGCCGCTGCTTTTCGGCGAGAAGCTCAGAATCGGAGCCCAAATCGTCGGCCTCTTCGGCCAGGGCTTGAGCCCGTTCCTGAAAGTGCTCCACGGAAACCCGCACGCGATAACCATGCCAAAACATGGAGGCGGGCACCGCGATCACCAGGAATACAGCCGTCCCCAAGAGGACCGGCAGATTTACCTGGCGGCGGGGATGTTTGGCCTCTTTTCGAGACTTCCGCGCTCGGCGCGAACGAGATCCCTTTTTGCTTGAAGCTTGCACAGCTTCTGCAGGACGTTGTTTTTCACGAACTTTTCGCTTCGTCTTCATGGCTCATGCGAGGGTGGATGTTCGGCGGACAATCAATTCCTTTACCCCAATGAAATCACGCATCCGTGAACATCGAATAAGAATAGGCTCCATAGCTGCGGGAATAGTGTTTGGTGGGCACTCCGTTGAAGACCACGCCCGCCGGATGCGCGCCCGCGGCCACCAGACGCATGTGCGCGGAACGGACCTGAGCGGTCCGGCTTACTTCTCGCATGGTGCAAATCAGGGCGCCATCGGCCGCCTTGGCGACCACCAAGGATTCACTGGCGGAAAGGACCGGCGGCGTATCGATAATGATGTATTGGTATTCCTCGCGAAGTTCGCCCAAGATGTGCTGCAGCACTCCGTTGTTGAACAGCTTGTGTGGGTTCATTTCCAAGTCACCCGCGGGGAGGACATGCAGATTGTCGCTGATGCTGGTGACGATGGCATCCCGATGATCGCAGGTCCCATTGAGCACGTCGGTCAGACCCGGTTCGAGCGGCACGTCAAAAATGTCGTGCATGTCCGGAGATCGGAGATCGCCGTCGATTAGCAGAATGGGGCGTTCGGAGGAACGGGCCAAGCTGACCGCCAACTGCGAGGAGAGGCTTGTCTTTCCCTCCCCGCTCACCGGGCTCACGATGGCCAGCACCCGCATGTCTTCAAGATCATCCGAGAGGAGTAATGTCGTACGCAGGCTATCGATGCTTTCCTCGAAGATGCTCCGATCGCGCTGGAGTTTCTCTTCCGAACGCACTCCGCCGAACACGCGTCGCACGGGAAGGTGCGCGATCTCCCCCACCACCGGCACATGTGATTCTTCCACTAATTGTTTGGCGTCGGAAACACGCCGCACAAAATGTTCCCACAGCGTGGCCAGACCAAAGGGAAAGACGAACGCGATCATGCTTGCCATGGCAATCCGCTTCAACGGTGAAGCTTCCACCGGTCGCGTGGGCACTTCCGCCGGATCGAGGAAATGCACCATGTCAGGCGCGTGTTCTTCGATTTCGAAGATCATTTTGCGCTCGTTGATTCTCCGCACGATGTCCCGAGCCATCGCCAAGTTTTCTTTTTCAAAGGAGAGGTCGACCTGCCCTTCCGAGAGAAGCTGCAAGTTCGCCTTGTAATCTTCCATCTTGGTGTCGAGTAGTTTTCTTTTGGCCGTGAGCTCTTGTTTTTGCGCTTTTAACTGCTCCAGCGAGCGCTGCCAGTTGTCGAGATAGGTCTGCTTGACCTCTTCCTTGACTTGAGGCCTTAGCTCCGCCTTTCGGCTTTCCAACTTCTCGCGTGCATCTCCGAGCAGCGTCTCCTTCTGCCGGATGATCTTGGCGAAATTCAGCGCCGACGCGCTCTTGTTCGCGATAATTTGTTGCTCTAGATCTTGAATCTGTGCCAAGAGGCTCCGAATCTCCGGGTGGTCATTAAGCACCGGCTCCACGTCCGCGTCGGTGACCTCGATATCCTCGACTCGCTTGGAAAGATCCCCTTCCAGCATGGCGATGTTCAACGTCACCACTTCTTCTTCCATCGCGACTTGCAATAATTGTTCACTCAGGCCACCAAACGTTGTTCGCCGCACGTAATTTTGGCGTTCCTCGGCCGACATGGTTTCCGGTATCGGAATGGCCGTCCCTTTGAGTCTGTCCTTGTAATCCTTCTGCTTGGCCATCAGATCCTTTGTGCGATTATCCAGTTCGTCACGAATCCGTCTCATCACTTCCGACCTTCGGGTCTGGGATTGCTCGTCCCGAAAGATTTGGTAATTTTCCACCACGGAATTCAAGATCTTGGCGGAAGCGACGGGATCCGCGCAGGTAAAGGCCACTTCAAACCACTCAGAGGCACTGCCCAATGGGTGCACGGAAATCCGCGTACGAACCCATTCCGCGGCATTGAGTTGTCCCTGCAAAATCGGGACTTCTTCGATGACGTCCTCGACAACATTTTGGGCTACCGCCGGACTCCGCAGATGATCAATCTCCCTGCGTACCGCCTTTTCACCACCACCACCCGCGTAGGCGATATATGCCCGGTCATGACGGATAACGATGTAGCGCTTCGCGCGATAGACGGGCACGAACGTGTACCACACCACGATGC
Organism: Pirellulales bacterium; assembly: GCA_028289405.1. Taxonomy (GTDB): domain Bacteria; phylum Planctomycetota; class Planctomycetia; order Pirellulales; family JANQPP01; genus JANQPP01. The sequence goes on from JANQPP010000127.1 coordinate 61,049, forward strand.
CCGCGATCGTGGCCAGAATCAGGCCGGCGGGCGTGGCCACTTTCCACCACAAGCGCAGTGAATGCCAGATCAAGGCCAGACGGAATCCGCTTCCGGTTTCCGCCGGAGGCCGTCCCGAGGACCAACTGCTGGCACGTTTTTTCGCCCCTCGAGTGCTTTCTCCAGACGTGGCCGAATTCGTGTGCGGCGTGTTTTCACTCATCATCATCTTCCAATTATCATCTTCCAATTAAACGTTGACCACTATCGTCGTATGCTTCGGATTCCGGTAACCGCGACCTTTACGTGGCGGCGGCGCGTAGCAATTCCTTCTGATCGTCCACTTGGACGTCCACCAGCAACCAAGAGAGATACATCAACACCAGTTTGAACAGGGCGGCGGAAAGCAAAATCATGACCCATCCTGCCGCGTCGTGCGAAAACTTCTGGGCCGCTTCGCCCGAGGCGAACTGATACAAGATTCCGGTCGCCGTGATGCGGATCCCATTGACCAGAAGCGCGATGGGCACGACGCTCACCATGAGAAATGCCTTCTCCCACAGCGGCCGCCGCACAATCACGACATACGCATATGCCAGCGCCACGATGCCCGTGAACATTCTCAGGCCCGAACAGGCCTGGGCGACTTCCAGTTGATGCTCACCTAGAATGATCGTGTTCCCTTCGGCCAGGGCCGGTTGTCCTAATGACTGGAGCATCCAGCAGCTAATATCCGTGGCAATGCCTTGCAATGGCAGGCTCAAGGCCGTTTCGACTCGATAGGGCAAAGGGACCATGAAGAACAAAAAGAACACACCAGGCAGCGTCCATAAGCAGAACCGCCATCCGCCCAAAACCCAACAACAACCGGCAACCCAGAAAGGGATGGACCAACCGTCGGCCGACTCCAGGTAAGCCCGGGCTCCGACCCAGCGTACGAACACACTCACGGCGATGAGGCTCAGACCGAACCACGCAACCCGACCGGTGAGCGGAGGCGTGCTGCTTCGTCGAGTCCACAGCAGAAACAGTGCCAGCGGAGGCACGAGGAAGCCGTGCGAGTAATCGGGCTGGCTGTCCCACTGCTCCACCAGCCAGGCCCCTGTGGGCCAGTAGGCCCAGATGCAAGTAACCGCCAAAGGGATCGCCAACCAGAGCCCCGCCTTCCAGTCGGCCACGGACACGGTGGAAGGGGAAGGCAAGTGCTCGTCATTGCCGGGAATCGAAGCGTCGATTTTTTCATGATCCGCCGACTCGGGTACATTCATTGGACGCTCACTTTTCTCCTGAAAGGCCGCTTTCTCCGGCGACCTTCAGCCATCATCGAATTGAACAACCACAGGGAAAAACCCGTGGTGGTCATTCGGCCACCAACGAAACGACTGCCGAATGCTTACGCCATTCCAACTTCGGGGATGACGTAATCGCCAGCCGCGCGCGGCTCCGCACAAAGCGTGGATCGGCTTCGGGCTGCCTGCCCTGAATTTCGGCGGGGCCCCTTCCCGCCGTGAGGTTAGCAATTCTGAGCCTCGAATACGTTCAATCCGAGAACTACTCTGTTCCGATAATCAATTTTCACTCGTCCTCGATCATTTCGGAGGTCGCTATGCCTGAAGTCACTGGACGCGCCAGCTTTTGAGCATGCGTCTCTTCCAGTATTTCAGTGTACGTCCTTTGTGGAATGCCTTCCAAGGGATGGCATTCCCAGCAATATGAGAGTCCACGCAACCATAGCACAGCAACTTCGGGGCCGACCTCTTGGCTGGAACACCCTAAAGTCCTAAGAATAGGTTGCCTAGGAAGAAAGTCAAGCAATAGTAGTGTCTTCGGGCGAATTCGACGCTGCGGCTGGACTTGGCACAAGGTCGAATTCAGCGGCTCACTCGAAACTCCCTAGGTAGGCTTTGCTTCCCACGGGCGCATGTTTACCCTCTCGGCCCCGATGATTTAGGAGACAAGGAACGTGGATTGAGGCGATTTTTTTGAATTTCTTCGAGAAACCGGTTAGGATGCCAAAAAGGATTTCTTCTAAGAACACGCCTTGAAATTCACGGCCTTGCCGCCCATTGTTTGATCTTGAACGTCACGAGAAACCAGAAGCTCCGCAGGCCAACGCAATCAGCCTCTTCCCCCCAACCAGAAATCATTTCACCCCAGATGGAATAAACTTGAAAATATTTCGGTCAAAACGATTGACGAATGCGGAATGGGTGGTTACGATCAAAGTCGAAATAGCGGTCTTATAGACACACTCCGACTGTAATGGTATTTCGGGCGGACATCACGCAACAAGCAAACAGGCCGAATTCCTTTCACTCTGAGCCCGCAGACTGGATGTTGCGAATTCGGGAATTCGACACCACCTTTGGGAGGCACGAAGACCAATGAAACGATTTAGTTTTGCTCTGGCGGGATTGCTCTTGGCATTATCCGTCGGACAAGCCCAAGCGGCCGTGGAAGACCTGATTGATGGCGTCATCAATCGCCTCGAAGACGATGACTTTGAAAGCATCATCGTTGGAGATGGTGATGGTACGATTGACGCCGGTGACCTTATCGCTGGCGTGTTCAAAGTACAGCAGATTATCGACGAACCTGCCCAGTCAACTTCCGTGAACCTTCAAGGGGCCGATGACACGTTCACCGGTTTCTTCTTGTTGGAGACGATCGTCGGTGACGATGGCGCGCCAAACACCAATGAAGTTCTTGAGTTCGGTGCTCCTTCCCAAGCAGACTGGGATGCCGTATTTGGTGACGGAGGCATTATCGATCTAGGGCTTGGGCCAGGTGGCCTGACCCCTGACCCGGACACGGTTGTGTTCGTTTATGAAGGCGTGAATTTCAATGACGCTACGAATTCAGGCACGCTTCAGGACGCCGCTCAATCATTCATCAATGGCGGAACCCTGCTTTGGGAATTTGGTCTTGACGGTGCTGGAACCTTCTGGACCACGTCGGGTGAAGATCCTGGCGTGATCGCTCTTGCTCTGACCAATAGTCTTACCAATAGGCTCTCGCTTAACGTGACCCAAGAACATGCAGGTTCTGGAATTGCTCTCGATCCGCATAATTTCTTTGGCACTATTGGTGGGGATTTGAACTTTACCACGCCGACTCAGTTGCAAGGTAAAGGCGGTTTCGTCAGTACTGGCAGCCCATTTGACTTGGTCACCGATACCGACTTCGTGATCAATCCACGGATTGTGCCCGAACCGTCGACGGTTGCCATCTGGTCACTGCTTGGTTTGGTCTTCGCCGGTGGTGCCTGGAGGCGGCGTAACCGTTAGGGTCAACTGCCTTCCTTGGCAAATAGACGGTGAAATAGTTTGTTCACGAAAAGCCCACTGCATTGCGGTGGGCTTTTTTTACGCGCTAAACGGAGCATTGGTATGCACCGTGTTCCGTCCCATCGGAAAAACGCAGAACCTTGCTGGTGCAAAACTTGTCCTACATGGGACACGAATTTTGGAAGCTCCTGCCTTGCGAAACGGATCGCGTTTCTACCCACCGCAACATGCTTGCCACCAATTCGCCGCTCCTCTCGAAGTTGTTTCCCGTAGCCATGAAAACATCTGTTGAGCCCCCAACCAGCCGTCGCTGGCCTGTTTTTTTGCTGACACTCGCGGCAATCGGCCAGCAAGCGATATTTGGATCTCGGGCCGCTCAAGCACAACCCGCGCGGCTAGCTCCCGTCGCAGTTGCAGCGGTCATTGAGCGGGAAGTTGCTACTGGGCAATCGTTTGTGGGCACTGTGGAGCCGGTGCGGAAGAGCATCGTGGGCAGCGCGGTCGGTGGTCGGGTCATTGAATTCCCCGTGAACGAGGGAGATCGCGTGGAGGCGGGCCAAACGCTAGCTCAATTGCTCACCGAAACGGTCGAGTTGGAACTTGCCGTCGCTCAAGCGGAGCTGGAACTAAGAAAACAAGAATTGGCGGAACTGGAAAACGGTTCCCGCGCGGAGGAAAAGGAGCAGGCGATCGCCCGCATGAAGGCCGCCGAGGCGTCCATCCAATACTTGCGTGCCCGCCGCCGACGTGCCCAGGAACTGTTCCAGCAGGGGCGGACGGTGACGCGCGAGGAACTCGAGGAGCAAGTCGCCGCGTCCGACAGAGCGGAACACAACTATCTGGAAGCGAAGGCCACGCACGAGCTGGTGATGAATGGGCCTCGGGCGGAAAAGATCGCCCAAGCACGAGCCCGCGTCGCCATGCAGCAGGCCACCGTGGACCGGCTCACCAGCCAGGTCCGCAAGCATACGATGATTTCCCGCTTTGCCGGATACGTGGTGGCGGAGCATACGGAAGTGGGACAATGGGTCAGCGCCGGGGATCCGGTGGCTGAGGTCGTGGCCCTGGATGAAGTGGATGTCGAAGCCTTCGTGCTAGAAAATCACGTGCCGCATATCCGGGTGGGAACGATGGTGCGGGTGGAGATCACCGCCCTGCCGGAGACGATCTTCACGGGCAACATTGTTTCGGTCGTGCCACGAGGAGACAACCGATCGCGCACATTTCCGGTGAAAGTTCGCGTGCGGAATGTCATTTCCACGGAATCGGCTGATCCACTCATCAAGGCGGGCATGATGGCCCGCGTCACGCTGCCGACCGGGCCCCGCGCGAAAGCGCTGCTGGTACCCAAGGACGCGATTGTCTTGGGAGGCCCTTCTCCCATGGTGTTCGTGGTCGACAGGAAAGAGCAAGACGCCACCAAGGGAGCGGTCCGTCCCGTGACCGTGAATCTCGGCATGGCGTATGAGGACCGCATCCAAATACTGGGTGAAATACAGGCCGGGCAATTGGTGGTCGTGCAGGGAAACGAGCGGCTCCGACCGGGACAGGCCGTGGAAATCGTGGAGACGGCGCGTGAAGACCTCGCCGCCTCTCCATAACTGCTACAATGACTAGTGTGCCAGCGTTCCCTCGGCTGGCCGATTGCCCGCCAGACATACTTAAAGCCAACGGATAAAACTCTCGGTCGTTTTCTTCCATCAGCATTTCACGGCCGATGGAAGTCGAATTTCGCGGATGCCGAACGGTTTCGTCCACAAACTCTTACTAAACCTCTCTCCACAAGGATTGCGAGGGCTCCATGTCCCTCATTGATGCCTTCGTGCATAACCCGGTCAAAGTGACCGTGGGCGTGTTGCTGGTCGTGCTGTATGGCTTCATCGCCATTTTCCGCATGCCGATGCAACTCACGCCAGAAGTGCAGATTCCCACAATCACCGTGGAGACCAATTGGCCGGGCGCGAGTCCGCAGGAAGTCGAGCGGGAAATCATTCTGGAGCAGGAAGAGCAGCTCAAGAGCGTGGAAGGCATCACGAAGATGACTTCCGAGAGCGCGGATTCCCGGGGCATGATCACGCTCGAATTCCAGATCGGCAGCGACATGGAAGAAGCGCTGCTGAAGGTCAACAGCCGGCTCCAGCAAGTTCCCGAATATCCCGAGGACGCGGACCAGCCGGTGATTACCACGGCGAATTCCTCGGACAGCCCCATTGCCTGGTTCATTTTGGGCCCGCGCCGCCCCTCGGAAGAGCAGCTTGCCCAGATGGCGTCGGAAAAACCGGCCTTGGCCGAAGAATTGGACCTGATTCGTCAGACGAAAAATCAGGGCCTGGCCATGTACCGCCTGCGTCAATTGGCGGAGGCACATCCGGAATGCCGCCCGTTATTGCCGCCCGATGGGTTTGACGTGACGCAGCTCCGCCGTTTCGCGGAGGACGAAATCGAAGCCCGCTTCGAACGCGTGGCCGGCGTGTCGCAGTCGAATGTGCTGGGCGGACTCGAAGACGAACTGCAAGTCATCGTCGATCCACAAAAACTGGCCGCCCGACGTTTGACCATTGGCGACGTACGGGCAGTCCTGCGAGGACAAAACGAAGATACTTCCGCAGGCGACTTTTGGGAGGGAAAACGCCGCTGGGTCGTCCGCACCCTGGGCCAATTCCGCTCGCCTGAGCAGGTCGAAAACCAGCTCTTGACGGTTCAAAACGATGCCCCCGTCTATGTCCGAGACGTGGCAACCGTCCAACTCGATTACAAGAAACCGGACGGGCTGGTCCGCCGGTTTGGCGAATCGCGGATCGCGGTCAACGCTGTCCGAGAGTCGGGCGCCAACGTGCTGGACGTCATGGCGGGTCTCAAATCGGCTCTGAATGACCTGAACAAGGGCGTACTGAAATATAAGGGTTTGGAGCTGGCCCAAGTTTACGATGAAACGGAATATATCAATTCCTCAATCGATCTGGTCCGGCAGAATATCTTCATCGGCGGCGCGCTGACCATGGCCGTGTTGATGGTGTTTTTGCACCTCGGCTGGGCGACGCTGGTTACCATCCCGCTGATTTTGGCGGCCTCGCTGGCGGCGGCTTATCTCTCGCCTTGGTTCTTCGTGTTGAGCATCGCTTTGATCGTGGGAGCCGGCTTCGGTTTTGCCCGTGGCGCGCTGGTGGTCGGCCTGGCGATCCCCACCAGCATCGTGGGCACGTTTTTGATTCTCTGGCTGTGGGGCCGCTCACTGAACGTGATTAGTCTGGCGGGCATGGCGTTCGCGGTGGGCATGCTCGTGGACAATGCCGTGGTGGTGCTGGAAAACGTCTACCGGCACTGCCAACTGGGTACTTCCCCCTGGAAGGCGGCGGTGCGGGGGACGCATGAAGTGTGGGGCGCCGTCGTGGCGTCGACCTTGACCACCGTAGCGGTCTTCCTGCCCATCGTCTTCGTACAAGAAGAAGCCGGGCAACTGTTTGGCGACATCGCCATGGCCATCACGGCGGCGGTGGGGCTCTCGCTGGCGGTTTCCGTGACGGTAATCCCCACAGCATCCGCGAGGCTGTTTCAGCGTACCGCACCGCAATCCCTGTCAGAACAAGGTTCCGTACATCATAGCCAAGTATCCAATAATGGTGTAACCGCCATCGACACAGGCGAAGGCGGCTTGGTCCATTCGGACGTCCAAAGAGCAGAACGTCGCGGTCATCAGCTCGTCGATTGGCTCAGCCGAACCGGAGAGTTTTTCATCGCGGCCACGGTCAACGCCAATGCTTGGATTCAAAGGTCCGTGGTCCGCCGCGTGGCGACGGTGGCGGGCTTGGTGGGCTTGGCCGTGTCGCTCAGCTACGTTTTTTGGCCCCAGGTCGAATACTTGCCCTCCGGAAATCGGAATCTGGTTTTCGGAATTCTGCTGCCGCCTCCTGGTTACAATCTCGATCAGCTCATGCGGATCGGGGAAACCGTCGAAACCGCTCTCAAGCCTTATTGGGATATCCGTTCTGGCGAAGAAGACGCGCCCAGAGATTTCCCGATCATCGACGATTTTTTCTATGTCGCCCGCGGCAGACAGGTCTTCATGGGCTTGCGTGCCCGCGATCCATTGCGGGCCGGAGAATTGGTGCCGCTGATCCAGCAGGTTTCCGGCAAGTTACCGGGGACGTTCGCGGTGGCGAAACAATCGAGCCTGTTTGAACAGGGGCTCACCGCCGGAAGAACCATCGACATCGAAATCACGGGTCCGGAATTGACGCATTTGGTGGCGCTCGGTGGCCAGGTGCTCGGCCAGGTCATGCAGCAGCTTCCGCGCGGACAAGCTCGGCCCGTGCCGAGCTTGGACTTGTCGAGCCCGGAATTGCATGTCGAACCCAAGCTGATGCAAGCCGCGCAGATGGGAATGAACAGCGCGGAACTTGGTTACGCGGCGGATGCGCTCATCGATGGGGCTTACGCGGGCGATTACTACCTGGGTGGAGATAAGATCGACCTCCGCATCGTGGGCCGGACGCAATTCGCGGACTCCACGCAGGAGATTGCCGCCCTCTCCGTGTCCACTCCCTTGGGGCAATTGGTCCCCTTGGAGGCGCTCGCCTCCGTGAAGCTGAGCAGCGGCCCGGAGCAAATCAATCACCGGGAGCGCGAACGGGCCATCACGGTGGAGGTTTCTCCCCCGCAAGACATGCCCTTGGAGGCGGCGATGAACCTCATCCAACGGGAAATCGTCGAGCCGCTCCGGCAGGGCGGCCAGTTGGAGGGCGGCTATCGCGTCACGCTGGCTGGCACAGCGGACAAGCTCCGCAATACGTGGGAATCACTCCGGTTCAATGTCTTCCTCGCCTTGCTGATCACATACCTCCTTATGGCCGCGCTGTTCGAATCGTGGCTTTATCCGTTCGTGATTATTCTCAGCGTGCCGGTCGGTGCCGTGGGGGGCATCCTCGGGCTCAACATTCTCAACCTGTTTTACAACCAACCGCTGGACGTGCTGACCATGCTCGGATTCGTGATGCTGATTGGCACGGTGGTGAACAATCCGATTTTGATCGTGCATCAATCCCTAAATCACATGCGGGAAGATGGCATGGAACCGAACGAAGCCATCCTCAAAAGCTTGCGGTCGCGGATTCGCCCCATCTTCATGACCACGACGACCACCGTTTTGGGCCTCCTGCCGTTGGTCCTCTTTCCTGGCGCGGGGAGCGAGCTTTATCGCGGATTGGGTAGCGTGGTACTGGGGGGACTGATCGTCTCCACGCTGGTCACGCTCGTACTGGTACCCACGCTGTTCAGCCTCTCCTTGGAAGCCCGCCGGCGGCTGTCGTCCTGGCGGCGATCGCACGTTGCCGGGCATTCCGCATCGCCACAACAAAGGCAAGCGGAAACTGTCAGCGCCGCAGGTTGAGCCGAGGGCTTGTGCTGGGGCATTCACACCCCGGAAATGGACTTCCGTCCGCGAAGTGTGCGAGTTCTGGGGGCTTTGACTCGCCTTGTGACAAATCTCACGAGCTACTAGAATTCTCGGCTGGTGGTACCCCAAATGTCGCACGCGAGCGGATGTTGCGGGCGCATGGACCACTGACGGCACGTCGCGAGGGAGCGAAGGGGCTCAGCTCGCGGGCACTTAGATAATATGTAGCGTCACTTGCGCTGTTTCGGCTCGTGATTCGCGGCGCTGTGAACGCTACATGGATGTGTGACCAGCGCTCCTCCAATCCACGCCTGCTCACCAACTTCTCATCGAACTTTCGCGACCGGCATCTCAGTCCGAGGAACCGAATGCCCCAGGACGAGTCTTCGTTTCTATGCCGCCCGTTGCAAATCTTGACCCAGGGCGTGGTCCGGCTGCCCTGGTTGGTGGTCGTGCTAGGAGTGGTTACGGGGATCGCGTGCATCCAGATAGCGCGCCAGCGGCTGGAATATAAGACCAGCCGGCTCGACTTACTGAACCCGCACGACGCCTCGAACCAGCTTTGGATCGAATATATCGAGGAGTTCGGAGCGGAGGACGACGCCGTGGTCGTCGTGGAAGGGGACGACCGTGATGCCGTGGTCGCCGCCCTGCAGGAGCTCTCGGAAGCCATCGAACAGCGCCGGCAATTGTTCCGCGCTGTGCTGCATGAAGTCGACCTCTCCGTGATTCGCTCCAAAGGGCTGCATTACCTACCCCCCGAGGAACTGGCCCGGATCGACGCGTTTGTCAGCCAAGTAGAACCGATCTTGCGTGGCGATTGGTCTCCGTTGAATCTGCGGCAGATGGCATTGGGCTTGAACGCGCGGCTCCGTGCCACGACCGACGGACCCCGAAATGCGGCCAGCGCGGCCACATTTTCGTCTTTGTCGAAGTTGGCCCACGGCGTGCGGGCGTCCCTTTCGGAAGAGGGAGGGTATCAATCACCCTGGCCAGACATGCCCGAAGCCTTCGCGGCCCTCAGCGAATTGGGATCCCGCTATTTATTGTCCAACGAGGGCCGGGTTGGCTTCATCCTTCTCAGGCTAGCCGATTCGGCGGAAAACAGTTTTACGCGGGGCACGGAAAGTATCCGCGAACTGCGGCAAGTGCTAACCGTCGTTGACCAACGGCATCCCGAAGTCGCCATCGGGCTGACGGGCCTGCCCGTGATGGAACACGATGAGATGGCGCTCAGTCAGACGGAGATGACCGAGGCCACGGTAATCGGCTTCGTGGGGGTTTTTTGCCTCTTCGTGGCCGGCTTTGGCGGCGTGCGGCATTCCGCCCTCGCGCTAGGCACGCTGCTGCTGGGCATGATCTGGTCGCTAGGCTTCGTGACGCAGGTGGTCGGCCACCTCAACATTCTCAGTAGTGCTTTCGCCGTCGTGTTGATTGGCCTGGGCATTAATTACCCCATCCATTACGTGGCGCGATACCTGGAGCTGCGCCGCCAATGCGCGAACACCCGGGAAGCACTCGTGAAAACCTCCACGAGCATCGGTCCTGGCATCGTGACCGGCGCCGTGACAACCTCGATCGCCTTTTTCGCGGCTGGCTTCACCGAATTCAGTGGCGTCGCGGAATTGGGAATCATCGCCGGCGGAGGCGTGTTGCTCTGCGTGTTCGCCGCCATGGCGGTATTGCCCGCGGTGATTCAACTCTGGGATTCTCAACGCCCCTTGCGGATCTTGCCGGAATTCTTGCGCGTCGACCAGTGGATTCTGCCACTATTCCGATTCCCGCGGGGCGTGCTTGCAGCAACGTTGGCGTTCACGGTCGTCGCCGGCGGAGGACTCACGGCCCTTTGGTACGATCACAATCTCCTCCATCTGCAGGCCGTGGGAATCGAGAGTGTCGAACTGGAGAAGAAGCTGCTCGATGAATACGGCCAGAGCGTGTGGTTCGCCCTGTCGATCGCGGACAGCCGTGAAGAATTGCTCGAACGCAAGGCCCAGTTTCTGCAACTCGATTCGGTCAGCGGTACCGAAGAGATCGTCTCGCTGCTTCCGCTGAAACATGAGCAAAACCGCCCACTGATCGAACAGATTCGTCAGAAGCTGGAGGATTTGCCCGAGCGGCCAACGCTGATCGCCGTCGATCCTCCGGAGAGTTTGGGCAAAGCGTTTGCCGAAGCGCAAGACACGGTTTCCCGGATGGATCAGGGGGGTGCCTCCGGGCTTGCCCTGCTCCAAGTCCGTGATGCCCTCCGGCGCTTGCCGGAAGCCGAGTGCTACCGCCGCATCTCCTACTACCAGCAGCAGATGGCGGGCGATCTTTTGAGCCGGCTGCATTTGCTGAGCGCCTTTGCCGACCCGGAGCCGCCTCAGCTTTCCGACCTGCCGGAAGAGCTTGTCACCCGCTTCGTGGGCCACAAGCATGGCCGGCATCTTTTGAAAATCTACGCCCGGGACAATACCTGGGATATGGAAGCGCTCAAGAAATTTGTTGAGGATGTCCGCGGCGTGGACCCGCGCGCAACCGGCAACCCTTTGCAAACCTATGAGGCTTCGCGCACCATGCAGCGGAGCTATCAGATGGCGGCCTGGTACGCGCTGGCGGGCATCGCGGTCGCGATTTGGCTCGACTTTCGCAGCGTGGGACATACCTTGCTGGCTCTATTGCCGCTACTGCTCAGCATGCTGCAAACGTTCGGGCTCCTGGGATTGCTTGATATCCCCTTGAATCCAGCGAACATGATCGCGCTCCCGCTGTTGATTGGGCTCGGGGTGGAAGATGGTGTACATATTGTCCACGATTTCCGCTCACAACCAGGGCGTTATCGAGTATCTCCCTCGATCGCCATCGCCGTCGTGCTGACGAGCGTGACCACCGTGGCCAGTTTCGCCAGCTTGATGACGGCCAGCCACCAGGGGCTCTATTCGCTGGGCCGGGTCATGACGATCGGCGTGGTCTGTTGCCTAATCACCTCACTACTGCTCCTTCCGGCGATTCTCACGGTCTGGACGAGGCATCGCCCGAGCGGGACTTCTTCCGTCAAACCGGCTTGGGTACCCAAACCGCATTTCGCGGGCGAAGAACCTCCGGCCGCGAATTCAGCCGAATGGTCCGAAGGTGGACCGCAGCCTCCCCGGCAGCGCATCTCGACTCGCCATCCCCGAGGCGGAGTCTGGCGGGCCTAGCGATGACTTCCCCGCGATCACCGCACATTGCTGTAGCGTAGTAGTAGCGGATTTCCAAGCGCATTGGGCTTGCCTGGTTTCGTCCAGCTTCCTATACTCCCCGCCCATTTCGGGCGATGTTGACAAATCCCGCAACGCAGGTGTGTACACAAGCGAAACCCGCGAAAGGAACCATGACATGCGCCAATGGCTGGTCGCAGGGAAGCGCCTTGCGTTGATTTGTAGCGGAGGTTTCGCCGTTTTGATTCAGACCTTACCAAGCCGAGGATGCTTCGCGTCCGTGCGATATGTGTTGGCTGGGCTGGGAATCTTGCTCGCCATGCCACTGTACGGACAAGACTGGCAAACTCAGCCAAGAGGAGAGCGGCTGGCCCGATCCGAGGGGGTGCGCGAAGCCCCCTTGCAAGCTCTGGGGAATTCCTCCCCTCAAGGCGCGGCACGAGTCCGCCGAGGCGCGGGCACGCTCCCCAATGACCAAGGGCAGATTTGGCGGGAATATGAGATTTCCCCTTACACTTCCCGGCGGGCGGATGTGCCCGAACCCGAGAAAGCGATCGTGGATTGGATCCTGCGAGAAACCGGGTATGAAGCCTGGCACGGTTCCACGGCGGCGCTGCTCAGCGCCGATTCGGACGTACTCCGTGCGTACCACACTCCAGAAATTCAGCGGATTGTGGCGGAAGTGGCGGACCGTTTCGTCCGGCGTGATGCCGCCGATGAAACGTTCTCGCTGCGGATTGTTTCACTCAAGCGGCCTGATTGGCGAGCCGCGGCACAGCGCTTGCTCCGGCCTGTGGCCGTGCGAACCCCCGGCGCGCAAGCCTGGACCTTGGCCAAGGAAGATGCCTCGCTGCTGTTGGCGAGCCTGCGTCGGCGAACCGATTACCGCGAGCATAACTCCGCGCAGATGGTCGTCGCCAACGGGGAACCGATCGAGGTTTCCACCCGCTCGGCCCGCAACTATGTGCGTAATCTAGCGCTGCGGGCGAATGCCTGGCCCAGTTATGAGCCGGAATTCGGCCAAATCGAGGAGGGCTTCACGGTCGTCTTCCAGCCACTCCTCACACTGGATGGCCAATTCGTGGATGGCATTTTCAAATGCGAGATCGACCAAGTGGAACGCTTTTTCACGGTCGGCATGCCGCTGCCCAACACGGCCACCGCGAGGCAACAAGCGGAGTTGCAAGTTCCCCAGATGGCCGGCTGCCGTTTTCATGAGCGGTTTCGCTGGCCCAAGGAACAGGTCCTGCTGCTGAGTCTGGGCTTGGTCCCGCAACCGACCGGCGCCGAACCGCCCCCGTCGGTGTTGGGCTTGTCGCTACCCGTGGGTCCTTCCCGCGCGGAACTGCTGATTTTCGCCGAAAGTAAAGGACCGCGACGATAATCACCGTCAGAGTCTTACTTCGGCAACACGGCACGCAGCGCGTCCTCATCTAGAAAAACTCCTGCCCGCACCCATTGAAAGATCAGCGGGTGGGCGGGCCACTCCAAAACGCGGAGTAAATGCTCCAGCGTCTCCCAGCCGAAATCCCCCTTGCACTCCACGGTCCACAACGTCGGGCCGCCATCGTGCAACTGCCCCTCTAGTCGGCAGCGCTTTTCAGGGCGTGTGTAGGTCCACACGAAAGAGCCATCCGGCTCGGCGAACAGATGCTGGAATTGCTCCAGGGCGAGCAGGGCATCCTCGAAACGGACCGGCAGCAAGGGGCAACGTCCCGCCGGCAAACGCCATGTGCGAAGCGTACCCTCTTCCCAGGGAATTTCAGGGCCGACGGACAGGTTGGTCGGTCGGGCTTGAATCACGATGTGCTGCAGGGGCATGGAAAACATCTCGGCAAAAAACTACTGCTTCGAACTTTAAGAAGATTCCGCGCACGCGCGGCGCGGCAACGTCTCCTCATGCATTGTGGGCGGCATCGTGGCGGCCTGGAACAGGCGAATATCTGCATTCCATGGGGAGACGAACCATGTCCAAACTCAACTACATTCTGAACATCGTCAAGCAGAGCCGTGAAGAGAACCGGCGCAAACCCCGCAGTCTGCGCATGGAAGCCATGGAGGACCGCAAACTGTTTGCCGCGGACGTCGGCGCGGATCCGACCGAAGCCGTGGAATTGGAGACGAGCTCCGCGATGATCGCCCCTCCCCCCGTCCTGGGCGGGGAAGTGGCGCTTACTCCGCTTCCCGATGGGCCGTTGCCCGGAATCCCCGAGCTCCCTCCGCGCGAAGAACTGCTCATTCCGGACATTCCCGAATTGGAGATTCCGGGCGTGCTGATTCCCGTGCCCTTCGTTCCCACGGCCCAATTGGATGCCGCGGGCAAGCTGACGATCAAGGGGACGTTCTTGAATGACCGGCTGGAAGTCCGTTTCAAGGCGGGCGATCCCAGCACGATCGAAGTCGATAACCTGAACAATGGCGCGGGTGCCGATTGGTCCTTCAAGGCGGCGGACGTCAAAGCGATCTGCGTGGACGGCCTCGGCGGCCATGACTTGATCCGCATGAACGATGCCCATGGCGCGGTGGGAGTCGGACGCACGGTCGACCTGCGGGGCAGCGCGGGTAACGACACGATTATCGGTGGCGCCACCGGTGAACGCATTGACGGCGGTGCCGGCAACGACGTGATTCATGGCCGGGGCGGCAACGACCTGATCCTCGGCGGCACCGGCCATGACCGTGTGTACGCCGGGTCAGGTCACGATACAGTTCGCACCCATTCCGGGAACGATGTCGTGTACGGGCAAAGCGGGAATGACCGCGTCTACGCCGGCAGTGGCAACGACACGGTTCGCGGCGGGTCGGGCCACGATATGGTCTTCGGCGAATCCGGGACCGACCGGTTGTTCGGCGACTCGGGAGCCGACCGGCTCTACGGCGGCTGGGGAAATGACAGCCTCTTCGGCGGCACCGGCAACGATACGCTGTATGGCAACCAAGGAAACGACCAGTTGCACGGCCAAGCCGGACATGACTTGCTGTTCGGCGGCTCGGGGCACGATCGGATCCTGGGCCACTCCGGCAACGACCGCATGTATGGCGGCACCGGCAACGACTCGATGTTCGGACACGATGGTGACGACCGCATGTATGGCCAGGATGGAGCGGACTACATGCGTGGAGGCAATGGCCGCGACACGATGTATGGCGGCAACCACAACGATCGCATGTACGGTGAAGGAGGAAATGACCGCATGTTCGGACAGAACGGCAACGACTTCATGGTCGGTGGGCCCGGGATCGACTTCCTGAGTGGTGGCCCGGGATTTGACATCACGCTTCCGTAAGTCGCTTCAATCCGTCTGGTTGCATTTCCTGTTTCGCGTGTGCCTGCCTGTCGGGTTCCTTGTCCCCCGGCAGGCAGGCCATTTTTTGCGCCGGAAACAGCGGCGGGGATCTCGCCCTTCCGAGAAAACCTCCGTAATTCCCAGCGGAAGGGGCGGGAGTCGAACCCGCAAGGCCGCTCTTGGCTCGACCGGTTTCAAACCGGCTCCCGTCGCCAATCGGGTTGCCCTTCCGTGTTGCCTTATGAAGGACAGCGGAAGGCATGGGATTCGAACCCACATGTCCCATAAAAGGGACGCACGGTTTAGCAAACCGGCCCGGCAAACCGTATCCGACTACCTTCCGTCGCTCTCACGAATATTTGGGCAACAAGGCAGCGTTGCCCATGAATTTCGGAGATTTTGAATCCCACCAGGCAGGACAATTTGTGCCATGGCGAGGTTCATGGAATTGCTGCTTCCTCACGCGAGGCTAGAGCAAAATTGCGTGAAACGTAGGAGAGTCTTCGCTTCGAAGCAGCGAACCAGAAACTGAAGGGCCTCTTGATTGTGGGGGTTATGGGCGAACCGCAAGCCTCTCAACGTGTTGCCGGCGTTTCGGCAAATCTTGTTGCCAGCATTCGACGCCGCCAATCTACGGGATGCCCTGCAGCATTTCGTTGGACGGAAGGGATCGCCTTCGATTGGCGGTAGCGGCGAAAAGCCAATTCTCGCTAGCCGCCAAGATTGATTTGACGTCCGTCGAGCCTCGGATACCAGGTGTTCCGAGACTCGCGGAACCAGGGACGCGGTTGTTTTCGTAACACGTCGAACCCTCCAGTGACCTCAGGAAGCAGGACCACGGACCGGAAGGTTCGTTTGGGGCCTCCACGTGGCGGCGCGGAGAGTCCTATGTGTCAAAAAACTGTGACAAGCGGGCCGGCGAACGGCAACTTCTGAAGTAGAGACTTTATGAGTCACTGTTTGTGGCCTGGTGTCCCCCTATGCCCGATTCGATGGGTTGGCGACCCGTGGTGGGCGAGCTGCAACATGACGATGATTTATACCGCTTTTGGTACACGAGTGGCGCTCGAAAACCTGGATTCCGCCCGTTTGCCCAAATGGAACAACTCGATCAAGTTTACGAGTCGGAAACGTTGTTTCCGTTATTCGCCAATCGGCTCCTTTCCGAATCACGGCCAGAATACGAAGCCTATCTGGGTTAGAGCGGGTTCGGCATTGACCATCTCCCCCGATCCAATCCTTGTCTTGGGAGTAATCGAGTTGAGGGCTGTTTCGGGAACCTGAAACGTACGACCACAGAAGTAGACGTAGTAAGCCGGGCCGCCTGGGGCATCGCGGAGCACTTTGACAATCTCGCCTTCGTCGCCCGCTGTGGCGACGACCTTGCCACCCACGGCAAGCGGAACACGTATGGCGACGCGCTCGCGGAACTCAAAACGAGCATGCACCCACGTTTCGTCGGCTGGAATCAGTTCCTGCTCACGGCAGCCGACCATTTTGTCTTCCTTGACAAAGTGAACGGTGTAGATGATTTGGTCCTGCAAAAACGTGCCCACATTCCGCACGATACCAATCGACCCGGCATTCACGAGTTTCACACCGGTCTCCACGCCGGGAAACGTGCCGTCGTTGCGCACGGTGCGAGCTAACCGAACTTCACAGCCAAACGCGAACTTCGGCTTCATGATTCACTCCACCGATTTGCCGAGCGTATCGATCGAAACAAACGCGTTACAGTCACCCTGGGTGTGAAAAACTCTGAAGACCTTTTCGGAGAGGGCGTCCGACTCCACGAAATCCCGGTAGGCCCGTTCCAGCAATTTTTGATAAACCGTCCAACGGGCAAGATGCCCTTCCGGCATCGCCTCGTTAACCTGCGACAGATAGTTGTGAAAACGCTGGAGTATATGCAACCGGTTGACATGGACCACATCCTGGTCGAATTTGATGTTGAAGAAGTCGAGGAATTCCTCAGCCGAGGAGAGCTCTTGTAGGACATCTTCCCAGCCATCCTCAAGGTTTTCTGTTTTTTCGGCCAACATGGTACTTCCTTCGCGTAACTGGGCATGCGGTATTTGGCTCATCAGTTGGTTGCCGAGCTGCTCTGCGGATTCAATTCGGCCGACGAGAGCTGGCGCATTCGACACAATTCGGCTAGCGTGGGAGAACGCTTGGTGTCCGTGACAAAGCGGCGGATTCCAGGCAGAATTCGCGCCGCCTCTTCACGCGACAAATCGACTCCTTGCTCCGAAAAGCAGTGTTGAACGGATCGTGATCCAGAATGTTTGCCTAAGACAAGTTCGTGGCGGCGCCCCAACAAGCCCGGGTCGATTCCCTGATAGTTGTGGGGATCCTTGAGCAACCCGTCCACGTGAATCCCCGCCTCGTGAATGAAGACTCCGTGTCCGACAAGGCTCTTGTGCCAGCCGACAGGCCGGCACGATGCGGATTCGACGACCTGTGACAGGGCCGAAAGCCGGTCGAAGCGGACACCGGTCTCCATGCGGTGAAGGTGTTTGAGAGCTACCACAACTTCCTCCAGTGCGGCGTTGCCAGCCCTTTCCCCCAGACCGTTGACCGTCGTGTTGACGTGGGTCGCGCCAGCAACGGCGGCGGCGAGTGTGTTGGCGGTTGCCAGACCGAGATCGTCGTGGGCGTGCATCTCGATTTCCAAATCGGTAGTGCCTCGAAGCTCCCCGATCACGTGGTGCACACCGAATGGCTCCATCACACCGACCGTATCAGCAAAACGGAATCGCCGCGCACCGCTCGCTTGGGCAGTTTCTACCAACTGTTTGAGAAAATCCAAATCAGCACGTGAAGAGTCCTCACCACCGACGCACACTTCCAGGCCAAGATCCAATGCACGGGGAACGCATTTGCGGATCTGTTCAATGGCCCAATTCCGCGATTTCTTGAGCTTGCGGTACAGATGCTGATCCGAAACGGGCAACGAGACGTCCACCATGTTGACCGGTAGCCCTACGACGGATCGCAGATCGGCCTCACACATCCGACACCAAACCAAAAGGTCGGCTGAGAGCCCTAAATCGGCCACGGCACGGATGGAGTCGCGTTCCTCGTCACCCATGGTTGGAATTCCAACCTCTAGCTCGGGAACCCCTGCTTTGTCCAGCAATTGGGCAATCGAGAGCTTTTCAGCCGGCGTAAAGGCGACTCCGGCCGACTGCTCGCCGTCCCGAAGTGTCGTGTCGTCGATGATTATCTTGGCGAGGATTTCCACGAGGTTCGCCTTTCGGTAAGTGCCACGGTGACAACGGAAGCCCAAAAATGCCCCGCGTGGCGGTGGATCCGCCACGCGAGCACACTTGGCGAACTCAGGCGTACACGGGAGTGAACGCCTGAGTGGGATCCGAAACGGGGCCGTCTTTTTTCCAGTAGGGAGAGAGCTTGCGGAGCTGGTCCACGATTGGCGGAACACGTTCCACCACGCGCTCGATTTCCTCCATCGTGTTGTTTCGCGATAACGAGAAGCGAATCGTACCGTGAGCCGCGGTATAGGGGATGCCCATCGCGCGCATCACATGAGAAGGCTCAAGCGAACCAGAAGTGCATGCCGAGCCACTGGAGGCAGCAATTCCCTCTTTATTGAGGAGCAACAAGATGGCCTCGCCTTCAATGAACTCGAACGCAATGTTCGAAGTGTTTGGCAATCGATTCCGCGTGTCGCCCATGGCGAAGGAATTCGGCACGGCAGCCAGAATCCCGCTTTCCAGCCGGTCACGAATCGCCTTAACCACGCTGTTTTCATATTCAATGTGGTGTTCTGCCAGTTCGCAGGCCAACCCGAGACCAACAATCGAGGCGGAGTTCTCCGTCCCTGCCCGCCGACCGCGCTCCTGGTGCCCTCCACGCAACAGCGGACGGAACCGCGTACCACGGCGGACATAGAGCACCCCGACACCTTTCGGGGCGTGGAGTTTATGACCGGACAAAGAGAGCATATCGATCTTGCTCTGCTTCAAATTGACGGGAATCTTCCCGACGGCCTGGACCGCATCGGTGTGGAAAAGCACGCCCGCGGCATTTGCCATCTCGGCCATCTGTTCCACGGGAAAGAGCGTGCCCGTTTCATTATTGGCCCACATCACCGTGACGACTGCCACACGGTCCGAAAGTAGCCGTTGGTACTCCTCCAGATCGAGTTGGCCCTTATTGTCGACTCCTAGCCGATGAATGAGGTAACCGTCTTTTTCAAGGAACTCACAAACGGTCAGCACGGCCGGGTGTTCGACGGCGGTCGTAATGATTTCTTTTCGCTCGGGAAAAGCCTTCAGAGATGACATAATCGCGGTGGAATCGGATTCCGTACCGCAGGAGGTGAAAATGATCTCCGATTCGTGCTCGGCGTTGAGGATAGACTGTACTTGACGGCGAGCTTTTTTCAGCGAACGGCCGACACGGTCGCCAAAACTATGCATGGACGAGGGATTGCCGAATTGCTCGCTAAAGAAAGGGAGCATCGCCTCGACCACTTCGGGGGAAACTTGGGTCGTGGCATTGTTGTCTAGATAGATGTCACCCATGGCGTTCTCCTCAGGAAAGTTAGACAGTTGCGACTGGAGCTTGCGAGGCAGGTACAACTTTTACAAACTCGCCGAGCTCTTCCATGATCCGTTGTTGAACACCGCCGAGCGTCGCGGATGCCAACTGACAATTGGTGCAGGCACCGGTAAGGTTGACATAGACCGTTGATCCATTTAAGTCGACCAGCTCTAAGTCGCCACCATCGAGTTGAACCTGAGGACGAATGGAATCGATGACGCGCTCGATCCGTCGGATCTTTTTCACGAGCGTGGCCGTTCCTCCGTTGGTTGGGTTGAGCTCTTGCGGAGGCATCTCGGCCAGGGCCTCCGACCGCCGACCGTTGAGATTGTCGAGGATCTCTTCAATCGCTTCATGGCACGACGTGCAACCTCCGCCGGCCTTGGTGTAATTGACCACGTCTTCCATGGTACGAAGGTTGTTTTCCTCAACCGTCCGCTCGATCATGGCCGAGTCAATGCCGAAGCACTTGCAAATCAGGTCCCCCTCTTCGTGGTCGTCACTCCATTCCTCGCCACGATAATTGGCAATGGCGGCTTCCAATGCTTCACGGCCCATTACGCTGCAATGCATCTTCTCGGGGGGCAGCCCATCGAGGTAGTCAGCGATATCCTGGTTGCTCACCTTCAGGGCCTCGTCGAGCGTCTTGCCCTTGATGATCTCGGTTAGCGCCGAGGACGACGCAATCGCCGAACCGCATCCAAAGGTTTGGAAGCCGGCGTCCAGGATGATCTCCGTCTCAGGATCCACTTTGAGAGTGAGCCGCAAAGCGTCGCCGCAGGACAACGAACCGACATCGCCCGTCGCGTCGGCGTTCTCAATCGCCTGGGCATTGCGAGGATTAAAGAAGTGTTCCTTTACCTTGTCTGAATATTCCCACATAGTCGCCTCCAGTTCACCCGATCGGGCATCTTAGTTACTTCGCTTTGGTTGCCGCCTAATCCGAAGCAGCCACCGTAGCGCCGTCTGGCGACCGGGGCTGAACGAGCGGATTGGCAAACCGCGTGCCGATCTCCGGAGAAAGCCTGCGCGACCATGAGTGAAGGGATACGGACAGTCAAAAACAATCGTTTTTCGCACGCCGATTGCCGGAAGTGTGTGTCGGCAACAACACGATTTCGGGCCTCGTGTCGCACATGACACACCGTTGGGAGGCTATTCGGCAGCGACCGGAGAGCGGACTCGATCACTTCCCGGCTGATCTGTGACTCTGCGTGCCTTAACAGGCTGTTGAAAACCCAACAGCCTGCGGCATCACAGGAAGTGATGCTCAAAATAGTGACGTAAGTCGTTATTTTGCGAGCCGGGAGCAGCTTCGCTGCGCCAATCTTGGCTTGCACGGCGGCGAGCTTGAAAAACGTCACGACGGCGTTTTTCAACGGGCTGGTAAAGCCAACGGACGAAACCTTCGCTGACCTTCGTCCAGCGGCGGGGAAACTCCTCTGGACACCCAATTTCGCGGATGCTGAGGTGTTTCGCGCCCAGGCTCGAACGGGCTGGGATTAGCCGAGATATGACGTGGAGGCTGCGTTCCAGCGGCAAGCCGTTCGCGATTTGGCGATGCACGATCACGCCTTCATCGATCAAGAAAAAATCGTGCCGTGCCACACGTCTGCGGTGAGCTCATCGACGACGATTGATCGAGATACTTCCGATCGGATCCAATCGAAAATGAGCGGTTGGTCGATTCAAAGCCAAAGGACGGCCGGGTCAAAGTGCTCCCGGCAGGATCGTCTGAATCAATCCGAGCCGCGTGTCAACGGAGCTTCTTGGCTTTACAGATTTCGTGTTTGGAGTTGCTCGTTCCCAGACATTTCTTGCAGTAGTAATTGCCTGCTTTCATGGGGACCTTCTGTTTTCCCTTCATGCACATTTCACTTTTCCTTCTCGATGTATTGATGGCCGTAGCTGTTTTCAAGCCATTTCTACGGCACTGTGCGAATGACAATCTTTAGGGCATACCTTGGCACACGCCTGGCAACCAATGCAGTCCATGGCATTGGCGATCGTGATCACCATCGAGTTGTCATCATCGAATTCGTCATCCTCATCCGAATCATCGTCGACCAACTCGTCCCGATCCACGAGCGAGAAGACATCTCGTGGGCAAACCTTGTAACATCGGCCGCAGCCGATGCAGGTTGCACCGTCAAGTTCCTCAATGAATTGAGGGATCCATTCTTCTCCGCCGCGAGTTCGTCCCGTAGCCAATGTTGCGGTCATGATGCTGCCAGTTCCTGTGTTTCGGCTGCCTTGAGTTTGTCCAATGCTTCCTTCCACGCTTTGCAGGCGTCAAAAGTCGACTGGGCGATTTCAGGGATTTCTTCAAATCCGGCGGGCAACCTTTCCTCCGCCAGGTCGTGCATTTGTCCTGCCCATTCGGTCGCAATTCGTTTCGCCTTTTTGACCTGTTTTTCCAGGGATTTCAGCTCTTCCGGGGATACTGCCATGGTCAATCTCCTTCAGCCCGAGTGTAGAGATACGGTTATCTCGTGATTAGGATTTGGCCACTTCAGTGAACTTCTCGATCCACTCAATTGCCTCGGTGATCAACTTCTCTGCTTGTTCGTCCAACTTGGGAAATGTTGGAAACCCAAACCGGTGCACGTCGCGGAGCGTTCTATCCGCTACCACCAGCCGACCAACCGTGATCAAAACACGCCCGAAGCCCTCGTGGCTGAGCTTGATCATGGGAACGGCCATCAGGCCGCACCGCTGCTCAATGGATGTGGCAACTGCGTTATAGAAGGCCTGCACGCGGGCCATCGTGATTTCGTCCGGATCACCCACGATCGGAATCTCGCGCTTTCGTTCCTTGGTCATGATGAACGGATCGAGTGCCTCCGCGGGAGTGAGACCGGCGTATGTGTCGTACGTATCCAAAGCCCGAACTTGTTTGAGCAACTCGATAGTGAATGCGGACTCAACATATTCGATAGCCGTTTCACTCATGGCATGGCTTCCTTTGTCAAAACAGCGCGATCACGCGTATTGTTATTCGTCCCAATCTTCGTCGAGCAACGACTCGACACGCTCGTCAGCGTTTCGTGCCGTTTGCTGCAAAGCCCTCTTGATCCACGGCGCATCGCCTTCGCGAATCTCGTCCTCCAAGTAGTTCAATACCGAAGCGATTTGTGAGGTCTCGCTCAATTTGATTGGTTGGATCCCCTGGGCCACAAGTTGTCGGACCGCCGACGCTCCCACGGCAAGGCTAAAAACCGCGTTGCATCGCTCCAGCGCCTGGAATTTGGGAGCAAGTTTTTTCTCGTTGCCGTCTTTGGAGACGTCTGAAAACTCGGCAACATCAGTTAAGTGCGAGGACTTCGGTCCAACGTCGAAGATTGCCAGTCTCGTGGCTGTTCCGAAGTGCTCGTCAACGTCATCCAGATTGGAGGTGGCAAAAGCCACCCGAAGGTGATTTTCACGGCCATTGCCGATCGGGCCATGGCTATCAGTGGATGTGGATCGGATCACGTGCATTTGGCGTTGCAGTGGCATGGCAAAATTCCTTCGACTTGGGCGCCTGCTTCTGGGAATAAACCGATTGGTAAGACGCAACTCCGTGATCCCGGTGTGCGCTTAAGGTGTTGGCCAGGTCGAAAAGTGCTTGACGACCGGCTCGGTAACCAATCCAGCCACGCTGGTACCCGCCCAATTGGTCGTATTGGGGGAATCCCGCGCGCAACAAGGGGAGGCCGAGCCGCCTGGCGGAGGCAACAGCGTGAGAGTTACCGACGACGATCTCCGCACTGCCCGCCACGGCTGCATCTTCTAGGTCTTCCAAATCGCCGATCTGCACGTACTCACACGGTATGTCTTCTAGCACTGGAGCGTGTGATGGGGCTACCGCCGCCACCACTTCGGCTCCCATATTCTCGAACAGGTCTCCGAATGCTTTCAGCAAGTCCGGATCGGCAGCAATGGCGGCGCGCGCCTGGCCTAGCATGAAATGGGTATCGAGCATCGCGTCCTGCAACTGGGAGCGGCGACGGGCAAACCGCGGAGGCGCCTGCCTTCCACTCAACTCGATAAGCGTCATGATGAGTCGGTCCGTCGCCTCCAGCCCCATGATGTGCTCGAACCGATGATCTGGGACGCTGGTTCTTTCGCGCAGTGTGTCGGCAGCCTTCCCCAGCGACGGCCCAACCACAATCGTAGCCAGGGACTCACCTAGCACATCGAAACGATTCACCGACATCCCACCATAAGAAACTGGGCTAAAATCGCGGTCGGTAAGGTGGCCGTCGAGCGATGCGGAGAGATCAGGCAACACGATTGGTTCGAAACCAAAGGATTCAACGGTCTCTTTGAGCCACTCTATGTCGCCGATCGTCAGCATCGAACTGGCCAAGATGTTTAGTTGGCGCGGCCTGGCTCCGGCTTTACATGATTTCGGAACGAGTTGATCGATCATCGCGGTGACAGCCGCCGCGAAACCGCGTTCGAAGCTTCCCGAAAAGTCGGGCGTATTGACAGGCACGACGCGCACCGCGTTGAACTCAGGAAACCTTTGGCGGAACTCACGCACATTGCGTTGGATATCGCAACCCTGCGTCTCGGCAAGCCCCGTCGTGGGCAGTCCGATCAACGCGGGTTTCGCCTTCTCGCAAATGGCTTTGAGGCCTAGCACCACGTTCTCGTCGGCTCCAAGCACGCTGCTGGCCTGGTCCATAGCCGTGGTCTGCAAAGGGATGGGTTCACGGAAGTGTCGGACAAAGAAGACCTTGGCGAATGCCGTGCAGCCTTGCGAGCCGTGCATCATGGGGATCGACCGGTCGATTCCCAGAAAGGCAATCGAAGCACCAATCGTTTGGCTCGCCTTTAGTGGATTGACCGACAGTGCCTTTTTTCGCTTGAGTACTTGTGCCATGTCATGCTCCCGTCTCGCTCAAACGGTGTTCCTGTTCCCACGGCGCGCCGCTTCTGGCCGCGTTCCACACCGGACTTTCCAGCCCCAGAGCGATCTGTTTGGCCAATTCGACCGTTCCCTGGTAGCCTTCATACGGAAAGTCACGTTCCTGATTGATGTCCAGAAATGGTAATTTCGCCTTGAGAGCCGTATACATGTTCCGTCCGCCGGCGATAAGCATGTCCGCTCTTAGTTCCTTGACGACGTCCAGCAGGGCGCGCGGATTGCCGTCCTCGATCATCTTTACGTCTTCGCCCATCAGCTCGCGGATCCGCTGCTTGTCCTCCTCGGTCGATTTCTTGGTCCCCGTGGCGACGACCGTGATACCGAGGTCCTGCAGCGCCGAAATCACGGACCACGACTTCACACCTCCCGTGTAAAGTAGTACACGTTTTCCCCTCAGACGGTCGCGCCAGGGCTGTAGTAACTGATCGACGAGCGCCTCTTCCCGCGTAATCAGTGCCTCGGTTCGTTTAATCAAGTCGGGGTCACCAATCAGCTTGGCGATATCGCGCAATGCTTTGGATGTATCTTGCACGCCGTAAAAGCTTCCTTCGAACCACGGCGTGCCGTAACGTTCCTCGAGTTTGCGGGCGACATTCAGCATGGCCTTGGAACAGACCATCATGTTCACTTTGGCGCGATGCATCGTTTGCACTTCGCGGAACCGAGCGTCGCCGGAAAGCGTGCAAAGGATCCGAATTCCCAACTCATCGAACAACGGAGCGACGAACCAGAATTCACCAGCGATGTTGTATTCACCGATCAAATTAATGTCGTGGACTGATAGGCCAGGTCGCGTGTTGCCGAGGGGGATCGGATCGGGCTCACGAGTACCGATTACCTGGTTGACCATTGCGTCGCCGGCAATCCGGTTGCCCAGGTTTTTCGTTCCATAAAAGCCAGCCGCATCGACTAGCACGCATGGAACTCCCCAGTGTTTTTGGGCGGCTTTACAGACGGCTCCAACATCGTCCCCTGTCAACGCGGGCACGCACGTGTTGTAGACAAATACCGCCGCCGGGGCGTAGTCGACGATGGCCTGTCGGATCGAATGAAGTAGCCTCTTTTCGCCCCGACCCATGATGATGTCCTGTTCGGTGAGGTCGGTCGTCATCCCCATACGGTACAGTTCCGGTCCGGACGATCTTGTGCCACGGTTGTCCCACGAACTTCCGGCACACGCGATCGGGCCGTGAACAATGTGGGCGACGTCCGCGATCGGAAGAAGCGCGATCTGAGCCCCATCGAAGGCACACCCGCCGGCCGTCGCACCCGGCTTTGGTTTCGCGCAGCCGGATTTCGATTTCTTGTTGTGCTCACACGCCTTTTCGTCGAGCAGTTCAGCGATTTCTTGTTTTTTCAGCGCCATTTTGGTGACCCAAATTCGTGGCCTATGGTAGGCAGGCTGGCTTGCCTTATGTCTTGGCTACTCGACACCGAGCATGACGTGCGTCGCCTTGACGATAGCATACGCCTCCTTGCCCACTTCTAGCTTCAGATCTTCACAGGCCTTTTTGGTGAGTATCGCTGCCATGTTGACACCCTCGGCAACTTCGAGCGTGACTTCCACGTTCACTTCGCCATATCCAATGGAGCGGATCGTCCCCTTGAGCTGGTTACGGGCCGAGATCTTCATTAGTTTGTGTTCCTTTACTTTGTTGCTTCACTGGGCACGCAGCCTCGCCATGCCACGGTCGTTCGTCGTTTAATCGTCGTCACTCAACTCCGCCAAGACGATGCCGGTCGCAAAGCCGTAGTCGTTAGTCAACCTCAAGCAGTGTTCGTCACCCCCTACCAGATAGATATTGAATCCCACTAGGCTAAGTACCGGCTTAGCATTAATCACG
Organism: Pirellulales bacterium; assembly: GCA_028289405.1. GTDB lineage: Bacteria > Planctomycetota > Planctomycetia > Pirellulales > JANQPP01 > JANQPP01. The sequence goes on from JANQPP010000127.1 coordinate 87,501, forward strand.
TCGTCGTCGAAGCAGTGCGTAATCCTCCTGGAGGAGTGTTTGAGCCGCACGCGCGTGACCGATTCCTCGGTCAAGCCGGCGCGGCCAATCTCGTCGGCGATCGATAGAATCTCTTCGGGCGTGATGGGCTGGCTCATGCTTCTACTGCCTAGCGAAAGCGAATTCGATTCTCCACGGGCACATTCATGGCTTTGGCTAGCCAAGGCGGTGGGCTCTCCGCCATGGTCGTCTGAAGCTTGCCTAGCGTCTCCGATACATGCGGACGATCTTCGACCTTGAGCGGATAGATTCCGCGCTGGATCACCTTGGCCGCGGCGGGGCCGCCGATGGATTGCACGTACAGCACTTGACAGTCCTGAAGCAGTTCAGCACGGAATCCGCTTTGGTCTTCTGCATCGACGGAGTCCACCGTGGACCGAAAGTCGACGAGCCGCACACCTGCTGGTGATATTCGGTAGACGAAAAAACGCCTGCAGCCGCCAAAGTGCTCATCAATGTGTTCACCATCGGTCGTTGCAACAGCGACTCGAATGGAACCTTCGTTGTGTTTATCAATATTGGCCTCAAGAGGCGGAAGCGCCTCGTCGCCATCGGTGAATCCCCACAAATAACGGACGGCCGCCTTGAGAGATTCAAGGCTCGGATGGGTACGCCTTGCCGGATTGGCTCCGTAGTCTGCTTCCGGAGCGTCTTGGCCAAGGTTGCCGGCCAAGGCCACCTTCAGGCCGGTAACCGTGATCTTGGCGAACCGATCCTTAGTAAGCGGAAGACCCACCATGTCAATCAAGACGGGGAGAAGCGTTTTCGAGTCGATTTCCTCAAGAGCGCCGGCGGCCAATCCGATTCGCAGCGCCAGCTCGGGCGACAAAAGTGGTGCACACATAGGATTTGGTCCTCATTTCCCGCCTGTCGGCTCGACGGGTCAAACAAGTTGGGTGATACATTCGTCGATGGGGCATTGCTCAGCACAATTGGGTGCGTCCAATTCCCCTTCGCATTCAGTGCAGGTGGAGGCGTCAATTTCATAAGCCAGCAATCCGCTTGAAATTGAGTCGGTCGGGCAGTCGGGCTCGCAGGCTCCACAAGAAATGCATTCGTCAGCATTGATGGTCATGGCCATGTTACACCTTCCTTTTGAGTTGTTAGGGATACAGGTGGCAGTGCTGGGCAAACCGGCGGCTACTCATCGATGCGGGTAGCCCGAACAGTAATTGGCAGTTTCGGTTCCTCATCCAAGGGTTCGACGAAAAAACGAGAGCCATCAGTCAATTCGATCGCACCTCCCCACTTGCCAGGGCCCTCGAATTCGAGGCTCGATACCTCGGCCTCGAGGTCTTTTTTGGCAACGTAGAAAGACAACGCGCCCTTCTCAGTGCGACGCAGCATGACCTTAGGCATGAGTTTTCTCCCTTGAGGAATGGGGCAACGGTTGTTCGGCCGTAACGTTAAGCACGAGTTACGCTTTTCGGTAAAGGCTGCCGCGCCTCAGCGAATCAAGTCGTAGTTGTAGTCGGTCGTGCCCATCCCCATCGTCTCCTCGTCAAGCCGGGCAAGGATTTCGTTGACCAGCGTCTTGAGGATGTAGATCGCACCTTCGTAGCCGAGCGTCGTTTCCCGGTGGAGATGATGTCGGTCGAAGATCGGGAAACCAATCCGAACCAAGGGCACGTGGAATTCCTTCCCCTTCGTGATCGTGTCGCGCTGAATGAACTTTCCGTACGAATTGCCGATCATGAAGTCCGGCTTGTCGGTAAAGACCAGCGACCGCATATGCCACAGGTCCTTGCCGATGTGGACTTCCGCGCCCTGGCCGTACGGCGAGCTTTCCAGGACTTTGGTGATGTGTTTCTTCCATCGCTTGTTGGCGTTGTGGCAGAGGAGGTGACGCGGCTCGGCGCCCAGTTCCATCAAGAACTTCGTCATGCCGAGCACGAAATCCGGGTCGCCCCAAAGCGCGAACCTCTTGCCGTGCAGCCAGGTATGGCTGTCGGTCATCATATCCACCAGACGGCCGCGCTCCTTCTCCAGAGATTCCGGAATCGGGTGACCGGTTAGCTCGGAGACCCGCATCAGGAATTGATCCGTCCACTCCAATCCCATCGGGATGTCGAACTTCTCAGCGGCATGTTTCCAGGTGTTCTGGACGTACTTTCGAGACTTGTCCGACTGCCAACTTTGCAGGAACAGGGTATCGATCCCATTGGGAGCATCCTTAATCTCGTCCAGCGACGTGCCGCCGGCGTACATCCGGAATTCGCCGTCGGCGGGAGTATCGAGCACTTCCTCCGGATCGGAGAGCAAGGAATATTCCACTCCCATTTCGCTAAGCATTCGCTTGATGACTCGGAAGTTACCCAGATAAGTTTCGAAGCCGGGCACGATATTGAGCTTGCCGTTCTTACCAGGTTCCTTGTCTTCCATTTCGTTGAGGGTAAAGCAACGGGCAATGCCTTCCCACATGTTATCCCAGCCGGTGGTATGGCTGCCCACGAAGCTCGGTGTGTGGGCAAAAGGTGTCGGAAAACCTTCGTCGATGTGGCCTTCCTTCTTTGTGTTGCGAATGAAGGCGTTCAGGTCGTCGCCGATGACTTCGGCCATGCACGTCGTGCTGACGGCGATCATCTCGGGTTTGTAGAGCGCCTTTGCATTTTCCAGACCGGCAAACATGTTCTTTTGGCCACCAAAAACCGCGGCGTCTTCGGTCATCGAGTCGCTGACGCACGAGATCGGCTCTTTGAAATGCCGGTTGAAGTACGTGCGGAAGTATGCCACGCAGCCCTGGGAACCGTGCACGTAGGGCAGCGTCTTTTCGAAGCCCAGCGAGCAAAGCACGGCACCAAGGGGCTGACACGCTTTGGCTGGGTTGATGGTGAGCGCTTCTCGTTGGAAGTTGAGCTCCTGATACTCCTTTGTCGTCGTCCAGTCAAAGGTCTCCTGGACTTTCTCGGCTCCTTCGAAGTCCTCCCAGTTCTCACGCTTCGCATTGAGGTTTTCTTTGTAATCTTCATCCCTAAACAGGGGATAGCACGGCTTAATTGTGTCAACGTTTTGGCTCATGACGGTTCTCCATTGGCCGCACAGCGGTCGAAGCGTGGTTAATTAAAAATAATCACTAGCGTCGTGATGGGCGGAGAACGGGGCCGCTCCCCGCCTTCCTCGATTCCTCACGTATCACCGCCTGGTGTAAACACGGACTCAATCCGCCTCGGTCGTGGCTTCAGCCGGTTTGTTCCACGGCGGAGTGACCTGGTCCCAGCAAGGATTATTCAAGGTCATGTCCATGTCGCGGGCGAAGATGGCGAAGCCGTCGTATCCGTGGTAGGGGCCCGAATAATCCCAAGAGTGCATCTGGCGGAAGGGGATACCCATCTTCTGAAAGATGTACTTCTCCTTGATCCCCGAGCCGATTAAGTCGGGTTTAATCCGCTTGGCGAACTCTTCAAATTCGTAGCCGGTGACGTCGTCGTAGATGAGCGTGGCATTGCCCATCTCCTTGATCGTGCGGTCGTAGTCGTCGTTGTGGCCGAATTCATAGCCGGTTCCGACGACTTCCATCCCTAGATCCTCGTACGCACCGATCGTGTGACGGGGACGGAGCCCGCCGACGAATAGCATCACGCGCTTACCTTTGAGCCGCGGTACGTACTTTTCTTGGATGGCGTCCATCTCAGGCTTGTACTTTTCAATAACTCGCTCGGCACCTTCCTTGATCTTGTCATCGAAGAAGCTGGCAATCTTCCGCAACGACTCGTTGATCTTGGTCGGACCGAAAAAATTGTATTCCATCCAGGGAATACCGTACTTTTCCTCCATGTGCCGCGAGATGTAGTTCATCGACCGGTAACAGTGGAGCAGGTTGAGCTTGACCCTGGGCGTGTTTTCGAGCTCGGCCAACGTGCCGTCGCCCGACCACTGGGCCACGACCCGCAGGCCCATTTCTTCGAGCAAAATGCGGCTCGACCAGGCGTCACCACCGATGTTGTAGTCACCGATGACGGAGACGTCGTACGGGCCGGGTTCGTAATTGGTGCCTTTGGCCCCTTCGCCGTCTTTGAAGACCCAATCGCGAATCGAGTCGTTGGCAATGTGGTGGCCGAGTGACTGCGACACTCCGCGGAAACCTTCACACCGGACGGGCACGACCGTCTTGCCGATCTCCGCGGACTTCTTCTTCGAGACCGCTTCGATGTCGTCGCCAATCAAACCAATGGGGCACTCGGACTGGACGCTAATTCCTTTATTGAGCGGGAACAGCGTTTCGACTTCGTCGATCAGCTTGGCGAGTTTCTTGTCGCCGCCAAAGACAATGTCCTTTTCCTGGAAGTCCGAGGTAAAGTTCATCGTGACGAACGTGTTCACGCCAGTCGTGCCGATGTAGTAATTGCGTCGTCCGGCACGGCTGTACTGGCCGCATCCGACCGGGCCATGGCTGATGTGAATCATGTCCTTGATCGGACCCCACACGACCCCCTTTGAGCCTGCGTAGGCACAGCCGCGGATGGTCATCACGCCCGGCAGCGACTTCTTATTGCTGGTAATGCATTTTTTTGACTGTTCCACCTCATGATCATTAGTCGTGAGATGTTTCGCCCGGTCTTTCTGAGCCTTTTCCGGGTAGATTTCCAGGACCTCTTGGATCAAAGCTTCGGTTTCGTTACGTGTCATAACAGCCATTTGAATTACTCCAGATTGATCGCCTTTGGCCCCAAGCCCGAAGGCCCGGGGATTTGCTTGAGGCCCGTCCCACTCCCAGCCTAGGGCGATGGAGAGCCGACAGCGGCGGGCGCGTGTTCACGTCCTGCCCGCCGGCATGGTTGCCGGCAGGCGCCTTTCCTTTGACTTACACGGCCAGAGTTTCCTGTGCCGCCGTTTGGCCCACGATACTCTCGTCTTCCTCTTCCAAAATGCCGAACTCGGTGAGCAGTTCTTCGAGTTCATCCATCGTGATGGGGGTCGGAATGACGAGCTTGTCGTTGCTGATAATCTTGTTGGCTAGGGCCCGGTACTCATCGGACTGTTTGGCGGACGGATCATATTCGATGCAGGTCATGCGGCGGATTTCAGCCCGCTGCACGGCATTGTCCCGCGGGATGAAGTGGACCATGTGGGTGCCCAACTTCTCGGCCAACGCCTCGATCAGTTCCGCTTCGCGGTCGGTGTTACGGCTATTGCAGATCAAGCCTCCGAGCCGTACGCCGCCGGAATTGGCATACTTGACGATACCTTTGGCGATGTTGTTGGCCGCGTACATGGCCATCATCTCGCCGGAGACAACGATATAGATCTCCTGAGCCTTGTTTTCACGAATGGGCATGGCAAACCCGCCGCAGACCACGTCGCCCAGCACATCGTAGAAAACGAAATCGAGGTCGTCGTCATAGGCACCTTCCTCTTCCAGAAAGTTAATGGCGGTGATCACGCCACGACCAGCACAGCCAACACCGGGCTCGGGGCCGCCGGATTCGACGCACTTTGTATCGCCGTATCCCATCTTCAGGACGTCGTCCAACTCCAAATCCTCAACGCTTCCCGCTTCCGCGGCCAGGTGCATGATGGTGTTCTGCGCTTTGGCGTGCAGCATCAGCCGGGTCGAATCGGCCTTGGGATCGCAACCCACGATCATCACTTTTTGCTTCAGCTCCGCGAGAGCGGCGACGAGGTTTTGCGTCGTCGTTGATTTGCCAATGCCTCCTTTGCCATAAATGGCGCACTGTCGAATTGCCATGTCTCTTGTCTCCTTTTTAATGGTTACCGGTGTGCGTTCGAGCCAAATACCTTTGTGTTGCTGTGCTCCCATTCGCCAGACACTGGCAACGCTCGCGACATTAAGCAAGCACCGTGCCAATGAGAAACCCGAGCGATTTTTTTCGCTAAACGCCTAAAAAACAGGGGGTGTGGCATCGTGTCGTATTCTGTGTCCATTGCGACAAACCCGGGCAAACTGTACGACACTCGCCACCTCATGGACGTTTGGTGGCACGCGATCAGTCGGCGTGCCACGACAGATTGCGCGTCACGCTAAGGCGATTGCTCGGCACATTAATTGCGGTTCCTCGACAGCGCAGCCATGTCGTGGAACGCCGCACGCTGCAGGCGTCAGGCGACTTTCACAAATCGTGGGTCAGGTAATCGAGGACAAGAAAATGGGTCCGGTCGACTTATCGCACATTGTTTCTGGCATTTGTTCTGGAGAAATCATTCCCTACTTGGGACCCGAGGCCCTGGCGGGAGTTGTCCATTCAGAAACCGGGGAGCCTATTCCCGCCGATAGCGAAAGTCTGATCTTGGCGATGAATGGCGGTAAGCCGATGGCACCAAAGCTAATGTATGAGTTCCCGCGGGCTGCAATGAACCTAGAGCTCAAAAAGGGCCGCTCGTTCGTGAATCGATTCTTGGAGCAAACCTACTCTCATGGATGCTGGTCACTCTCGCCGCTTCACCAAGCGCTGGCCGATGCGCGAATCCCTTACATTGTCGATGTCAATCGAGACACGCAGTTGCAGGACCTGTACGCCGATCGACCGCACGTGTTGGTCGTGGGCATTGCTCGGATCGGCGGCACGGACTATCGCTTCAAGGTTTTTCGATGCGTCGAGGGCGAGTACATCGAAATAGACCAGGCAGAGGTTTCCGACAATGAGGCGATACTATTCAAGCCAATGGGCACGCCCGACCCATCCCCCATATTCATCGCCTCGGACGCCGATTACGTGGACTACATCACCGAGCTGATGGGAGGATTCGCCGTGCCAGACTTCATCAAGGAGCGGCGGCTGGGAAAACGTTACGTGAGCCTGGGGCTGCGCTACACCCGTGACACCGAGCGCATGGTCTTCTCCGACTTGATCTACGGAGCTGCCGCAAACCCGGCCGGTTGGGCAATTATCGAGGAGCCAACGCCGAAAGAACGCCGCTTTTGTGCATCCAAACGGATGGAGATTCTTGAGTCCTCGTTGGACGCGGTCTTGCGGGACATGTCGAAGAACATCACCGCTTCCTCGTGAGACTGTCGGATTGGATACAAAGCGACGATGCGCCGTGTTCCCTAGCCGACAAGCGGCTAACGAGGCAGCGGTCATTCGTCCTTAGTTTCTAGGGTACTTGGTGATTTCGTCATGGCGGATGTCTTGGCACGGAGATTGCTAAACGGCGTTACGGTCCGGAGGTCAATATATCTGCCGCATGACAATTAACCGGAGAAGTCACATGTCGTTGGATCTAAAAGTGCTTGGAAACACGGCGGAGAACCATGCACCCCAGGGGGGGTGTTCCGCGGGATCCTGCGGTAGCACCGACGATCAACTCTCCCATCTGCCGGAGAGTGTGCGGCAACGCGTCTTCAACCATCCTTGTTACTCCGAGCAAGCGCATCACCACTTTGCCCGCATGCACGTGGCCGTGGCTCCGGCCTGCAACATTCAATGCAATTATTGCAATCGAAAGTATGACTGTGCCAACGAGTCTCGTCCCGGCGTGGTTTCCGAGCTGCTTACGCCAAAACAGGCAGTCAAGAAGACGATGGCCGTGGCGGCCAACATCCCGCAAATGACGGTGTTGGGAATCGCCGGCCCCGGCGACCCGCTAGCCAATCCCAATCGCACATTCACGACATTTCGAAAACTCTCGGAACAAGCTCCCGATATCAAGCTCTGCGTCTCGACCAACGGACTGGCACTTCCAGACTACGCGGATGAACTAACAAAACATAACATCGATCATGTCACTATCACGATGAATTGCATCGATCCCGAGATCGGTGCCAAGATCTATCCATGGATCTATTGGGAAAACAAGCGAATTCGTGGTGCCGAGGGCGCCCGCATTCTCATCGAGCGCCAACAGCGGGGACTTGAGATGCTCGTTGAACGGGACATCTTGGTCAAAGTCAATTCGGTGATGATTCCCGGTGTCAACGACATGCATCTGGCCGAAGTGAGCCGCATCGTGAAGCAAAAAGGTGCATTTCTGCACAACGTGATGCCGCTCATCGCCGAAGCGGAACACGGAACTTACTTTGGCCTGATGGGCCAACGCGGCCCCACGCCACCAGAATTGCAGGCTCTGCAAGACGAATGTTCTGGTGACATGAACATGATGCGGCATTGCCGCCAGTGCCGTGCTGATGCGGTTGGCCTTCTGGGCGAAGACCGTGGTGCCGAATTCACCATGGACAAGATCGAAGAAATGGAAATCGACTACCCGGCCGCCATGGAACGACGAAAAAAGCTCCATGACGCGATCCATGCTGAGCTCAACGCGAACGGCAATCAACACACTAACCTGACTAGCGACGGCGGAATTCCCGAAGGAACCCGTCCCATATTGATGGCGGTCGCCTCGCAAGGCGGCGGACTGGTGAATCAGCACTTCGGCCACGCCAAGGAATTTCTCATCTATGAGGCATCTCCCTCCGGAGTACGGTTTATCAGCCACCGAAAGACCGACCTTTACTGTACGGGCGGAGACACCTGTGGCGACGGTGATTCCATCTTGCGCGAGATTATCCAGGCGCTCGAGGGCTGCGAAGTCGTCCTCTGCTCAAAGATCGGCTACGAACCTTGGGAATTGCTCGAAGAAGCGGGGATTCAACCCAACGGTGAGCATGCCATGGTAAAAATCGAGGAAGCCGTTTGGAGCGTATATTCGGAAATGCATAAGGCGGGAAAGCTGGCCGAAAAGAAGGTAAGGCTTCAAGCCTCCGCTTAGCCGGATCAGCAGAAAGACGTAATTCCATGGCCCTGGCAATCATAGACAAATGCGTCAACTGTCATGCATGCCAAATGGTATGCCCTACGGGATCGATTCGCAAAGGCAAAAATGATCTTCATTTCATGATTAATCAAGACACGTGTACCGAGTGTGAGGGATCGTACGATAATCCGCAGTGTTCGAGCATTTGCCCCGTTGAGTGTGCCATCGTCGACGGCGACGGAGAGCCGATGAACCCATACGGGTCATTGACTGGCCTGCCGATTGAAAAGGCCGTGTTGGTATAGTACGTTGATCCATCCTCTTCTCGGAGCATCACCGATCTTCCAGGGAGCCTTAAAGCCAACGGGCAAAACCTACGCTGACTTTCCTCCAGCGGCGTTTCATGGCCGCTGGACGCGCAATTTCGCGGATGCCGAGGTAATTTGTCCCCAAGCTCTTACAACACGAACTTTCCCCCTGTTACTACGGGCGTCGTCAATGACCACCATGAACATAACCAGTGCGGTACGTCTTGAAGACGCGCCGAAATCTACTACCGTCGCGTGCGATCACGACGCCACCGGACAATGCGCTTTTTCTCAGGTCGAAACCGTCTTGCAGGAAATCCCGGGCCCGATCGCGACCGACCGTCTGCTGATCGTTCACGTGGAACGATGCGACGGCGGGGCACTTTTGTTGCGGCAGCAGAATCGTGCGCCGGGAATTGGCTGGTTCACGCAGAGTAGTGTTGAAATCAACGCTGGCCAGCTTGGTCCTTTGCGGTTGGCACTTCAGGCAGCTCCGCCATTGACGTCCATCGGTGGGCAACATTTCAGCGACGGTCGACCGAGATTGAAAGTGGTCTCCTGATCGCGAAAATCGGTCTGGGGCCGTTTCGCGAGCCGGCACTTGTAGTGTGTAAGGAGCCGTAGCGGTTGAGAATAAGAGCCTGGGGACAAAACACCTCAGCATCCGCGAGATTGGGCGTGCGGCGGCCGTGAAACGCCGCTGGACAAAGTTCAGAGAATGTTTTGTCCGTTGGCTTTAAGAGTAACTGGCGTTGTCCGGCGTGCTGGCCTTAGAGATGGGTTTGCCTGGGCGCCGTTGGTTTGCGCCGCCCCGGGAAGTGATGAGCCTCGGGCGGCGTGCTTTTCGCCTGTGCTATCCAACCTTGGAAGCCGCTTCGTGTTCTGCGGCCGAGTCGATGTGGTGCTCCCGCACGATCATCGTCAATTCATCGACGCCGTCCTGCTCCTGCAGGAGGATCTCTTCAAGCAGCACAACCAACGCTCGGTCGACGCCGTCAGCCATTGAGAGCGCCTCGGTATAGAGATTAACAGCGGTTTGCTCGAAATCGAGACTATGGGATAACATTTCGGCCAGTCTGCTGGTTTGCTTGATCGGATCACGCTCCACGGTGGGTACTCCCCCATAGGCAGAGATCTTTTCACCGATCGTTTGAGCATGTCGGAACGACTCTTCCGCACTTTCCTTGAACCGAGTGGAGTAGACCTCGCGCCAATTGCCGGCGAGCACGAAGCCATACTGGGAGTACTGCGATACGCCGGTCCACTCCCAGCGTAATATGTCATTGAGCTTTTCAATCAACTCCGGTGTGGCCATCAATTCATCTCCTATTCTGTTGGAAAGAAAGTTGCGAAGCACTGTGCCTCGCGTTCGTTGGTACACGGCGGCTGCGAAGCCGCGAACTCCATTCTGTTCTAAAGGAATAAATCACTACATACTGCGCGAATTTCGGCGTTCATCGACCGTGAATCGCCAACCGCTAAGCGGAACAGAAGGTTGTGTCCGTTGGCTTTGAGCTTTCGATGAATCCCGGATGATGCCACCAAAAATCAAATCCTCCGAACCTTGATGTCAAAGGTCTGGATGCGATAGGCGATTTGCCGAGCCGACATGCCGAGGAGTCTGGCCGCCTTTGCCTGCACCCACCCGCAGTGCTCCAGTGCGGCGACAATCCTTTCCCTTTCATCCAGATCTGGATCGTTGAAATTAGTGGGAGTTTCGACGAGCGTCCCACCGCGGGACATGATGCGATCCTCCATTCCCGTGAGGACGATCACGTCGCGGTCGATTACGTTGTCCGGAGCCAAAATGGCTGCTCGTTCCAAGCAGTTCTCGAGTTCCCTCACGTTTCCTGGCCAATCGTACCGCATTAGCAACCTCACGCCACATTCGGTGAGAGAGAGCTGTCGTCCCTGGCGATCGGAAATCCGACTGAGTAAGTGTTGTGCCAAATCTGGCAGATCTTCGATTCTGCCTCGCAACGGTGGCATGTAGATTGGCATCACGTTCAGCCGGTAATACAAATCCTCGCGGAAGCTCCCCGACTCGACGTCCGCCTCCAGATCTCGATTCGTGGCCGCAATTACGCGGACATCCACGCTGCGTGTGGTGGAACTTCCGACCCGTTCGAATTCGCCTTCCTGGAGTATTCTCAGCAACTTGGCCTGAAATCCTGCTGAGATTTCTCCAATTTCATCCAGAAATAGCGTACCACCATTGGCCTGCTCAAATCGTCCGCAGCGGTCATCCAGCGCTCCGGTAAACGCGCCTTTCTCGTGGCCGAAGAGCTCCGATTCAAGTAGCTGGTCGGAGAGCGCGGCAGCGTTTAATTTCACGAACGGCTGGTCTGCGCGGGGAGAGTTGTAGTGGATGGCATGCGCAACAAGTTCCTTGCCAGTACCCGACTCGCCACGAATGAGCACCGTAGTGGTCCATTTCGCCACCGCACGGACCTGGTCGAACACGCGCTTCATTGGAGCCGAATGGCCGACGATGTTCTCAAAGCCAAACTGTCGGCTAACCTGGCGACGAAGCCGGTCACGCTCGGCGGTCAGGTAACGCCTTTCCTGTACCAAATTCCAGGAGAGCTTAACAACCTGGCCAGCGAAGTTGGCGAACATCTCGAGGAACCTCGCCTGTTCTTCGAGTCGGTCGAGTGAGTCAACCGTCGGTTGAGCTGCCAATACTCCGATGGTGTCATTGCCGATCCGAATCGGCACGCCAATAAACGGAAGGCAGGAATCATAGATTCTCAATTTGTCCGCGAAGCGCGGTTCGTCACGCAGCCGTGGTACGATGATGGTTCGACCGTTCTGGAAAGTGGTCCCAACAATCCCTTCTCCCGGTCGATAAGTTATTTCCCGCGTAGGCTCCGCCGTGCCTTCGCCGTGCAGCAACTGAAGGATCAAATCCCCCGTGTCAGGCTCCACGATCGTCACCATGCCACGATCCAAGCCACCCTGGGTCTGCAATTGATGCAGTACGTTCTGCAAAGTTTCCCGCATATCACTCGAATCAGCCATCGTTTGGCTAACCCGATAAACTGCGTCCAGTTCCAGGGTGACTGGGCATTGCTTGCAGTCGACGATCTCCGTGAATGATCGGTTCATAAGCGTCGTGGCGGAGACTTGGTTTCCCATTCAAGAGATCGGGCCGACCGAATGTCGGAAAACGCTAACGCCTAGCGCCGGCCTTTCCTGGGCCTAAATTTGCAGTCACCGCCGAACTGCTCTGACACCTGTGGTTCCGAAAACATGTAGCAAATGCCGCGCCGAAAAGTCGAGCAGGGGTTATTTTTCGTCACGGTATGCGAAGCAGTCGCCGATTTCATCGATCCGCGTCCATAACGGTAGCGAGCCGTATGCAGCCGGAACGGGATGGCCACGTACCTGCTCGCGAAATGTGCAGCGTGTGCCGCGCCGTCCAACAAATTGAGCGAGCGTCGCAGACCGAATAGTTGCAGTCGGCTGGATCTGGTCCGTCCCGTTGCCAGACCATGCGTTAGCCATCGCCACCGGATCCGCCGTAGTTTGACAGTCCGCTAGGCCGCTGCCCACGTGCTCCAGAACCTTTGGCTCACGTGTTGACGCTTGTTCCGGACGGCTCTGATGAAAGGCGTAGCGGTCAGCATCCAGGAGCACCTTAACGTCTTCGTGGAAATGCAACAGCGCATATCCGTCAAAACTTGCCGAGAGCTCTTCATTCTCCCAATTTTCGGTTACGAATCGAAACAGTTGCGTGGCGTTTACTGGCGACCCGGACGGCTCGAGTGTTCTTTGTCAGCTTCGTGTGTTGGCCCTTGGGGAATCGCGATCCCTGCGGGAGGAAAACCGCGAGACATTGCAGTGGCCAAGAGATAAAATTTGCCCCACAGAAACCACGTACCTGCGTTTGGCTTGAGTGGCCTCAAGGAGAATGAATCGAATGAGCCCAGATGACCTCGATAGTTTCCGCAGGATCGTCGAAGAAGTCGTTGAAGCCGAGGATCCATTCCGTCTGTGGCTTTATTTTGTCGTCATCATCGTTGCCGCGATCGCGGGATTTTTTTCGAGCTTTGCCAGTAAATACCTGCAGGTCAAAGGCCAGAACCTAGCCACCAAGGAGGACTTCAAGGAGTTGCTTGCACAAACTCAGGCAACGACCAAACTCACGGAAGACGTCAAAGCACAAGTCGCCACTCAGAGAGCACTAGACAACGAAATCCGAATGGGGCAATACAAAACGGCGACGGCCCTTTATGGCAAGCTGGTGGAAATAACCACAAACATCAACCGTATGAAGCATGGTACCGAAGTGCCGGGTTTTATGAACAAAAATGACATCGTGCCGCTTACGGAAGTTTACGAAGAACTTACGGCAAAACACTTCCTCCTCGGCGATACCTTTTATCAGAACCTAAATGCTCAGGCGAATTTGGCGCTCCAACTAGCCAACGTCCCGGCAACAAATAAGGAAGCCAGCCAGGCCAAAGCGATTGAATTCCGTGAACTGCAACAGGAATTCGGCAAGCTGATGATCGCGACGTTCGGCATCGACGAACTACTCGCTCCACAACGAGAGGAACAAGCGTAACGAATCATTTGGCCAGAATGACATCCCGGTTAGCCTGGTTTCAATGGTGTGGCAACCACTCGGCCTCCGCCGGTTTTCGCTTTATCAAATCTGGAGAGTTGGCCTGGCTTTCTTGCACCAGGGCGCGCGGATCCCAGAGCTTACGCCGCGATCCCGCATCTGCTCCGTCTGCGGCGAGTACCACAAGGGGCCAACTACATGCCCAGCCCGCCAGAGATCCTCGGTGTGTGCCAAGATCCGACGCCGCTGGAATGCGGCGACAAGGGAATTACACACGGTGCAGCCGGTCAAACGTTGGATGCCTCCCGGGACCGTCGGGCAGGAGCGAGTGGACCAGTTGCGGGGGCCGGGGCGGACGTGGATGCGTGAGGGGGAAATTGGTTGCATTGCCCTATCGGCAGGGCTATGATACACACCCATTTGCTCGATTTCTCAACATTGCACAGGTGAGCCATGAGATGTCCCAAGATAACCACCTCGGTATTCGCAGTTGTTTCCATTCTGTCAGGAAACAGTTCCGCTGCTGTTATCGGCATGAGTGCTGAGATCGGCGACGGACCTGCTGCGATCGGTTTTCAGGAGTTTATTCCCGGAACCAATCCGCGGGCGAAATTTGGTTTAGACACATTGCGTTTTTTTGAACAGGTGTTCGCACCCGGCGGTCCTTCCGGGCCAGTCACCAACAAAGGGATTGCATGGTGGGATGTGGATATCTTAGTGACTCGCGACGCGGCGCAAAATGGCCCGGAAATGCTTTCTCTCGACAAGTTCGTATTTAACAACACGGGCTTGCCTTGGGATGATTTCCATATAACACTCGGTACGCGAAATCAGCAGGACGACTTCGTGGAGTCCGGCGAATCCGACGATTTCTATTTCGCGACCAACCCAGCGCCGCTCAATGAACGTGCCATATTCACATCTGGTCCCACTTTTCAAAATCCACCCATGCTTGATGAGCCCAGCGAGCCTGAAAATCTGTGGTGGGCTGGTGGCAGGCTAATTTCTGGTCTGGACACATCGTTCTGGCTGGGCGTAAATGTTCCGGATTCCATGTTCGTGGTAGACTCCACCACGCCAAGTATCGAAGTTGCGAGCTTTACGCTACGCCAACATGCAACAATGGTCCCCGAACCGGCAAGTGTTTTTGTTTGGGGATTATTTGCTGTTATCGGTTTCGCGATGTGTTTAGCACGCAGCCGCTGATTCATCGATAAGCACATCACGATCACACCAAGCCGTCGGTCTCCTTGAATGGGGCTGGCGGTTTTTTTGTTGCAATCGGCCCGCACGGCCGATTTCAGGTTCCCGGACCGAAAACCAGCCTCAGAGCCTCGCCCCTACCGCACTCAAACGGCCTGGCAGATTCAGAGACCTGGACAGAACCGGACGTTAGGGGGCGGATTTTGGGCCGGCGGTTGTTTCATGGTCTGTGCTGGCTTGCCGAGCTAAGGCGCGGCGAGGTCAGCAGATTCGACTTTTGCGACCCAACACTGGCGAAGCGACGACGAGCCGCCATCCGCGTGTGAAGTGAGCATAAAAAGCTCAGTCGAAGCATTTTTCACACGAAGCCAAAAAGTGCGGGCCGTTTTTGTCGGTTAATGCTCCGGCGCAATTGCGGTTCACTTCCTGGCGAGACTTCTGGCAGGCCGCCAGCGCGGTCGCGTCGCCATTTCGAACGGTACGTCTGCTCATCACTCGGCGCCGGAGTCGTCCATTGAATGACTGTAAAGCACCGAAGGGGCGAATTGTCATAGCGGGTGGCACCGGGTTCCTGGGGATAAATTTGGCGTCCCAGCTAGCGGAACATGATTGCGAGGTCGTACTATTGTCGCGGAATCGACCTCGCCACGACGGACCTTGGGTTCACTGTACCTGGGACGGGCGAACGCTGGATGAATGGGCAAGCCAATTGGACGGAGCAGCCGCATTGGTGAATCTGGCGGGCCGCACGGTCGACTGCATCAAGACACCAGACCATTGTGATGAAATTTTGCGTTCACGAGTGGAAGCGACAAAGGTGCTAGGCCAGGCAATCAAACAAGTAACGAACCCTCCGCCCGTGTGGGTTCAAATGTCAACCGCTCACATTCATGGGGACCCTCCCACGGTAGTCTGTGATGAGGACACAGCATTCGGCTATGGGTTAGCCCCGTTCGTCGCGTGCTCCTGGGAAAATGCGTTTTCCGAATCGGTGCTGCCTCAGATGCGAGGCGTTATCCTTCGCACCAGTTTTGTGTTGGGGCAAGGGGGAGGAGCGCTACCGCGACTCGTCCGCCTCGCTCGATGGGGGCTAGGTGGAAAGATTGGGCATGGAAATCAGGGAATTAGCTGGATTCACAAACGCGACATGAATCGACTTTTCTTGCGGGGAATAACGGATGAGTCCATGAGTGGGATATACATGGCTACAGCCCCTCAACCCGTTTCCAATGCCGAGTTTATGCGACAGCTTCGGCGGGCACTCAGGATGCCGATCGGCCTTCCGGCGGCTTCCTGGATGGTGCGAATTGGTGCCCCTCTACTAATGCGGACGGACCCGGAACTTGCATTGTTTGGACGCTATTGCGTATCACGCCGATTACGTGAAGAAGGCTTCGAATTCGAATTTCCCGATGTTCAATCCGCTCTAGAAGACTTACTTGGCTCGTGATGGCGGCGGTTCAAGAGTGGGGGCGCAAATGATTTGAGGGGAGAAGAGTGCTGGCTAATTGGCCACATGGCTATTCGTGGAAGTGAGCGGTTACTTCCAAGACGTGACATGTATAGCTTTTGCTCGTCAGGCCGCATACGTTGGACAGCGTGGTGATTGGCTCCGCCTATTTCCGGACCGTGACTGTTGCCTCACGGGACTTTCGAAACTCTTCCACCCGCGAATCTCGCTGCCGTCCTTCCTCCTACTGGTTACGATTGCCTGCATCGCCATGTCTCATGGGCGGACATGGCCTTGAGCACTCCCTTCGCGGGCAACAAGGCCGTGGACCGCGGCCTCGGTCACGCGCGACCGCTTCACACGAACATCTATCAATTCGCTGACATAATCTGGTACAATCGGTGCTCATGCCAACCGCCCACCCCACGCCAGCTCCGGGCGAACCCATGATCCCGCGTCCCACCATTCGTTCTGCCTTCTGGCCGATTTTGCTGATTGCCCTCGGCGCGCCACTTTCAATCGCGGAAGCCTCCGAGCCGAGCGAAGCTCTGAAGTTCTACCAAGAGCGGATCGAACCGGTGTTGGCCCGGCATTGCCATGAGTGCCACTCTTCGGGAGCGGAAGAACTCGCCGGCAGCCTGCGGCTGGATGACCGCGCGGAGATGCTGGCGGGCGGGGACACGGGACCGGCGGTCGTTCCCGGCAAACCAGCGGCGAGCCTGCTGCTCACGGCATTGCGGTACGAAGACCTGGAGATGCCGCCCAGTGGCCCGCTGCCCGACGAAATCATCGCCGATTTCGAACATTGGATCGAAATGGGTGCCCCGGCTCCCGAAAGCGTTTCCGCATCGGTGATGGCCCGCGAACCGGACTATACGGAGGCACGCAAGTTCTGGGCGTTTCAACCTGTCCGCAAGCCCAATCTCCCCACGATCGAAAATACCGCCTTGGCGGTGAACGCTGTCGATCATTTCGTGCTCCATGCATTGGAACGCCAGCGGCTGACGCCTTCCCAGCCAGCTACCCGGCGGCAACTGATCCGGAGAATTTATTTCGACTTGCTGGGCCTGCCGCCCACGCCGGAAGAAGTGGAAGCCTTCGTTAGGGATGAATCCCCCCTGGCCTACGAACGGCTCGTGGACCGTTTGCTGGCCAGTCCCCGCTATGGCGAACGCTGGGCCCAGCATTGGCTGGATGTCGTGCGCTACGCGGAGTCCGAAGGATTCGAGTACGACCGCATGTTGCCCGGAGCGTGGCGGTTTCGGGACTATGTGATTGACTCCTTGAATGCGGACAAGCCCTACGACCAATTCGTGAGGGAGCAAATCGCGGGGGACGAACTCGATCCCGAAAACCCCACGTACCGCGTCGCGGCGGGCTTCCATCGTCTGGGATCAGTGCGACGGAACGCCGGCAATCAAAAAGTCGCCAGCAGCCGTAACGAGGTGCTCACCGAACGGACGGACATTGTGGGCGCCGCGTTTCTGGGGCTCACCGTCGGCTGTGCCCGCTGCCACGACCATAAGTTCGATCCCATTCCACAGCGGGACTATTACCGGCTGCAAGCGTTCCTGGCCGCGACACAGGAGGAAAACGTGTTCCTCGCCAGTCGCGAGGAGCAAGAGCGCTGGCAGAGAGAAACGGATCGAATCACCAAACAAATCGAAGAACTCAAAAAACTACTGAAAAAACAGATCGGCAAGGATGAACAGCCGACGCGCGAGAAGATCCTGGAACTGGAAGCACAACTTCCGCCGCCGCTACCGACGTTGTGCAGCATCCAAAACGACTCGCGGGGAATTACGCCTGTCCATCTACTGCGGCGCGGCAATCCAGACCTGCCGGGACCTCGCGTGGGGATGCGGGCACTCGGTGTGCTCCTGCCAGACGACGCGCCGCTTCTTTCTCCGGAGTTGGAGAATCCCCGCGCGCAGCTGGCCGCCTGGCTGACCGACTCCGAGCATCCTTTGACCGCGCGGGTGCTGGCCAATCGAGTCTGGCAATGGCACTTCGGTAGAGGTTTGGTTTCCACGGCGAACGATTTTGGTGAAAACGGCCAGCGCCCGAGCCATCCCGAGCTGCTGGATTACCTGGCCACGGTTTTGGTGGAGAACGGATGGCGGATGAAGCCGCTCCACCGCTTGATCGTGCTCAGCGGCACGTATCGACAATCCTCGAAATCGCCACACGCGAAGCAGGCCGCGGAAATCGATCCAGAAAATCGCCTGTTGTGGCGATTTCCCCGCCGCAGGCTGAATTCCGAGGAGATCCGCGATGCCATGCTGGCCATCGCCGGCCAACTGAACCTGAAGTCGGGCGGCGAAAGCGTGATGGTTCCGGTGGACCAGGAATTGATCGACCAACTCTACAAACCAAGCCAATGGCAGGTCAGACAGAAACCCACTGAGCACGCGCGACGGAGCATTTACCTCGTCGCCAAGCGCAATTTACGGCTGCCCTTCATGGAGGTATTCGATCAACCGGCAGCGCAAACGAGCTGTGCCGTCCGCGAGCAAAGCACACATGCGCCTCAGGCGCTCGAACTGCTGAACGGGCGGCTCTCCAACGAACTTTCGCTGGCGTTTGCCGACCGGCTCCGACGCGAAGCGGGAGGGAATATCGAAAACCAGGTGGAGCGAGCGTACCGGCTCGTGGCGGGACGCCCGCCCACACCCGAGGAACGTGTCCGTTCGGTGGCCTTCATCCACGAGGTCTCTCTGCGGGAATTCGCCTTGGCCATGTTCAACTTGAATGCCTTTTTGTACGTGGATTAGCGTGGCGCACCGTATGCACACATCGTTCGCCAACAATCGCCGCGAATTCCTGCGCAGGGCCTTTTGCGGGTTCGGTTCGCTGGCTTTGATGGCGATGTCCCGCCACGAAGCGTTGCGAGCTGCCTCGTCCGCGCCACGCAGGGACGCCAAGGCAAAGTCGGTCATCTTTCTGTTCATGGCGGGCGGACCCAGCCATTTGGAGACATTCGATCCCAAGCCGCTGCTGAATCAACTGCATGGGCAGCCGCGTCCCCAATCGTTCGGCGAAGCCAAGTACCAGTTCATTGAAGCGGACGCGAAGTTGCTGGGGACCTTCACCAAATTTCGAAAGTATGGCCAAAGCGGCATCGAAGTTTCCGACTTGTTCCCCCATACCGCGAAATGCATCGACGATATCGCCGTGCTTCGGTCGTGCCACGGCGATGTGGTCGTTCATTCCGCCGCGCAATATGAACTATTCACTGGACGGATCACGCCGGGCTATCCCAGCATGGGCTCCTGGGTCGTGTACGGCATGGGGCACCAGAATGAGGCGCTGCCGTCGTATGTGGTCATGCCGGATCCCGACGGCGCACTCGAAGCCGGGCAGCCCATGTATGCCAACGGTTTCCTACCGGCTGCTCATCAGCCGACGATGTTTCGCCCCGGAAATCGTCCGATTTTGAACCTCGATCTTCCGCCCGGCGTTTCACGCGCGGCGCGAAGGAAGACCGTGGATTTGATTCGGGAATTAAATGCAGCCACGCTTTCGCCGGAGGATCACGAATTGGCGGCGCGGATCCGCAGCTACGACCTGGCGTTCAAGATGCAATCCGAAGCGCCAGAAGTGTTCGATCTTTCGGACGAGTCCCAAGAAATACTAGACCTCTACGGTGTTGGTGCGGAGCCGACCCATGATTACGGGCGGCGCTGTCTGCTCGCGCGAAAACTGGTGGAGGCTGGCGTCCGGTTCACGGTGGTCGTCTCCGGCGGTGGGCCAGGCGAGCTGCAATGGGACGCGCACAAGGACATTCGGGAAAACCATCTGCGGATGGCCCGGCAAACGGACAAACCCGTCGCCGGACTGCTGACCGATCTCAAGCGGCGCGGCCTGCTGGACACCACCTTGGTCTTGTGGGGAGGTGAATTCGGCCGATCGCCCGAAGCCCAGGGA
Source organism: Pirellulales bacterium (assembly GCA_028289405.1). Lineage (GTDB taxonomy): Bacteria > Planctomycetota > Planctomycetia > Pirellulales > JANQPP01 > JANQPP01. Next base: position 107,650 of record JANQPP010000127.1, read on the forward strand.
GGCCAAGGCCGCGATCATCACAACACGGGCTTCACCATGTGGATGGCCGGAGGCGGCATTCGTGGCGGTCAGGCCGTGGGAGCAACGGATGAAATCGGCCTTCGCGCGGTCGAACGCCCCTGCCATTTCCGGGACATCCACACGACGATCCTGCACCAACTCGGCTTCGACCAGGATGAGTTGACGTATCCACATCTGGGCCGCAAAGAACGCCTCACGCAGATTCACGGAAAAGTCATCCGCGAAATCGTTTAGCTTCCTCCGCCGAATGCGCTCCGCTGCGACTGCCATCACGACTCAAGAACTCGAAACTCTCCGCTGCTTCAGACCAAACGCGCCTAGCTATATGAATCGAACCTATTCAATGTATGGTTGGGTAATCGCCGGCTGGGTGTGCCTCTTCGCCGCCCTGCCCGCGGCCCGGGGGAGCGAAGGCGACTCCGTGGGCCCATTCGCGCCAATCGTCCGTGAATATTGCGTGGATTGCCACAGCCATGATGGAGCCGAGGCAAACGTCAACCTGGAACAGTTGATCGCCACGCCCAACTTCTCCACGCGGTTTCGCATTTGGGAAAAAATCTCGGAGATGTTACGCGCAAAGCGGATGCCCCCGGAAGACATGCCACAGCCCTCTGGCGCGGAGCGGGAACAACTCGTCGAGGCAATCCGCCAACAACTGCACAGCATCGCCGTGCAAAAAGCTGGCGACCCGGGCCGCGTGGTCATGAGGCGTCTGACGAGTGCCGAATACGCGTATACGATTCGCGATCTCACCAGTTTGGAACTGAGCCTGGAATCGATTCTCATCGGCGATGCCGTAGGCGGCGAAGGTTTCACCAATGTGGGGGACGTGCAGTTCGTGCAGGATTCCACGCTGGAACGCTACTTGGAAGCGGCCAAACTGGTGGCCGCGCATGCCGTAATTGGCAGCGGGCCGCTGCGGTTCTTTGAAGCCCCGGGAAAGACCGGCCTGGAACTCTCCGCCATCCGCCGCATTCAGGAAATTTATCGCCAGCATGGCTTCCGCACGGCGGCGGGTGAAGGGGGCGAGCCCTTCGGGTTGGATCTCTACCCTCGTGCTTTTTTCGTGGCATGGCGGTTTCACCATCGACAAAGCCTGGGCATGCCCGATGTGGCGCTCGCCGACCTCGCCGCGCGGGAGGGGCTGAGTTCCCGATTCGTCGAACATGTGTGGGCCGTACTCCACCGGAGCCACGCCACATTCCCCTTGTCCGAAATCATCATGGCTTGGTGGGAACTTCCACCTCCCTCCGCGCGCGATGAAATTCAGGTACGAGAAGAGTGCGACCAGATCGCGCTGTTGCTGCGAAGCTGGCAGGCCCGGCTGGCGCGAAACGCCGGCGATGACGAGGAGGCCGCGCTGCTCACTGAGGATTCCATTCGCCTCGCGCCGCGGCGCTCCTTTCGGGCGAACATTGACTGGGAAGTGGGCGCCGAGCGGGCCGCAGTACACTTCATCGCCGCCTCGGCGACCGGCCAGAGCGTCGAGCAGGCGCGGGTCATCTGGCGGAACCCCACAATTCAGTTTCGCCGGCAAGACCGCCGCCGCACGCGCCCAGTTTCGCTTGTGAAGATCCTTCCCCAAGAGAGCAAACATCGGGAGCTATTCGGCAATCGTGAAGAGGCTACCCAAGCCGGTGAAGCGGATCTGGTCCTGCGGGGCGACACCGAGGTCATCGTTGAGTTTGAAGTTCCGACTGGAGCCCGGGGCGCGCGGCTTTCCGTGGAGGCCGAGCTGCTGACGGAGTTGGCTTCGGATTCCATCGTGCGCTGCACGGTCCGGGATGGTTCCGCGCTCCAGGACACGGCGGCGGATACGGGAGAAGTCTCCATGATCCTCGGACGGCCCCAAGGTGCGGCGTTCGAAACATGGAAGGCCGGTGTCCTCGATTTTGCTAAAGCCCTGCCGGACGTTTCGCATCGCGAACCGGCCCCCTCGGACCGCGACCCGATCCCTCCTCCTTTCGATAATACTTACAACAATCCGGAGCGGAACGACTTTCACTATTCGATTAAATACCACCGCGACGACCATTTCCTGGTGGACCACATCCTCGACGACGCGGCCCGCCGGAATTTGGATCATGCGTGGAACGATCTTTTGTCATCGTTCGATTACCATGACACCTACCTTGCATTCATTGCCCAAAAGAGTGGCCATGATCTCCAGGGAAAAGAAATTGCCAGCCTGCGCCCGGAGTGGATCGCGTCACTGCCGGACGAATCGCGAGCCATCGCGGGGGACCTGGCCGCGAACTATCACGAAATCCAGGCCGCGCTGCGTGCCGCCCAGTCCGGACATCTCGAGGACGTGCTTCGCTTCGCCCAATCCGCGTGGCGGCGGCCGTTAACGTTGGAGGAAAAGAACCGGCTGCGAGATTTCTATATGCGGATGCGCGAGACGGAGAGGCTGGAGCACGTTCCAGCAATTCGCGCGCTACTGGCGCGGGTTCTGGTCGCGCCCGCATTCTTGTACCGCGTGGAACGTGCGCCAACAACCGCCGACATCGTGCCCCTTTCCTCGTGGGAACTGGCCAGCCGGTTGAGTTATTTTCTCTGGTCATCCCCGCCCGATGCGGAACTCCTGCAAGTCGCCCAACACGGTGAGCTAGACGACAAGGAGGAATTGGCCCGGCAAACGCGCCGCATGCTCCGCGACCCCAAGGCGCGGCGATTCGCCGCCGAATTCTTTGGGCAATGGTTCGGCTTCTACCGCTTCGGCCAGTACACGGGCATTGATGCCCAGCGATTTCCGGAATTCGATGATCGATTGAAAAGCTCGATGCACGAAGAGGCGGTCACCTTCTTCAGCCACATCGTACGAGAGAACCGTCCCGTCGAGGAAATTCTGTTCGCCAGTTACGCGCATTGGAATCGGGATCTGGCAAGCCACTACGGGCTACCGTCGGCACGGTTGGCCGAGCTGTCTTCAGAAATTCAACTTATCGAGGGTGTCACGCCGCTCCACCGAGGGGGGCTGTTGGGATTGGGCGTCGTGCACGTATCAACTTCGGCACCGCTGCGGACCAGCGCGGTAAAACGAGGGGATTGGATTCTCCGCCGCGTTTTAGGAACTCCGGTTCCGCCTCCTCCCGCCGATGCCGGTTCGATTGCCGCCGATGATGTGGCAGCCGACGGCAAGACGATTCGCGAGCGTCTAGTGGCCCACCGCCGTGAGGCTGCCTGCGTGAACTGCCATTCCCGCATGGACCCACTGGGATTCGCCATGGAAAACTTCGATCCGATCGGCCGTTGGCGGGATCACTATCGGGATGGCCAGGCGATCGACTCGTCTGGAACGCTTCACGACGGCACGCCACTCCATGGTTTTGACGGGCTGCAAGATTATCTACGCGAGCAGCTTCCCAAGTTTCATCGAACCCTTTGCTCCAAGCTGCTAGGATACGCCTTGGGGCGCGGTGAAATCCTTTCGGACAAGCTGCTGATCGAGACGATGATGGACGACCTCGAAGGAGGAGCCTCCATATCGAAAATCGCCACGCGGATCGTGACCAGTCCGCAGTTCCGCACCAGACGTGGCGGGACAGCTTCCGATTCGCTCGTAGGAGATGTGCATGGAATTCATTGAAAATGTCGATCCGACCAACATCTCTCGACGGGGGTTCCTGCGTGGTGCGGGCATCTCGCTGGCGCTCCCTTGGCTGGAATCGCTGCCGCTGAGGGCAACGGAGTCCGGCAAGCGGGCCTCCGCTCAAAACGCTGCCAACGCGCCCGTGCGGTTTGCCTGCCTCTTCTTCTCCAATGGCGTGGAGCCCGAGCACTGGTGGGCCCAGGGGAACGGTAAGACCATGCGGCTGGGACCGGGCCTCCGTCCGATGCAACCTCACACGGAGGAGATGCTGTTTCTGCGGGGCCTGTTCAATGAGCAAGCACGAGCCCACAAGAGTGCCCACCTAGGGCGGATACCGAATCTTCTCTCCGGCGGCTGGGTGAGCACGGACCAAAACGACATCCGCTGCGGCAGAACCATGGACCAGGTTTTGGCTAGCCACACCGGCCAGCATACGGCACTCAAGAGCCTCGTACTCGGCATTGAACCGACGGAGCTGCGCCTGGAGGACGGGCTTTCGATGCTGTACGGATCGTGCATCTCCTGGGCATCCGAGACGAAGCCCGCCACGAAAGAGATCTACCCAGCCCGAGTGTTTGATCTGCTGGTGGGAGATACCCAAAATCGCGGCATCGACCGCAGCGTGCTCGACCATGTCCTTGCCGACGCCAAAGCGCTCGGCGGCCAGCTAGCGCCCACGGATCGGCACAAGCTGGACGAATATATGGAGTCGATTCGTGATATTGAGACCCGCATCTCCCTCGCCGGCGCGGAACGGCGGTTGGAAGGCTGGCGGCCCACGCTCACGGAGCCGAATTTCTCCCGGCCTGGCGACGCCTTACCGCAAGATATTCCCACGCACATGAAGTTGATGTTGGACTTGATCGTGCTGGCCTTCCAAATGGACAAGACGCGGATCGCGACCTGCATGCTCAACAACGACCTGTCGCAAATGAATTTTGGATTCCTGGAAGGGGTGCGTGGCAGTTTGCACTTGGATTTGACGCACAATGGCCGCGATCCCGAACTCGAGGCCATGTACCTCAAGACGAATCAATACCACGTCGAGCAATTCGCTTATCTTGTCCAACGGCTCAAAGAGATCGATGAAGGCGGACGCAGCTTGCTCGACAACAGTCTGCTACTCTTCTGTTCGAACTTGTTCGATGGGGACAAGCACGAGGCGGACCACATGCCCATGCTGCTGGCCGGTCGGGGTGGCGGCAGTCTGGAGCCCGGCCGCGTGCTCGACTATCTGGACCGAAACGACGTAGAACGCCGGGCTTGTAGCCTGTATCTCTCACTCATGGACCGCATGGGCGTCCACCTGAATGAGTTCGGCGATTCGCGTCAGCGCCTGGCTGGACTGTAGCAGTCGGTTGAAAATCACATTCGTGGCATTTTTCCGACTCGCTCCATCGTTGGCTAAACTTGCCGTAACAATGCTGCTCCCGATTCGCAAAAAAACGACTATCGTCGCCATTTTCAGCATCACTTTCTGTGATGCCGCAGTCTGTTAGGTAGATCAACCGCCTACTAAGCGATCCGAATGAGGAGACATTCCTTTTGCTCGCCGCGGCTCGGCTTGCCACTCGGCACTAACTCAACATGCGCCAGTTTCGTGAAAAATAGCGAGTGAAGTCGCCGTCCGGTCGAGATGGGCGTCAATCTGTAGAAATAAAACCCGCCCTCCCCCTTGGACTGCTCGTTTCCCGAAAGTGCGTGCGATTGCAGGCATGGACGCAGGCGACGTACCCGGGACGGGAACGCCGGCATTGCAGGCTACGTCGCCAACGGGAGGGAGGGGCAGGGGTATCGCACGTTGATTTCGTTTTGGTGTAAGGATTGCGTCGGGTCAGTGGTTGTCAAGCCTCGAAAGTGTGAGGCGTCGTGTTCCTACATGGAGGCGGGTAATGATGACCGGACCGGCGATGTTGGTTACAGAGACTTTTGTAGATGTTACAGACCCGCGAACGAATCGCGGCCACAATCATGATCTGCTGGAAATGATCTTCATCACGCTCACCGCCACGATCTGCGGTGCCAACAGCTGGGCTGATGTCGAGCGATTCGCCAGAGCCAAGCGTCGATGGTTCGAGCGGTACATCGCCTTGGCCGAAGGCATTCCCAGCCACGACACGTTTGGCCGCGTGTTCGCGAGGCTCGATTCGGGTGAGTTCTTGGCGGCCATGCATGCTTGGGTCGATCGCTTTGCAGGATCACTTCGCGAGAAGGGTATCGCGATCGATGGCAAAGTGTTGCGAGGTTCGTTCGATCGTGCGGCCGGGACAGACCCGCTGCATACGATCACCGCGTTTGTCACGGACACGCGACTGGTGCTTCGACAAGTGGCCATCGATGATCAAAGCAACGAGATCCCTGCCGTGCCCAAGCTTCTCAAGTTGGTGGACCTGGCCGGCGCGGTCGTGACGCTCGATGCCATGCACTGTCAAAAGGAAACCGCTCGCTCGATCATTCATGCCGAGGCGGATTACGTCCTGACGGTGAAAGGCAATCAAGGCAAACTCGCGAGTAGGTTGTGCGATCTGTTTCTCGAATATGGTGAAGCCGATTACCGCGTCGACGGCCTTGTTCACCACGCGACCGTGGAGAAGTCACACGGTCGAGAAGAGCGTCGACATTACTACACGACCGCCGTCCCGAATGAAGCAATCTTCGCGGAGTGGAAGGGAATTAAATCGATCGGCATGGTGTATCGGCATCGCGAAGCCGCCACGAAAGAGGGCGACGTGAAGGAGCACGATGAAACCACGTTCTTCATCAGTAGCTTGCCACCGAAAGTAAAGCGACTGAGCCGGCTGCTACGCGGCCATTGGAAGATCGAAAACAGCCAACACGATGTACTCGATGTAACATTTTCCGAAGACGCCAGCCGCATTCGCAAGGGAAACTCGCCAGAAATATCAGCCGCCTTTCGCCGCATGGCGCTGAATATTCTGCAACGGGACACTACCCTCAAAGACTCAATTCGCGGCAAACGTCTCCAAGCCGGCTGGGATGACACCGTCCTCGATCACATTTACGCCGGTTTTCACGGCACTTGAACGTGCGATTGCCCTGGGGGCCGAAAACTTTTGACATCGAACGCCAAACCGCCGCGTTCTGCCAAGCCGGGTACCGAGGGAAAGGTGGAAATCCGCGTTTCGCCAATCCTAATTGGTGGTCAACAAGAGAATCACGGCTGATCTCCGGCGTACGATTCACGCGGGCAGGTGGATTCGGCTTGCCTTCCACGGCCCGCGTGGATCAGCCCGACTCGAGGCAAGTGAGACATGTCGCGCTATGCCGTTTTGGAGGATTGAGACACCCGTCGGAGGTGTTAAAGCTGCGCTGGCGCGACGTGGACTGGGAACGTGAGCGACTCCTGGTACGCAGCCCGAAAACCGAACACCACGCAGGCAATGATTCGCGGTGGATCCCACTCTTTCCAAAGGTCCAGCCGCACATGGGACGGAGTTTGTGATCATGCGATATCGGGATGCGAATGCAAACCTTCGCACTCAACTACAACGAATCATCCACCGGGCCGGAAAAGCCATGGCCGAGACTATTTCAAAACCTTTGGGACACGCGGGAAACCGAATTGACCGAAGATTTCCCGGTGCACGTCGTATGTGTCTGGATCGGCAACTCGCAACCAGTCGCCGCGAAGCACTACCTTCGAGTAATTGATGAGCACTTTGCACGTGGCGCACGACTGGCGCAGCAAACTACCGTGTTGAGTCGCATGGTGAAGACTACGAGAGCCATTTTTCCCTTGAATTGCCGAGCATTGCGATTTTTTGCGATTCGACGCTGGCCCACGAAGCACGCCCTGAGGGAGTCGAACAGGCGGGCGATTCGCCGCCTAAAACGCCGGTTTTTCGTCCAAGCGGCGCAGAATCCGGCGTACTGGACCGCAAAAACGTTGACTTTTCTTCCGAATTACCGGCGGTGGTCAACGCCTGGCGCCGCCGTTCTGGCCATGATTCGGGCAGCCGAGTAGGCAGCGCACACGTCACTTCTCGGGTTAAAACCTCATCACGGACTTGCGGTTTCATGACAATGATAGGCCGGCTACTCGGGATGTCGATTTCCGTGGCGCCGGCGTCATAGTAGTGATTTTGAAATCGCGGAGGTCGTCCTCAGCACCCTCGGTTTCGCCGGACCAATCGGAGCACCAGTTGATCCACCGCTTTCAGTTCACATTGAAACTTCGTGCGGGAGGTGTTTATGACCAAAGCATATTCGAGAGAATTCCTGTTTCGGCTGGCTGTCAATTGGATGGCGCCGGCCGACCGTCGCTTGAGCCGGAAATACCCTCGGTGGTGGACACCGAATGGAGTCGCGCTAACGGCGAAACTGGCGCCGACCTTTCCAACATCGAGGCTACAAAGTCAGCTTTGCAACTTCCGTTTCATTTCGCGGGCTTTTACCACGCCTTCTCCTTTCAAACAGGTCCAAGCAGATCAAATATCCTTATATTGTCTGAGATCGCGCCGTCGATGGTTGGATCGTACGTCGTTGTCCGTTCGGGCAACCATAATGCCTTCGGTGTGCTCCACCGCTGAGGTGCACTCATCGGCCGTTCCTTGGCGCATTTGACGCCCATGAAACGATGGAGGAGGCTTCTCAAGGTGGCGTTTCCAATGTTTTCGGGGAGCTGTCGGAGATTAATGGTACCTCCCTTGATTCGCCAATGGAGTGCACTCGCAAGCACGTTGCGCGTGCGACCACAAGATTAGCCCGCTCCAGGTGGAGGTCACTGGGTTCGGGACCTATCCAGAACCTCCCATGTTGCTTCCAACAATCGCGGATCTCATGCGCGCGGGCCACCCTTGTACTGCGAGCTCGGCGAGGAACTTCGCCTCGCGGAGCGGCATTCTAAATGGAAGGCGTGCTTGACCAATCGGCTGGTATCCTCGAAAATAGCGGCACACTCCTGACCCATCCGCGAGGTTGCCGTGCGTTCATTCGAAAAGATGACAAAGGCCGAAGTCATCAACGCGCAACGTGCGTGGGCCAAGGCCGTTGTCGACCAAGATGTAGAGACACTTCTTGGGCTATATGACTTTGGTTCGCCCGATGAACCGCTTCTGTTCAAACCCACATTGGCGGATGTCATCCGTTTGGATGAGGCGGGCACGCGGTCCTATTTTGTAGGGGGCAATCCGGACTACCTGCATGACGGTGGCTTTCTCAACCATCGCTGGAAGCATGTAGAATTTCAGAGCGCCGTCGGCCCGATCCTGAAGGCCGGAGGCCTCGGCTACAAAGACATGGGCCACTACACGTTTGTCAACGAGCAGGGAGATGCGACCCGCGCCGACTACACCTTTGCTTACCATAAACTCAATGGCAAAGTGCTGATCTCACTTCATCACTCGTCGCTAACGTGGATACCACCATCGGGTCGAGCCGAGCCCCGTTCGACTCAGGGGGACGATTGACTTTGTTGCCTGCCGAATCCGGTCGCTAGATCTGCCGAACTGCCCGCATGTCGTCGCGCATCGCCGCGCTACCGCGAAGAGAGAAGCAAGGCAAGGAGTGGCCGATGTTCCGTTTGAAGGCAGGGCTTCATAACTTCCAAGAAGGAGTCTTTGGTTCAACGAGTGATCTCACTTGCCCGACGAATGTCCGCAAGCCGGATACATTGATGATTGCCTGTTCGGGACAAGGGACAGCCCCCGACAACGTTTCCTTTGGAAACCCAGGTCGTTTCAGTATCTTGCAGCACTTTGGGGCATCAATGCCTTCCAAATCCGAATGTAAAGAGCACGAAGGACTCTCTTGCGACGGCGTCAAGACCCTTTTCGACAGACACGATTTTCGACACGTTATTGTTTGTGGGCACCTAGGTTGCGCAGTAATTCGTTATTGGCTTCAACCGGTCATCGAGCAGCACGTCAACATTCTCCGACAACAATTTGAAAAGAGAGCTCGTGATCTAGTAGACAAGAACTACGTACCTCATACCGACGCGGAGAGGTGTGCGTTGATGGTCTGTAAACACGTCCTCTGCCAAATTGAGAATCTACTGACACACCCGTTTGTCGTGGAGCGTGTACTGGCCGAGAAGACGTCTTTTCATGGTTGGGTTGTCGACGATGAGACGGCTCGAGTACTTGGGTACAGCTCCGAGAAGTCCGCGTTCGTGCCCATCTAGCATTTGTCCATTGGCTGAGAGGAGATTGAACGACGGAATCGGACGCATTTGGGCAGCCTCAGACCAGTTACAACTGCAGCACGGGCTGCACAATGTCCTCCACCGTTGGCAATTCGCCCACGCAGGAATCCGCTGCGGATGCATCGGCGACGTGCCTTCGACGGTCGGCTAACCCACAGCGGTGTCAGTGTCCAGACATGACCTCTGCAGAAAGCCGGGCACTCTTCCAGCGGTCGGCTGGTGCAAATTCGGCAATTGATGGGTCGACATTTGGCAGATCGGGGCTGCAGCCGTTAGCGCATGATACGCCAGCGCGGCGGCGTGAAGGCGTCTTGCTCAATCTCGGCCAGCATCAGCTTGATGGCTTGGTCGAGCTGGGGATCCGCGCCGTCGACCATCTTTGCGGGGTCATCG
>JANQPP010000085.1 GCA_028289405.1 Pirellulales bacterium
TCGAACCGACCAACAACGCCAGCGAACGGGCTCTGCGTCACGCGGTGATCTGGCGGAAACTCTCCTTCGGCACACAAAGCGCGGCAGGCAGCCGCTTCGTCGAAACCATCCTCATCGTCGTCGAAACCTGCCGCCAGCAATCTCGCAACACTTTCGACTTCCTCACCGCCGCCCTCCAAGCCCACTTCAACCGCCAACCGACCCCCTCACTACTCGCCAAGGTGTGAACGGTTACATGCGCGCAAACTCGGCTTGCTAGGTGTCGGCTCGATCTTTGTCACATTGGCAAAACACTGCGGCATCCGCGAAATTGAGCGTCCGTTGACCGTGAGTCGCCGACGGACAGAACACACGTCAGTTTTTGGTCCGTTCGCTTTTGATGTCTTTTTGAGAAACGCACGGATTTTTATTGATTTCATGTGCAGGCCTGATTAGTTTTAGGCAACTGGGGTAACTTCAACGGTTGCGCCGTGAGGAGCTGGTGACACGCGAAACTACCATGTGATGCTGACCAAACAGCCTGGGGGCAAAACTTTGTAGCACCTGCGACATTGAGCGTCCGTTGGCCGTAAAACACCGACGGAAGAATCAAACATCAGGTTTTGTCCGTTGGCTCAAAGAATTCCCGGAGCCGCGCCATGCATACGCCATCGTCCCTTCGTAACTTGCGTTCGATCTTGCGGATCGTTTGTTTCATCACGTGCGGCCTGGCCGTCACGGGGTGGCCCTCTTTCTCCCAGGCGGCACTCGTCAACTTGGTCGATCATGGTGGAGGCAATCAGGGACCCAACTATGGCTTGAGAGTGGACAATGGCGCCGTTCAGACATTCAGTTTTCAACAAAGCGGCGCCATGGTGACCATGAGTTTCGATTACGCCGCGGGAACTGGCCAGATTTCAGGAATGGTGCATCACAATCAGAGCGGCCAACTTTGGGATATCGTGGCCGATCTCGACATGCATCTGCTCACCATCGATGGGACGGAATGGCGCTCGAATACCTCAGGGGATCTTTATGATGGCATGATCAAGGATTTGATCGCCAACGGCGACAATGTAAACAGTGCCGGAGCCAACAATCTCAAGGACAAATCGTTCGCGGCGGACCGCATCGGGTTCGAAGTGTTGACCATGACCATGACCCTCAAACCGAATCAAGGCTTGCCGGTCTTTACACTCGACAGCCAGACCAACGGTATCGTCACGTTGTTTGATTTTCCGCAGGGCCCGGACATGATTCCTTTTATGCTCGCCAAGGGCCATCGTCTGGGAGACGACAGTGATGAGATCACGGGCTTTGGCTGGCTCGATCCGACTGCTCCCAACGAACAAACCGGTTCCGATGGGCGGATCCAAGACTTTCTGTTTCGCGTGGATACCATGCCGGAGCCTTCGAGCTTACTGATTTGGTGCCTGGCACCCGTGGTATTCTTCAGCTTCCGCGCCGCCCGCGGCCGCAGGGGCAAAGTCTAGTTCGCTTGCCGTCAGAAAAATCTCTCTTGGATCGGTTTCGCCGCGATCGTCAAAAGTAATATTTCATCAATGCCGCGCTTGGATGAAAGCGGGGGCGCGAAATTGCCGGCCTTTTTATCGCCGCGATCTTTTATGGACGGCCACACGCATTCCCATGCCCCTGACGAGTGGTTCTGCGTTCGCCATAATTGTTGGCTCATCTTCTACCAACATCACCCAGACGGCATCGAAGTGATGCGTGTCGTGGATGCGGTTCGTGACTTGCCACGGCAGCTTCGCGACGAGATCTGAATCGCGGGGGAGCCGCGTAGGGTAAGCGGCTCGTCACCTACTTTGCGTGGCGGTCCGCCAACAGCAGTTTGGTGACTGCCCAATAGAAAACCGGCAGAGAAACCGCGGTAAAAATCATCGGACGCACCAGCCAGTGAAGCCATGAAGGTTCGGCTGAACTGCCAAACGCGGTTTCTGGGGTCGTGAATTCGAAGAGAAACGCCAGGAGATGCCCAAGAGTGAAAGTCGTGGTGGCATAGATAAGCCAAACTCCGGCGTAACGGAACGGACTCAAATCGACAGACATCTCTTGGTCGATTCGCGAAACCACAAGCCAGCTCACTGCCCATTTGAAGAGTAACGTGGCGATGACAGCTAAGACCGTGTAGTAGACGGCCAACGCTGGCCACGCCACCTCTTGCAAGCTCGAACTCTTCTCGTCGGGACCTGTAAGGAAACCTAGGCGTTCCATAACCTGTGTCGCAGCGATCACGATAACGCACTTGAGCAGATAGTACGCTACCCATGCCTTCAGAACGTCCAGTCTAGCCACTTTCACGGATGCTTTGCCTCCTCCGTCCTGCTTGCCTGTGCGGTCTCCGTTCCCGTAGCCTAGGTGCTCGTCACCCAGGGAATGTCGTTTGCCGGCAGATTCATGCCCCGCTTCCCAAAAGGTTGGTTTGCTGGCAGGAGGTTGAGTGCTTGTCACCCAACCCTGAACGACGATAACGGCGTGAGGCGCACGCCGGCAACAGGGAATGCCGGCACGGTCACTCACGGCACTGAAACGCCACCATACGGTAGGCAGCTTGCCACCTATCAATAGGCTAGATTGTGACCGCTAAAGTAGCCTGAGGGGAACAGGTACTCATCCTGCCGGCTGCGAGGCCTGCGATCCTGACGAGAGATTCAACAAGCTTTCTGGTGGAGTGATGACATCGAAAAAACCAGAAGACGATTGCCGGCGTCTCGCGGAAGAAGCTGAGTCCATATTGGATGACGCGAACCGTGTTACCTGGAAGACGGTCCGGCATTGGATGGAATCTGAATGCTGGCAAGTGCGAGAGGTCGCGTTGTTCGTGGTGGACGCCACGTTTGACTTGGAAGCATGTCCATCCACTACGGTACAGGTTTATGAACTCACCCGTGGCGCCGGATGGAATTCATGCAAGCAGTTCTTGTCACAAGGACTTGTGCATGCCGATCCCGAAGTTTCTTCTCGATACGACTACGCGACCACGATTCGAGCCCTGCTTTTCAAGTTGCTGGAGGCAGACGATTCTCCCTCACGGAAAATGGCCACGGACATGCGCGAAATACTGGAAGCAGCTTGCCGGAACCATGCGGACGAGATCAGGAATTGCGTCGTGTGTGGGATCTTGGAGCACATGCTGCATTGGGAACCGGCTGTCGACTTTTTCAGCGAGTGGAAAAACGATCCCCTGTTAGGGCAAGTGTTCCAGGACGGATACAATTTCGCGAATGGCACGTTCTGAATTGGCACAGCGGACAGTGACGGCGGGCATATTTCAACTCCGGCTTCGCCTTTTTCGCTGAGGGACGGGCAGCTAGCCGATCGAGTTGAATGAATGAAAGAGCGGACGATGAAATTCTCCTTGTCGTCAATGTTGGTCGTCGTCCTTTTTCGCCTCGATTATCTTCGCCGCCTTTTTCGTCGAAGGCCCGTTCTGGCTCTTCGTGCTGTTCCTCTCCCGATACTTGCTGATCTTCACTGCGGGGTTGATCGTGATCTATCGCGGCAAGCAAGCTCCCTTTTGGATCGGCTACTTGATGTTTTCGGGCGGCTGGACACTGCTGGCCGCGCTGGATGACAGCCTGGCGCGGGCTTTCTGGGGATACATCTGGCAATTGAGCGGAGAAACCCGCCTGAGCATCGGGGACGGAGTGCATGCGGCCCTCTATTCGAGCTGGATCATGTTGTTTGGCTGCATAGGCGGCGTGATCGCCCTGGCGGTGGCGGGCAGCGCCAACACTCCACAAGCGGAGGTCGAGGTAAAGGAGCGCCTTCAATAATCTCTCGGGGTCTCGATCAGCCACCACTTGGCGGCGAGCGCCACCACGACCATGAAAAGAGCCGCCACATGGCCGGTGATCTTGAGTCGCTCGCCTCCGATGAATTCCTTCCAGGCCAAACCACAGCCCCATATCACGGCCACGAATTCCACCACGGGCGTGAACCATGACAGGGGCATAAAAATGGCGATGAGCACATTGTCGGCAAAGCTGTAGGGCACATCTACGAATTGGTTCAAGAACCACCAGAGACGAGAGAGGACAAAGTCGATCCCAGCCGTCCCCAATGGGACGCAGGTTAAGGCCAAGGCTTTGCGCGAAGCCTGGGTCTCCCGCTTCGTGTGCATCCATTCCATGAGATGCACCAGCGGCCCGAACAGGCAAAACGCTAGTCCGCTGCCGAGCAGCAGGTTGTAACGCTCAAAATCGTGGATCTCTTCCAAGGATTGATGATTATTGGCCAACTCCGGCACATACGCCCGCACGGCGAGTATGCCCAGGCCAAAGCAAGCCATGTATGCCAGAAGATGTTTAATGTTCATCGGCGCTTAACCGGAATTCAACAAATGTGATTACTCGGCAGTCGCTCCACGCGGCGGATTGTTCGTTGGCTGTGGTTGCGAGGAGAGGATGCGGCATACCGGCAAGGCTGCTTGCAGTTGCCTTATCCCTTCCGCAGTCACCTGCGTGCCCCGCAAATCCAGGTGTTTGAGCCATTTCAGCGGCCGCAAGTGCACCAACTCTTCATCGTCAATCTGGTTGTCCTTGAGGTGCAGGAAGGTGATCGAATCCGCCTCGCCGATGTGCCGCAAGCCGTCGTTCGTAACCAGCGTGTTGCTGACATCCAACAGCTCGAGTTTTGAAAGACGTTTCAGATGTATTAACGACTCATTCTTAATCCCGGAGTTTTGCAAATACAGGATACGGATGCCGTTGGGATGTTCTACAAATTGCAAGAAGCTTCCCGTGATACCAATGTTATGCGACAGCGTGATTTGCTGCAGATAGGGCAAGTTTCCGACGGCCTGGAGGTTCTCATCGGTGGTGTACGGTCCGCTGACCGTGACCCCGATGACTCTGCGAAACAAGCTTCCCACCCGCCCTTTCATGAACCAGGGGACGTCCGATTCGCCGGTGACCGAATCGTAAACCGTGTCGCGGAAGCGGAGGTCTCTCCCGCCATGTTGGCTGGAACGGATGTTGTGGTACGCCAGCCCGTGCCGACTATCTAGGCTGAAGCCCAATGTCCGCAATTGTTGAATGGCTTGGTTTTGCGTGATGGCGGGTTTAACAACCAGGCGGAACAGGGACAATCCCAGCGACACCAGCAAGATCAACCCCAGCAGCGCTCGAGTCGTGAACTTGGGACGCCA
The DNA here is from genome assembly GCA_028289405.1 of Pirellulales bacterium. Taxonomy (GTDB): domain Bacteria; phylum Planctomycetota; class Planctomycetia; order Pirellulales; family JANQPP01; genus JANQPP01. The sequence goes on from JANQPP010000085.1 coordinate 5,150, forward strand.
CCGCCATTTCATGTTCCACCGCCGATCTCTTCCTCGTGCGCCGCCAGCCCAGAATGTCTTTCAATATCTCATGGCAAACAGCGGCATGCCAGCCTGAAGTCCAACCAAAAGGTAGGCGGCAAGCCGTGTACCCTACCTTGCTTTACGGTCGCGCCATGTCGCCTGAGTGACGAGCACCCGGGCTACGATTCCTGCCCGCTACACGCGGCCTCAAGACGTCAATTTCTGTTTGGCAAGTGAAACAGCATCCTTTACGATGCCCGGAAATAGATTTCCCCGCCTCACCTTTCGGGAGAAGTACCCATGTCGCGCGCCATGATTTCGCCGTTGGCGATTGCTCTGGTTTTCATTGCCACCGCCACGGCCTTCGCCGAAGAGATCGCCTTGTTCAACGGCCGCGACCTGGAGGGCTGGACGCTGGATACCCGCGTCGAGCGGGACGGTCAGCCGATCACCAAGGAGGATGTCTTCCTCGTGCAAAATGGCGTGCTCATCTGCCGGGGCGGGCTGTCGCTCGGCACGCTGCGGCACGAAGGGACGTTCGAAGCGGACTATGCCCTCTCGCTCCAGTGGCGGTGGGGGCCAAACATCGCCTCCGGCGCGGATATCGTGATTCACTCCGCCGAGGAGCAGGACGAAGTCGGCCGGCGGAAGGAGATTCACGTCTCACTCAGCGTCGATGATGCCGGCGGCATCGTCTACAAGGCGACCGAACCCTACAAACCCGATATCGCCACCGACCGCGAATTCTTTGTCGACGCACAGCGCGACCGCCAGACGGACGGCGAATTCGAAAAGGACATGGGGCAGTGGAACCACCTGCTGATCATCTGCCGAGAACAGAAGATCACCGTGTTGGTGAATGGCAACCCGGTCAACCAAGTCACCGACGCGCCGCGGTCGCAAGGGGCCATCGGTCTGGGCGTGGCCCCCGTGCCGATCTTCTATCGCGATGTGAAAGTGGTTCGCCCCCTGACCGCCGCGCATGCCCGGGCGGAAAAAGCCGCAGAACCCCTGGCTGCCGCTTGGGCTAAAATCGAGGCTCGTAAAAAGGCGGAGGAACTCCGGCGGGAACAACAGCGGCTGGCTCAAGAGCAGCGGGAACAGGCCCGCAAGGAAAGGGAACTCGCGGCGCGGGATTCGGCCCTGCAATCGCTGCGGAACGCCGTGGCTGCCGATGATGGCCCGGAGGTCGTGCCGGAGCTCACCGCCCAGGCGCTCCCTTATCCTCGGGACGCGCGGGACCTCAAGTTCAACGCCACCTTCGGCATGATCGATTTCAAAAGCGGGTCGTCGCTGCAGGCGCTGGCCGCGTTTTACCTGCGCGAATTGGCCCGGCGCGGTTGGGTGGAAAGTGAAGACGACGCTACGCTGGAAGAGGATTCGATCGAACTGACGTTTCACGCAGCCGGTGCCGAGTTTGAACTGGATCTCGACGAAAGCTCCGACTACGTGGACGTGAGCATCGATACCGACGGCGTCGATTTCGAGGGGACCAACGACCCGGCCAGCCTCGCGGTGCTAGGAATCCCGCAGCCTCGCAAGGCACTGCTGCTGCAGAAAGAAATTCCTATTCCCGAGGATGCGCAGCGGCTCTCCTTCGATGACGATAGCTGCATGTTCTACCACACCATGAAAGTGGAGGAGGCCTTCGCCCACTTCGGCAATCTGATTCGCCGCAAGGGCTACCGCGAAAGCCGCCGCCCAATCATCTCCAGTTCCCGCAACTACACGGAGTTCAAACGGAGGAACGTCGAGCTGAGCGTGAATATCTTCAGCGATGCCGTCGGCTCGCGGATCATTCTCGAATACGGCGACGGGAAAAAAGATCCGGTGCTCCCTCCACTGCCGGAGGTCGCGCTCTCGAATCCGAGTTCGCCAGTCGCGGGAGGAACCGGCGGAATCGCCTCGGGGACCACGCCGATTGATGTCTCCCGCAACCGGGGCTCGGCGACAGTGAACCTGAACGGCGAACGTTACGTGTTTTCGCACGTGGCCGCGTTCCAGTCTCAATCGGACATCGAAGACGGTGACACGACGTCCATCGTTTTTTCCAAACGGCCGATCCCCTTCGGCCAGATGCAACAGAAATTGGCCAGCGACGATTACTTCTCCTTCATCGATGTCTCCTCCTTCGAAGCGCCCGTCTATCTGATCGTCGAAGTGGGCAGTTCCTCGTCGATTTCGCTCTCCGTTCCCGGCACGGGCCTGTTTAGCGGCCTGAAGAATCCGCTGGAAGGAACGCAGGTCGCTGAGGGGCGCATTCGCGGGAAACTGAACTACACCGACAGCGAAGACGAAAACCGAGATTTCTCCTTCACGGCGACCGTCGATGCGGCGGTCATGACGCCGGACACGGCGCTGGCCGGCGGAGGAGTTGCCGCCGTATCCGCTGGAGAAGGAGAATTCGTGGACATCGCGCCCCCCATGCCGGACGAGGCCGAGGACTTCTCGCGGACCGGCACGAATTTCTCCAAGACCTACACGGCGACCGTGCGACAGTCGGTCGGACGAATAGCGGCGTTTTATCGAGACGCGCTGACCTCCGGCGAATGGCAAGAAATCGATGCGCCTTCCGCGTCAGGCAGCGGGGAAGTGCTACGGTTCCGCAACTCGGTCGGCACCATGACCGTCCGCTTGGCCCCCAAAGGCAGCCAGACCGAGATCTCCATCACCAAACAGGATCAGAACCTGGCCCGAGAACAGGGCGTCTTGCCGGAACCGGGCAAGGGCCGCTTGATCCTGGCGAATGCCCACAACGTGGGCGTGGTCTATACGATCGGCAAGCGGGACTACCGCGTGCGCGCGGGCCGAGGTGGCGAGGACCTCAAGGACGCGCTGAATTACTCGGTGCAGCCGGGCAAGTACGAGATCGTGATCAAGATTCCCGGTGAGCGGCCCAAGATCGAACGGATCCAACTCGGCGCGGGCACCACCTGGGCCATCATCGCCCTCCCCACCGGCGGCTACATGCCGATGCAGTTGTATTAGAGCGGGCCAGGAGTCCCGCCACCCGAATGCTGGTCATTTCGTAGACTGGGTGCTCGCACCCAGGAATGCAACGGGGCGGGTAGGATGTCGTGTGCGTTTCCCGCACTGCGGGCGGGGCGACCGAAGGTAGCAGTGCCAAGATCTCCTCCGCCTCCGGCCCGACACCGAAGCTGCCGTGCGGCGGTACCCGCCGCTGCCTATTTCTTTATGGTGGCAGGCGAGCTGGCTCGCGATCTCCGCTTGGGCTTCGCCTTGCTCCATTCCTTGGTCATCATCTCGAAGACGTCGGGCGATTCATAGCGGACGATGTCCTTCCCCTCTGGCATGGGGCCGATCAAGCCCCGAAAAATCGGCAGACCTCGCAGCCCGAGATCCGTGCTGCAGTCATCCACCCCGACTTGCGTGTGCATCCGTTGCAAGGACTCCGGCTTGTTGTAATCGCGTGTGCGGATTTTGCCGTCGGCGCCTCGCGTAACGATTCTGAAAGTTTCTCGGGCCATCGAGTCGGGGATCCTCGCGTCTCGGGATTGCACAGGGAAGATGCCGATGAGATCGGTATCGTCCTTCGGGCGAGAAGGCGCGAGAATTTTTTCGCTCCGCGCTACGTGAGGCGCAATTCCGGCAAGCGCTACAAGCCGCGCTTCCGAGAGGGCGGGACTATTCCGCCTCGTGCAAGTACGTCTCTCCGCGATAGAACTGGGCCACGATCACGAACAGCACCGCGGCGATGAACATCAGCCGCACGAAGAACCAGTAGTAATCGGCCCCTTCCAGAACGAGCCCCCCTTCTTCCTGGCCGATCCAAAAATTGATCACCGCGGTGAACAGGTTCCCCGAGGCGACGGCCAGAAACCAGAGCGACATCACGAACGATTTCATCGCATTGGGAGCCTGGGTATAGGAGAACTCCAAGCCGGTGGTGGAGACCAGCACCTCCGCCGCCGTGAGGATGATGTAGGCCAGAATCTGCCAGTACATGCTGGGAGGTGGTGTGTCGGGCCCCCCCGCGGCGAGCCATTTTTCCACCCAGTAAGGAATCATGAACGAGAACGCCGTGAGGAACATGCCACACGACATCTTGCGGAGCGGTGTGAGACGCACGAAGCGTTCTAAAAACGGATAGAGCAGATTGTTGAATATGGGAATGTAAATCAGAATCAGCAGCGGGTTCACGGCCTGGATCTGTGCTTCATGCACGGTCCACTTTCCCATCCTCAGCCAGGTCACGTCGACGGTCCGGTCGAGACTTTCAGCTTGCTCGATCCAGCGGCTCGCCGTTTGATCATAGAGCGACCAGAACAGGGCCACGAACGCATATACTACAAGCAGCCGCCCCGTGGCCCGCATCCCTTCCCGGCTGACCACGGTCCGCAGAAAACCCACACCCCCCGGAGGGACATGCGCGAAATAGTTGCGGCCCATCCAAAACACCAGTGTGGCCAGCAGCATCAGCAGGCCCGGTACGCCGAACGCGACTTTCGGTCCGTACGCCTTCAACAAATAGGGTGTCAACAACTGTGAGAAAAAGGACCCAAAGTTGATGGCGAAATAAAACCAGCCGTAGATTTTGGGAAGCCAATGGGCGTTCCTTTCGCCAAATTGGTCCCCCACATGCGCGGAGACACAGGGCTTGATTCCCCCCGCGCCAAACGAGATCAGCGACAGGCCCACGTACATCCCCATGCGTGTATCATCGATGGCCAACACGAAATGACCTACACAATACACGAGTGAGAAGGCGATGATCGTGTGATACTTGCCGAGGAAGAGATCCGCGACGAGACCGCCAATCAGCGGCGTCAGATACACGCCGACCATGAACAGGTGCACGACGCCAGTGGCATCGGCGGGGTTGAGAAAATCGGGTTCCCCCGCCCGGGTCAACATGTGTTGTGTGAGGAACGTATACAGAATGGCCCGCATCCCGTAGAAGCTAAACCGTTCGGCGGCTTCGTTGCCGATGATGTTGGGGATGCCAGTTGGTAGCCCCGAAGTTTCCAGGGGCTTGGTTCGATAGGCCATGAAATGCTCGCCGGGGGATGAGAACGTTCCTACCCGCCACCGCGGCGCGGCAGCACTTGGCCTGCCAACTTACCGCACGGAGCCGGTTTCCGGCAACAGACTCTGGGATGGACCGCTACGGCGCGAGGATCCTTTGGGGTGAAAGATGGAGTCCCTCGGAATTGGGTGGATCGGGCAAGGCGGCGGCCACGAATCCGGGCGGGTTACCGCTGCCCGGTTCGAAGGCGGTGAGTGCGAAGGCGGAGGGCTCGACGAGAAAGTCCTCCGGAGTCAAACCGTGCCAGGCGGGAAGCGACGTGATTGGCCGCCTCCAGGCATCGCTCGGCATCGCGGCTTGCTCCGCGGCGGATTGGCGTTCCAACCAGGTGGAAAGGAGCAGGGGAGTCGCGGACGACCCGTTACCGGATTGATGAAACACGTCGAAACCGTCGAAATAGACGCGGCTTCCTCGCCAAGGAAGCATCTCCCACACGGGCGAGTCTTCTCCCGCCGACGCAGTGGCTGTCGTCTCCAGGAAGGGCCGCAAATATGTGGTAAGGAAAATGCTGTCGCGTGCTTCGACCTCGATGGAGCTTCGGTTCAAGGTCTCCCCGTCGTCCTCCAACCGCGCGAACCCCTGCCCCAAATACGCGGTGAGATGGGACAACTCGATCCGCGAATAGCTTCCGGACCGCGTCCAACGTTCCCCGCTCGAGGTCTCCAAAAGGCGGCGGCTCAGCGTGGCCAGGCCGTTACTCCACACCAAACGGAATGTGGCCGCCATATCGGCCCGCAACAGCGTACCGTCTCCCCGGACGATGCAGTCTTGCATGTCGATCGTGGCCCGTCGCGGTTCCGGGATCACCATGGAAGCGGGAACCGGGTCGTCGTCTCCGTTTCTTTCTTGGCCGATTTCCAACAAACATGCCGAGGGGCCGAACGCTTCCTGTTCACGCCGTGGTTGGAGCAGCGTGAAGGTACATCGCTGAAACCGTAATTGGCCTTCGTCGGCCAGCAGAAACAACGACCATTTTCTAGCGGTGAATCCTTCAACCTCGGGCAGCATGAATTCGAAATGGACGTTTTCCCAACGGATATCGCCTCCGCGCAAATGCACCATATCGTCGGGGTACACCATCGGATTTCCCAGTTTCGGACGAAACACGAGAATAGAGTTTTCGTTCGAACTCCCACGTATCGTCAATCGCCGATTTCCAAGGTCGACGGGGTACATGTCTCGCCGCCCAGAAAATTGCAGTTCGATGACCGATCCGTCCGCCGCGTTTTGGAATGCATCATGGACGGAATAATATTTCCTGACTTCCATGGCGTCGCGGTCGGTCACGGTGGCCGCGACCGGGGGAACGGGGAACGTCCCGGAGTTCGTAGCCGGTATGTCGGAGTTTCCTCCGCCGCGAGAGACGCTGTCATCGCTTCCCGAGAAAACAGCAGGCGCATTCCCCTCTCCCTGTGAGTGCGGATTGCCGTTAACTTCACCTAACGATGGCCCGTTTGCCGAGGGAACGGTCGGCGTGGCGCTAGTGGCCTCGACTCTGCCCGGGTTGGAACTCGTCGATTCCTCAACCGGCTGTGTGTCAGGTGCGACAATTTCCGGCGTTGCTCCCGGTAGGTCGTTCTTCGATCCATCACTGGGCAGCCCCGGGACCGGGCGGCCATCCACGACGGTCCGTAAGCGTGCCGTGAAGGCTTGAATTGGCGTGGGATCCGACCAGGCCCAATACCATTCCAATCCCAGGACCATGAGCACGAGCGTCCCCAGGGGAGCGAGCCAGGGTGTGAACGATCGGCCTGGGGACAACAGAGTCGGTTCGTACTCCAAAGAGCGAACCGGCACAACATCCCCCAAATCGAGTTCCCAGGACTTGGCGAGTTGTTGAATGCGATAGATCAATTCCCGTGGATCGGCGAAACGCTCTTCCGGCAATTTCGCCAACATCCGCTGCGTGAGACCGGAAATCTCCTCCGGCAACTCCGCCCGAAGCTCGCGTGGGTCGGGGGGAGTCTCGTGTTGGTGGCTGAGCAGTTTCTGTAGCACCGTCCCTTCGGAAAACGGTGGCTGGCCCGTAAGCATGAAGTAAAACGTACATCCCAAGGAATACAAATCGCTCCGTACGTCCGCGGCACGTGGGTCCCGGGCCTGTTCCGGAGAGATGTAATCGAAGGTACCCAGTGTCATGCCGCTTGCGGTGAGATCGTCGCTGTCACTCGGGACGTGGAGGCGGGCCAGGCCCATATCCACCAGCTTCACTTTGCCCTCGGCGGTGACGATCACGTTCGAGGGTTTGATGTCCCGATGAATGACCTGCTGGCGATGCGCATGGGCCAAAGCCAGGGCCGCTTGGAACAGGTAAGATAAGGCTTCGGCGAGGGGCAGCGGGCCGCGTTCGACGATGAGGTCCCGGATGTTTTTGCCGTGGACAAACTCGAAGACGATGTAATGCCAGCCACGGTCCTCGCCGTTGAAATGCACCCGGGCGATGTTTTCATGGTCCAATCGCGCGGCCGACTGGGCTTCGTTCTCGAACCTCCGGCGATTTTCCTCGACCGCCGCCAAATCGGGAGCCATGACCTTCAGCGCCACCACCCGGTTAAGGAGCATGTCGGTCGCGCGGAACACAGCCCCCATGCCACCGCCGCCGACCACGCCTTCGAGCTGAAAATGCCCCAGCCGTTGCCCGACCAAGGGAGTGGTCCAAGAAAATGACTCTGCCTCCTGCGACCGTTCCTGCGAGGACATCTCCGAGGACCGGGCCGTGATCACGGTCCGCTGTTCGTGCAGCGGAGGCGGAAGGCCCGCGGGCGACGATTTTTCAGTGGGGGAGTCCATGAGAAAAGTGACTTTCTCCGTGCGTCCACGGAAAGCCAAAACAAGAAGGGACGGTGTGCTTTCCTAGATAACGCTTCACGGCCTTAGCGCGAACCGGAAAATTCACCCCATTGCATCCTACTCGCCGGGTCGAGAACGGTCAATTTTGTCCACATTTGTCTCAATTCACAAAGTAGCTTCGCAATGGAGGGGCGATGTGAAGGAAGTAAGTATGCCGTGCGGCCTAAGATAAAAAAGCCGCTTCTGGCGCGGGGCAGAAGCGGCATGTGAAGAATTATATAAGCGCTGAATCCGGCTACTGGCGGAGAGCAATCGCGTCCTCTTCAAGCTATGTGACGGCGAGCGCGGCAGTAGCCCAACATGCCCAGTCCTAACACGGACCAAACCAGCAGGCTCGCCGGTTCCGGAACGGCTGGCGGGGGAGGTACCGGCGGGGTATTGCCGACCTTGATTTGGAACGCCAGCCGAGAACGGCGCGGAATTTCGGGCGTGGTCCAAGCCAGATTGACGGTGCCCGTCATGATGAACGTGTTGCCGAAATCGGTCACCTTCAGGTAATTGACCGTATCCCCATCCTGCGAAAGCAAGCTGCCGGCAAAGGACATCCCGTCCACCACTAGATTGGATAACTCCACAGTGCTCTCGAGCACATTGCTGTCTTCGTCATTAGAACGAGTCCGTAGGTACATCGTATCGACATCCACATTCCCGACATTCGTCCGTGTAAGCGTCGTACCGCCGACGTCGAAGGTGATGTCGGTGCCGTCAAACACCAGGCGGAAGCTTTCGGTCATGCCATTCGTCCATTCGAATTGCGCCGTGGGGCCGACCGTGCTGCCAGGTCCCACCGCCGGTGGAATAATGTCTTGGATGACTAGCTCAAAATCTGGAGGTCCGGGCACGCCGCTACGCCCTTCGGCGATGAAGTCTTCAATGAACTGGCCACTACTGATCAGGTTGTTGAAATCTGTATCGGTGAGTGTCGGCAAGGCCATGAAAGTGGCTGCCTGCGCCGTCGCGGCGGACCATGAAACGGCTGCGGCAAACACCAGCATCCGGAAAAAACCAAACAATCGAGTCATGCCCTATATGCTCCAAAACCTCAGTTGTCAAAATCTAGGCAGGATATATATGTGTGGTTGAGTATATGTGGGCAATAAGGGGTAAGCAACTACTTCCATATACGCGAAAGACGAAAAAGTTTCCCCTCCGCGACTTCGCCACGGTAGCGCGGATCGAGGCGCATTTTCTCCATGCAGGGAATTGCCACCTTGGCGCGAAAATGCTGCGTTGCCATCCCCGTCACGGCGCCACATTCAAGCAGAAATTGCCCTCCAATTCGATAACTGAATTGGTGCGAATTTGGGGCTCGACCCAGGCAGGGTGATTCCTGCAAACGGGATCATCCGCCGCGCTACCGCTTCGCCGATCGCTACAAGCGCCGGGAATGGATTCTCGTTACTGATAATCTTCGGAAATTTTCTTGACAACACACCGTGGGAACGGCCATACATTCTGCTTACGCACGGACGCCCCAACATTCTTGTTCAGAGCAGCTATTGGTGGGGTGCAGGAAGATTTCGGGCGTTGATGCCCGGCCCCGCTTCACTGGCCGCGCGACCTTGGAGATCGTGTGCTGGGAGCGAGGAAGCCATGTCCGAACCGAATTCCATTCTGGATGCAATCAAATCGGGAATCTGGGATTATGAACCGCAAAACCTGCCGGCGGAGGGCTACCATGCCACGTCCGCTCTGCCCGGTACTTGGGAAAAAGTCCGTGTCCTAGCGGAACGGGCGCGCCAGGGACTCCCTCTGTGGCATCCGGATGACCGCAGAGATTTGGAAGACCCCGCGGAGTTGGAGGACTTTCCTTTCGCGCCGTGGGAAACGTCTCTCCGCCATGCCGACGCGTAACCGCCGGTGCGACCAGACCGTGAGCGTTCGCGCGCCGCATTGGGCAAATGTCGGGCGTGAATGATTCTCACCATTGAGGAGCGTTTCGCTGCCGAGTGAAGTTCGTGCAATCTCGGGCAGCGTGTGGTAAAAACCGGCTTGATGACGACTTGCCACTTCGATTTCCGCAACTGGACTGCCGACTTCAAGCGGGGACTTCCCATGCGATTGCTTTCACACTTCACTTTCTACCGTTCGGGCCTCGCCTTTCTTTTCTTGGCCGTATGCTCCGCGTGGTGCTCCGCCCAGGAACGCCCCAACTTCATCCTGATCAACATCGATGATTTGGGTTATGCGGATATCGAGCCGTTCGGTTCCCAACTCAACCGCACTCCCCATTTGAATCGCATGGCGCGTGAGGGGCGCAAGCTGACCTGCTTTTACGCGGCGCCGGTCTGTTCCCCTTCACGGGCAGCATTGATGACCGGTTGCTATCCCAAACGCGCCCTCCCCATTCCGCATGTGCTGTTTCCCATGAACGACATGGGGTTGGCGCCTGCGGAAATCACGCTCGCGGAACTGCTAAGCGAACAGGGCTACACTTGCGGCATCGTCGGCAAATGGCATCTGGGGGACCAGCCGGACTTCCTGCCGACCCGACAAGGTTTTGACACGTACTACGGGCTACCGTATTCGAACGACATGGGACCCGCCGCCGATGGCGTGAAGAGCAATCTAGGCGCTCCCTTGCCTCAACCCAGGCGCAAAGGTCAGCCGCCGCTGCCCCTGATGCGGAACGAGACCGTGTTGCGGCGGGTACTGGCGAAGGACCAAACGGAGTTGGTCACGGGTTACACCGAGGAAGCCATCCAGTTCTTGTGGGACCAACGTGAAAAACCGTTCTTTCTTTACATGCCGCATTCGGCGGTGCATTTCCCTCTCTATCCAGGGGAGGCATTTCAAGGCAAGTCGGGCAATGGCCTGTATGGTGACTGGGTAGAGGAAGTCGATTGGAGCGTGGGGAAAATCCTGGACACGGTCCGCGAGTTGGGGCTGGCCGAGAAAACCTTGGTGCTCTTCACGTCGGACAACGGCGGCTCGCTGCGGCATGGCGCGGTGAACACGCCCCTCCGAGGCGGCAAGGGAAGCACCTGGGAAGGGGGGATGCGGGTCCCCACCATCGCCTGGTGGCCTGGCCAGATTCCCGCTGATACCTCCACGGATGCTGTGACGGGCATGCTGGACATCCTCCCCACATTCGTGAAACTGGCGGAAGGAAAAGTGCCCACCGACCGCGTGATCGATGGCAGGGATGTTTGGCCGCTACTCTCGGGGGAGACAGGTGCCACGTCATCGCACAATGTGTTTCATTTCTATCGCGGTTTGAAGCTGGAGGCCGTGCGTGAAGGACCCTGGAAATACCACCTGCAGCGCAACGAACTCTATCATCTAGAACAAGATCTCAGTGAGTCCCAGAACGTGGCGAAAGAACATCCGCAAGTCGTGGCTCGGTTACGGGAAGTCGCGGTGAGCATGGAAGGTGATTTGGGGTTGGAGGGCATCGGTCCTGGCTGCCGCGCGTTGGGGAAAGTGGACGACGCCCAACCTCTGATCGGCTACGACGGGAAAATCCGTCCCGGATTCGAGGCGAATTGACGTTTGTATCCCTTAACAGGAAACAGCATGCGGTCCGTTCTACTGGCTTGCCTTGGCGCGGCCTTGCTCGCCTTTCCCGCGAAAGGTGCCGAACCGCCCAACATCATCTTCATCCTCTCGGACGATATCGCGCAAGGTGACTTGGGCTGTTACGGCCAACAGCTCATCGCCACTCCACGTCTGAATGAGTTGGCTGCCGAAGGGACTCGCTTCACCCAGGCGTATTGCGGCACGAGTGTGTGTGCCCCCTCGCGCTCTTCATTGATGACCGGCCTGCACACGGGACATTGCCCCATTCGAGCGAATCGCGAGATTCAACCCGAGGGGCAGATGCCGCTCCCGGCGGGAACATTCACCGTAGCTCAACTCTTGAAGGACGCCGGTTACGCCACAGCCGTGACGGGCAAGTGGGGCATGGGCATGTTTCACACCACCGGCAGCCCCTTTCGCGTCGGTTTCGATCACTTCTTCGGCTACAACTGTCAGCGGCATGCCCATAGTTACTTTCCGCCTTATCTATATCGAAACAATGAACGATTCTCCCTCTCCGGCAACAGCGGCCAGGGCGTGGGAAACACCTATGCCCAAGACCTGATCCAGCGGGACGCGCTCGACTGGATTCGCGCGCATCACCGGCAGCCCTTTTTTCTGTTCTACGCGATGACGTTGCCGCACGGGCGGTACGAAATCGACGACCTCGGCCAATACGCGGACAAGGATTGGACGGAGCGGCAAAAGACCTACGCCGCCATGATCACTCGGCTCGACCGCGACGTCGGACAAATCGTGGACTTGCTGGAGGAGCTGGGTATCGACGAACGGACCATTCTGTTCTTTGCTGGGGATAACGGCTCCTCATTCAGCCCGGACTCGGAGATTGGACAAAAATTCGATCAAACCATGGGAGGCAAGCTGCGGGGCTTCAAACGTGGCATGTACGAAGGGGCTCTACGACAAGCGGCCATGGTCCGCTGGCCGGGCCAGGTTCCCGCCGGTCGCGTGAGCGATGAACCTTGGGCGTTTTGGGACTTTCTGCCCACCGCCGCGGAATTGGCCGGAACGGAAATTCCCGAGGGAGTGCACACCGACGGGCATTCGCTGGTCTCTTTCTTGAAAGGGAGTTCGGCGCCAGAGCGGGACTACTTTTATTGGGAATTGCATGAGAGGGCATCCATCCAGGCGATCCGCTTTGGCGATTGGAAAGCGGTCCGCAATGGCCCCAGCCAACCCATCGAGCTTTACCATCTGCGTGAAGATGTGGGAGAAACCACGGATCTGGCCGAGGAAAATCCGGACCTCGTGGCCCGGGCTGCCCAGCTCATGCAAGCCGCCCGAACCGAGGATCCGAATTGGCCCCTGCGTGACCGCCGCATGGCGAAACGCTAAAAAAGGAATTCTCTCCGGCCCGCGCTGCGGTTTTCATTTCCCGTACGAGGATCGTACGGAAACGGATCGTCATTTTTTCGAAGGAATTGTTCGTGCCCCAGAAACAAGACTTTCTTCAGCAGCCGATTGAACATATCGACATCACCCGCTTGGACGTCGTGCCGGTCGTGGAAGGGATGCGGCAGATGGCCTTTTCCGCGAGGGATCTGGCCCGCGCTGCCGAGATTTACCAGCGGATGCTGGCCGACCAAGAATGCGGCATCTTTCTCTGTCTGGCCGGCTCTCTGGTAAGTGCGGGTCTGAAGCAAGTCTTCATCGACATGGTCCGCCATCGCATGGTGGACGCGATCGTGAGCACGGGAGCGAATATCGTCGACCAGGATTTCTTCGAAGGGTTGGGGTTTCGGCATTATGTCGCGGAAGAACGCCTCAAAGCCGGCTTGGACGACGGCACGCTCCGCGACCTGCACATCGACCGCATCTACGACACGCTGATTGATGAGGATGAACTGCGGATCTGCGACGAAGCGACGCGGCACATTGCCGACCGCCTCGAGCTGCGGCCGCATTCCTCGCGCGAATTTATTCAAGCCATGGGAAGTTACCTGGCCGAGCAGGGAAACGCCGCGCCGTCGCTGGTGCAAACGGCCTATGAAAGCGAGGTCCCCATTTTTTGTCCCGCCTTCTCGGATTGCTCCGCCGGATTCGGGCTCGTGGCCCACCAGCATGCCAGGGGAAGCGATCCGCATGTCAGCCTGGACAGTGCCCGGGACTTCTACGAATTGACGCAACTGAAGATCGCGAATCCGGTCTCCGGGCTGTTCATGGTCGGCGGCGGCGTGCCGAAGAACTTCGCGCAAGACATCGTCGTGGCGGCCGACATCTTGGGGCATGACGCGCCGATGCACCGTTACGCCGTGCAAATCACGGTGGCGGACGTGCGGGACGGCGCTCTCTCCGGTTCCACGCTGAAGGAGGCTTCAAGCTGGGGCAAGGTGGACACGGCCTATGAACAGATGGTCTACGCCGAGGCGACGCTGGCGCTTCCCCTCATCGCGGGCTATGCCTATCAGAAGCGGGCCTGGGAAAGCCGACCGGAGCGGCGCTGGGCGGGGAGTTGGCCGGCGGTCGATTTGGCCGCCCCGGCGGATGCCCCACTGTCGTAGGGACTTCCCCTACAAATCAGCCGGCGTGAGCTTTTCTTCGCCACGTTTCGCGCTCCGACCCGCCTTTCTTCGAAGTGGCAAATCTGCCACAATTCAGGCCTTCCGGTTCCGGGAGATCGGGAAAGCCTGCTCAGCCGCGTCCAAATTGATTGAGAAGTCCGGGCATGAAAGTTGGTGTGCTGCAAGAAACGTATCCTGGCGAGCGGCGGGTGGCGCTGGTGCCGGCCAGTTTGCCTACCCTGGAAAAGGCGGGGCTCGCAGTACTGGTGCAATCGCGAGCGGGCGAAGCCGCCGGCTATCCGGACGATACCTATCGGCAGCGCGGCGCGGAAATCGCCGCCAGCCGGGAAGATGTCTTCACGCAGGCGGACATCATTCTGCAGGTCCGTTCCCTGGGAGCCAATCCCCAAGCCGGTCAGTCTGATGTCCCCCTCTTCCGCGAGGGGCAGACCGTCATCGGCATGGCGGAACCGCTTACGGCCGCGGCGGAGGCTAAACAACTCGCGGGACAAGGAGTGAATGCCTTTGCCCTGGAGTTGATCCCGCGGATCACGCGGGCCCAAAGCATGGACGTGCTCTCCTCCATGGCGACGGTGGCCGGCTACCGGGCCGTGCTGCTGGCCTCGCTCCATTTGCCCAAGATGTTTCCCATGCTCATGACCGCCGCGGGCACCATCACCGCCGCTAAGGTATTCGTGATCGGCGCGGGGGTCGCCGGTTTGCAGGCGATCGCCACGTCGCGAAAGCTGGGGGGGGTGGTGCAGGCGTACGATGTCCGACCCGCCGTCAAGGAGCAGGTGGAAAGCCTGGGCGCGAAGTTCGTGATGATGGAGCTAGAAACCGAGAGTGCCGAGGGTAAAGGCGGCTACGCCAAGGCCATGGGAGAGGAGTTCTACCAAAAGCAGCGGGCACTCATGGCCAGCGTGGTAGCGGAGACGGATGTCGTGGTCACGACGGCGGCGATACCCGGAAAGCCCTCTCCTCGGCTGATTTCCAAGGACGCGGTGGAAGGCATGGCTCCCGGCAGCGTGATCGTTGATTTGGCCGCCGAACGTGGCGGAAATTGCGAGGTCAGCGCTCCGGATGAAATCGTCGTGCATGATGGCGTCACGATATTGGGGCCCACGAACCTGCCGAGTGAAGTCCCCTATCACGCCAGCCAGATGTTCAGCAAAAACATCACGACGTTCCTGTTGCACCTGTACGGTGACGGGCAGATCCAGTTCGATCTGGAAGATGAAATCACGCGGGAAACTTTGGTCGCCCGGGGCGGCCAGGTCGTGCATCCCCGCCTCAAGGAGACCGTGGCTGACGCGGAGCAAGCAAAACCATGAACGAATTCGTAGCCTACTTGACGGTCTTCGTGCTGGCGATGTGGGTCGGTATCGAAGTGATCACGAAAGTCCCCCCCAGCTTGCACACGCCGCTGACTTCGGGGTCGAACGCAGTGTCGGGCATCACGATCTTGGGGGCCATGATCTCCGCCGGCGCGATGGTCACCATTTGGACCACGACTTTGGGTTTTCTGGCCACGGTGCTCGCCACGGTCAACGTGGTCGGCGGCTTTCTGGTCACCTATCGCATGTTGCAGATGTTTCGTAAGCGAGGATAAGCCGTGCCCGAGTTGCCAAGCTGGATGCTCGTCGTTTCCCTGTTCGCCCAAACGGAAGAGGCGGCTGCCGTCGATACGGTACCGGTGGAAACCCACCCGCTGATCAACCTGGCTTACCTCCTGGCGGCGGTGCTGTTCATCTTCACGTTCAAATTCCTCTCACACCCCCGGACCGCCACACGCGGCAATATCTTGGGTGTGCTGGGCATGCTAATCGCCGTCGGGGCTACCTTGGCCATGCCGGGGATTATCAATACGGGCTACATCACGATCGCCATCGGCTTGGGTTTAGGGGCCGCGATTGGCGCCGGCCTCGCCTTGAAGATCGAAATGACCGCCATGCCGCAGATGGTGGGACTGCTCAACGGCTTTGGCGGCGGGGCCTCATTCCTCGTCGCGGGCGCCAATCTGCATGAAAACCTGAAAGCTTCCGATGCCTCCCTGCTGACTCCCTGGAACCAGTCCATCCTGGCCACGGGGCTTTCCGGCCTGATCGGCGGAGTCACGCTCGCCGGCAGCCTGATCGCCTTCGCCAAACTGCAAGAGATTCAAGCCTTCCGCAAGCCGATCTCCTTTCCAGCCCACCAGGCCTTCAATGCTATTCTGGCCCTACTCGCCCTGATTTGCGTGCTGGGATTGGGAGCCAATCCCTCCTGGTTCGTCCTCTACTGGGCGCTCATCCTGCTGGCGGGGATCCTCGGTATCATGCTTACGCTCCCCATCGGCGGAGCGGACATGCCGGTCGTGATCTGCCTCCTTAATTCCTACTCGGGGCTCGCGGCGGCGGCCACGGGATTCGTCCTGAGAAACAATGCTCTCGTGATCTCTGGATCACTGGTGGGGGCTTCCGGCCTGATCCTCACCAAGATCATGTGCAAGGCCATGAACCGTTCCTTGCCCAACGTGCTCTTCGGCGTCATGGCCGCTGACGACGGCGGGGCTTCCGCTGATGATGTGTACGAAGGAAAGGTCAAGTCCGCTGGTCCCGAAGAACTGGCCATGATTTTTGACGGGGCGCGACGAGTGGTCGTCGTTCCGGGGTACGGGATGGCCGTTGCACAAGCTCAACACGCCGTGCGGGATCTGATGAACCTGCTCGAATCGCGCGACGCGGAGGTATTGTTCGGCATCCATCCGGTCGCGGGACGCATGCCGGGGCACATGAACGTGCTGCTGGCCGAGGCGGAGATCCCGTACGAGAAGATGATCGAAATGGATGCGATCAATCCGACGTTTCCCGAGACCGATATCGTGCTCGTGATCGGGGCGAACGACGTCGTGAATCCGGTCGCCCGCACCGACCCCAAGAGTCCCATCGCTGGGATGCCGATTCTGGAGGTCGACAAGGCCCGGAATGTGATCGTCGTGAAGCGGAGCCTCAGCCCTGGCTTCGCGGGCATTCCCAACCCGCTGTTTGCCGCGGACAACACGCTGATGTACTTTGGCGACGGTAAAAAGGCGATTTTGGATCTCGTGAGCGCGATCAAAGAGTCCTAAACGTCGCGCGTGGCTTGGCGTATCCGAAAGTACGTCCAGACGGGGGCAAGTAGCACGCGGAAAGGACGAGCGTTGAGCGAAGGACTGCTACGTTTGGCCTGCGTGGCACTGGCCGGCGCGCTGGGCGCCGTGGCTCGCTGGGGTGTTTCGGTCGGAACGCAACAGTTCTGGAACGCACGGGGACTCGCTGCTTGGCCGGTGGGAACCCTGACCGCCAACACGCTCGGCTGCTTCGCCTTTGGGCTCTGCTACGCCTGGATGGAGGATGCCTGGCCCGACGCGGACCAACTCCGCTCCTTCATCTTCACGGGGTTCCTGGGCGCCTTCACCACCTTCAGCACGTTCGCCTTCGATACGTACAGCCTGCAATCTGGCCGCGGCGCGGCGGCGGCGCTGTTGAACATCGGCTTGCACGTCGGCCTGGGCCTCTTGGCCGTATGGCTGGGATTCGCCTGGGGACGTGAATGAAGACCCAGCGAATAGGGCTGCGCTGCGGCGGACTTCAAGACCGCTCGGCGTCGAGCCGCAGTTTCCCTTTCCTTTTGGCTTCTGCCAGAATCGGCTCCAACTCGGCGACGAAGTCCCGCACGTCCTTGAATTCGCGATAGACGCTGGCGAAGCGGACGTAAGCGACCTGATCTAGTTGGCGAAGCTCTTGCATCAAGAGCTCGCCTAAGAACTCCGAGTCCACCTCATTTTCCCCACGCACGTGAATTTCGTTCTCCACGCGAACGACCACGGCCTCCATTTGTTCCGCGCTCACGGGGCGCTTCCAGCAGGCCTTTTCTAGGCCAGTACGAATCTTTTCGCGTTCGAATGGCACTCGGGTGCCATCCTTTTTCACAACCATGATGGACGGTTCCTCGATCCGCTCGTAGGTCGTGTAACGCTGCTTGCAACCCAAGCATTCCCTCCGGCGGCGGATGGAAAAACCATCCTGGCTGACGCGGGAATCGATCACGCGGTCATTGTCTTTGCGGCAGTGGGGGCATCTCATGATCGCCTCGCGGACGGGCCGCGCGTCTGAAAAAAGGGATAGTCTGGCAAGTCTGTTGGAAGTAGGTGGCCCGGGGCCGAGTCCGGCTGGGCAGCTTCACAAGCTGTTCAATATACCGTTGCCGCACATACACGAAAAACGCCCCTTTTCGGGTTTCGCTTCCGTCGGCATGCCATCGCGGCGGAGCCTATTGACTTCCGTAGAGGATGACCGGTGTGATCACTAGGCCAGGTTGCCTGCGCAGTGGACAATTTTAACGCCTGAAAAGGCCTTGCCGATTGTGGCAATTGCGACACTTTCAGGTAACGAATGCGTCGTCCATTGATCCGCGGATCTTCAGCTTTTTTTAATCGCCATAAGTTGAAATTCAGCACTGTTTTCCTCTGAAAATCCACTCTAGGAAAGAAAAAAATCGTTTGCCGAACTCCCGGTTTTTCGCCACATTGAATTAGCGTGTAATGTTTCGCGCGGACACTCCGCCTGTTGCCCAAGGCAAGGGAACACATGGGCGGATGAGACCACAGGAAGACAAGCCCCGCTGAGCCCAAGGACGGCCACGGGCAACTATCAGGGCAAACCATCATGACCATTTCGGGGCCAAGCGCCTGGCGGCGCATGCTGTTCACGGGGACTCTCTGCGCGATCGCTTTCCTGCCGAAGGTTTCCTTCGGCCAATGGGCAGTTCCTTACCAGACCTATCGCCTGGAATATGATACGGTCTACGAGCCGCAACAGGTCACCGCGTACCGTCTCGAATACGAGACCGCCTACGACGAGCAGCGGGTCACGACCTATCGCCCGGAAACGACCACCGAAACTCGCGAGCGCCGCTACGTCGTACGCCGCATGGTCCCCGAGACCAGTTTTCGGGAAGAGCAATACACTACTGCTGAGCCCGTGGTCACCTACCGGCAACAGACGGTGGATCAAGGGAATTGGCAGACACAGCAAACCGTGTTGCCGGGCCAGGTCGTCAATCGCCTGAGCTGGCAGCGCGGCGGTTGGGTCGTGGACCCCTACACGGGAGCCGCCCGTTATCAGTGGCCGGGCTTCGCTTGGGTGCCCTACCGTGGTCCAGAACGCGTGCAGGTGCAACGGGTCTGGCAGCCGCAGCTCGTGACGCAGCAAGTCCCCGTGACGACGTATGTACAGAAGGTCAATACGCGCCGCATTCCGGTGACGACCTACCGCGCCGTCGATGAAGAGCGTTTGGAGCAGGTGCCCGTGCAAGTCACGCGGATGGTGCCTCACGAGGAAGTGCGTCAAATCCCCCGCACTGTGGTCAAACGGGTCCCCTACTCGTACACCTGCCAGGTGCCGAGGACGGTCGTGCGACGGGTGCCGATCGCGGCCTGCCCTCCGGTCGATTGCTGCCAACCCGTCTACGCCGCTCCGCCGGCGAGTAGCGGTGCCCCGTCAAGCGGCGTACCGCAGACATACGGCAGTCCCAACGGTGCCCAATCGGGTGGCAATGGGAATGGTGCGTCCGAAACGCCCACGATCGATCCCAACGAAAACGTCCCCGGTCCCGTGGATCCGGAATCGAACCCTAACTCCGCCTGAAGCTTCCTCGCGCGGCGGTTGGAGAATCCACGGATCCGCTATGCGGCCTCTCGCAGCGGCTGGAAATTGTTGGGTATCGTTTTTCCCACCGCCCTCAATGTTTATAATGACAGGGGAGCGTTCTGCGCTCTACTTTCGCAGCCGGAGACGCGCTGGACTTCACATCGCCTAGAATTGCTGACTTGGTAAACGGAAAACATGTCGCTGACCTCCACGGATCACGATTTTTCGCTGGAATCGGTTGAAGTGGCCTCGACGCCCATGCAGCGTTTCGAGGAATACCTGCAGAGCCGCGCCAAACGCATGACGCAACAGCGGCGGCGGATCGTGGAACATGTGTTCCAGCAGCACGCCCATTTCGACGCCGATGATCTCATCGACCAAATGCAAAAAACGGCCGGCGGCAAGGTGAGCCGCCCCACCGTCTACCGCACGCTAGGCGAACTCGTCGATGCGGGCTTGCTCGTCAAAATGACGCTTCGCGGACGGGCCGTCTATGAACACGACTACGGCTATCCCAGCCATGATCACCTGTATTGCATGAAGTGCGACTCGCTGATCGAATTTCACAGCAAGGAGATCGAAGCCATTCGCGATGCCGTGGCGGAGGCCCAGAATTTCCGCGTGACCGGCCATCGCCTGATCATCAGCGGCATCTGCGAGGAATGTTCCCGCGCGGCACGCCGTCCCAACCGGCGTTTGGACCTCATCTGAACCGGCTACCAGCGCTCATGTGCGTTCGATCGTGCTAATTGGATCTCGACGCTCCCGCTTCGCCCCAGCGGGCGGCCCACAAGCGTGATTGTGCCGCGATCAGGAATTGCCGCAATTCTTCCTGCCGTTGTGGAGGGACCCGCTCGGTCCATTTTTCCAGCCGTGCTTGCATGCGGTTCATCAGTTGGAACGCGGACGAAAACGACACGGATTCTTCCAAATCCGGCATGAGGTAGGTTGTCAGCCCCCAGGCCCGCACCCGGCCAATCTGCCGGTCCAGAAAGGCGACGCGTTCCTCTCCCGGCAGGCCGGCGAACTTCTCCACTTTCCAATCGAGCCAACTGGCGATGAGGATTTCCATGTTTTGATCGAAGCGGCTCCGCTGTTCCTCGGCCAGGGAACCTTCCAGTTGCTCCAAGTCGAGCCCCCGGTCCAGCCGGGTTTCCAGGCGTTTCACGAACGGGCGCAAGTCCTCCGGCGGCCACGTCGTAAGATCCTGCTCCACGACGGTGTCATACAGCACGGCGTCATCGTAGGCGGGCCAGGCGATCCAGATCGATTTCACCGTGGCGACTAGTGACACGCCCGAAAGGATCACCAGAATCAGCAACGTGATGATGTTTTTCAAATGTCGCATGGGTTATTTATGCCGGTCGCGGAAAGCTAGGGGCGTCGTTCGGCTTTTGCTTTTCCACGGGGAGTGATACGCTGTTCCTAGGGGAGTGTGCCAGCCACCCGCCTCATTGAACTTACCATGGGATTCACCGTCGCTTACAGCCCTGTCCGTGAAATCCCCGCGATCAGAAAGGTCAGGAGGAACCATGCCCAAGATTTCCATCGAAGTGCCCCATGAATTGGAGAAAGAAGTCGCCACCGAACGGTTAAAGGGGTTGATGGCCCATGTGAAGGAACGCTACGCCAGCCAAATCAGCGATCTCCAGGAATCGTGGGACGATGATGGAATGAACTTCGGTTTCAAGGCCTATTCCTTTCCTGTTTCCGGAAAATTAACCGTGGATCAAACTCGGGCACACCTGGATGCCAATCTGCCCATGGCCGCCATGATGTTCAAGGGACGCTTCGAGACGGCATTTCGCGAAGAATTGCAAAAGCTTTTCTCGGAAAAAGCCTAGCAAGCTGTTGATTCGCTCCGTCCGCTTCAGGCATTACCCCGACTGCCGCTGGCGGGTTGTGGACTGGTCCGATTTTTTCGCCTGCGCCCCATGCTGCGGTATGTGCTGAGCGCGCGCATCGCGCTGATTCTTTCTCTTGTGCCATTTGCCAAGTTTCGGGCAATTTGCTTCTCAGCAGGCGGATTGCTAGGCCTTGTCGTGGCTTATAGTTACTTGAGAGGAGAAGTCCTCCGGACGAACAACCGCGAATACAGCAGAAGAGAGTGGTGGCATGAGTATGCAATGGCGTGGGACAAGGTGCCCGTGGGTCATCTGTTTGGCGTGGGGGACGTTTCTCTTGGTGGCCTCGCATGGCTTCGCGCAGGACCCGCTATTTGAAGATATCCCCACGACCCCGCCTTCCACGACCGATTCGCTGGATCCGACCAACTTCGGTGGCGATTCGTCCCCTTTCCCTGGGGATATCACGGCGCCGGATGGCCTCGGCACAGCAGAGGGGACAGAGGATCCGGCCACTTTATTGCAGGAAGCGGCCCAGCACCTGGAAGCGGAGGAATACCAGCAGGCCGTTCAGAAATATCAACAGGTGATCTCCTCCTTCGAAGCCACGGAAGCACAAGAAGCCGAAGCGAACTACGGGCTCGGTAAGGCACTTAGCGAGGTCGGGCAAATTGAAGGCGCTCTTCGAACCCTGCGCCAGGCCACGGAATTGGACCCCACGAAAAAGGAATATTTTTACGAGTTTGGCGCGTTGCTGAATCGCATCGGAGACTTCGCCCAAGCCGAAGCGAATCTCACGACAGCCATCGACCTCGATGGCACCGAGACCTATGCCGACGCCTACCAACAGCGATCCATCTCCCGCCGTGGACTAGGGGACTACGAACCGGCGCGGGAAGACATCGACCGCGCCATTCAGCTCGATCCCAGCCGCAAGGAGTACTTTTATGACTTGGGGCTGCTTCTGTTTCAGATGGAATTGAACGCGGAATCCCTGGACGCCTTCGCCCGGTCAATCGAGCTCACTGCTGAGGAAGAAGATTACCCGGAACCGTACGTGGCCCGGTCGGCCGTGTATATCAGCCAGGGTAAGGTCCGACCGGAGACGCCGGAGGGGCGGCAAGATTTGCTGTTGGCTTTGGAAGACTGCCGCGCCGCCTCGGAGATTGCTCCTAATGAAGGGACCGTCTACTTCAATTGGGGGCTCATTCACCGCTATTTGGGCGAATATGACGACGCAATCTTGCGTTTTACGGACGCGATCAATCGTTTTCGCCTCTCTCCTTCCGCGGGCCGGGTGATGGCGGAAGCCCATCTGCGGCGGGGAATTACCTGGGTCTACATGGGTGAAATGGCCTTGGCCGCCGAGGAGTTCGACCAAGCCGCCAAGCTGGCCGAAGGCACCGCGACCGGGCCCACGCTTCCCGCCAGTGTGGGCCGCATGTATCTCTGGAAAGGGATCGCACTGGCGGAGCAAGGCCGCTATGCCGACGCCATCGGTGCTTACAGCCAAGCGTTGGAAATCGTTTCCGTCTACGACCAGGCACTGATCAATCGTAGTTTCGCGTACGCCCGTGTCGGCCGGCCGCTGAAGGCACTCGAAGACATCAACCATTACATTCGCCTCAAGCCCAGCGCGGCCACCGGTTATTACCATCGGGGCCTCATCTATGAAGCGCTGGACCAGCCGCGCGAAGCCCAAGCATCTTATGCCCGCGCCATCGATCTCGACCCCGATCACGCCGCGGCGCTCGGTCGGCGGTCGTCGTTTGGGGAAGGGCCGGGACGAAGTCCCACCCAACCTCCGTTGGTCATCGAGCGGTACACGCCGGATGCAGACAGCGAATCGCTCTGAACGAGCCGCCCAAACTTCCCAGAATTCCGAATATCCGCAGCTTACCGCCCTGCGTTCGCTCTTGCGTTTGCGAGGGGGTTCGGGGTATGCTACAAGGCTTTCGATCCCTGGCACGGTGTGAGGAACGGCCCAT
>JANQPP010000160.1 GCA_028289405.1 Pirellulales bacterium
TTTTTCGCCCTTCGCACGGCGCTGCTGCTCGTGCACGCGACGTGACGGGCTGCGATGCGCTGGATGCCCCTGGAGTATTGACTTCGCCCGTGCCAAACCTGCAGCGCTCCGTTGCAAACGGCACGCTGGCGAATGCACAGGACGCTGGTACAGCGGTGGAGGACCTGGGCTGGACGCTGGCGTCCTGCCGCCAGCATGCTGAAGCCGCTCGTGTCCGCGATGAGGCAGGAAGCCCCGTGCAGTTCGACGACGGAGTTTTGCCAACGCTCCCGCCACATCCGCAGCAATCTACAGGGCAGGAACCGACCGCGACCGAGCACGACGCAGGAACTTCGCAGTTTGCGAACCTGGAGTGGACGCCGGGGCTGGACGCCCCACATGCTGCCGATGCGAGCGTACGGACCGCGACAGGAGGCCCATCGCACGTCGCCGACGTGCTTGCTGGACCAGCCGCAGTGGCGCGCCGCTCCCAGATTGCACCCGACAACGCTACGCTGGCGGACGCGACCGACGCTGCTTCATTGTCGGACTTCCCATCGGGCATGGCTGCTGTGTTTTTCGACCGCGGCGACCACGACCAAGTTGTGTGGCGTCCCGTCGTGGTGGTGGATGTTGCGACCGCGAGAGAGACGGTCCGGAGTTCGAAATTGGAGGGCCTGCTTCCCGTATTCACGGGGACCGAACTTCGTTGGGTGGACCCCGAACAGCTCGAAGCGCTTACTGTGACGCCGGAGGCCTGGTCGCGCCTCCGCTCGCACTTCGAGGCGTCGGCCCCCCCCACACCCTCCCCGACCCCCGGGGACCAGCAATGGGCGTGGCTTACGCCCCCGGGGCTGGGCGCTGCGGTCTCGCGCGCCTTCGCCCTCCCTCGACACGCAGTGCCCCACGTCGTGGGGCGGGGCGGATCATTGATTCGCAAAATTGAGTCGATTTTGGGATTAATTGTGGGGGTGGTGGACGGGGGTGAGGGGGGCAGCACAGTTACCGTTTTTGGGCCTGAGGGACGCGTGGATTGGGCACGGCCAGTGATAGAGTGTGTGGCAAGGGGTGGACGCTCCATCCTCTGTCACCTAGAGAAAATGCCCTTTGATTAGAGCTCCGGAGCGGCCGGTGCTCCTGTGGTGACGACTTAGTTGAGGCTTTTTCGTGGTCTTTTGGCCAGCGGGCCATCACACTTGGCTTCGCCCGAGCGCCCAAACTGGAATGGTTGGCTTTGAACGGATTTGATTGTTTGGGCTGATGCCGATATTATCTGTCTTGGGAGGGCCTAGGAGTGCTGGGCCAGGGTCTGTCTTTGCTTTCCTCGTGACCTCTCGGAACATTGCGATACATTTGAGTCTGAACATTATTTTGTACATGGTTGGGAGATGGCGCTACATAGCCTGTAGTTGCTAAAAAGCGCCCCGTTTGTACTTGGTACATTGTAATGATTACAACACAACAACAACACACACACACACACACACACTCTTGGCGTGTGTTTTCTTTCCCCTGATGAGCTGATATGTTGAGATACACTATGATCTC
>JANQPP010000161.1 GCA_028289405.1 Pirellulales bacterium
GCCGAAGCGGGCGCAGGTCTTTGCCCTGGCTACGTGCCCGTTCCCACAGCCATTGTGACAATTCGGTGATGTTCCATTCCTCACTCGGTCCGGCGCACAAATGGAAGACTCGTCCTGCCGTTTTGGAGTGCGTGGCGGAAAGAAAGATCGCCTCGGCCACGTAATCCACCGGCACGAGGTCCAGTGCGGCGCCGCCAGTGCGGATCATCCAGCCCCGGGTCCGTTCGCCACTGAGGAAGGGGGCCAAATGATAAAACACCTGGAAATCGCGGATGTGGCCCGTGCGGGAATCGCCAACGACCATGCTGGGGCGATGCAGCGTGATGGGCATGCCGTTTTCGAGGTGTCCGCGCGCGACCTGCTCGGCAGTGGCCTTGGCTTCCTCGTACGTGTTGCGAAAGCGCCGCGGTTCGGTGAGCAGTTTTTCGGGAATCGTGCCGGGCATCCGTCCCGCCACGCCGACCGTGCTAACGAGATCGACCTTCGCCAGATTGCAATTCCTCTGAGCCAATTCCGCCAGGGCGAGGACATGCCGCAACGTGCCGACGGCATCCTTACAGGCTGCCTCGAGCGACTGATTGAGTTTGACGTTGCCCGCCGCGTGGACAATATGCGTGACTTCCCGGGCGAGGTCTTCGTATTCTTTACGCTCCAGGCTAAAGCGGTGCGCGGACGCATCCCCCCAGTGTGGGATCACTCGGTCCCGCAAGGCGGAATCGGGACGAGCATGTCCCCAATATTCCCAAAGTGAATCGATCTTGGCGCGCAGTTCGTCTCGTGACGCCGCGCGAACCATCAGGTGCAGACACCAATCAGGATGGGCCAAAAACCGGCGTGCCACTTCGCTGCCGACGACGCCCGTGGCTCCAGTGAGAAAGACATGTTTCATGGCAGCAGCGCCTCCGAGGCCGAAACATCTTCCGCCTCATGAACAGGCGTCTGATACAGGCTTTCGATCAATGCCGCGTGCCGTCCGTGAATGATCGGACGGCGAAGCTTTAACGTCGTGGTCATTTCTCCCCTCTCCAGGGAGAAGGGCTCCAGCAAGATGGCCAATCGACGGACGGCGGCATACGCGGGCAATTCCCGCGAATGCGGTTCCAACGCGGCCATGAGGGTTTCCTCGGGAGTATGCGGAGACTGCCGGATCGCTTCGTGCCCTTCCTCGCTGAGTACGGCGAGCGCCACGAGGAAAGGCTTTCCCTCTCCGAACACGACGAGCTCATCGATCCAAGACGACCGCAGGTAGACTTGTTCCACTTGTAGTGGGGAGACGCGACGTCCGGTCGAAGTTTTGATGAATTCCGACTTTCGCCCAGTCAAGTGTAAATATCCGTCCGCGTCGAAATGCCCACAGTCTCCGGTGCGATAGAATCCCTCGGAGGTGAAGGCGTCTTTTGGACTTCGTCCGACGTAACCTCGAAACAGCCCTTCCCCTCTCAACAAGACCTCGCCGTCATCCGCGAGCTTGACTTCGTTGGTGGGGAGCGGTTTGCCGACGGAGCCAGGTCGGCGCTGGCCGGGCAAATTCGCCGCCACGGGCACGCTGCACTCACTCACGCCGTAGGCTTCCAAGAGAGGCAGCCCGAGGGAGTCAAAAAACTCCAGCACCTTCGTCGGCGTGGCAGCCGAGCCGGTCATCATGTAGCGGATCCTGCCACCGAGCAGGCGACGCAGACGTGACAGCACGAACCAGTCAACCAATGCGTGATGCAGCCGCAGACCAAGCGGGATGGGATCCTCGTCGGCTTCCCGCCGATGATATTCGCGAGAAACCGCCAACGATTTCTCCAGCAACCTCCGTTGAAAGGGGGGCGCCTGGTCAATGTGCCCCCAGATGCCGGCATGCAGTTTTTCGTAGAAACGAGGCACGCCCACGAAAAAGGGCGGACGGACTTCCTGGATGTATTTCAGGATTTGTTTGGGATCCGGCGCGAAGTAAGTCACGCAGCCTTGCGTCAAAGCCACGAGATTGATCATCCGCTGAAACAGGTGATGCATGGGCAGCCAAGCCAAGATCGCTTCACCCGATTCGATGCTTTGAAACGCGTCACGCAATACGCGGCAAGCGGCCATCCACTGCGCGTGGTTGAAGGGAATCGCCTTGGGCTGGCCGGTCGTGCCGGAAGTGTAGATCCATGTCGCCACGGTTTCCGAGGAAATGGCAGGAAGTGATGCGTCCTCCGCGGGTTCCGCGTTCATCACAATATCGTGCCAAGATTCCGGGCTTCTGGAGGATGCGGCTTCATCATCGAGCATTAGCAAGGGCTTTGACGGAAACTCCGGGAGGAAGGCTCCCGATGGCCGGCGGCTACCCGTGGCGAGTAGACAGTCGGGCTGGCAATCTTCGAGCAGCGCGGCGAACTCTTTTTCCGGAGCGTGTTCATCGAGGCCGATGACGGTCAAGCCGCATAGGAGTCCCGCCCATTCCGCGGTTTGCCATGCGGCACCGGTAGGCGCGGCGATCGCCAAGCGGTCGCCGGGTTGCAGTCCGAGTTGTTGAAAGACCGTGGCGGCGCGTCGAACTTCCTCGGCAAAATCGTGCCATTTCTTGCGAATCCACCGTCCGTCGGGAAGGCGTTGAGCCAATACGGGATGCTGGGGGGTGTGCATTTCCCGCTGGCGAAAAAGTTCCGTGAGTGTTTCCGACGCCGCGAAATCGTTCATTGTCCGGCTCCCACGGGTTCGTGGGCGGGCTCTTCGTCAACCTCGCGTGTTTCAGCGACTACAGGGAAGTCCGTCGCGGGGCGGGTAATTTGCAAGTCGCTATCGCGAAGTCCCAACCATTCCTGAGAACGCCGGGCGTTGGCACCCAACAAGATTTTACGACGGATCATGAAATTCACGATCGGCCCCATGATTTTCCAATACAGCCGACTCGCCTTGCCCTCTCGAATTAGGGCGGAGAATTCCGGCGCGTAGGGGTTGTATCCCAAATGTTTCAAGTCCGAATACATCAGCAGCCAGTTCACGGGGCAATTGCTATGCACGGGGCTGGCATGCCAACGTTTGCCGACGAGCCCCAGCCGAACCACGGCATTCATCGTCTCTTCCTGGCTGTATTCCCAAGCATGGAATGGAGCCAAGTAGCGAGGAAAAACCGTCTCCGTTGGATAGCGGTGAGGGTTCCAAAAGAGATCCAATTCCTCTTCATCAAACAGTCCGGACTCGAGCAGCTCGGGAGGCGTCCAATCCGTGTTCTGCAAGAGCTCTCGAGAGAACTCATACTCCATCCGTTCCGGCTCAGGTTGACCGGGCGAATAGCCCGCCAAGATGAGGGGGATCTGTTTTTCCACCGCCACACGCAGGGCGTAGCCCTCGAACAGCGGCGCGCAGACATAACAGACCGTGCGGACCGCGCCCCGTTCTTCCTGATGTTGCAGCAAGTAGCGGAACATCTTGCGGTAGAAATCACGCGGCGGGGTGAACGTCAGATGCGGGATGTCCAGTTTCTCGACCGTGCGGCGAATGTTCTTCCAGGCGACCTCGGGGACATTCATGTCCGTCGTGAAGGCCAGGACCCGCAGGTCATAGTCCCGCTTCAAACGATACAGCAGATAGCAACTGTCCTTGCCGCCGCTGAAATTCACCAGGCAATCATATGCACCCGCGCCACGGACGGTGCGTAAGGTCTGTTCCAAATCCTGTTCCCGCTGGCGGCGGGTCTGCTCCCGGGCATCATGATCCAACAGATGATAAGTTCGGCAGCAAGCGCACTCATGCTGTTTATTCAGATCCGCCCCGGGGGCTTGCGCCGGTAAGAGACAGTTTCGGCAGGCGTTCATGAGTTGCTCTCCGCTGTTGAGGGAGTTTCCTCGGTGGCGACAGACGCGGGCTGGGGATCAATCATCACATCCACCGGCAGGCCCACGACCAGTTCCTCGCATTCCTTCACGTCCAGCCAAATTTCTCGGACCTTAGTGTCGAACCGCTCGGTGGGCTGGTCGGAGTACCAGCGTTTTTGTTCCATCCGGGGACTCAGGTTCGATACGCTTCCCGCGAATGTGCGGTCGGGCAAACCATCGGCGGAAATCTTGGCCTGCATGCCCGTCTGGACGCGCGGCGCGTCCATTTCATCGACCCAAGCACGCACGCGAAGTCCGCCCGTGCCGACCAGCGTGACCGGAGGCTCCTTGGCTTCCGGCCCCGTCATTTCGCCGATATCGATATCAATAGCCAAGATTTTTGACTCATGAGGAGCGATGAGACGTGTCTGTTCCAAGCGATGCCGTGCCAGCGCCAATCGGGAAGCCGCCTCCGCGACGCGGGCGCGTTCCAAAGCCACTTCATCCTCCTGAGGATCCGCCTGTAACAATTCGAAACGTGCCTGCGCGGCATCGGCCTGAGCGCGGAAGGATGCCAAGAGCTGTATCTGGTCTTCAAGTTCTTGCTGCGAGGCGGCGTTCGAGATACGTAGTTGCCGGATGCGGGCCAAGTTTTGCTCGGCCCTTAACACGTCGGCTTGGCGGGCGCGGAATTTGGCCTCGGCTTCGCGGCGTTCCTGTTCGCGGGCTCCACTCAATAGCCGCGCCAGACGGGCTTCTGCTTGCTGTAAACCGGCTTCGGCGAGCGTGACCTCATGGCGGTATTGTTCATCCTCCAGCCGCAGCAGGATTTCTCCTTCGGCGACGAGATCGCCTTCTTTTACTAGCAGTTTTTGGACCGCTCCCGTGATTCGCGGACGCAGTTCGATTTCCTCGGTGGTTCCTTCCACGCGGCCAAAGGCGAAGATCCGCACCGGCTGGCCACTATCCAAAGAGGAAGGGCGGTGGTCCGCCATCATTTGGGATTGGGCGTCAATGAATACACCCAGCAAGACAACGCTCGTCACTGCCGCGGTAATCATCACTAGCTTGTTCATTTCGCGTGCCGTCCGTTCATCCTGAAGTTTGCATGAGAGCGGCTTCCTCGGGTGACGTGCTCAGGCGGCCTTCATCCAGCCGGTAGATTTCGTCCGCGTATGGGAAAATTCTCCGATCATGCGTCACGACCACCACGCTCTTCCCCTCGGCCAAAGTCAATTCACGAAGAAGATCCATAACCTCTTGGCCGTTTCGGGCGTCGAGCGAGGCGGTCGGTTCGTCCGCGAGCAGGACTTCTGCCCCACTGGCCAAGGCCCGGACTAGTGCGACGCGTTGGCATTGGCCGGAACTCATTTGTCTTGGATCGTCCTGCACGTGTTTTCCCAAACCTACCTTATGCATCAGCTCCACGGCGTGGCCCACGGTGGTGGAGTTCAACTCGTCCCGCAACCGGTAAGGGACACACACGTTTTCTAACGCGTTGAGCCCGCGAATTAGGTGAAATCGTTGAAACACGAACCCGATATGCCGCAAACGGAGGGCAGCCCGTTCCGGTGGGGAGAGCTTACTGATTTCCCGTCCCAGAATTTCCACGCGGCCTTGGTCTGGAGAGAGGATACAGCCCAAAATCGCCAAAAGTGTCGACTTTCCACTTCCAGAGGGACCCACCAGGAAAACACAGCGGCCCCGCCGCAAGGTCAAATCGACCCCCTGGAGCACGGGCGTGGAGGCGGGCCCTCGACGGTACGACTTGTGCACGCCGGATAGCGCGGCCGTCACGGGGGGAACGTCGGTTACCATTCGAGGTTCTCCACAGTTACGCCTGAAGCACCATGAGCGGATCGACTTTCCGAATCCGCAAGTAAGGCAACAACGATGACATTAGACAAATTAGCATCACCATCACGCAACTTCCGAGCGAAAGCCACAGAGGTACCGCGACGGGAGCCCGGGGCGTATGCACGAGGCGCTGCACGACGGAAACAATGGCCAGTCCGCACATCGCCCCGACCACGGCCAGGGAGACCGCTTGCGCGAAGAGGATAGAAAAGATTTGGTATTCCGCGGCTCCCATGGCTTTAAGCGCCCCGAATTCGGAGAGCCGGTCCAGCACGGAGGCGTACAACGTTTGCGCCACCATCACCAGGCCCACACCCAACCCGAGCAGCGTGGCGGCGCCAAAGCTGATTCCCAGGCCCGTCCGTGTCATCCAAAAATTGATGGACATCATGCCGTAGGTTTCTCGCGGAAACGTATCCGCGTCGGGGATACGCTGGCGAATCCGTTCCATCACGCGATCCCGCGAAGCGCCGGGAGCGAGTTTCACGAGAATGTAGGAACAGGTGTCCCGCTGAATGCGCAGATAGCGAACAGCGCGATCGAAGGTCGTGAAGACATAAGGCGTGACCGAGAAGCCGGCGATGCCGTGCGTGAGCCCCACGACGCGGGCCTTGAAACCACCGATCTCTCGGATGTCTCCGAGCTGTGGATGTTCAAGTTTGTGCCCTTCACATTCGTCGACGACGATGCCCCGAGGTTGCAGGATGGAGTCCGGTTCCCCTTGCACGAGGTTCCAGGCCCCTCCCAACAGACTCGCGCGATCAGAGCCCACGACCACGACCCCCTCGAATCCGCCGGAAGGTAGTGACATCGTGGAAAAGCCGATGATGTACGGTTCCGCGGCGGCGACTCCGGGCACGCCACGGATGCGGTGGACCCATTGGCGGGGTATTTCCTTGGGGAAATCGACGTTGTGCATTTGCTTATGCCCCACCCAGACGTCGGCCAAACCTTGGTCGACAAGTAGGCTGGCTTTACGGATGAGCCCAACGAACAGCCCGCCCTGGATATTTACCAGGACGATCGAGAACACCACGCCGACCAGGGCCGTGGCAAGCTTGCCTCGATCCGCTATCAGGGTTTTAAAAGCAATCGGCCACATACGTAAGAGTAGGTCATGCACCGCCACATCGTGGAGATGCGACCATAGTTACGGGCAGATTGCACTCCAAACCAGTACCAAAACCCTTACAACACGGGTGCCAGATTCACCATGGGTAATGAAGCGGAGGCTTGAGAAGAAAATCGTGGAGCGGAAGGGGTGAATTGCCCATAACAGGTGGCCGCGTCGCGAAAATACGCCCGGTCCGCCGGAGGCATCGAAGCGAGAGGCACACTGGGGGGCAGCACCGAAACGCCGAAAAAATTGTCATAACAGGGAGGACGTTCCCGGTCCGCTTTCTCGAAATCGAGCGCGAGCGCCACGGCAGGATTGCCCAAGACTTTGGGATGCGATTTTTGCCCCGCGATCGGTTCAAAATACATGTACCGCTGATAAAAACGGGCATGCCGGGGATGCACGATGATTAACAGTTGCTGAACGTCCCATTGCCGTGCACGCTGCGCCATCAGCCGGCAAAGCTTGACGAAGATCTGAAACGTACGGCGAATGTCCCCGCGACGGTCGGCAAGGCATGAGACCTCGGCCACGCGGATTCCCCGTTCCCTCAACCCCTTCACTTCTTCTGGGTAGAGTTCTTCCATGGGGAGTCCCATCTCCGCGTCAATGACGAGACTCAACGTGGAGATGACTTCTTCTTTGATCTCCGCGATGAAGATTTCCGTTGATCGAAGAAGCTGATAAGGCGTGACATGCATGCCATAGGGGTTGGGTAGCGTGAGCCCCGCCCGGACGTAGGCTCGATGCACAAGTCGAAACGCCTTCTCCCGGTCCGCTCGTGTCGTGGCCAAGCGATATTGGATCTCCGAGGACGCCTCCTGGTCCGAGTGGGATTCCGCTGGAAGCTGAACAGGCATTCGTATTCTTTCCTTGGAAAACATGCGTTCTCTGGTGGGTTTCATCTCCGCCCAGCAGCCGCATGGGATTCGCATCACATCGGACTTCACCACCGGTCAGTTGAGATGCGCGCTTAACCAACCATAGCTCGGATACGAGCTCATGCCTTGCGAACTGAAACACAGGCTGAATTGAAGAGACAGGACTTCCGCGCCACGGAAGTTTGAATACGGTTCCAATGCGTATTGCCGGGACAAGCGGGCTCGGCAGTACTGCAAATGTCGATTTTTCGCGACGTGATCGCCGCTACTCTGCACCTGCTAGTGCTCGAGAAAAGGCTCAACGGCCAAGAATTACGCGATGATGTTGCCACGCGCTGGGGAGGAACCATGTCCCTCCAAGGCAAACCTAGGTCGCGAATCGAGGGTCGTCAAATGCCGGCTTATTTCGGCTTGAGGTTACAACGGCCAGAGAATTGAAGAGCTGGCTCGCGAATCGTTTGACTGTATATGGAGAGAAAGGTGGGACGCCGCATCCCAATGAAAGTGATGCTCAAGATGGCGGTTGGAACTGAGGTTTTGCCAACTGGAACCACTCATGCCGCGCCGACTCCCCAGCAGGAGTGAAGTCGAACAGCGTCCTGCAAGTGCCGTACAACGAAACGCTAGAGCAGTTTCGCGAGGGGTCTAGCGCTCTCTAGGAAATCCTGGCAGCTTAGGCGGCATCAACATGGAGGTGATTGATGGAGCCTTACAGCCAGGA
>JANQPP010000167.1 GCA_028289405.1 Pirellulales bacterium
CGGGCCGGCGCTGCGGTATGTGTGCAGTGTGGAGGAGGAAACGAAGGGATCATGCCCGGTTTCCGGCCCTGCCGCTGTGACATTGTTCACAGGTCGAAATAATTTCCGAAAAATCTTTCTCGGGCACGGGCGAACGGCCATCGCGCGCGTCTCTCGAACGGCGCCTGGCGTTTTCTCTGGTCTTGGGGGAGAGGAGCGCGCCGGTCCGGAATTTGGCTTGGGGGGGACAAGGGGGACTTCCGGGCCGGCGCTGCGGTGTGTGCAGTGTGGAGGAGGAAACGAGGGGATCATGCCCCGTTCCCGGCCCCGTCGCTGTGACATTGTTCACAGGCCGGAACAAATTTCGAAAAAAGTTCTCCACAGGCTTTGAAAGGCGCGGGTTACAAAGAAAAAAGGCGCCGCCCCTCCCGAAGGAGAGAGCGACGCCCAGGTGTTGCGGGGAAGCCCTACTTATGTGCCATCATTGGGGAAAACCTTATGTGACACCTGTCACAAACGGGTGTTTTCCCCAAAATCCACCTAATCGGGCGCGCACCGGAACATTGGTCCAAACCTAGGGGTCCTGTGTGCCACCCGAGTGTTTGCGCTCGGTTGCGACGTGCTTCGATGTCTGTTGATAAAGGAGATGTCGGCATAGGGAAGCCGAGCCCGGTCTGCTGATGACGACCCCAAGCGGACAGGAGATTGATCGCCATTTCGACGTCCGGACCCGGCCAATTCATCAATCATTGACTTGAATTTCGCTCTGGAATATCTGCGGGCGAATATCCAAATGCCGCTCACATTTGGTGCAATTGGAAGGACAAGGCGATGGCGATCACGGAGACAGAATTAGCAAACGCGCGAAAAGCGTGGGGCGACGCGCTCATCGCCATCTCCAAAGCCTATGAGGCGGATGGGATCACCAAGGCCCGCGCGGTCGCGGAAGGCGTATTGGACGCCGCTTACGGCTACAACCTCGGGCCGGTCTTGTTCAAGCCGACCCTGGCGGGCGGCGAAAAGACCTTCCGCACCACCAGGAAGGGCGCCCTGTCTTACTTTGTCGGCCACGACGCCGATTACCCCTTGGATGGCGGTTTTGGGCTCAAGGGTTGGCGCGAGGTCGAGTCGGAATCAGCAGCGAGCTTCATCGACGGCGACGTTGGCATGTGGATGGGGTGGGTCACCATGACGAACAAGGACGGCGAAGTCACCAAGGTCGACAAGACATTTGGCTACCAGAAAGACGAAGACGGGACCCTGCGCATCGTCCTTCATCATTCGTCCCTGCCGTATCAACCCTGAAATCCTCGTGTTGGCGCTGTTCTCCACATAGCGGTGGCGGACGGTCGGTTATCGGGCGAGGTCGCCACCGAGGTCGCCACTTTGCTGGGGCTCGAA
>JANQPP010000177.1 GCA_028289405.1 Pirellulales bacterium
TTTTTCGAAGAATTCCATCGCGCGCTTCATGTCGTCCAGTAGAAGGCCGGCCAGATCGCGACTAACCCCGTGACGAACCAAGATTCGCTGGACGACGAGGTCCTGGCGATCGCTCGGCATGGAGTAAGCCGGCACCTGCCAGCCACGGCTCCGCAGGGCATTGGCAAAATCGTAAAGGGTATAGCCCGGACTCGCGTCGTCTTTCATCTTCCAGCAGAGAGCGGGAATGCCCTGGTGCGAATCGCCTCCGTAGATGATCTCGAAGGGACCGAGTGAGGCGATTTCACGGGAGAGATACGCGGCCGTCTCATAACAAGCGGTGTGTATCTTTCGATAGCCGGTCTTCCCAAGCCGCAGAAAGTTATAGTATTGGGCCACGATGGACCCGCCCGGCCGCGAAAAGTTCAATGCGAAGTCAATCATATCGCCGCCCAGGTAATTCACGTGAAAGACCAATTCTTCGGGTAGGTCTTCTTTCTCTCGCCAGACGACCCAGCCAACGCCCAAGGGGGAGAGGCCGAACTTGTGTCCCGAGCTGTTGATTGACCTGACACGAGGAATGCGAAAGTCCCAAACCAACTCGGGGGCGCAAAACGGGGCCAGGAATCCACCACTGGCCGCGTCGATGTGCATGGGGATATCGAGCCCCGATTGTTTCTGTAGCTGATCGAGCGCCTCGGCCACCGCGGCCACGGGTTCGTACTGACAGGTGAACGTGACTCCCAGTGTCGGCACGACGCCGATGGTATTCTCGTCGCACCGTTTCAATACCTCCTCGGCATTCATGATCAGCCGATCTTGTTCCATTGGGATTTCGCGGAGTTCGACATCCCAATACCGGGCGAACTTGTGCCAACAAATTTGCACCGGTCCGGTAATCAGGTTCGGTTTATCGATCGGCTTCCCCGCCGATCTTCGCTTGGCGCGCCATCGCCACTTCATGGCCATGCCGCTGAGCATCGCGGCTTCGCTGGATCCCGTGGTCGAGCAACCTCGTGTGTTGGCCGCCTCGGGAGAGTTCCACAAGTCGGCCATCATG
>JANQPP010000178.1 GCA_028289405.1 Pirellulales bacterium
TCACAGGACGTGATGCTCAAAATGGCGACGTAAGTCGTTATTTTGCGAGCCGGGAGCAGCTTTGCTGCGACCCTGGCGAGGTTGAAAAACGTCACGAAGGCGTTTTTCAACGGACTGCTAGACGGTGGAAACAAAACGTTTCGGTGTGCGCGAATTTGAGCGTCCATCAGCCGAGCGGCCAAGGCGACGGAAGAGATGTCCGTCCGAGACCGCCTGATCTCACAAGGTTGAGGGCAATTGCGCGTCGCTCAACGTGCAGCGGCCAATTGCAGCACGTTTAACAGCTTTGGGCCAAATGTCCATCGGTGTTTCATGGCCGAAAGCGTTGTGTGGCAACCAATGAAACGGAATCAAAGAGCCGAGAAACGAGAAAGCCATCTCCTCAAGTTTTTTTGATTTGCCATCAATTCGCTCCTGGAATTGGAGTAAATATATCATTCCAGGTATATGGCTTTGCATCAAAAGCGAAGGTCGATCAAGTTCCAGTACAGCATGAACGGGACGAAAAGGATCAGGCACAGGACCTCGAGTGAGCTTCGGATTCTGCTCGCGATCGTCCGGCCGTCGCCGCGGCGACTCCCGGCAAGTCCAATCAAAAGGGCGACAGTCGCCAGCGTGGAAACAGTGCCTAATAGTGGAAGAATCAGCAAGATGGAAGGGCAACTCGGACGCAGTTGGTCAAGCACCAAGAAGACGATGAATGTGAACCCAGCCAGGATCAGGAGGTTGAGGGCGCAGAGAGTACACTTGAAGTTCGCAGCCCAGTTGAAGGCTTGGAAGGTTGTGCTTTGCTGACCGCCGAATAGACGAGCCATGCAGCGCCGGGCGCCCGCAATGGTATTGGTGAGGAAGACGATAAAGAAGAGAATCCAAAGTGCTGCCTGGACAGTCCCGTTGCCATACCATCGTAGGCGTTCGTAACCTGCCAACTTGGGAAGAATCCCTGCTTCCTGGGCGATGCCCTCCTGTTTCATTTTGTCGATCTCCGAGGGGTGATCGATGACTCTCCAGGCCCAATCCGTCATCGTTTTTAATGCCCCCGGCGGATAGCCACCCCACTTGCGATGGAGTTCGCCTGTTTCGGATATTCCCAGATCGTGATTTGTCCGCGGCAGAATGATCACCGTCCATTGTTGATTGTTTGCATGAGCCAGCGAATTCTTCAAACCCGCCACGCTTTCGCCTACCGGAACATGTTGATCCAGTTGTCCCCACATCGCCAAGACTGGCTGGTTAACATGGCTCCACGCGGGATGTACGTACTTGTTTGGCGGCGGATAAGATCGGGGCACAAATGAAGAGAGAAGGGAACCGTCCGGCAGATTGTGCGGCAAACTGTGACTCGCCAGATGGGCTTTTTCGGCAATGTCACGTAATGTGTCCGAAAGCCCATACCTCCGGAACAGGTTGTCGCGATAGTAAAACATCATGCCATCAGCGGCGGATGCCCCCACGGTAATGATGAATCTAATGTCTTCGGATTGGGACGCCGCAGCGGCGCCAATGTAGGCGCCTTGGCTGAGTCCCCAGATGCCAATCTGTGATTCTGCAATTTCGCGGCGCTGCTTCAAAAACGCGACAGCGGAAAGAGCGTCGTTGACCAGGTTCTCGTATGGCCGATGGCTCTCGTAGACGCCGCCCGACTGGCCAGCTCCGCGCTTGTCATAGATCAATGCCGCCATGCCCTGGCGGGCAAAAAACTCGCTTACTTCACGGTAGGGTTCACGATTTTGTCTACCAGCACCATGAACAAACACCACTGCCGGGAGAGGGGATTCGCTCGTGGGTAACAGTAGGCTTCCGGCCAGGTTGACACCCCGGTTGTGAAACTCGATCGCGTGCTCCTCGAAACCAGGTTCCGCCCCGATTTCTTCAGCACTGGCCTCCGGTCCACCCGTCCCTATCACAAACATGATGACAGAGAACGCGGCAGAAAACAGCGGTAGGTGATAGATGTACGACATGCATAGCATGTTCGACGGAAGCGCCTTGCAATTGGGGAGAAAATGCTCAAGCGAGCCCAAAAATTTATGTTGGCCAAAGGAAGCCAAGTCTGCGGGAGCGGTTTGGAAAAATCTCCACGGTGGCAGAAACTCGGCGTTCCGAATCTGCCTCGGATTCCTCGTTTGACTCAGATTTGGTAGTTCCCGTTTCTGAATCATTCCCGGAAAGCTCCAAACATAGAAGTACTGGAGCTTTGGCATGTTTTCTCCGTGCAATGCCCCTAACGGTCTGTTGAGTAAACTAACCGGCTGCTAGCCGGGGATCCGTTCGGCCTGCTGAGACTCGCCGTGGGCCGCGATCCGTTCTTGGAGTGATTTGACGGCTAGCTCTTCTTGCCGCAATGCCTCCATGGCCCTGACCACGGCGTCGGCGGCCTGGATGGTGGTGATGCAGGGGACACCCCGTGCCACCGCCGCCGCGCGGATGCGGCCCTCATCGGTACGGGCACCCTTGCCGCTGGGCGTGTTGAGGATCAACTGCAATTCGCCATTGATCAGGTAGTCCAGGACGTTGGGGTGGCCCTCTTGCAGCTTTTTCACATGGATCACGCTGATGCCTTCTTGCTCCAATCGCCGTGCGGTCCCCTCGGTGGCGAGGATTTTGTAATCCATGTCCGCGAGCCGCTTGGCCAGGGGGCCCATGTCGTCCTTGTGCCGTTCAGTGACGCTGATGAAGATATGTCCTTCACGCGGGAGCACGACGCCGGCGGCAAGCTGGCTCTTGGCGAAGGCGATGGAGAAGCGGTCGCTGGCCCCCATGACTTCACCCGTGGACCGCATCTCGGGCCCGAGCACGATATCGACACCGGAAAACTTCACGAAGGGGAACACACTTTCCTTGACGAAGACGCCGTGGGGGATCGGATCGGAAGTGAGCCCTTGCTCGGCCAATGAAACGCCCATCATGGCTTTGGCCGCTACCTTGGCGACGGGGATGCCCACCGCCTTGGAGACGAAGGGGACCGTGCGGCTGGCGCGAGGGTTGACCTCCAGCACATACACCTGCGGCCGGCCATCCTCTTTTTTGATCGCGAACTGAATGTTCATCAGGCCGATCACGTTGAGCTTGCGGGCCAAGGCATGCGTGGCCTGTTTGATCTCCTCCAAGACCGGTCCTTCGAGGCTATAAGGGGGCAAGGCACATGCAGAGTCGCCCGAATGTACGCCCGCCTCTTCGATGTGCTCCATCACGCCGGCCACGATCACGTCTTGTCCATCGCAGATCGCGTCCACGTCCACTTCGATGGCGTCTTCGAGGAAGCGGTCGATGAGTACCGGCTGGCCTTGGGACACGAGAAACGCCTCGGTCACGAATTGCTGGAGTTGCGTTTCGTCGTAGCAGATCTCCATGGCGCGACCCCCCAGCACGAAGCTGGGACGGACCAACGAGGGATAACCGATCTTCTGAGCTTGGGACCGGGCTTCCCCTTGGGTACGGGCAATCCCGTTGGCCGGCTGTTGCAATTCGAGTTCCCGCAATAGTCGCTGAAATTTTTCACGGTCCTCCGCGTCCTCGATCGTGTCCACGCTGGTGCCCAAAATAGGCACGCCGGCTGTGGCCAGCGCCCGGGCCAAATTCAGCGGCGTTTGGCCGCCGTACTGCACGATCAGCCCATCGGGTTGCACTTGGTCCACGATGTTGAGCACATCCTCGGCGGTCAGCGGCTCGAAAAATAGCAAGTCGCTCGTGTCGTAGTCCGTGCTGACCGTTTCGGGATTGGAATTGACCATGATGGATTGCGCGCCCAATTCCCGCAGGGCAAAACTGGCATGGCAGCAGCAATAGTCGAATTCGATTCCCTGGCCGATGCGGTTCGGTCCACCCCCCAGGATCATGATCCGCTTTTGATCGGCGGGTTTGGGAGGCGTCTCGTTTTGGTCTTCGTACGTGGAGTAGTAATACGGTGTGTAGGCTTCGAACTCCGCGGCGCAGGTATCCACGGCCTTGTACGTGGCCACAATGCCTTGGGCTTTACGCGCGGCCCGCACTTCGGATTCGGTGGTGTGCCACATCGTGGCCAACTGCCGGTCCGAAAAGCCGTTCCGCTTGGCTTCGCGAAGCAGTTCCGTGGAGACGTCCGGCAAGGCCCCTCGCTGCCGCAATTGGTCCTCGATTTCCACCAACTCCCGGATCTGTTGTAGAAACCATGGATCGACCGCCGAGATCTCGTAAACCTCGTCGATGGACATGCCGTCCTTCAGCGCGTAACGCAGATACCAGATCCGGTCCGTGTTGGGAGTCGCCAGTTTGGCCCGGATTTCGTTCCGGTTTGGCTGCTGGGGAGTATCCCACAAGTCTTTGGCGTCGCTGCCCAGACCGAAACTTCCCACTTCCAGGCCGCGCAATGCTTTCTGCAACGATTCCTTGAAGGTGCGACCAATGGCCATCGTCTCGCCCACGCTCTTCATCTGCGTGGTCAGCGTGGCATCCGCCTCGGGGAATTTTTCAAACGCGAAGCGCGGTACCTTCGTGACCACGTAATCGATGGTCGGTTCGAAACAGGCCTTCGTTTTGCGGGTAATGTCGTTCGGCAGTTCGTGCAGCCGGTAGCCCACGGCCAGCTTGGCGGCAATTTTCGCGATGGGAAAGCCGGTCGCCTTGGAGGCCAGGGCACTGGAACGGCTTACCCGGGGATTCATTTCAATCACGATCATCCGCCCAGTGCGGGGATCGATGGCGAATTGGATGTTCGATCCGCCAGTCTCCACCCCAATTTCACGGATCACCGCCAGTGAAGCATCCCGCATCCACTGGTATTCCTTGTCCGTCAAAGTTTGGGCGGGAGCGACGGTGATGGAATCGCCCGTATGCACGCCCATCGGATCCAGATTTTCGATGGAACAAATGATCACGACGTTGTCATCCACGTCGCGCATCACCTCCATCTCATATTCCTTCCAGCCGATGATCGATTCCTCCACGAGGACCTCGGTAATCGGCGACGCATCCAGCCCACGGGAAACCAGATGGTCGAAGTCCTGGCGGTTGAAGGCGATGCTGGAGCCGGAACCGCCCAGCGTGAAACTCGGCCGCACCACGCAGGGAAGTCCGACTTCCGACAGCACTTCTCGGGCGTCGGCCAAGGTATGCACGGTACGGCCTCGGCAGACTTCCAGGCCGATCCGTTCCATGGCTTCCTTGAACAGCTTACGTTCCTCCGCTTTGGCGATGACTTCCTGTTTGGCGCCGATCATCTCCACGCCGAACCGTTTCAGCACCCCATGCTTGGCGACATCCATGGCCAGGTTCAGGCCGGTCTGTCCTCCCAACGTGGGCAGCACGGCGTCGGGACGTTCCGTTTCGATGATCTTGGCCAGAACTTCCCAGGTCAGCGGCTCAATGTAGGTCCGGTCCGCCGTTTCCGGATCGGTCATGATCGTGGCGGGATTCGAGTTGACGAGGACGACTTCGTAGCCTTCCTCACGCAGGGCCTTGCAGGCCTGGGTACCGGAGTAATCGAACTCGCAAGCCTGGCCGATGACGATCGGTCCGGAGCCAATGATCAAGATTTTGTTCAGGTCGTCGCGTCGTGGCACGTGGCTAAGGTCCTAACAGGGCACGAATACAGGTGAGGCCACCGCATCCGAATGAGGCTGGCGCGGATCGTCGAGGCAGTGTAGCATGCCCGGCGCCGGACCATCAAGGAAACGCCGCCGCCGGATCTTCCCGTGGATGCACGGCTACTAGACAACCTGGCTATTGCCGTGACTCGGCAGTCGCCGTAGCCCGTGACAACAACTGCTCGCATCAATCCTCAACTCCTGCCGACGGCGCGGGCATTCATCAGGTACGATGGTGATCCTGTCGAAATGATACTACCGCCACGAGAACGGAGGCAGAGGTGAACCATGAGAATAGCGAAGCATGACGAGTTGCTGACCATGGTCACGAAACTCGGTTCCATTAATTGCTTCTTGGTTATGGAGGACGACGGAATCACTTTGGTTGATGCTCTTTCACACGGATCGGGACAAGAGATCCTGGAGGCAGTATCGCGGACAGGGAGGCCGCTAAAGCGAATCCTGATGACACACGCGCACTCCGACCACATCGGTTCATTGGACGAAGTGATGGCCGCCTCTGCTAACGTGGATTTCCTCGTGCAGGAACGCGCTGTCCCAATTCTGGCCGGAGATTTAACGCTGCGAGACGGTGAACCGAAGGGCAGGCTATTGAAAATCGCCTATGGCAAGGTAGGTTCGCAAATCACTGATATCTTCACGGATGGCGATCGGATAGGGTCACTTCATGCGATTGCGACGCCCGGCCATACCGTCGAGCACTATGCCTTTTTCGACCCAAGGAATGCCACGCTGATCGCTGGCGACAGTTGGCAGACGCTTGGAGGACTGGCCGTCGTCGGCGATACCCGCTGGCGATTTCCGATCCCATCTTGGGGCACGTGGCATCGACCTACGAACTTGAATTCCACTCGAAAAACCCTTGAGTACAAACCTACGCACCTGGCGGTCGGGCATGGCCGAATTTTTTGCCATGCACAGGACGCGATGGCCGCTGCAATCGCGCGGGCAGAGGCACGGATTTACTAGTAACGTCGCCGCGTTTGCGTCAGGACACTAGCAGAATGCGGCGGACTGCCATCGGATGCGTTCGATGTCTTAAGCGAGACCGGTAAGCGGGCCATCGCCACAGAAATCGGGATTGCCAAACTGGCGGATTTCGTGGCCGAAACCGTGGGCCAGAGAGAGCAAGAGCCGATTATGTGACACGTGCGGCAGGTCCAACGCGCGGCCCATGTTGAAATCAAGGCCGTTCCCCACGAGCACGAAAGGGATGTTGTTGAGTGTATGGGAATTTCCCTTACCCAATTCGTTGGTCCACACGATAAGCGTGTTGTCCAACAGACTTCCCTCCCCGCCCGGTTCCGGTGTTTCGTCGAGCCGTCGCGCGAGGTAGGCCAACTGCTCGCAATACCAACGGTTGATGTTGGTCAGCTTCTCTTGGGCCTCGTCATTATCGTCCGGCTCATGCGAGAGAGCGTGATGCCCTTCCTCGATGTCCAGCCACTTCATGCGGGCCTGCCCGACGGAATTGGTGAACTGGAGCGTAGCCACGCGGTTGAAGTCCGCCGCGAAGCTGTTCACCAGCAGATCGATTTGCATCTTGCTCAAGCGGGGCATGTTGTCGTTTTCGTCGGCGATGCCCGGCTCCAACTCGGGAACCGCGTGTCCCACGTCTTGTTCCTGCTCGATTTGGAATTCCTGTTCCATTTGCCGGACGAAGGAGGCGTGTTCCTCCAGAAGTTGGCGGTCCTCGGAACTAACCATTTGGCTCACGCGGCGGAGATCCTCGCGGACGTCATCCAACACGCTGGCCAAAGCGTCCCGGTCTTTCATGCGGCCATACAGCTTGTGGAACATCTGGTAAGGATCATCGATCGGCGTGACCGGCTGGTTGGGGCCGGTGTAGACCATCCGCGTCCAGGTATCGGCACGTTCCGGAACCGAAACGCCAAACTCCAGCGAGCCGAAGCGGGTTCGGGTCTCCGGGTTCCGCTGGAGGAAATTTTTGATCTCTTGATCGATGGACAGCCCGCTGGCCCAGCCGGCGGGAGTGTGCGAACCGCCCTGGATATTTCCGGGATACAATTCGCAGCCGGTAAGCAGGCAGCCGATGCCGCGCATGTGGCTATCGCCATCCCCCCGGATCTTATCGCACACGCCGTGCAATGTCATGGTCCGGTCGCGAAACGGTTCCAGCGGTGCCAGGCTGCGTTTGAAAGCCTCGAGCGTTCCTGGTTCATCCGGCCAGAACGTATCCGGTACCACGCCGTTGGGGCTGAACATGACCACCAGCCGACGCTTGCGAAGATTCGTATTCGCAAAACCGAGGCTGGGCAGGTTGCAGACAAACGGGAATGCCGCCGTGCCCAGGCCGACTTGCCGCAAAAAATCTCGCCGATTCTTTTCACCAGGCATGGAATCACTCTTGTTGGTAAG
The DNA here is from genome assembly GCA_028289405.1 of Pirellulales bacterium. GTDB lineage: Bacteria > Planctomycetota > Planctomycetia > Pirellulales > JANQPP01 > JANQPP01. The sequence continues at coordinate 7,965 of JANQPP010000178.1, forward strand.
AGGTTTTCAATCGTAGGTGTGTTTATTCGGGAATCCGGCTGGCCGTCCCCGCGCCGAGGCCGTGACGCGCGACCTGAGACGAAGAGTTTCTCAATTGACCAGCTTTCAAGGCCGAGGAAGCGATGATTTCCACGAGCAGATCGCGCAGGCGGAATTCGTGCTCCTCGAAATAACTTCTCAGTCGTTGCAGTTCACCGTCGCCAAAGGCCCGGACCGGTTGTTTGATTATGTACTGAAACAACTGCTCAATGAAAGCTTCTTGTGCTTCTTCGCTGACGGCCAGAAACTCCGCGAGGTCACGCAGGTTTGCGAATACGGCCTCTTGCTCCGTGCGGGTAAAATAGGTCCCCGAGCCGTTGATCGGCTGGCCTCGTTCCTGCTCACGATATCGGCCCACGGCGTCGAAAAATTCAAACGGAAACCCTAGGCCGTTAATCATGCCGTGGCACGTCTGACAGGCGGCGGGCTGGGTTTGCAGGGAAACTCTCTCCCGCGTCGTCAAGCCGGGATGCAAATCGGGTGCGAAGGGCGTGACCGCTTCCGGCGGAGGTTTGAGACGCCTGCCGAGAAGACCGCGGGCCACGAAGACGCCTCGGTGGATCGGTGAACTGGCATCCCGATAGGCAAACCCGGCTAGCAAATAGGGATGCGAAATAATGCCCGCCCGATGTTCCGGCTCGAACTCGGTCGCGTGGAAATCGCCTTCGGCGGCAGGCGGCTGCTCGCCGTAGAATTTCGCGAGTCGGTGGTTGAGGTAGATGGTGTTGGCCAACATCAACTGCCGAAAATCGGCCTTTTCATCCGTAATAAAATCCGTGATTCGCAGATCGAGCGAAGTCCGCAAGTCCGATGCAAGTTGCTCGTCAAAACCGGCAAAGAGCAGTTCGTCTTTCGCTAAGTCGTGAAACCGCTCCAACTGGAGCCACTGGTGAAAGAATGCCCGCAGCTTGGCCTGCGCGCGAGGATCCTCTGCCATGCGGCGTGCTTGCGCGGACACTTCTTCGTGCGTGGCGAGCCGGCCTTTCTCCGCGGCGTTTCGAAGCTTCTCGTCAGGCAGGGAATCCCAGAGCCCAAAAGAAAGCCAAGACGCCGCCGAATACTGATCGAACTCGCTCATCGCTCCTTCGCGATAGAGAAAACGGGGCGACTTCAAAGTCAAGATCACCGCGCGTTTGAATGCTTCGTCCAACGCTTTCATATCTTCGAAACGCTGATCCACGAAAAACTCGCGGCGTTCGGCGGGAAGTGGCCGTCGAAAAGCGCGGCGCGCCAATTCGTGGCAATAGGCTTCCAGCTTGGTCCGCCGTTGCTCCCGTGGCAGATCTTGAGGAGCGATTTCGGGGATACGCTCCGCGAGCCAACTGGCGACTTCAACCGCGGCAAAGGTTGTGGCCTCTTCCCACTCCCGGGAAACCGCGTTTCCTCGCTCATAGCCCAAGCTGCGATCATCGGGCGGGAAGGGAGTCGTGATTACGAACGTGGGCTTGGATGGTTCAGGATCGAGCACACGGCTGGGGATCAGCTCGGTGACTTGCGCTGGCGGTTTCCATAACAGCCGGATGGCGGATTTTTTTTCCTTGTGCTTGAAACACTCGAGCCGCAGCGGATAACGGCGTCCGGCGAGAAGCCGAACGGTGCCACGATAAGCGTCGCGGTTTTCGCTTTGGACCCATACATCAATCAGAGGTGTATCGACGTCGTTGATCCACAGCTTCGCACCGTTCTGCGTCTCTAAGATGAACTCGTACTCGCCCGTGACCGGCGCGACAACGGACCCACTCCAGCGAATTGAGAAATCCGTATCCGTTTCCTTATCCTGATCGTCCGCATTGTCCGCCGGTTCTTGCATTTCCCGCGGCGAAGATTCCTGGGCTTCGGCGACGGGCCGCTCTTCGCCGAAGTCGAAATCGATGGTCGAATCGACCCGTTCAAACTCTCTATCCGGTTTCCGGAATCGATGCGAGTAAAAGTATTCGCCCCGCAACCCGGTCTCATTCACGGGCGTGATCGAAGCGGCGGATTCCCGCAACAGATCGGCTACCGCATTTTCGTATTGCCGGACGGTAAGCCTCGCCAACTCGATCCGCGCCGGAGCGTTGCGGGCCTGGGCCAGGTCGGAATAAAACGCCTCGTGAATGTAGGCGGCCACTTTTTCCGCGTTTGGGCCGGTGCATGCCTCTGGGTTATCCTCCGGCATCGTCTCGGCGATCAGATGCGCCAATTCCAAACGGGAGCGGTCGCCGATCAGCGGCTCCGCGTAGTGTTCCTCGGTCCCCTCACCGCTCGCGCCATGGCACTGGGCGCATTGCCGCAGATAAATCTGTTTTCCCGTCTCCTCCGCCAGCGACACGGGGAGCATGAGCAGCCACCACGTTCCCACGACGGTCCAACCCGCGAGTCGGGGACAAGCTCGAATTGTGCTGGCGGTGGAATGCGACATGATGGATGAGACAGGTGGCCCAGATTCTCCTGAAAGTCACGGCTTTCGCCCGTCGCGTGGACTACCCTACCGAAGCAGGAAGCAGGCTAAGACGAATACCTCGTGGTCGCGAAGTGGTTCGCGACGTCGAATTAGGCGGGACCGATGGGCGGGCTGTTCCGATGCAATATCCTCATCCTTTATTCTTCCAAAACACCCCCGCAAAGTCAAACCAGCTTTCCGCGTGACCGCTCAATGCCTTCATCAGTCAATCTCGGCTAACCCAGGAGAATCCAAGGATCATGGTGCAGAATCCTCCAGGGCCTCTCCGGCGATGACTTGCCGATGGAGCCGGGAGATGTCCCTGGGCAGCTTGAGGACCGCGCGGTCGTAGGTCATCAGCCCGTTGACTTCGATCTCCACATCGGTGGTTTGAGTGTAGATCGCGGCGGCGAGCCCTTTTTTGATCAACGGGGTGAGTTGCCCGATAAGCTGGCGGTAAGCTTTCACGAGATCCTCGCGAGTTTCGTAGGTGCGATAGCCCCAGTTGTTCTTCTCCACCCAGAGATGGCCTTTCATGGGCAGGCCGAGTCCGCCAAATTCTCCCAACACGGCGGCCCGATTTTCCTCCAGGGGAGGCATATCCGGCCCCGGGTACTGGTGGATGTCATGCATGTCGCCGCTGCCCCGGTCCGTCCAGCCGCTGGGGCCATCCACCAGCCGCGTCGGATCGTATTGCTTGGTCCAAGCCAGGATCTCATGCGTCTCGAATTGTCCCCAGCCTTCGTTAAAAGGGACCCAGGCCACGATGCAAGGATGGTTGTGGTAGGTGTCGATCAGGGCCTGGTATTCCCGGCGAAAGTTGAGCGCGGAAGAGGAACTCCGCACGATGTCCGGCTCGTCCCGCTTGATGTAGCGGTCACCGCTGGGCATGTCTTGCCAGACCATTAGGCCCAGCCGGTCACACCAATAGTACCAGCGTGCCGGTTCCACCTTCACATGCTTGCGGCACATATTGAATCCAAGGCCGCGCGTGACTTCGATGTCGTAGGCCAGGGCATCGTCCGTGGGAGCCGTGTATAGGCCGTCGGGCCACCACCCCTGGTCCAGGGGGCCGAAGTGAAACAGGGGCTCGTTGTTGAGAAACAAGCGGAGTATTCCCTCTTCGTCGCGGCGGACTTCGATTTTCCGCATGCCGAAATAGCTTGACACGTTGTCCCGGGAATCCCCAGCATCGAGCCGCAAATCCAAGTCATACAAGAAAGGATCATCCGGAGACCACAGTCGTGGCGAGGGGATGAACAGCCGAAACTCGGCGGAAACCTGATCATCCGCCGCTAGGCTCCGAATTGCCTGCTCGTCGCGCTGAATTGTCTGTCCATTATGCCGCACGGCGAGTGCCAGTTTTCCATCGCCTGCGGGCAAATGGCAGGTGACTTTCACCCGCACGCTCGCGTCATCGACATCCGGCGTGATTTTCGCGCGGACGATATGGGCTGGCGAAACCGGCTCCAACCATACGGTCTGCCAAATACCGGTCACCGCCGTGTACCAGATGCCCCGGGGCTTTTGGACCTGCTTGCCGCGTGGCTGGTATCCTTTATCCGTCGGGTCCCACACGCGAACGGTGAGCCGCTGCGTGGCTTTCTCCGTGAGAGCGGAGGTGATGTCCAGTGAGAAGGGGCCATAGCCGCCGCGATGGTTGCCGACGTGCTGGCCATTGACCCACACGTTGGTCTTCCAATCCACTCCACCAAAGTGCAGCAGAATCCGCTGACCACGCCAAGTATCCGGCAGCGTAAAGGTCCGCTGGTACCATAGTGCCTGGTCCGGAGCCACATCCCATTTCACGCCGCTGAGCGCGGACTGGATAGCGAAGGGCACCAGGATCTTTCCCTCCCACGCGTCTGACTGGCCCGCTCCGCGAGGGCGCACGGCGTAATCCCATAGCCCGTTCAAATTGAGCCAGCGTTTCCGCACGAATTGCGGACGCGGGTACTCGGGAAGCGGGTTCTCCGGCGAAACTTCCTCGGCCCAACGGGTCAGCATGGAATTCTCTGGAATGCGCCACGCTTGAGCGGGTAACAGTTTAGGGCATGCCAGCACGGCAGCGATCAGCGCGATGCTGGCCGAACATTGTCCGAAGCGAAATATTTCCATTGAATTGTCTGTCATGGAGGAGTTGGGGGCGATGTTTGAACCATATTCCAGCAAAAGAATGACCACGACCGGCGCCGATTATGGCTGCCGAGCCGAGGAAAGTCCAACTGCCCCCTCCGCCAGGTTAGCGCGGGCTGGCCGCCACGAAGCTGTTATTCAAAGGACGGTTAGAAGAGAAGCCAGGCCGAAATCAACTTTTGATCGCGCTACGGCTATTCATCCAGAATCGGAAAGAGAGACAAATTGGCGGGCTGCGTTGGCCGGCTGCTGCGTTTAATCATCGTGATCTCATTTCCTTTGGCGTTGAAGCGTACCTCGTCCATGAAGGTATGGATCAGCACTAGGCCGCGTCCACCGCCGGGCACAAGCGTTCGGGGAATGTACGTGGCGTCGAATCCTGGGCCTTCGTCACCGATCACGAACCGCGCCATCTCGGTCGTGATTTGGATATCGACCAGGATCAGGCGGTCGCGATAAGGGATTTTTTCGCGGCGTTCCCTGACTTCGGGCGGCACGAGCCCCTTGCACAATTCGCCCCGAGCCTCGCGCCATTTGGCACCAGAGATTTCCAGGTTACCGTGGAAGAGTGCATTCATGAGCGCCTCCTCCAGAGCCAAGCCGATTTGGACGCGAGCCGTCTCGTCGACCAATTCCGCACCGACAAGAGCCTGTTGCACCAGGTCCACCAAGGGAGAAAAGAGTTCGGGATCATTCTCCAAATAGTAGGTGTACTGATTATTGATGAGACACTCGTTTAGGCGTTCATAACGATGGTCTGTCCGCGCGGCTTCCAGCACCTGGGAGACCGTTTCCAAGAGCCGCTCGGCGAGTTGCGACTTGGGCACGTAACTGGCCGCACCTCGGCTCAAGGCTTCCACGGCCAATTCCTCACTACCTTGGCCCGTGATCAGCACGACTGGGACACGCGAAGACTCCGCGTGCAGGGCCGAGACGACTTCCAGCCCATCCATCTGTGGCATTTGCATGTCCGTTACCAACAAATCGGGAGGAGCATACCTTGCGCTGGCGAGCGCGGCTTGGCCGTCCTCCACGAATTCGACTTGCAGGCGAGGATTCTTTTCGAGCAGACCGCCGATCAATTTCCGGTCGACGGCAGAGTCATCAGCAACAAGGATTTTGGCCACGATTCAATCCAAATTGACAAGTGTGTGCTGGATTTTGGCAGTCCGTCTCCGCTGCGCGAGGGGATTTTCCTTGCGTTTAGATCATTCCCCGGGCACGGACGTCCACTCCCTTCAACTTCATCTTGAACCCCTCCGAGTTGGGAGCCGCTTGGATGGCCGCCGCGCGGCTGATGTAACCACGGGTCACGAAATCGTACAGGCTGTCGTCGAATTCCTGCATGCCCTCTTGTCTGCCCAAGCGGATGGCGGCGGACAGCTTTTCGTCCTTTTCTTCCAAGACAAGTTTTCGAATGGTCGGCGTGAAGGTCATGATCTCCACGATGGGTACCTGCTTGGGCTCGTCTCGAATGGTGGGCAGCAACCGTTGGGCAACGATGGCTCTCACGTTGAAGACGATCGTGCTCCTGAGGGCGTGATGCATTTCAATGGGAAACAGATCGAGAATCCGCCCAATCGTGGCCGAAGCCGAAGGGGCGTGAATCGTGCCGAACACCAAATGGCCCGTTTCCGCCGCGTGCAAAGCCGTGGAGAAGCTCTCCTGGTCCCGCATGTCTCCCACGAGAATTACGTCGGGGTCCTCCCGCACGGCGTGCTTCATGGCGATGGCGAAATTCTTCACGTTTTCGCCGATCTCCCGTTGGTTCACCAGGCACTTATCGTCGTCAAACACGTATTCAATCGGATCCTCGATCGTGAGAATGTGTTTGAAATAGTTGTGGTTGATCCAATTCAGCATGGAGGCGATGGTCGTGGTCTTACCGCTGCCGGTCATGCCCGCCAACAGGATCATCCCTTGGTCGAACTGGCACAACTGCTCGATCGTTGGCGGCAGGTGCAGAGACTCCATATCGGGAATATGCGGGGCGACTCCCTGGGCAATCATGGCCATCGTACCCAACTGCCGGAATAAATTGATACGGAATCGCCACCGTACGCCCTCGTGATGAACAATATGGGCCAGGTCCGTTCCGCCGTCCCGGTGATATGCTTGCGCATGCCGTTCGTCCAGCAGCGGGATACAGAGCTTGATGACTTGATCCTCTGTCAGCGAGGTGTGTCCCAATTGCCGCAGTACGCCGCTGATGCGGAGCGTAGGTGGTCTGCCGACCTTGATATGAAGATTGGAGGCCCCATGCTGAATGGCGAGGTGGAATAGACGGTCAATCTCTAGCTGAGGGGCATCGACCTTGGGAAGAGGACTGGGCGCGGGCGCGACGTGGACTGCCGTGCCACAGGCAGGACAAGTCAGCGATCCATTGCGGGGCGGATCTCGCAGCCGGAGCTTGTTCCCGCAACGGCAGGTGAGGACAACCGGCATCCGAGGAACTCCGACATCAAAGGTTTCCCACCCAGAAAGCGTGGCGGGCCCAGAATGGACCGTTCCCAGCACGCCGCGTTACTGGACGGTTATCAACGAAACCCCGACCCGTGTTCCGAATCCGCCATGTCGTGGCGGAATAAGATCCCTTTGCCCAGTCCTTTAGTGCTCAGTCCTCTAGAAGGCAATGTAGAGGATAGGCGAACGCCCTCTCCGCTCCGAAGCTTGCCCACATGGCGGGCAGTTATCCTTCGCCTCTTGTCACCGGTTTTTCACCAGCGTGACTTCGTTGCCTTTTTCATTATAACAGACCTCGTCCATCATCGCTTGCAGCAAGGAGATCCCGCGTCCTCCTTCGCCCACGAAGCCGGCAGCCGTCGTCCCTAGTTTACGCTGGTGGTCGAAGCCGGCCCCTTCGTCTTGTACGACGAACCGGGCCTGCTCTTCCGAGATCGCGACTTGCACTCGGATTTTGCGATCTTTGTATGGAGCTTGTTGCCGCCTCTGTAGAGCCAGGTCGGCCCCCTCGGTTCCCGTATCCGCAGCCTCCAGCTCCAGATTTCCGTGGTACAGCGCGTTGAGCAATGCCGCTTCGACGGCGCTCCCAATTTGTAACACGCCCGCCGCGTCGCAGAATTCCATGCGGGTCAATTCTTGTTGGATATGATCGACCAATGCCGCCGTCAAGGCGGGATCATTTCCCATTTCATAAGTGGTATCGCTGCGGACCACGCAGTCCAGCAGCCATTCCCGCTTACGTTGGTCATGCACGCGGGCCAGCACGTGCTCGATGGTGGGTACGAGCTCATCCGCCAAGCGTGTCTTGGGGACATAGCTGACAGCCCCCTCGCGGAGGGCGCGGAGAGCGGTTTCTTCACTGCCATGTGCGGTCGTCAGAATCACCGGCAAGCAGGGATGTCGATGGCGGAGTTCCCGCACTAGTTCGATGCCATTCATTTCGGGCATCTGGAGATCCGTGACCACGAGTTGAGGCACCTGTTGCTCCACGAATTCTAGTGCTTCGCTGCCATTGGCCGCGAATCCCGCCGTGAAGTAGGACTTCTTTTCCAGCAACCCCTTGATCAAGGTGCGGTCGACCGAGGAGTCGTCCACGACCAGCACTTCCACCAACAATTCCAGGGACATGGTTCCCCTCCCGCGGACAGATTTGCCATTTCACTCCGAAATCGCCCCTTCTCGTTCGCGGTCGGCACGCCTTGCTCCAGCAGTTGACGATACACGCTCGGCATTCGGTAATCCAGCGCAGCGACATTGCCTCCATGTACGTTTTTGAATAGTGGGGTGGTCCGTGAATCCCGCGCTAAGCCCTCGTGCGAGCGGACGAGGCGGCTCCGCATGTATTTAGCGCATGAAAAAACCGCTGCTGGGCAGGTTGCCAGCAGCGGTTTTTTTGGGATATCGGTCGTTCGTTAACGCGATGCCGTTTGACCGTACATCACTTGGTCGCGCCGGTTTTGCGGCGGCGCCAGAAGCAGAATGCCGCGCCCGCTCCCAGCATCGCGCTCCAAATCACTGCGGAGGCTGGTTCGGGAATTGGGTCGCCAAACTCATACGACAATCCCAACATGACGTATTGGGCCTGGCAGACTCCCCGTAGCCAGGTCACGGTATCGCTGAACTTCATGACGAAGTTCGCCATGCCGTCGGCCACCATCGCGGCCAAGGTTGTCTGTGGAATCGTGATCGTTGCCGTCACTGCTTGAAAGAAAGCTCCGTTGTTGTCAAACAGCTTAAACGACATTGGCAATTCGGGCGAACTGAGCGTCAAGAATTGGGTCGGGTGGCCGAAGTTCCCGTAAGCCGTGACGGTGAGCTTGCCATCGCTGGTGGGATCAGAAGGGAGCCCCGTGAAGCCTATATTCACTGGCAATGCTCCGCCGCCAACCAGGGGGCTGGGGAATACCAGAGTCTGCTTTTCGGAAGCTTCGAACGTGAACATCGTGGCTTCAGCCAGGTTCACGCCCAGCGAAAACGGAATGGCGGCCATGAGACCGATGAATAGCTTATTCATGTCAATGATTCCTTTGTTTGAGCACGCGTTGGGAGTGCTTTTGGCGTCGTACCGTCGACATGGATCCGACGATGATGGGTCCCATAAACTTCAGGACCCGGGCCCGCCACGTGACCTGCCCTCTTTTCGTTCCATGATAATTGCGGGCAACCGAAATCCTATCCGTCAATCCAAAAAATTTCCGCCTTTTGCCAAAGCCGAATGATCGCCCGAACATTCCTGCGAATTGACCTGTCTGTTTCGTGAGTAGCGGTTGGAGCAAGCCGAACAAGTGAAGTGGGCATCTGTCTGACCCAACGGGTGCTCGGATCTTGAACAGCCGAAGCCTACGGAATAGACAGGCTCGGCGGGGCTGCCCAAGTATGGAATCGTGCCGCGATGCCTACCCGCAGAAAGTTGTGCCCATAAGGTATTGCGGCATAACGGCTTGGCCGACTGGATGGCTGTCTCAGGAAAATCTGGGAAGCGAATGGCACGTGCATTGCAAAACCGAAGAATCAGATGCGAACCACAGCCCGAGACGAAGCACTGCAACCGTTGCGATGAGCTTGACTCTAACAAACGTTGCCCTCGGCTGTGCAAGAAATACTAAGGAGTTTGTAAGCGAGGTGTGGAGGGTTGGTTGACGTGCGTTGGACATCACGAACGATGCCACGGCGGTACGTGGGAACCGCCGAATCGGTTGTCATGCGAATGAGTTGTTCCATGTCGCCCATCGTTTCGTGATGTCCACGCAGTCAATCTGCTTAAAATCTACCAGAGTCACTATTCAAAACTCCACCTTCAGCGTCGACTCGTCATCCGCGGGAACGGAAGCGACACTTTCAAAGGTCTTCCAGTTCCCCGCTTCGCCAACTTTGACGGTGTACGTCGCTTCGCGAAAGACTTTCGGTCGCCAGCGTGTGCCTCGAATTCGCAGCGTGTAGACGACTTCGCCCAGGCATTCGTCAATGACTTGCACCACGGGGTCTTCCTTGCCCCGCACTTCCAAGGTGGGCAGATAGGCCAGCGGTTGCCGCGCGTAGTTGCTTTCCTGCTGAAAGGTTACGGGCCAGCCCGGATGCTGCTGTGCGCTTTCTTGGTTCACATCCACATGGCGTGGCCAACACTCGACCATGATTTCTCGCGTCGATTTCTTGAAGCGCGCGATTCCGAAGCCGGCCGCGTTGTGGTTTTCCGGAGTGGGATTCGCGTAGGCCAGCATGGAGAGTTTATTGCCAAAGCCGTCATAATATCTTCCCGTGAATGGCAAGGGAGAATCTTCCAATCGCTTCACGGGTTCTTCCAAAGGCCACCACCAACGGCCGTAAAAATTGACAATCGAAGGTACGCAGAACGAGTAGATCGAGTCATCCCAATCGTTGAGGCCATGGTGGATCACGGTCGCCAAATGTTGATCGCCGGCCAAATGAAATGCGAAGCAGCGGCGCAATTCGCGAAGCGCCCTGGCGCGGCCGCTTTGCGGCCAACCATTGGAATCCAAATCCGCGAGCAGGCGGGAATTGTGCCGGCCATGGATATGCGCGCCACCGGCGAAGATGGTCTGCGACAGAGCCGCTTTCATGACCGCGCCGTCCCAAGCTTGTCCCCAGTGGTGCAGAAACTCTAGTTGCCTTTCGCCTAATAGGCGAGCTTCGGGGACATCCACGGAGTGCGGATCGTAGTTGGGATCGTTGATGTGGTCGGCGCGAGGCCCCTGTTGAGGTACGAGGCCGGCGGGGCCGGTCTTGAATTTACGATCCTCGATGATCGCGAAGTCGATCCCCCCCACGTTGAGCGAGGTGTAATAAACACCAATGTCTTGGCGAATCGGCGTGGGGTCGTATGGATCGGGCAGATGGCTTGTCTGCGCACGTTGGACCATATTCACATAATCCGCTGGCATGATATATCCGCCGTCGTCCCCGCCCGGGGCCTTGGAAACCTTCCCGCCTTCGCCCCACAGATTTCCTTGTCCGACATCGTGATCGTCAGGAATCGTGACCGTGGGCCGTTCACGAATGATTTCACCAAACTGCCGCCCGAAGAGTAGCCAGGCCGCCGTGTGGGCCCGATGGTCGTAGCTTTGGTCTCCGGAAAAAAAGAGTAGGTCCGGGTCGAGGGCCTGAATATTTTTGACGATGTCGTCCCGGGGTCCCCGGTCGCTGTTGGAATTGCCCGTGAAGCCCGCCACGACGATTTCGTCCTTGTCGCGCGGGTCACGTCGGATTCGACCCTCGTACACGGCTCCCAACGGATGCGTCACTCGATATTGCCGGTCTTGGGAGTGGTCCCAGTTTTCCACTCGGAAAGTCGCCAGCCAGCCGACCGCATCCACTTCCTCTTGTCCAAGCTTTTCCCATTGGCCGTCGTTTTTGATTTCCAGTGAGACCGTTCGGGGTTCGTTGGGTTGCAGCGGATAAAGCTGAGCGGACAGCTTCAACACGTCGTCCTGCACCGTGTACAACGCGAAGCAGATTACTTTGTCGCGGGCTACGTCAGGAATCGTGGGCGGCCCCCCGGTGCGCGGAATGGTAATCGGCTCTGGCTGCGGACCCGGTTCTTCGGCTGCCTGCTGTGAGCGGGCTGTCGGAACGATTGTCAATCCGATGCCAAGGCAAATCAGGATCAGCAAGATGCCACGATATGCCCGACGCGAAGGCGGGATTTTTGGCTGTGCCGCGGAAAGGGATTTGCCCAGATCGGTTTTTAGCCGGGACAGCCGATCGACAGAAATGCATGGCATGCGAGACGCTCCTGGATGGCGAATTCGATAGGAAGTTTTCCCAAGTGTAGCGGAATTTTCCCCGCTTGCGCGATATCGAACAACGTTCCGGGGCACGCGTGCATGTCCAAAACGAACTGCTCTCCGAATTATTCTCGGGAGCCGCAAAGCCTGCGGACCAGTATCTGGAGAACCCAGGGTCTTCGGGCTGGAACAAATTCCCACATCGCTGGAAACTCGTGCCCAGCGATCTTCCTAGACCAGAGCGTGGTCGGTGCGGAGTCCGCAGAATGGAGGGAGAAAGGAAGTGGAATAGGGTCTCACGCCGCGTGGCGGAAAAAACGCCGTCCGAGAAAAGAGACCAGGCCGGCAAAAAGAAGTACTAAGCAACTTGGTTCCGGTACATTATTGACGGCACCGAAGTTGTCTTTCAGAGCGGTGAAGTCGGCGAGTCCAATATTGCCATTGCCGTCGAAATCGGCGGCGGCGACATAGTTCGCATCCCCTTCATTGGTGCCGAAGGCATCTTTCAGGACCGTGAAGTCGGCTAGGTCGACGTCTCCATCGCCATCCACGTCTCCCACCAGATCATCCACGGGAATCGGAGCGTAAATGACCTCCGCCAAATTCAGCAGACCATCCGCCGTACCCACGTGGGCAATCACGTCCTCAGTGCGGCTCCTTCCGAACAACGTGCCCCACTCGAAGAAATCTCCGTCTTCCATGGTGAGCGAACCTTGGAAATTTGATTCCGTCAAGCGGTTCGTGGTAGGGGTGTTCTCTTGCCAGCCGGCTTCTCCCTGGTCGGCCAAACTTGTCCAAAAATTGTCCGCGAGCCCTGCTTCTGATTCCGCCTGCACGAAAACGACATCCTGGGTATCGCCGGTTGTATTGGTGAAGCGAAAGACGCGTGTGTCCGGATCCGCTTGAAGCGTCATCCGAGGCACGTCAACTTCCGCCACGGCCTCCCATGACGTGCCCAACGCCAAATCGTCCCAAAAAGTGATGCCGCCGCTGCCGACATGATCCAATCTCAGATTGCCGATCAACTCATCCAGACCGGTGATGACGTCCCCTTCAAGGGATACGGAATTTTCGGCGGTTTCCACATCGGTCGGGTTGAGCCAAACGGTCAACCGTTCATCATTGCCGTTCGCGTTCATTTCTAGTTTGCCAACCAACCGTTGCGGATCCAGGCCGTCCGTAATGCCAGGACCGGGGAAGATTCCACGGGGATCTCCCTCATCCTGTGGGCCAAGAACTCCCCGGAATCCCCCTTCAAATAGTCCGAGTCCAATCTGATTGTCCCCGCCCGGATCATTCACGAAAAACGTCGAACTGGGCAGCGTCTCTTCGTTATTGCTGCGCATCGTGATGCCGAAGAAAAGGGTTTGGTCGTTGGGGAGGCCGTTCAATTCAAAGTCCCGTTCCAGCCAATTCACACTGAGCCCGTTTCTCGTGGCCCCTTGAAACGTGTCGGTCTCGAGGTTGAATGTTTCCTCGCTGATATCATTCCCGGTGACGATCCCATCGCCGACCGAGACCCATTGTCCCAGCCAACTCCCTGCAGGCCCATTTTGGCCGCCACCGTAATCCTGCCGCGTGAACCCGCCGCCCGGGCCGAAGGCTTTGGTCGGTTGAGCGTAGAGGAAGTCGTCCGCCACGATGACATCGGCCCTGCCAGAAGATGCCGCCAGTGTTACGAGCAAAAGGCAGGCACTAGGCAACAGTTTTTTGGCACGCCGCCAAATCTCAAACGCGACTAAACCTATCAGCAATAGCGTCACGGAACCCGGTTCTGGTACCGCCACATTGCCACCCGCCTCGTTGCGGATGATTTGGAAGTCGAAGAAGTTGATGCGGCCGTTCTGGTCGACATCTCCGCGTAGCAGCGTGCTGGCATCGCCGACACCCAGGCCATTGTCAAAGCCGATGTTCTGAGACCAAATGTCGTAATCTTGTGCGTCGACGACACCATCCTGCAAGACATCTCCCGCTACACCGGAAAGTTCGATGGGAAACAGGATATCGATGGCCGGATCGAATGATCCATCCCCGAAGCCGGAGAGGGCAAATTCGTCGATCACGCCGAAAAAGGGATCCGCGCCTTCCAGCCCGGACCCCAGAAAGAATTGATCGGTGCCGTTCCAGAAACCGTCATTCCGGGCAATGACCGAACCATTCAAATAGAGTGTTCCATTGTTTCCACCGCGAAGCACGGCGAGATGGGCCCACTCATCGAAGACAACCGGCGTATCGGAAGCGACGCTCCCCGCCGAACCGCCGGAATTGAGTTGCCAAAACCCATCTTCGGTAATGGAGACCCCTCCAAGATCATTTCCGACCGCCCAAATCGTTTGAAGGGTCCCAGAGCCGGCGGAATCGGGTTTGATCCAGCCCTGGCTCAATGCCGTGAATGATCCACCGAAATCGCGAGGATCGAATCGACCGATGGGACCCGATTGGAACCAGTCAAAATCGCCATCGAAAGCGATCGCCAGCGGGCTTTCTTCCGTGCGCCCTTCCACGTACGTTCCCAACCCAAATAGATCGACGACCGCGCCTCCCTGGTCGTCAGGAAAATCGATGCTGTCCACGGTTATGGTTGCCCGTTCGCCGATGGCAGCGCCCGAATCGTCTTCTCCAAGATTGTAAAACCGGACGATCTCAGCGGCGTGCGAGCCGCTCGCGATCGTCGCCATCGTGGCGGCCAGGAAAAGATGGGCGGGAATTCGAGTGATGCAATTCATCGTGTGTCATCCACAAATCGAGATTTGTCCTGAAAGGCCAAAACCAAAGGACACTACATGTCTTGAGCCAATCCACCATTCGCGGTATTGGCGACGACCATTACATTCTTCCCTACCGGCAAAGTGGATGCAATGCTCCCCCTTTTCAGGCTGCGGAATTGCGGTGTTTTCCTGCATTTGGCCCCCATCGCAGGCTGGGCGCCGCGGGACCAGAAAGCGATCCGGACATGAGGTGGGATTCCCCGCCAACGCCAGGTTACGACTGGCGGTCGTCCATGGGAGAGAAGGCGTGGCCGAGAGGGCGTGCCAATCGCAAGAGTTTCGTGACATCGACCGCCCGACGACGCAATTCGATCGGTTCCTGGCAGCAATCGCACGGCTTGTCTTCGAACATGGCGATGGCACAGATCTCGCACCAATAGTCGAGTTCCCTCAATTGATTCCCGTCGCGTTCGAAAATTCGCACGACCTGCACCACGGGAGCGCCTTCGTACCGCCTGGCTAGCAACGTGATTTCTTCCTGGCGCAGTCGCTCATCCTTGCGGAATGATCTGCCTCGCAAGTCTTCCGCCAAAGGGAACAGTTTTCCATCGTCGGTTTCCAAGGCCAGCATGCGTTTTCGCGCTTCCGAAACCGTAGGCACGCCGAAAAGCCGTTGCATGGCATCGGCCAGCCAAACGATTTTGCCGCTGATGAGGAGATTTTCATATCGCCGCAGCGGGGTTTGCTGATCGCCAGCTTCATCGGAGGTCCGTCCATCCTGAGCTAGCAAAATCGATCCCGGCATGCTGGCGAAGCACGCCGTAGCGAGCCAACACATGAAGGCGAAGCGCCGCTGACGTGAAAATCCCAAGCTCTTCCTCCTCTCACTCCAGCGCCCCGCCATACGCGGAATATAAGGCGATTATTCAATGGCTTCGCCGACGATCACCAACTCCAGCGGCATCTTTTGCGTCTTGTCTCCCACGCGAATCGTGCCATGCAAACGGACAAGCCACCAATCACGCTCCTCATCCTCTCGCATGTCGCCTGCCTCGCCATTTTCTGACGGCTGAGCTTGCAGCGACAACATCGCTGGATGGTTGGATTCCGCCGCTTCCGCGCTGCGTTCCATCAGTGGCTCGTAATCCAACGGTTTTGCTTCCGTGTCCTGCTCCGCATTCACCAACAGTAGAAAGTCTCGGGTAATGGAAGTTCCCACGTGGTTTCCATCGATGGGCTGTTGGCTGTACCTCAAGGTGTACACACCCTTGGAGATATCTTGGTCACGAAAGTCACTCGACTTGCGGCCAAATGTCGCCACGCCAATCAATTGGCCGGGCTGGAACGGGTAGAGCAAACCGGACCCCGGCTCCGCCGACGCGACGGGCCATTCCTTGCAGAGCCAAATATGGCAGAGGGTCGTCTTGGTACCTCGGATCACATGAACCGCTTGGTCGTTCAGTTGACCGGCGATCGCTTCGGACAATTCTTCCTTGGGCGGTGCCTCGGATACGGCTTCCGCCCGATAATCGATGGCCCGTGCCGCTGTCGTACCGAACCCCACGAATACGATACCGAACCAGATGAGCTGCCGCATGATGTCCCTCTTGCAGACGGTGTTTTTTCGATTTAGCCAGCGCATTGTCGGCACTTTTGTCAAGCTCAAGGCGAAGCAGTGCCCTGTGCGTCGCCGACGGTGCACGTCTGTTAGTTTAAACCAACGCTCAGCCCGAGGAAACGACTCGCCTCGTGCTCCGGCTTGCGGTTTAGAGATCAGGCACAACGGGCAGCGATCAGCGGCAAGGCTGTACGAATTCAAAGAATCGGCGACAACAGCTTCGCCATGTTTTCGGCCAACTGATTCGGCCAGGGACGGCCGGACAGGATCTCTTTTTCCACTCTGAAGCTTTGGGCCACGTATTCGGCCTGCAGTCGCCGAAGATTCGCAACCAAAGGCACATCGTAAATGAGAAAGTTCAGTTCAAAATTCAGGTAGAACGAACGAATGTCATAATTCGCCGAGCCGAAAAGGGCCAAGGAGTCATCGATGGTCAAGGTCTTCGCGTGCAGTAGCCCGTCTTGGTGGTAGTACAGGCAAACGCCAAACTCCACCAAATTTCCACAATAGTATTTGGTGGCCCAGTCCACGAGCCGCATATCACTTTTCTCCGGCACGATGAGCGTGACATCGACTCCCCGTGCCACGGCCAAACGCAACGCCATGAGCAACGATTCATCCGGCACGAAATACGGAGAGGTGATCGTGATCTGTTCTTGCGCTTCATAGAGGGATTGGACGATCAGGTCTTGAAAACCTTCCGTAGGTCGATCCGGGCCAGTCGGAACCACCTGCAAGCAGGCATTCCCCTGTACCGTCGGGTGGGGCAGGTCCTGCGCGAATTCCAAAGCGTCGCCCGTATCGTGAAACCAGTCCTCCAGGAAAACGTCCTGAAGCTGCGCGACCGCCGGCCCTTCCACGATAGCCATAATGTCTCGCCACGCGCCGATGCCGCGCTTTCCGTAGCTCGCTTCCACGATGTTCTGTGACCCCACGAAGGCTTGTTGGCCATCGATGATGGCCAACTTGCGATGATTTCTCAGGTCCAGACGTGCGAAACGGCGGCGCAATGGATTCGCGGGCAAGCCCCTGGCGACGGCCACGCCATGCCGTTCAAGCCAGGGGCCTAGGGAGCGGAGCATGTGGCGTGATCCGACGTCATCGGCCAGGACTCGGCACGCCACGCCACGCTCGGCGGCGGCGGCCAAGGCATGTGCCACGCGCTGCCCAACCATGTCATCGCGGAAAATGTAAAACAGCAAGTGGACATGTTGGTTGGCTCCCTCGATGGCGGCCACCAATTTGGCGATGACTTCATCGGTTTCCGAAACGAACTCCAGCCGGTTTCCCGCGACGACCGGCCAGCCGCCCATGTGCACCGCGAGCTCCGCCAGCGGCCGAATCTCTTCCGGGACGGCGCGGAGCCCTGCGACTTCCGGGGACAATTCATGTCCAGGTCCGGACTGTGGCGCCTCATGACGCTTCCGAAATTGGATCCGCGTACGCCCCAGGCGGTTTTCGCCGACGAGCATGTAGAAAAATAGCCCGAGCCAAGGCTCGAAAAAAATAACCGACAGCCAAGCCAGGCAGACCGAGGGCCGACGCTTGCGGAAGATCACCACCGGTAGCATCACCAAGCGGATGCACCATTCCGTGGTGAAAAACAGCAACGACCAAGTGAGGTGCATCTTGTCGCCAATCTGGGGTGTGCCTGGTGCCGGTATACGGTTTGGGCCGTCCGCACTCTGGCCGATAGTGAGTTTCGAAATCCGCTCGGCGCCGCAAGACCCATTAACCTAACCTCTTTTGGTCACAGTTGAAGGCGACCGTTGCCCATCTTCGTATCCCGCGAGTAGACGGCAAGGTCTTAACCGGTGGGCCGCCTTGCAAGTGACATTACAGCTCGAAGCGAAAAGTTCGAGCTGCACGCGCAGCCATAGGCGAGCGTCGACTGGCCATCCACTATCCGAGACGCCGACTTTGAACTGAAGTTCAGTTGCCCCAAATTCAAAGCGTGACGAAGCGCGAATCCAATGCGAGACCCTCAAATTGGAAAGGCACCAAGGCTGACGCGCTTGGTGCCCGCTTGGCTTATTTCGACAGGTCCCGCGTCATGAACTTGCAGTGAGCTTGTTCATCGATTCGACCAGATCTCGTACTGCTTGGACGCTTTTGTCGAAATCGGCGGCTTCTTGTTCGTCCAGCTCGAGTTCCACGATCTTTTCCACACCGCCACTTCCCAGGATCACGGGAACTCCGACATAGTACCCGCCGACGCCGTATTCCTTGTCGCAATAGGCGGCGCAGGGAATGAGCCGTTTTTTATCGCGGACAATGGCTTCCACCATCTGGGTCACGGCGGCTGCCGGCGCGTAATAAGCACTCCCCGTCTTGAGCAGGCCGACAATCTCCGCGCCCCCTTTCCGCGTGCGATCGACAATGGCTTCCAACCGAGCGGAATCCATCAAACGCGAAACGGGAATTCCGCCGACCGAGGTGCAGCTCGGCATGGGGACCATGGTGTCGCCGTGCCCTCCCAGAAGTAGCGCCGAAACATCCTCCACGCTCACACCCAATTCCATCGCCAAGAATGTGCGATAGCGGGCCGTATCCAGCACGCCGGCTTGGCCGACGACTCTTTCCGAAGGGAAACCACTGACTTGCAGGGCTCGCTGGGCCATGGCATCTAGCGGATTGGAAACGACAATAATGACCGCTTCCGGGCTGGTGCGGCTGATCTGTTCCGCCACCGAGCCGACAATTTGGGCGTTCGTGCTCAACAAATCGTCCCGGCTCATTCCCGGTTTTCGAGGGATGCCTGCCGTGATCACCACCACATCACTTCCTGCTGTGGCATTATAGTCGTTAGTCCCTTGAATCTCGGAGTCAAAGCCCATAATCGGCCCGGATTGCCTCAGATCGAGGGCCTTTCCACGCGGCATGTCTTCGGTTTGGGGGATGTCGAGTAGCACAACATCACCCAACTCCGCTCCCGCACACCAATGGGCGGTCGTGGCACCCACATTGCCGGCTCCGATCACCGTGATTTTGGCCCGACGCATATTTGGTCTCTCCGTGAAAATATTGTGAAACTCGGCTTACGAGAGCGATGAGCATGTGCCTTCACTGACTGCCCGCCCAATACTGCCCGCTCAGTATCGATCCACCGTCTTTTCCGTCAAGTCCCATGCTTCAAGGAACCAGTGGATTGCCACAAGCCTAGATTTCGCCCGTCAAGCCTTATGGGCGGAATGGTTCGTGAAAAAATCTGCGGGCTACGACGTAAGCTGCTATTCGAGTTAATGGCTGCGGAGCAGACCAAACAGCGAAGGTCTCTGGAGGCTGCGGATTACCGTGATGTGCCGCAACGATCTGGACACGGAGACCAGGCGACGAATTTGCTAGTCCTCGGCGGGGTGGCAATGGCCAGGTTGCCTGATATATTCGGAACACGGTGCGGGACGAAAGTCGGCGAGAGTAGGCAGGGAAACAGCGAGCTTTGATCAATGCACGCCTGCTCATGAGCCGTAGGTCGGCAGCATTCGCATGGTGATATCGTAAAGGTTTAGCCGGGGCTGTGGCGGAATTGGCAGACGCGCTGGATTTAGGATCCAGTTCCTTCGGGAGTGCAGGTTCGACTCCTGTCAGCCCCATTGATTGAATTGTGAGAGGTCTACGCCATCTCGATTTTGCGGGTCTCCTCGCCGCCAACAGCCTTCCCACCTAAATCCTTCCTGTGCATTCGGGCAAATCTGCCGCACATGGATCGACGGTGCATAAGCCGTTTGGACGCATTCTGCATTTGTTTTGTTTCATCAACCGGACGAAACAGATGTAGAACATCTCGCGGGGCTGTCTTTGTACCGCCAAATCTAACGGCAAGTTCCGGCGGGAACTAGGGTGGGAAGATGAAATCGAATCGACGTAAGTTATTGAGGTTGCTGGGACTCGAACCCTGGACCTACGGATTAAGAGAACATCCCAATGATTTCTCCATACTTTCGCAATAATCGCATAAGAGTGGTTCGTATGGATTTCGCTGTAGTTGATTTTCGTTTCCACTCGCACGCGGAAGCAAGTCGCAAACGCCTTTCGCAACCCTGACTTCCCTGACATCTAGCGGGTGGCGTCAGGGGATGCAAGGGAATTGTGCCGGCAAACGCTTCGTTTTCCGGAATCTGCACCCCATCCTCGGGGAGGAGAGAAAAGCCGTCAAAGCTTGGCTGGGGTGGTTGTGCCCCCTATTTCCCCCAAATATAATCCCGGCTCACACCATGCCTCGCGTCTAGTGACAACTTCAGGGAGAAAGCACGATGAAAAACGATATCTACCGATGGGTACTGGCGATTGTTGCCGGGGGATTTGCTGCCGCTGCAAACAACGCCGCAGATGCCGCTTTGATTGCTTCATTCACGGACCGGGCAACTTGGGAAGCAGCGGCGGGAACACCGGACTTCTTCGAGGACTTTTCAGGGCCGGGTAGTTTTCTGCCTGTGTCTCCACCGTTTGTTATCGGCAGCCTGACCATCGAGGGAGTTTCTAAACCCACGACCCTCACGCCGTCATTGGTGCGTTCCTCGCTTCCCGCCGAGTCTGTTGACGGAACGAAGCACCTCTTGCTTAGGATGGGCGCCATTCAGTTTAACGACGCATCTCTCATTCTTACGTTTGAGCGGCCAATTACTGCAATAGGTTTCGATCTAAATCCGAATCCTAACACCATCCACAACCCGGCTGGCAACAACCCCAACGTTATTGATTTTACAACCAGCGCTGGCGGGGGTTCCTTCAACCTGCCGACTACGGATGTCACCGAATTTCGAGGATTCACCTTCGATATGCCGTTCACTTCGTTCACCGTATCATCCAACTCGTTCCAACCCGTCTGGGGCTTGGACAACCTCGCTGCTGTTTCGTCGCCAGTCCCAGAGCCTTCCAGCGTCGCTGTCTGGTCTCTGCTCGCTCTCGTCGTCGGTGGGTGTGGCTGGCACCGCCGCAAGCGGCAAGCAGCCTGACCGACATTCAATCTGAACACCGCAGCCCGCTCACCATGGCGGGCTTTTTTATTGCGCCGAGCGTGACATACGGGAATGGCAACCTCTGTTCGCCGCCGATCACCCCAATGTCCTCCTTGAACTCTTGGATGTCCGAGGGGACATTGGACCGTGACTCGACAATCGAGGGAACAGCAGTTTTGATTTGCAGCAAGGGTGGCGTCAGGGGATGCAAGCGTTTTCTGGTTTGGTGCAATGGCGGAAGGCATAGTAGATTGCCATTCACCGAGGCTAAGCAGGGCCTTGTCCCTTTTACGAAATCTGGCCACGATGCCGTGGTGCCGAGTACATGGATGTGTTGCTCGATAGTAGCATGTGAGTGCGGCGTCGAAGCCGCCAAAATGAGGAACTAGGCGATGACGATTGACGAGAAGCGCCCGTCGCACCAAGTCGCTAGGCAGATACACGTTCTCCTGGCAACGATCGGTTTGCATTTTCTTGTGATGTTGGAAATCGTCATCATGTCGACGCCGTTCGCGGCTTACTACTATGCAGCGTACGGGCCAGTGCTGGAGTTTCTCAACGGATCACCCTACCTCTTTTGGCTGAACGAATTTTTCATCACACACCTTTCCGATCCTGACTCCATTCTTCTGCACGTGATCCGAAACGTGGGGAAGGTACTTGCATTCGGTGGTCTTGTGCTTTTCACAATCCATGCAGGATACCTTTACTGGATGAAGCTAGTGAAGAAGGCTATCGCTACTCGCATGCTTTACGCCTACGTGCGGCATCCGCAATATGCATGCTGGATCGCGGCTGGCTTGGGGCTCGCCATCCTTTGGCCAAGGTTCATCAATCTATACCTATGGTTCGGAATGACTTTTGCCTACTTCTCGCTGGCAAGATACGAAGAACGGACCATGGAGCGGAAACACGGTGGCGCCTACTCGACGTACCTGGCTGGCAAAGGAATGTTCCTGCCCAACCTTCGTCTTCGGGGACTGCCCTTCGTTTTGCCGCGATACAAGACGGCGCGTCGGCGCTACGCAGTCCCCGTCCTACTTGCACTGCTAACCATCAGTGCGTTTGGCTGCCGCGAACACAGCGTCTCCAAGCTGGATGTGCGCTTCCCTTCTTCGACACCGGACGCGGTTGTTGTCGCCATGAATCCACCCCGAGAGGTTGACATCGACGCGCTATCAGAAGACGCCGGGCGGTTCGTATCGTCCTCCGGACAGAACGACACGGCTCCAAATCTGATGATTTTGATTTGGGGGCGGAGTCGTTTTCGCCATTTCTTGATAGACACCGGGTTCAATAGCGAATACGTGAAGAAGTCGGACTTCCCCAGTGCTTCTGTCTATCTCATCACAGCGTCCGCTCGGAATCCCCGTCTCTCGGCGGATGCGGGAGAAATCCTCGACCGGACCGCCGCCTTGGGATTCTGGGTCCGACGACGGATAGAAAGTGTTTACTATATGTCGCCCGAGGCCAATGGGCACAGTTGGGAACAGGTTCCAGTGATGCAGGGAGCGCTACGGCCCCACGCCTCCGTGCCAGTCCTTTGATCTTGCCACAAGAGTGGACGAAAGCACATGCCTTTGCATCGCGGATCGTCTGGCCAGACTTGCCGAACTGGAAGGCGGCGCGGTCGTCGGATTCGCCTTTGCTCGAACTTGGCGGATACGTCTCCGTTGACTTCGGCTCCCCTTTACGTCTTTTCCAGACTCGATGCCTCCCTTTTTTCCGCCCTTGGCCATCCGTTCCTTGGCTTCCGGGATTTCCAGCTTCAGGATTTCCTCCCAATTTCGACGGAGGAGTTCAGCGGCCGCAGCGCCGCTGCCGGTATGCAATTCCCGAACAGTGGTGTTATCGCCTTACTGCAGGATCTTGGCCCTTCGCTGCTTTGAAGCGGAGAAGCTGGTTTACTCATCCGGTGACGCTGGGTTGTCTCCCGTGAGTTCGAGCGGAGTGACCGGCGAAGGTCGGAAAATCCAGGAATAATTTACCCAGGCTACTTGTTTTGCCGTTATCGCTCGTCCACAATAGTCACCACTTGCCGGATAGGGTAGACAGATTAACGAAACTAGCTCTTACCTTTGCTCGGACAGAACGTTTCATTCCCTGGGAGAGACCGCTTTGAAGAACTTCTCATCGATTCTTTTGTTTGTCGGGTTAGCTTTGGCCACTTCGACATCTCGTGCGTCCGTTTTTGTCGGTTCATTCCCCGACGGCAGCGAAACTCGATCCACTTTGATTGGATTACGTTTCTGGAATCTAGGTGATTTCATCGAGCAGAGCTTCGTGAATACGGGTCTTTCCTTTGTCGAGTCCATCAATTTGGATCTGAACACGTCACCCAACTCCCTTAGTGGCGATACGCAAGACATGGATGTGATTATCAATGGAATAACCGTCGGCAGTTTTTCGATATCTCCCGGAGACTCCGTGGTACCCATCAGTATCACTGGGTTCAATGTGGCTGCCATCGGAGTCGATGACTTCCTATTACGACTGGAAACAACTCGTACAGTCACCGCTTTTGCAGGATCGGCTGGCATTGTGGCGGGTTCAAACAACCTGGAGTTGGCCAACTCCGTCCCCGAGCCCTCCAGCATGGCCGTCTGGTCGTTGCTCGGTCTCGTCGTCGGAGGAATTGGCTGGTACCGCCGCAAGCGGCAAGCTGCCTGATCGACGTTCAATCTGAACACCGCAGCCCGCTCACCATGGCGGGCTTTTTTATTGCGCCGAACGCGCCATCCGCGAATGGCAACCTCTGTTCGCCGCAGATGCCCCCAATGCCGCCATTGCCAAACCCAAGACAAGGGACATGGCCGCGTCGAGTGGCGTGTGTACTACCAGGCGGCGTTGCCCGAAAAGTTGAAACGCTTCACCGAGGGGTGGCCCGGTTTAACCACGATCGGACAGGTGATCTCGGTTACCGAACGGGAGGGCAAGGAGTGCGCCGATGTGCGTTACTACCTTAGCAGCCTAAAGCCCGGCGTGAAGCAGTTCGCCCGCGCGGTGATCGAACAGGACTTTCACGACGTAAAGGAAGTGTGGGGCGCTGGACAACAACAAGTCAGAAACATCTGGACGAATATCGCCGTATTCAA
>JANQPP010000181.1 GCA_028289405.1 Pirellulales bacterium
TTCCGTCGTCTCGTCGTCATCCTACAGGTCTCCTTGCCAAGCTCGGCGCTGGAAACCTTCATAACCCATGGATCCGTTTTTCAATAGCAGGCCACAAAAACCAATGGATTTGTTCCTCGGGTTAGATTCTCGGGATCAAAAATCGTGTTACTACGGATTCCAGAAACATGTTTTTAACTCTGAGTGGTGGGATGTATACGATTTTCTAGACTTTATTTTGAGAAACATTCCACAGAAATGGACAGAACATCTCGGGCAAGAATTAAATCTTGTACTGGAGCGAGAAAACTCGGGCTATCGAATCATCGGCAATCAAATCTGCCCGATATCTAGCGATGAAGAAATCGCGTCCATTGAAGAGTCGTTGAGCGCTCCTTTCGATAGCGCAAGGACTCATATCCGAAAAGCCGTGCAGCTTCTTTCTGACAAAAAGGCTCCGGACTACGCGAATGCGGTCAAGGAAGCAATTTTGGCCGTTGAATCCGCCGCCAAAGAAGTTACCGGTTTGCCAAAAGCAACCCTTGGAGAATGCCTCAAGAAAATCGAGAAAAACGGTGAGCTTCATCCGGCGCTAAAAGGCGGCATGTCGCAACTCTACGGGTACAGTAGCGATTCAAGCGGAATCCGGCATGCCCTGACGGGAAACGATTTACCCCCCATATTTGCCGAAGCCAAGTTCATGCTCGTGGTGTGTTCCGCTTTCGTCAACTTCCTTGCAGCCAAGAAAGCTGAGCACCCGGAGATATGACGTTTCGAGGGCATCGACCACTCCCCTCACACGCCGGCAGACGTGCATTCAAAGTCCACGTTGTACTGCCCATAACCGCAGTTCGCCTTGAGCTTTGGGTAAGCTCGGCCTATCATGCCGAAAGATGGGGTGAGACGCCTTGCAGGCACGGATGATCCACTGGCAGCATCTCCTCGTCTGAGTGGGGATGCCTCTCCCGAACCGCGCTTCGGGCTACTTTATTGGGGTTTGGCGGAAATATGAAGACGGAACGGCGTCACGAGCTGGAAAAGAACGAGCTGGCGGATCGCTTGGAGAAGTTGCTCGACGCGGCACGCCCGTACGGCAAGGTGCTGCTGGGCGCGGTCGTCGCGGTCGGCATCGTCGGTGCGGCTTATGCCTATTTGGCCAGCCGAAACCGCGAAGCCCAGGCACATGCTTGGAACGAATTTTACCTGGCGATGGGGAGCGGAATCGGTGCCGATAACGATCGCATGGAGGAATTGGCCGAAGGTTTTGGCGGCTCCCCCGTGGGATTGTGGTCGCGGATCATCGTGGCGGATACAAAGCTGATGGTCGGCATGGATGAGCTGTTCACGAACGCGGCGGAGGGCCGGCAGAAGATTCGTGAAGCAATCGAAAAATACAACGCCGCGCTGGCCATGACGAACGATTCCGCCATCCAACAGCGCGCGCACTTAGGACTAGGTCGCGGTTACGAAGCCCTCAACCAACTCGACGAAGCCCGGCAAAATTACCAAGCCCTGGTGGACGCTTCGTCCACCGCGTTCGGCTCCTATGCCGAGGAGCGGCTGAAGGATTTGGAAAAACCGGCCACGGGAGATTTTTACGATTGGTTTGCCCAACAAGATCCGCAACCGGCCACCACGGGTAGCTCCGGCGCGACGGGACAGGCAAATTTTCCGTTGGATGAGAGCGGCCTGGAGGACATAGGTTCTGAATCGCCGTTCCTGTCCCCCAGCTTGGGGACGGATTCTCCCTTCGATCCGCTCGGAGAGCCTGCGGAGCCCGAGGAGGAACCGGCTCCAGACGCATTCCCATTAGAGGAATCGGAGCCTTCCGCATCGACGGGGACTTCGAATATCCCTCCGCCGCCATCGCCCCCTGTCACGGAAGAAGAACTCCTTTCCACTGAGGACGGCTCCTCTTCCCCCAGCCCATGAGGAAGGGCGTTTTGGCCGCGGATCCGCTGCGTGGGCCGGTGCCTGACCAAGCCGAAGAATTCGAAATTCGGGTTCCGCCCGCAGCAGCCGGCACACGACTGGACGCGTTTTTGGCGGAGGCTCTGCCGCGTTTCAGCCGCGTCAGTGTCCGTCGGGCGATCGCCGCCGGCGATATTCAGGTGAATAACATCCAAGTGAAGCCGGCCTTTCATTTAAAAGGCAACGAGCGAATTTCTGGCCGTTATCCACGGTCCGTGCCCGGCTCCCCTCAGGCGGAGTATCTGCCGCTAGACATCCTCTACGAAGACGAACATCTGGCCGTCGTGAACAAGGCTCCCGGCATCGTGGTACATCCCGCGAAAGGGCACTGGTCAGGCACACTCGTCGCCGGCCTGCAATATCATTTCGAGCAACTTAGCGGTGTAGGGGGAGCGACGCGCCCGGGGATCGTGCATCGCTTGGATCGCGATACCAGTGGGGTACTCGTCGTGGCGAAGACCGACATCGCGCATATGGATCTCAACGCCCAATTCACGGAACGCAGCGTGGAAAAAGAGTATCGAGCCATCGTGATGGGCCGGGTAGACCGGGATTCCGACGTGATCGACCTGCCTATTGGCGTGCATCCCTACCAGCGTGAAAAGAAGGCGATCCGCCACGGGCATGCCACCAGCCGGCCTGCGCAGACCTTTTACGAGGTGCTCGAACGCTTCGCGGGATTCACCTACGTCACAGCGCGGCCGAAGACAGGCCGCACGCATCAAATTCGCTTGCATTTGGAGACGCTCGGCTGCCCCGTGCTTTGTGACCGGTTGTACGGTGGTCGAGCCCGCATCAGCCGGGGCGAGTTGCGGCGTGAGGAGTCGAATGAGGAGATCGTGCTCGACCGGCAAGCGTTGCACGCGTATCGCTTGTCGTTCCTGCATCCCGTGGAGAAACAAATCGTGTCGATCGAAGCACCGCTCCCGCCGGACATGCAAGCGGTTTTGGCCGTCTTGCGCGGCGAAACGGAAGCTTGAATTCCACCGCACGCCGAGACCATCGCCGTCCTGTCTTCGATCGTGCGACGTGAGCCCAGGAGAACTGCAAAGTCTTTTTTTCGAACCTTGGGCTATTGCGTACCGTAGAGTCCACAGCGGGGGGCTTCTTTATTTGGAAGGAGCCATCCATGC
>JANQPP010000197.1 GCA_028289405.1 Pirellulales bacterium
CAGCAACTGACCATTCATCACGGCCGCCACACCTTCGTAAGCCACGCCCTCGCCGGCGGCAGAACACTGGCCGAAGTCCGCGACGCCGCCGGACACGCCGGCGCCGCCGTCACCAGCGGCTACCTGCACGTCGCGGTGGATGAGGATGGGTAGCGGGGGTGTTTGTTTGGGGCCGCGGTCAAATGAATGCAGAGTGATCAAATTCGGCAATGAACATTCGCTTCGTGCCGAGCGCCGAAAATCCGGGATTCTCGCCCTTATCTTCGTTTTCCGGTACGGCCACACACCGGTACGCTGAAATTTCAAACCGCCGAGACGTACTGAATAAGCCGCACTTTTCGACTGCCGTCAACAACAAATTCTACAAGATCATTTTTTGAGACGTTTTCTAGGCATCCACGACAGACAAAGAAGATTCGAGTTTCCGTGCTTTTGGAAATAGTATAAAATTTTCTTTGTGAATATGTCTTTGCAGATCTCTTCCGAGTCGTTGAAGGGCGTCTAACATGATGCGATAGGTGTTGCATGCATCGTCCGGAGGTTGGAAGCCGTTTGTCACGTCGCGAATTCGCGCCAACGCGTTTCCGGCGGCATCGTGTTCATGTTCCATCATGCTAATGGGATTCACGACCGTTCCGAACGGAAAGCTCGGTTGGGCCGTGGCTTCTTCCAACTGTCGGATCGCCGGAAACAGGATTCTCTCTTCCTTCATCATGTGCGGCTCTAGCTCAGCGCGAAGTTCGCTAAAAACTTGTTGAAGCTGGCGCAATCCTGGATGACTCGCGCCATGGGCGTCGACGACCTTGCCAATCAGCTTAGCCAGGCGAGGCAGTTCATTCCGCAGATAGGCATGATGAGTCGTTTCGATGTGATCACACAGCTCACCTAACCGGACTTCAAGCCAATTCTCCCTGGACTCATGGGATGGATCCCCCGCGATCTGTTGAAGATGCGAAAGGACCTCGTTTGCGTCGAGTTGTTTTTTCTCGCAGGCTTCGGCCAGAGCAATCCCCCCTCCGCAGCAATAATCGATTTGCAGCTCTTCGAATACTTTCGCCGTCTGGGGATTCTCGGAAACCCATTGGGCCACCGTCGATTTCGCGTTAAGCGTGGACATCACTCACCCCTTTCTGGTGCGGTTGCGGACACCCAAAGCGTCTTTGTTTCAGTGGTCGGGAAGGTCGGATTCGGTCTCGCGTAGAATTTCCAAACCGTCTGGCCATGCTCTGGTCGAAAGGCGGCAATCTTCTCCCTGTGATTCGTGGCCGGCAAGACATCGCACAGACAACGCAAGACACCATCCTTGAATAAACCGCACGAACAGGCCCGCGCCACCAACGGTCGGTAACTTGTGTGATTTTCCGGACTTTTGCACGCCGCATAAGGGACTCGGGATAAAACATCTCAGCATCTGCGTATTGGAGCGTCCGTCGGCCGTGAAACGCCGCCGGACGAACAAAGCGGAAGGTTTTGTCCGTTGGCTTTAAGGCGTTCCGTCGTGTTGGGCAATGTACATGTTCGCCTGCGGGCGCACTCACTTTCTGCGAGATCATCGATAGGCTGTTTCCGAAAAAAACGACTTTCAGATCTTGACATCTTTTATGTCAGGCGATATGTTCTCATCAATAATGATAACAAGATCCTAATATCTTATTAATTTCTTGCATCCGGCTCCGACTTGCCCCTAAAAAAGTGGATGGAGTCGCCATGGCGGCCAATACGCAGCAAAGCTTGCCTGCCCCCTCTTGCCGCCGCCGAAATCACGCGCTGCTGGCGTTGACGCTTGGCATGGCCCTTGGCACGGCATCCATTGCCGCCGCGCAGGATTCTCCGGACTTTTTCCGACAGA
This sequence comes from Pirellulales bacterium, assembly GCA_028289405.1. GTDB lineage: Bacteria > Planctomycetota > Planctomycetia > Pirellulales > JANQPP01 > JANQPP01. The sequence goes on from JANQPP010000197.1 coordinate 1,850, forward strand.
ACTGCCTGAACTGCCACACGGTAGGTGGCGGGAGGCTAACGGGACCGGACCTAAAAAACGTCTCGGAGCGCAAGGATCGGGAATGGCTGATCGGGTTCATGATGGACCCAAAATCCTACATCGACCGGGGAGATTCTTACGCACTCAAGATTCTGCAGGAATCACGCAACGTTCCCATGCCCGTGCTGCCGGGCATGACTCGCGAACGATGCGAGAATCTGCTCGATCTGATCGAGGCGGAATCCAAGTTGGAAGAATCGCAGTTCAAGGGACTGCAAATTTCGAACAAGCCGTTTACGGACGCGGATCGCACGCTCGGACGAGACATCTTCCTTGGCACGAGACGCCTGGAAAATGGAGGTGCCGCATGCATCTCGTGCCATAGCATGCACGACACGCCTTTGTTGGGCGGAGGCGCGTTAGCAGCCGATCGCAGGGCTGCCGACCTGACCAATGTCTACGAACGGCTGGACGGTCGTAAATCGCTCAGTGCTTGGCTGGCCGCGCCCGCGACCGAAACGATGCAGCCGATTTTCAAGCAACATCCGTTCACGGGCGACGAAATTCACGCTCTGGCCGCCTATTTCGAATCCTCCGCGGGTGAGAGCCCCGCTCAGCCGGCGGCGGGCCGTGTTGCTTTTCTGTTGATCGGGCTCATCGGAGCGTCGGCGTTAGTGTTCGCTTTCGACTCGATATGGAAGCGCCGCTTCACCGGCGTGCGCCGGCCATTGGTGGATGATACGTCACTTCGAATTCCCCAGCCGACGGAAGTGCCTTGATGAATATTGTTCAAGATGCCATCGCATGGATTCGAGATGAAATCAATCCTCAGGGGAGGCAATGGGAGGAGTTTTATCGCAACCGTTGGCAACATGACAAAGTTGTCCGCAGCACGCACGGCGTGAATTGCACTGGCGGCTGCACATGGAATATTCACGTCAAAGACGGCATCGTGACATGGGAGATGCAGGGGCTTGACTATCCCTTGCTCGAAGCCGGGTTGCCCCCCTACGAACCTCGCGGTTGCCAGCGAGGCATTTCATATAGCTGGTATCTCTACAGCCCGCTGCGAGTCAAGTATCCCTACATTCGCGGCGCTTTGATCGACCTTTGGCGGGAAGCCCGCGCCAATCATGCCGACCCGGTCGATGCCTGGACGGCGCTCGTCGAAAACCCCGAAGCGCGGAAGCGTTGGCAGAAAGCGCGAGGCAAGGGTGGTTTGCGGCGATCCAACTGGGATACCATCTTGGAAATCATCTCCGCGTCCATGGTTCACACCATTAAGAAACACGGGCCGGACCGCATCGCCGGTTTTTCGCCGATTCCCGCCATGTCGATGATCAGCTATGCCTCGGGCGCCCGGCTGATGCAGCTCATTGGCGGCATCTCGCTGTCTTTCTACGACTGGTATTGCGACCTGCCGACGGCCTCGCCGGAAACGTGGGGAGAGCAAACGGACGTGCAAGAGAGCGCCGACTGGTACCACGCCAAGATGCTGGTTTCGATGGGTGCCAACATCGGCATGACGAGAACGCCTGACTGTCATTTTCTTGCCGAGGGCCGGCATAACGGCACGAAGCTGTGGGTGTTCTCGCCCGACTTCAGCCAGGTGGCCAAGTACGCGGACGAGTGGGTGGCGGTGAACACGGGCCAGGATGGCGCATGGTGGATGGCGGTCAATCATGTGCTTTTGACCGAGTTTCATCATCGGAAGAAGATACCCTACTTCCTCGACTATACCAAGAAGTACACGGACGCTCCTTTTTTGGTGGAGATCAAGGAAGACGAAAACGGCCGCGTGCGCCCTGGCCAGTTGCTGCGCGCGGGACGCCTAAAAAAGTACGCCGGAGAGGAGCATGGCGAGTGGAAGTTTCTGATGTGGGACGAAACGTCCAACGAGCCCAAGATGCCGATGGGGAGCAGCGGGAACCGCTGGGGAACTGAGAAGGGCAAGTGGAATCTGTTGCTCAAGGATGGAAAAGACGGCAGCCCGATTGAGCCACGGCTCAGCTTCCTCGACGAGAATGACGGTGTATTGCAGGTTGAGCTGGATGACTTCGGCGCGGGCGGAGTAGTCGCCCGAGGCGTCCCGGTTCGCACCTTAAAGACATCGGACGGTGAGGAAGTCCACGTCACGACCGCCTACGACCTGCTGATGGCCCAGTACGGAGTAAACCGAGGTCTCGCGGGCGACTACCCAGAGGACTACGACGTCGACGCGCCATACACACCGGCTTGGAGTGAAAAATACACGGGAGTTGGACGGGATGTATTGATTCGTTTTGCTCGTGAATGGGGCACGACCGCCGAGCACACCGAAGGCAGGTGCACGATCTTGATCGGCGCCGGGATCAACCATTGGTACCACGCAAACCTGATGTATCGCGCCGGTATTCACGCCCTGATGTTCTGTGGATGTATTGGGAAAAACGGCGGCGGACTGGCGCATTACGTGGGTCAAGAGAAGTTGGCCCCGATGGAGTCTTGGTCCTCGATCGCGCTGGCGAAGGATTGGTTCCCGCCATCCCGTTTGCAGAACACGCCGAGTTGGCATTATGTGCATTCGGACCAGTGGCGTTATGAAAAGGACTTCACGGACTACCACACCGTGCCTCAGAACGGCCATGCCGACACCACGGCTAAGGGGCACACGATGGACATGCAGGTCCGTGCAGTGCGGCAAGGCTGGCTGCCATTCTATCCGCAGTTCCCGGAAAACCCGCTGGAAGTTGTCAAGCAGGCGCGAGAAGCGGGCGCGGATACTCCGGATGAAATTGCCTCTTGGATCGCCCATCGCTTGAAGAACAAGAAAATGAAGTTCTCGGTCGAAGACCCCGACGCGGAAGAGAACTGGCCACGGGTTTGGTTCATCTGGCGTGGCAACGCCATCATGGCTAGCGCGAAAGGGCATGAGTATTTCTTGCGCCACTATCTTGGCACGCATGACAACGCGGTGGGAAAGGACCTCGCGCAGGATTCCGTGAAAGAAGTTGCGTGGCACGAACACGCGCCCCACGGCAAGATGGACCTGGTCGTGGATCTCAACTTCCGCATGGATACGTCGGCGCTCTACTCTGACATTATTTTGCCTGCCGCGACTTGGTACGAGAAAGCGGACCTCAACTCGACCGACATGCACAGCTTCATTCACCCGCTTTCCCCCGCGGTTCCCCCTTGCTGGGAATCCAAAAGTGACTGGGCAATCTTTCAAGCGGTGGCCAAGAAATTCTCCGAACTTGCGGCCAAACACTTCCCCGAACCGGTGGAAGACGTCGTGGCTGCTCCCCTTGCTCACGATTCACCGGCTGAGATTGCCCAGCCCGATTTGAAACAGTGGATTAAAGGTGAGTGCGACGCGGTTCCCGGCAAAACCATGCCGGTGTTTAAAGTCGTCCAGCGCGACTACAAGAACGTTTACAACCAATTCATCTCATACGGCCCGATGGTCCGGAAGAATGGGCTGGCTGCCCACGGGACGAATTACGCAATCGAAGACGAGTACGACCAATATTTGCAGTCACACTCCACCGAATCCTGGAATGGCCAGACATATCCATCGCTCAAGGCGGATATCGACGCCTGCAATATGATATTGAATTTCGCTACGGTGACCAACGGCGAAATGGCTTACCGTTCGTACAAAAACATGGAAACAAAGACGGGAGTGCCACTCGTTCATCTGGCGGAAAAAAATCGTGGATTCCGTACTAATTTTAAGGATATCCAAAGCCAGCCGCGACGCTTTCTCAACAGTCCAATGTGGTCGGGATTGATCGAAAATGGACGTTCCTATTCTCCGTTTACCTACAACGTCGAATCCGACGTCCCCTGGCGAACGTTGACGGGCCGGCAATCGTTCTATCTGGACCATCCGGTGTACATCGACTTCGGTGAGCACTTGCCAACCTACAAGCCAAAGCCGCTTCCCACCGAATACTCCGACTTGCAGTTCAGTGAAGAGGAAGCGCGGGCAATCATGCTGAACTTCCTCACGCCGCACGGCAAATGGCACATTCACTCCACTTATGGCGACAACCAGCGGATGACAACGCTTTCACGCGGCATTTATCCGCTTTGGATGAACGACAAAGACGCCGAGTCGCTGGGAATCAACGACAACGACTGGATCGAGGTGTTCAATGACCACGGCGTCGTGGTGACCCGGAGCGTGGTGAGTGCCCGCATTCCTCCCGGAATCTGCATGCAATATCACTCGCCCGAACGGACACACGGGATTCCCAAATCGCCGCTGCGTAATGGCCGGCGGGCGGGTGGCCACAATAGCCTGACACGTACCCGGCTTAAGCCAAACTTCATGATCGGCGGGTATGGCCAATTCACTTACCACTTTAACTATTGGGGGCCGGTGGGATGCAACCGCGACACCCACCTGCTTGTCCGCAAGCTACCCGGAGAGCCGATTTACTAGTAGCTTGGTCAAATGATTGACATTAATTGTCGTTGCTAACATGTAACACTTCTGCGATGTGTTTCACTTTGTAACGCTACAATCAATTCGCACGCCCACGGCATTCTCAAACGGTAGACACAGGAAAGCACGGGCCATGAACATTCGTTCGCAAGTCTCGATGGTGTTCCATCTCGACAAGTGCATTGGCTGCCATACCTGTAGCATTGCCTGCAAGAATGTATGGACGGACCGCAAGGGCGCGGAATACATGTGGTGGAACAACGTCGAAACCAAGCCTGGCACGGGTTATCCCACGAAATGGGAGGATCAAGAGAAATATAAAGGCGGTTGGGAATCGAATGGCAATGGAAAGCTCGACATCAAATCCACAAGCAAGGCCAGGATCGTTCCTAACATTTTCCACAATCCGCACATGCCCAGCATGGACGACTACTACGAGCCGTGGACCTACGATTACCAGAATTTGTTCAATGCGAAGGAGGGTCCGGACCAGCCCACGGCGGAACCGATCTCGATGATCGATGGCGAAAAGATCGATGTCCAAGCGGGACCAAACTGGGATGATGATCTGGGCGGATCGCCGATCTACGCCGAGAACGACCCCAACCTGGAAGGGCTTACCGAACAGCAACGGCTACAACTCAGCTCGGTTGAGCGTCTGGTCTTCTTTTACTTACCTCGCATTTGTAACCATTGCCTCAACCCGTGTTGCGTGGCCTCTTGCCCCTCGGGCGCGCTGTACAAACGGGGCGAAGATGGAATCGTGCTGATCGACCAGCAAAAGTGCCGCGCCTGGCGGTCGTGTGTCGCCGCGTGCCCTTACAAGAAAACTTATTTCAACTGGTTCACGGGCAAAAGTGAGAAGTGCATTCTTTGCTTTCCACGCTTGGAGACGGGGCAAGCTCCCGCATGTTTTCACTCGTGCGTCGGTCGAATCCGCTACTTGGGCGTCTTGCTCTATGACGCGGACCGCCTGGAAGAGGTGGCGAAACTACCCGATGACCAGCTCGTGGAAGGGCAACGGTCATTGATCCTGGATCCACATGATTCCGCCGTGATCGCGCAAGCAAAGAAGGACGGCATCTCGGATGGTGTCATTGAGTCCGCCCAGAAATCTCCTGTCTACCGTTTTGTGATGGAATGGAAAATCGCGCTTCCGCCGCATGTGGAATACCGCACGCTTCCCATGTTGTTCTATGTTCCACCGATGTCGCCCGTTCAGGCCAGCAAGCCCGAGGACACGATTCATCATGAGACGGAGGACTTGTTCCACGACATTGATTCCTCGCGTGTGCCGATGAAGTTCCTCGCCAATCTCTTCGGTGCCGGCCATGAAGGAGGCGTTCGCTACGCACTGGCGAAACAAAAGGCCGTCCGCTGGCATCGGCGGGCGGAAACGGTGGGGGATATCAGCCGTGACCTCGCGGATCGAATATTGCATGAAGCGAATTGCACGCGCGAGGAAGCGGACGAAATCCACAAGCTCACGTCGCTCTGCACGTTTGAGGACCGGTTCGTGATCCCGCCAATGCACCGCGAACAAGCCATCGAAATGATGAAGGAACCTCACGAACACCGGGAAGAAACCGGGTTCGGCTTTGTCGGTGGACCCCGGAGGGGATTGTAATGTCGCACATTCCAAAAGTGATGCATGCCTTTGCCCGGTTGCTCACTTACCCCCACGAGTACACGGCTCAAACGGCGGAGCTGCTCTATGTCGTGCTGCACGATGAGATTCCGGACGCCGCGGATGACATCTCACAATTTGGCCGCTTCATCGAGCAACATTCAATTTGGGAAGTCGAAGAGGCGTTCACGGCAACGTTTGATGTTAACCCGGAATGTGCCCTCGAAGTCGGGTGGCACTTGTTCGGCGAGGAATATGCCCGGGGCCTGTTTCTCGTGCGAATGCGAGAAGAGCTTCGCAAATACGATCTGCCAGAATCTTCCGAGCTAACCGATCACATTTCGCACGTGCTTACTGTCGTGGCGGCGATGCCGAAGGAAGAGGCGCGGAGATTTGTCACGGCCTGTGTGCAGGCGGCGGTGGAAAAAATGAATGTTGCATTGGCCAAGAAAGACACGCCTTATCGGCACGTATTCTCCGCTCTAGCCAAGGTGCTGAAGCAGAAATGGGGCGCGGGCCATTCGCCGGCTGAGCAAGATATCCTCGAATCTCGTCCATCGGGCGTCGACCCACTTCATGCATTTCCGGTTGCCGCCGTTGGGTGCGAAAGCGAATGCGGCGGTTCGTGCGCGGAGGCTGGCCTCGTACAGCTCGATTCGCAGGTACCAGCCAGTCGTGAGCATCACGCGACCGGGAAGGGGGAGGAGCATCGATCGTGAACAGCCATTTTCTGGACCAGTTTCTGTTCGTGGCCCTTCCCTATGTCTGCCTGTTTACGTTTTTTCTTATGACGATTTATCGCTATCGGATGCAGACATTTTCCTATTCGAGCCTTTCCAGCCAATTCATCGAGAACAAACAACATTTTTGGGCCGTGGTTCCTTTTCACTACGGCATCTTGGTCGTCACCGCGGGACATTTGATTGCGTTTCTTATTCCTCGCACGGTTCTAGCCTGGAGTAGCCATCCGTTAAGGCTCTATGTGCTCGAAATCTCCGCCTTGATCTTCGGGATATTGACGTTGATCGGGCTAGTGGGCGTCGTTGTGCGGCGTTTTTCCAACACGAAGATCCGGAAAGTTACAACGGTGACGGACTGGATTCTATTCGGCATGTTGCTGGTCCAAACCATCAGCGGCATTGGCGTCGCGATTTTCTATCCCTGGGGTTCGTCTTGGTTCGCGACCAATTTGTCGCCCTACCTGTGGTCGATTTTCAAACTCAACCCGGAAATCGCCTATGTCGCCGCGATGCCGCATCTGGTGAAACTGCATATTGTACTCGCGTTTCTCACCATTGGATTCTTTCCGTTTACTCGCTTGGTTCACCTGCTGGTCGTTCCCAATCCTTACCTGTGGCGCAAACCTCAGGTTGTGCGTTGGTATAGACGGCCCAAGCAGATGTGAGACAGCCCTCCAGCTTGGAGTTGAAGAGTGGCAAACGGCAGCAACACCGATCGAACGCCGGACGAGAAGAGCCGTGCCTGGTGGATTCTCGGAGTCAATACGTTCGCGTTCACGGTGTGCTTTGCCGCCTGGATGATGAATGGGGTGTTGATCACCTACCTCGTCGACAACGGAGTGCATTCCTGGAGCCCCTCCGAGATTGGATGGCTCATCGGAATTCCCGTGCTTACCGGCGCGGTGTTTAGGCTGCCCCTGGGGATCGCGACGGACAAATGGGGTGGTCGAATCGTCTACGGGGTACTCCTGCTGTTCTGCGCCATTCCCATGTATCTCGTGAGCTATTGCAATTCCTATTGGGAATTCTTCGCGGCCGGCTTGGGGTTTGGATTCTGCGGGACGAGTTTCGCGGTGGGCATTGCTTACACGTCGGTTTGGTTTCCCAAGCACCTGCAAGGCACCGCGCTGGGGATTTTTGGCGCGGGCAACGCTGGAGCGGCGTTAACGAGCCTTGGCGCTCCCCATGTGCTCAACTGGCTTACCGACAGTGGCCAGAATCTCGAGGGATGGCGAAATCTTCCCAAACTCTATGCAGCCCTGCTGGTCATGACCGGAGTCGTGTTCTTACTCACGACGACCAAGCGGCTTCCCGTCGGAAGCGAGGCAAAATCTCTCCTCCAACGGCTCTCCCCGTTGCGGCAGGTCCGAGTCTGGCGATTTGGGCTCTACTACTTCTTCGTGTTCGGTGGGTTCGTGGCGCTGGCCCAGTGGCTCGTCCCGTATTACGTCAACGCCTACGCAACGACCGTCGCACTCGCGGGAGCTTTAGCGGCCTGCAACAGCTTACCGTCCGGCGTGATTCGCGCTTTTGGAGGTTGGCTCTCCGACAAATTCGGTGCCCGCACCGTCATGTACTGGGTGTTGGGATCCTCGCTCGTCTGCTGTCTGCTGTTGATCGTGCCGCAAATGGACATCCGTTCGCCGGGAAGCGGGATCATGGCCCGGGCGGCTGGAGAGGTAACGGGGGTATCCGACTCGAAAATCGTGGTGCGGCCCAAGGTGGGGGAACCGAGAAAATACGATCTTAAACGGAAAGAGGGAGAGCTGGTCTCGGAAGAAGAACGCGCGAGCCGGGTGCTCGTGCTTCCGCGTTCCATGTCGTGGCAGGAACCGGTTGTTGAAACTGGACAGCAAGTCAAGAAGAAGGAGTTACTGGCCCGTGGCGTGACGCAGATTTTCTTTCAGGCCAATATCTGGGTCTTTACCATCCTGAGCCTGATCATCGGCGCCGTCATGGGCATTGGTAAAGCCGCTGTCTACAAGCACATCCCGGACTACTTTCCCGACGATGTGGGAGTTGTCGGCGGCATCGTCGGCGTTCTGGGCGGCCTGGGTGGATTCATTTGCCCGGTCATCTTTGGTTATCTGTTGAACGCGACGGGGCTCTGGACGTCTTGCTGGATGTTCTTCGCCGTTTTGGTGGCGGTATGTCTGGTTTGGATGCATCTCGTCATTCAAAGGATGATGAGAGCCGAAGCTCCTGACCTGCACGTGAGAATGGAGTAGCCGCATGGCCAGAACTCCAGAACGCTGGGATGTCGAGGATGCGAGCTTTTGGGAAACCACGGGCAGGCCCATCGCTTATCGCAACCTGTGGGTCTCGATTCCCAACCTGCTATGCGGTTTTTCCGTCTGGCTGTACTGGGGCATGATTATCAAAATCATGCAGCGGTTGCATTTCGCGAATCCCGATCTGTTCAATTTCACGTTCCGCAACGCAGGGCAGCCGTACGACGAAGCGGGATACCGCGCGCTGCTTTTCACACTTCCCGCCGTCGCCGGTCTGGCTGGCGCCACGCTCCGCATTCCCAACTCGTTCATGATCGCGATCTGCGGAGGCCGCAACGTCAAGTTCATGACGACCGTGCTGTTGATTCTGCCGGCACTGGCAACCGGGATCGCGCTTCAGAATCCCGAGACTCCGTTCTCGATATATATCGTTTTGGCGGCGCTGTCCGGTGTTGGCGGGGGAGCGTTTGCTTCGAGCATGTCGAACATCTCATTCTTTTTCCCCAAGAAAATGCAGGGGTTGGCGCTTGGATTGAACGCTGGTCTGGGCAATGTGGGCGTCAGCGTCATGCAATTCCTGATTCCCTGGGCAATCACTTTTGGAATGTTCGGCGCGCTGGGCGGTCCAGGGCAAGAGTTCCTGCAAGACGGTGAGACCCAGCGGATCTGGATTCAGAACGCGGCACTGGTTTGGGTGCCCATTATGACCGTGCTCGCCGTTGCCGCGTGGGTATGCATGAACAATCTGCCGCAGCACGATTGCGGCCCCACTCCCGTGGCGATCGGAAAGTACCTTTGGCTGCAACTGGTTGGTTTTCTGGGAGCGGCCGCCGGAGTGCTGTTGCTCGTCTTTGTACCGATGCCCGTACCTGAACTCGTGCGTGTATTCATCGTTCTGATCGCCGCCGTGGTTTGCACCATGCTTGGCATGCGGTTCATGACGCCAAAAACGATTCAGGAACCACTTAACAAACAGTTCGCCATTTTCGGGAACAAACACAATTGGGTCATGACCTGGCTGTACGTCATGACTTTCGGGTCCTTCATCGGCTACTCGAACGCCTTTCCGAAATTGCTCGATGACGTCTTCGTCACACCCACCAACGGCCTCCAAACGTCCAATTACATTTGGATCGGCGCGGCGGTCGGGGCCTTGATTCGGCCAGTGGGAGGTTGGCTGTCTGACAAGCTGGGCGGTGCCCGCGTGACCCAATGGGACACGTGGATCATGGTCGGTTCGACGATTCTGGCCGGATACATCGTGTCGCTCGCGGGGAAATCCTCGACGCCAGAAAAGTATTTCATTCCCTTTGTTGTCACCTTCGTCGTCTTGTTCGCGACGACGGGCATCGGCAATGGGTCCACGTTCCGCATGATTCCCATCATTTTTTCCAAGGAACAGGCCGGTCCCGTGCTTGGCTGGACGTCCGCGATCGCCGCCTACGGGGCCTACCTGATTCCCAAGATCTTCGCGACGCAGATCAAAGCGGGCACACCTGAGTATGCCTTGTACGGCTTTGCCGTTTACTACGTGACTTGCCTGGCCGTGAACTGGTGGTTCTATGCACGCAAGAACGCGGAAATCCAATGCTAATTGACCATAGGAATTTTTGACGGGCCGCGATCCGATGCAACAGCGAATGATCACCATCGCCCTGCTGATTGGGCTGTTCTTCAGCCTCATCGCGCTGGGGTCCGGTATGTCGTCGTGGCGATTGCCGGATCGAGAGACCGGCTATGCACCCGAACAGCCGATCGACTACTCGCATCGGCTGCATGCCGGTGAATTGCAAATTAACTGTCAGTTTTGCCACACAGCGGCCGACAAGAGCCGGCACGCTGGCATTCCCTCTAGCGATGTGTGCATGAAATGCCACAAATTCGTGACGAGCTCTTTTGACGAGATGCAAGACGAGATCAAGAACGCCGAGGCCGAAAACCGCCAGCCGGATCAGATCGTCTCCCCGGCACTGAAGAAACTCTACAAATCGTGCGGCTTGGACGAATCGTTGAAGCCCGAAGCCGGCGCATCACCACACTCCATCCCCTGGGTCCGAGTGCACAACCTGCCGGACTATGTTTACTTCGACCACCGTGCCCATGTTACCGCGGGCGTCACCTGCCAACGCTGCCACGGACCGGTGGAATCGATGGAACGCGTGCGGCAGGTGGAGAGCTTGTCGATGGGATGGTGCGTGAATTGTCATCGCGAAGCAACGGAAACCGGCATTGATGGAAACGCGGTCCATGCATCGACCGACTGCGCGGCTTGTCACTTTTGAGAGCTCGTCATGAACAACGATGGCCGAAAACATTATTGGCGAGGCTTAGCCGAGCGAGACGACCGATCGGGCCAGGTTGAGGCCGGCGGACAAGGAGACCGCGTCCTTACCTCGTACAGCCGCCGGCAGTTCCTGGAAGCGGCAGGCTTCAGCATGTCGGTCGCCGCGATTGCAGGATGCGGTCGAGCTCCGGTGGAGACAGCCCATCCGCTGGTGGTCCAACCCGAGGGGCTCGTGCCTGGAAGAACACAATTTTATGCCTCGACCTGCGCTGGCTGTCCAGCGGGATGTGGCCTGTTGGTCGGCGTGCGGGACGGGCGGCCCCTGAAAATGGAGGGAATGCCCGAGCATCCGGTTTCCAAAGGCGGACTCTGCGCCATCGGCCAAGCACTTCCGTTGGGGGTGTACGATAGCCACCGTCTGGCCCACCCGTTGGCGGACGGAAAAGAAGCCAGTTGGCGGGTCGTTGACCAAGAGATCCAGACGCAGCTCACACAACACGCGGCCCATGGCGCCGTCGTGGTCGTGACGCCGACCATCACCAGCCCGACACTTCAAGCGACGATCGACACGTTCCTCCAGCAGTTCCCGGATGGCCGTCACGTGATGTTCGATGCGGTCAGCTCGTCGGCGATCCTCGACGCTCATCAGCAGACCCACGGTGCGCGAGTGCTGCCACGCTATCATTTCGTCCGAGCGTCCGTCATTGTGTCCTTCGGCGCCGACTTTCTCGGGACGTGGATTTCGCCTATTGAGTTCACTACCGCCTGGCGGAAGAACAGGATTCCGACGGCCTCGCAGCCGGAAATGTCGTACCACGTTCAATTGGAAGGACGCATGTCCCTCACCGGAAGTAACGCGGACCGAAGAATTCGCCTTCCGGACGAAGCGTTTGCCGCGGCGCTCAGCCGCATGGCCGAAGCCCTAGGCCGCCGCGCGGGGCTCTCGCTACCGCAAGGGCCAACGCCATCGGTCAACCTTCTTTCGGAGGACGATCAAACGGAATTAATCGAACGGCTCTGGAACGCCCGTGGTAAAAGCCTGGTGGTTAGCGACAGCCAGGACATCGCGGTGCAAGCCTTGGTGAACTATATCAACCATGCGCTGGGCAACTACGGCCAGACGCTTGATATCCAGAACCCAAGCCGACAGCGTCAAGGAAACGACGCCGATGTCGCCGCGTTAATTTACGACATCACGGCAGGAAATGTCTCTGCGTTCTTCGTGGCGGGCACCGATCTGACGCACAATCTGCCGAAGCGAGAAACGCTGGCCGCCACGATCGCGAAAATTCCACTCGTCGTCAGTTGTGCCGAGAGGATCGATGATTTCGCGTCTCTCGCCCACTTCGTGTGTCCTGACCACCATCCGCTTGAGTCGTGGATGGACGCCGAACCGGTAAGCGGCATTGTTTCGGTTTCGCAGCCGACGCTTCGTCCCCTGGGAAGTACCCGGTCAATTCTGGAAAGTTTTCATCGTTGGACCGGCGGCAGCGATTCGATGCACGGCATCATGAAAGCATCGTGGCGTGAACGGATTCACCCTCGCTCAAAGACGCAACAGCCGTTTCAAGCTTTCTGGGACAAAGCGGTCCATGATGGTTTTGCCGAAGTCGAGACACCGCATGAATCGTTGGAATTCAAAGCAGATGCGGTAAGGTCGCCGGATGCCGAGATGCCGCAAGAAGGGCTTTTGCTGGCCCTCTATTCCAAGGTTGGATTGACCGACAGCCAGCATGCTCACAACCCATGGTTGCAGGAACTTCCCGACCCCGTCACAAAGGTCACTTGGGATAATTACATTTGCATCTCGCCGCACTTAGCCAACGAGCAGGGAATCCGCGATGGTGACCTGCTCCGGATCACTACCCCCGACGGGACAACGATCGACCTGCCTGCGTTCATTCAACCCGGACAACATGACCGAGTCGTTGCCGTCGCGCTGGGGTACGGAGTGCGTGGAACAGACCGGTTCGCCGACATCGGCCCACAGTGGCTGGAGGCGCGTCCCACGATTGAGGAAGGTAAGTTGGTTGGAAAGAACGCCGCCGCACTCCTTGAATTCCGTGAGGGATCCCTGCGGCTCTCGCGGCAGGACATCACTTTGGAAAAGGTGGCGGGCAGACATGAGCTCGCTTCGACGCAGCTTCATCATTCGCTGGAGATGCCTCGCAATGTGGCGCCCCAAGGCGCGGAAGTGCGGGACATCGTACAAGAAACGACGCTCGGCGCGTTCTTGCAAGACCCGCACGCGGGGACACCCGAAGTGCATCACCATGGCGACAGCCGACTCTGGGCGGAAGACCATCCAAAGCTTGGCCACCACTGGGGAATGGTCATTGATCTGAATTGTTGTACCGGGTGTTCGGCTTGCTTAATCGCGTGCCAGTCGGAAAAC